>NZ_JARUBO010000005.1:3254166-3904583 GCF_029626235.1 Micromonospora sp. WMMD1120 | reverse complement strand
TCCTGGTTCATCGCGGCCCTCTATCTCGCCGCTGGGCTCGCCGCCCTCCTGCTACCCGGCATTCCGC
Organism: Micromonospora sp. WMMD1120; assembly: GCF_029626235.1. Lineage (NCBI taxonomy): Bacteria > Bacillati > Actinomycetota > Actinomycetes > Micromonosporales > Micromonosporaceae > Micromonospora > Micromonospora sp. WMMD1120. Next base: position 3,904,516 of record NZ_JARUBO010000005.1, on the reverse strand, counting down.
AGGATGGACCGCGGTCGAGGCTGCGCGAGGATCTCGGGATCGGTTTTCGCTGGGTCGTACGTCCCGCGATCCTGTGGTTGGTCGTGACGATGGCGACCGCCAACCTGGCGGTCGGAGACCTGGAAACGGTGCTCGTGACGACCTTCGGTGACGACGGCATCGAAGCGGTGGTCATCTCGATCGTGCTCGCGGCCGGCCTGCTCGTCGGTGCGTTCGGCAGCCGGCTCGGGCCGCACATGTTCCCCTCCCGGCCGGTCGAGTGGCGCATCCTCGCGTTCCAGCTCATGTCGTTCGCCTCGCTGTGTGTCATCGCGATTCCGCACCCGGCGGTGAAGGTCGCCGGCTACACGCTGATCTCGTTCGCGCTCGGCGCGAGCAACGTCGCATCCATCACCTACCGGCAGGAGACCGTGCCGATCGAGCTTGCCGGCCGGGTGAACGCCGTGATTCGCATGTTCATCACCGGCGCCATCCCGCTGTCCGGGTTCATCTACGCCTGGGCCAGCCGCCTCGACGACGCCTGGTTCTGGGCACCGGCGCTGGTGCTGGCGGCGGTCTCAGCCGCGGTGTGGGCTGCGCACACCTATCGCAGCGGGCGGCCTGAAGCGGTCCTCGCCGAACCGAAGGGAGAAGTTTCTTGAGCAACGTCACGCGCTGGTTGGTGTTCAGCGAGGTCGCGGTCGCCTTCCGCGGCCTCGAGGCGCCCCGATCGGCGGCCGTCTCCGCGATTCGGCTGCCGGCCACCGGCGAGCCCGCCGGCACCACCGAATGGCTCACGTACGACGAAGTGGTCGCCGACCAGATCCTCGGCTGGGACCAGGCTGGGCAGGCTCCCGACCGCCACCAGACCTTTCCCACTCCGCGTGCCGTGTTCACCGGTCTGCCGTTCGACCGGCGTACCGGTGATCTGTACCGGCTCCAGAGCGAGCCGATCACGCCCGCCGGAGGTCGCGTGGTGCCCACCTTCCTGGTCGCCGAGTGGCCGGGCGACGGTGGGGTCGAGCGCGCCGTCTATTCGTGCTCTCGCATCCGTGAGTCCGGCATGCTCTTCTCACGGATCTGGGCCGGGCCCGTCCCGGCTGGGGAGCCTCTCGTGCGCTCCGTCGAGCACGCTTGTCTCCACGAGCCTGGACTCCTGGCACGCTTCAGCGACGAGGCGTCGCAGACGGTCCGGTTCGACGCCGACACCGAGATCGAGCTGAAGCTCTCCATGCTCGACGACACGGTGCCATGGGAGGTCGCCCACCGACTCGCCGACGCCGTGCAGCGTCGCGCCTTGCCGGGATTCGTTCCGGACCTCGGTAACGAGATGCAGCGTTGGACGTATGAGCAGGAAACCTTCGAGGTCGTCGGTCCACCGGAGCGCGCCGGCTACATCGCGTTCATGACGGCGCACGACGGCACCTACGAGGTCAAGTACAAGTTCTTCGCCGAGGACACCCTGCGCCGCTTCGAGCGGTGCGTCGAGGGCGTCGTGCTCGAACCCAGCCAGTTCGAGGACCACATCCGGGAATCGGTGCCGGGCGCCGAGCTTCGGCCCCTTCCCCACATGCGCAGGACCAGGTTCGACGTCAACGTGGAGTCCGCCCGTGGCGGACACTACTTCGGTCTCGAGATGGACGAGGTCTGGTCGGAGGGCTCGGTTCTCCGGCAACTCGAGATCGAGTACCACAAGTCCCGGGCGGCCTTCGGTGTGGTGGCCGAGACGGTCGAGCCGGAGCTCTTCCGCCTCAGCGAGGAGGTGCAGCGCCTCCTCACCGAGTGGGGCATCAAGGTCGAGGTGGGCTACCTCTCGAAGCTGTCGTTCCTCAAGGGCGTGGCGGGTGGTGCCGTCTCGGGCGCAGAGACCGGACGCTGACGATGGAGCAGCAACGGGGGATCTCCATCGCCCTGATGGGCATCGACGGCTCCGGGAAGACGTCGCTCCTGACCCACCTCGGCCGTGCCTTCGACGACGCGGGCCTGGAGTGGGTGAATGTCGGGCGTAAGTCGGTCATCCGTCAGGCAGCCGACACCGGTGGTTATCCCGGCGCCAGTCTCGAACGGCTGTGGCTGGAGGCGTGGCGGCTGCTGTTCGGCGGTGGGCACCGGTCCGGCTCGCCGGTGGACGCCGTGATTCCACTGCAGTTCGAGGGAATGACCACCGACCGGTTCATCGAGCTGCTGCCCGACAGCGTGGCCGGTGTCCGACGGTCCGGGCCGGTGTCCACGATGTGGACCGAGTACGCCATCGACCAGATCGTACGGGCCGAGGCCGTGGAGCCGGCGCTCAGGCGCGGAGCCATCGCCCTGTCGGACGGCTTCGGCTACAAGAGTGCCGCCAAGGTGCTGCGCATCGCCCGGGAGCTGCCCGACCCGGCAATCCCCGACGAGACACTGGACCGGTTCTCGGACCTGATCCGGACCGCGTACGGCGATGCCTACCTTCAGCCCGACATAGGGATCCTCCTCGACGCGGACCCCGAGCGGTCGTACGAGTGGCGCCGTGGCCTTGGCCGCCTGGGCCCAGCTGAAGACCTGTGGTTGGCGGGTCGGACCGGTAGGGCCGCGTTCGTCGACCTCCAGTCGGCGGTTGCCCAGGATCTCGTCGACGCGGCCAAGGCGTGGGGATGGCACGTCCTTCGCGTCGACGGGCGACCGCAGCGCACCACCGCTGAGGAGGCGATGGACATCGTGCTGCGCCATCGACGGGTTCGCGAGCGCGTCGGCGACCGGAGGAAGGAGACGTGACGGACGAGAACCTGGTGCTGCTGAACCCCGGGCCTGCCAACACCTCGGCGCGTGTCCGTGCGGCCCTGGGGCGCGGGGACCTGTGCCATCGCGAGCCCGAATTCGCCCACCTGCTGGGTTCGATCAGGTCCGGCCTGGTGGAGGCCTTGAACCTCGCGGACAGCCACGAGGCTGTGGTGATCTCCGGTTCGGGAACGGCAGCTGTCGAGATGAGCCTGCTCGCCTCGGTCCGCCCGAACCGGTCGGTCCTCGTGCTGAGCAACGGCGCGTACGGCGAGCGGATGCGCCGCATGTGCGAGGCACACGGCATCAGCACGTACGAGGTGACCGCGTCGTGGGACCAGCCGATCGATCCCGGCGCGGTGCTGGACGTTCTGGCCACGCACCCCGACATCGACGCCGTGGCCGTGGTGATGCACGAGACCAGCGCCGGCCTCATCAACCCGGTGCGAGAGATCGGTGAGATCGTCGCGGGCACCGAGGCGGTCTTCGTGGTCGACGCGATCAGCGCCACCGGCCACGAGGAGCCGGACCTGGGAACCATCCATGCCGATCTCATCTGCGGCACGGCGAACAAGGGACTGCACGGCCTGCCCGGCGCGTCCTTCGTGCTCGTCAGCGCTCAGAAGGGCGCGGCGAGGATAGCCGCTGTCCCGTCCAGGAGCACCTATCTGGACCTTGCCGCGAACCTTGCCGCGCAGCGGGCGGGCGACGTGCTCTTCACCCCCGCGGTGCAGGTCTACTACGCCCTCGACGACGCGCTCAAGGAACTCCGCGAGCAGGGCGGGTATCCGGCGCGGTCGGCCGACTACCAGCGGCGGGCCCAGCTCCTGCGGACCGGGCTGGAACGGCTCGGACTCGAGCTGCTGGTAGCACCGGAGTATCGATCCAACTCGGTGTCGACCGTGCTCCTGCCACCCGGCGTGCCGTATCAGCGACTGCACGACGAGCTCAAACGACGAGGGTTCGTCATCTACGCCGGGCAGGGAAGGCTCGCCGCCGGCCACTTCCGCGTCGCCAACATGGGCCAACTGTCCCTGACGACACTGGAACGCTTCCTCGCCGAGCTCGAGGACACGCTGGAGCTGTTCGCAGGCAGCAGCCCGGCCCAACAGAACTTGCCAGTACACCTGAGAACCGGCCGTGCGGCCGAGGAAACGCGGAGGTAGGCACGTGTCAGCCACGACGATAGACCCGGCGACCCTGACCGAGTTGCCAGGCAAGCTCGAGCACTACGAGGTGGAGACAGGCGGCTATCTGACCGCCGGACTCGCCGCGGCCGAACGGGCGCATGGCGCGGCCCTACAATCGCTGTTGACCGAGCTCACCGTCCTGGTGATCCAGCCGGATGCGATTGCCCGCCGTCAGGTCGACGACTGTCTGGCGTTCGTCAGGCAGCACGGTTTCGAGCCAATCATGGCGGTGCCATTCCACCTCACCCCGGAGATGTCCCGGGCTCTGTGGCGCTTCCAGTTCAACGCGATCAGCGAGGACAGCAAGGCCATTGGTGAAGGGGTCTACTGTTTCGATCTGTCCCTCATGCTGTTTCTCCGTGACACTCGGCTGACCGCGACGGTTCCCCGCAGTAGCCGCCTGACCGCGATCAAGGGTTCGTCCGATCCGAGCAAGCGCAGCCCGGAGAGTCTCCGGTCGACGTTGGGTGCCATCAACCGCATCTTCGCCAACGTGCACTGCCCCGACGAACCGCTGGACATCCTGAGGGAACTGGCGATCCTGACTCCTGAACCCGCGCTGTCACAGCTACACACCCGTCTCGCCGGGGCGTTCCAGGACGGGGCCGCCTACGACTGCCGACAGGAAGTCGACCAGGTCTATGCCGCCATCGCCGCGCACGATCTCCACTCGGAGCGTGCCCTGGCCCGACTCCGCGCCGACATCGAACGCGCCGGTCGCGAGCACGACGCAGTGGCGGTCGCGGAGAAGCTGCTCGCCATGCTGCACGCCGCCGGTCAGCCTGGCGAGACGCTGGACTGGCTGACGTTCGCCGGCCAGCTGCGCGACCTCGGCATAGATCCCTACGGCTGGGACCCGCTGCTGGTCGCGAGCAACCACATCGAGTACGAGCTGCCGGGCGTGGCCAAGACGATCGCCAGTTTCAGTGGCTCGTAGCCGTAACCCCGCAGCATCCCCGGAGAGAGGCGGACACCACACCATGATGGTCAACGAGGAGATCCCACCGGTCGGGCCGTTCTCACCGCGCTTCTCCCGCCGCGGCGCACTACGCTCGGAATGGATCTACGGCAGCGGATATCAGGGCCCGTCAAGTGACGAGATTTTCGAGGCACTCATCGCCCGGCAGCCCGTCTGGGCGGGGATGGACGTACTCGAGATCGGAAGCGGCCTGGGCGGTGACGCGGTCCGGATGGCCACCCGCTACGGCGTGAACATTCGAGCCGTCGACGCCTCCGCCGACATGACCCAGCTCTGCCTCGACCGCCTGGCCGCAGAACCGGTGGACGGCATCAGGTTCGAGACCGGTGACGTGTGCACGATGGAGCTGGCCCCGGAGTCGGTCGACCTGGTCTGGACCCGGGACTGCCTCATGTACCTCAGCGAGCGCGACAGGGAGCGTGCCTGGTCCCGGCTCCTCACGGCGTTGCGGTCCGGCGGACGGGTCCTCGTCACCGACTACTGCCGGGGCGAATCGCCGTCCTCGCCGGCTTTCGAGGAGCTCCACAACTCCAGTGGCTTCCACCTTGTCAACCAGGAGGCGTACGCGACGATGATGCGGCGGGTCGGCTTCTGCGACGTCACCGCCGAGGACCGCACCGAGGACCTCCTGGCATCGGAGGTCGAAGGACGCGCCCGCCTGGTCAATGACCGTGACGGGTTCCTGGAGCAGTTCACCAGCGGTGAGTACGACCAGCTCCTGAAGCGCTGGGACACCAAGATCGACCTGAGTGTGAGTCACCAGCTCACCTGGATGGTGCTGACCGCCCGGAAGCCGTGATGACGCGGACCGGGCGCACTCACGGCCCGCCCGGGCCGATCGGGTGTGGTCACCAAGCCCTGGGGGCGCCGTGACGCCGGACCCACGCCTGCCCGACGCTCGGCCCTGGCGGGTCGGCCGGGGCGGCGTGGGTCCGGCACCCGGACTCGTTTCGTGTCATCTGGTCAGTGGTCGCCCAGCTCAGCCCAGCCGGCTAGTGCCGTGACCACGAACGTCCACGGTGTTTGGGGTCAGGCTGCGTGGGTGGCGGGTTGGCCCCATCGTCGCTGTCGTTCGCTGCGGATGCGGGCGCGTTCGCGGCGTTGGGCGGCCAGGACGTCGGGGTGGCGGGCGTTGGCGTTGCGCCATCGCAGGTAGGTCTGCATCTTCCGGGTCAGGACGGTGTGGTTGGGGTGGTTCGAGCCGGCGATCACGAAGGTGCGTAGCGGCCCGAACTGGGCCTCGATCGGGTTGGCCCAGGAGGCGTAGGTCGGGGTGAAGCAGAGCTCGACCTTGTTCCGAGCCGCCCACGCTCGGATCTTGAGGCCTTTGTGTGCCGAGAGGTTGTCCAGGATGACGTAGATCGGTGCCCCGTCCGGGCGGGCGGCGCGGATCGACGTGAGCGCGGCCAGGGTGTTCGCGGCGCTCTTGCGACGTCGGACGACGCCCCAGAGCTGGTCGTCGCCGACGGAGTAGCAGCCGTGGAACTGCCGGACACCGTGCAGCTTGTGGTAGTTCGCGGGCAGCCGGTGCGGATGGCCCGCGGGCGCCCACCCGGCGCCGGCCTGGGGACGGATCACGAGGGGCCCGAACTCGTCGAACGCGAACACCCGCTGCGGGAAATGGCTGCTCACGTACTCGATCCGGGCGAGCTTGACGTCCCGGTCAGGGTCGGTGGACTCCTTCCACGTCTTGGTCCGCTGGAAGGTGATCTTGTGCCGGTGCAGGATCTGCCGCAGCCGCTCCCGCCCGATGCGGACCCGCCGGGTGGCATGCAGGCGTAGGTGGTCGGCGAGCTTGCGGATGCTCCACCGGGTGAACGGACGCCCCAGCTTCTCGGGGCGGGTGGTGGCCGTCTCGACGATGAACTGCTCTTCGTCAGGACTGATCTGGCGGGGACGGCCACCCGCCCACTGAGGGTCCAAGCTGGCCATCCCCATTTCGTTGAACCGATGGATGACCTGCCGGATCGTGTCCTCGTCCGCTTGCACCAGACGGGCGATGGCCGGCACCGTGTTCCCACCGGCAGACGCGAGCACGACCATCGCCCGCCGTAGTCGGATCGCCGAACCGGTTCCCCGGCGAGTGATTCTGAGCAGCTGCTGACCTTCGTGGTCACTCAGCCGCCGTACACGTACAAGATCTGCCACCGCCACAGCCTGACCGCCGCGGCACCGTCCGCCCGACAGGTCGAACGGCGTGTCATCCAACACCGTGAACGTTCGTGGTCACGGCACTAGCACCGTCCCATACCCCGCGAGAAGGATCACGATTATGCCGACCACAACGGCCGTCAGGACGATATCCGGCGCCAGCAGTGGCCGGTGATGAGGCAGGCCGACGGCGAGCCTTTGACGCGCGCTCAAGGCCGACGGCCCCGCGCGCACGCCAGGCGAAACAGAGCGCTTCCAATCTGCGCATACCGACGGGTACACGCATCCAGATGGTTATTCGATGATCTCGAATCAGTCTGATCAACTGACATCAACCGCGACAGCAACGCCAGTGCATCACCGCGTACACGAGCGCAGCCCTCGCCCGGTGTATGAGCCACCTGCTGATTTCCAGAATGGTGACGGAAGGCGGAGGTCGCACGCCTTCCGTCACCAATTGCACTCAATCCTCTGGCTTTACCTCACTGTCACAAAGATTGAGAATAGATGGCAGCATAGAAATTTCAGCAGCAGATCAGTCGAAGTGCCTGTAACCTTCTTCCGCAATCCTATCTGACGCCTCCTGCCCAATCACCTGCTCAAGAGCGTCGAAGATCGCACTGCGCGCCGAAGCAAGTCGTTGCCGAACGTTTCTTTCTGAGAAATAGCTAGTCAGCAAGTCCGAATTTGCTTCCCCAAAAGCAATACGCGAAAGAATCTGGTCGAATGCGACGACGAACTCATTGAGGTCGGTGGCGACCTGGATCGCCTCATCGACCCTCAGCTGGCAATGCTTGCCGTCGCCCTCAGTCATCGAACCACCCTGGCGTTAGAAATTGGCAAATCACCATCGGCCACCCACTCGGTGATACCCATTGTAGGGTTAGATCTACTACTTACACTACTGGCCGGCACATCAAACTCAATGACTTTACGGCCACGACCACGGCCAATACCCAAAGTGTCCTCAGCATCGCGCGGGCTCATCGGCTTCCCTCGCGCGGGCACCATGAACACCTTGTTTTGGTCGCTGGCTTTAATAACGCCACTCTCCATGATGCCAGCAGCGCCACGAGAGTTGGTGTAGTGCCGCATTCGAACGGTCGCTTCAGCAGCTTCATCGCCGCCTACCCCAGAAGGGCAATTGTGGACGAGTACCGGGGTTGTGCCGGCGAGCACATAGTACGTGTGGATGTTGGCTACCGTGAGGTCGCGCATGACCTTGTCACCTTGATAGGTGAATACCTCGGCAACCGTTGTCACGTCACCAGATGCGCTCTTAAGTCTTTCCGTCGGTCGGAGGTCGGCGGCGTCAACCCACTCACGCCGGCTGTCGCTCCAGAACGGGTGGTGCTGGGTCGTCTTGAGGGTGGTGTATGTGCCGTCCTCAGTTCGGACTGACAGGTCCGTGAGGGCCTCATCCTGGTTGACGTGTAGCGCCTCTACCGCTTGGGCGGAGGTGACCCCTATTTCCGGGTCATGCGCTAGGACCTCGTCACCCTCCGCCACCTCAGCGATGGGGCGAGCGCTGCCGTCGGCCATGAGGACCGGAGTCGCGGGATCGAAGCTGTGCTTGCAGCCTTCCTTCTTGGCGGTCGTCCCGCTGTCGTTCTTGGCCGGCTTGCCCTTGTTGCCCGCATCTGGCTTCTTCCCTGGCACTGTTGGCGGCTTCGGCGTTACCGAAAAGCCCTTGTCCCGTGCCTCAGACTTGATTTGGGCCATCTCGCTGGCATCTTTGCCCGGGTTGATCTTAGGGTCGACCTTACCCTTGGTAGCCCGCCCGATGAGAGCCTGCGCCTTGTCGGCTAGCTCCTTCTCGGCCTTCTTGCAGACGCTTCTGGCAGCAGCGCAGATTGAAGGGCCCGGCATGAGCGCCTCGGCGGCGGTGCCGTAATCCCCTTCGTAAATGAAGAGGGCGGTGTTGGCGCCATCCGCAGCTACTCCCAGGCCGGGGATAAAGGCGAGCCCGTCGAGGAGTTCGTGAACGGCCTTGTTGTTGACCATGCCCTTATCACGGCGGGTCTGTTTGTTTTTCTTGCCGTCTTCGACGATTGCTTGGCATTCGTAGCCGGTTATGCCTCCTGAGCAGAGTTGTTTCCAATTGCCGCCGGGCTCGTCGACTCTGGCGTATTCGGCGATGATGCGGCCGCTGGGGTCGCTGTAGGTGGTGGGGTTGTTCGCGGCGTAGGTGTACGCCGGAAGTTGTTGAGGATTTCCTGGGTCGTTGACCGGGTCGACGGATATGAACCGGCCGATGGTGGGGTCGTATTCTCGGGCGCCTAGGTGGGTGAGGCCTGTCGGGTCTTGGTAGCCGCCGAGGAAGCCCTGCTTGTTAGGCCAGGACACCGCGGCCCCTCGGGGTGCGCCGTACGGGGTTTGTCGACGCTGGGTGATCGTCTGGTTGGTGTCGTTGGCGACGCTGACTTGGGCGGTGCCCTGGTGGTCGCTGGCAAGCCAGGTGATGCCGGTGAGCGTCCGTTGGGCGATGGTCTCGCCGTTGAACGAGTAGTACCTGGTGGCGGTCACTTGGCCGGTGCTGGCGTTGCGTCGGACTTCTTGGTCGCCGAGGAACAGGGTGCTGCCGGTGGCGTCCTTGGCGATGAGTCGGTTGCCGGAGGCGTCGTAGGTGTAGGAGTTCGTGCCGGTGCTGTCGGTCAGTTTGTCGAGTTGACCCTCGACGGTCCAGGTCAGGGTTTGCGGGCCGGCCGGGCCTGGGCGGGTTGTGGTGTTGCCGGACTCGTCGTAGGTGTACGACCCGGTGGTGGTGCCGGTGTTGTCGGTTCGGCTCCACCCGTCGAGGCGGTGTGGTTGGTTCGCCTTCGGGGAGGGGTAGGTGTAGTCGGTGGTCACCGTGCCGGTGGGCGTGCCCCGCTCGGTTTGCTTGAGCCGGTTGCCGATGCGGCCCTTGGGGTCGTCCGGCGCGCCGAAGGACCACTGTTGTGAAGCGCGGTCGTGATGGGCCGCTCGACCGCGTGATACTTCAACGCGCCTATTGGGTTGGCGATCCGCGAAGCATCGTAGCTGGCCCTACGCACGCTCTTCGGACAGCCATGCGGACCACCCGCTTCGCCGATCGGACCGGATGAACAGCGCGTCGGACTTTGCGCGGAATGAAGAGACGGGACAGGAAACCATCTGGCAACGCCAGCGATCATCGACGCGTCGCGGAGTCGGCCATACGTATGGCCCAACGAGGCCAGATCGGGCGGCAGGCCTCGGAAAGGCGAACCAATCCGACTTCGGGCCTCGCCGGGCTGTGTGGCAGCAGCAGACCACTGCGACTGATACCAGGTCATGAGGAGCAACATCCACGCACGCACTCCGCGTCTGCCCGCCTGTGACTGCCGTCCGCCCGGTCGGCGACAGATTCGGGTGGCTGGGTCGCCGGCAGATCCGGATGTCTTGAGGGGTGCTCACCCAACGAGCCGCCGGCACGCATCGAACAGACGGTCATCGCGATGACCGAGGACTAACTGGCCTTCGTCTGACCTCCGACAGCAGCCCTCTTCGAACTGCCCGGCCCGTCGCCAGCGGCTCGGCCCGCACGAACCGGCCCGCGACAAGCGTCTTCGCCTCGTCACTTCCTCATGTCGTAATGAGGTGCTACGGCTTGCCGGAGCCTATGCATCGGAAGACGTCGATTCAGCACAGGCGGGCGTCGTGAACCTAAGGGACGAGAGCCGCCCCAGCGGCGTCAACGGGGCGATCATTCAGTGGTGCACGCGCTCCCGGTGACAGACGCCGCCAAAAACGCATTACGGCGCCCGATGAGGCGCTGAAGATACGGCTTCAAAATCAGGTGTGCCACGACGGCCCCTACGGGTCCTGCCGGCGCAATGAAACCGATGACGTCCCGCATGACAGTGATGGACGGGTCTGTTGGATCGGGCATGAAGTTGTGCTCGTGGCGCCATTGGGTGAATGGGCCACGGACCTGCTCGTCGACGAAGTACGACGGCCGACGGAATTGGGTTATCCGCACGGTCATGCGCCATGGGATGCCAAAGTGGACCGCCTGCCACCTGACCGTGTCACCGACTTTCAACCGGCCGGTCATGACGCCATCGATCGCTCGTTCGGCGCTGGCGCCCATGGACCTGGTGTGCAGATCGACATCCACACTCGCGTCGAACACGGCCTCGCGAGTCGCCCGGACTGTCGTAGTCATCTCGATGCGCGGCATGCGGTCCACTTTAGCAACCGTGCGGGCAGCCAGATTCGACACCGGCTGGCACTTCGGCAGGCGGCACGAGAGTGGGGGCGGAGCCGTCACCCCGCCCCCACCACGCTACACAGATCGCTTACGGCTACGGTTTCGGTTTCGGTTTCGGTTTCGACATCAGCGTCCCGAACACCACCTGAGTGGTGAGTTGAACGGTGAGCACCCGGTAATCCCCCAGCAGACCGGCGCAGCCTGCGACAAGGGCGCCGCTGAGTGCCGCCAGCCGATAAGCGGCCGGCGAGACCCGCTGGCCGATGAGGAACAGCAGCACGGACATGAGTGCCGTCGGTACACCAACCCTTACCAGGATGCTCCGAATCACTGAGTTCGCAGTCGCGCCTTCGTACACCGCTCCATAGAATAGGCACGCCACCAGGAGCAGCCCGGCACAGAGCGCGAGATTTCTAACCAACCACCTGATCATCCGGAGACATCCGTCACGCAGCACGACTTTGGCCGCGGGCGCTGGCCGTTGATCCACTGGTCGTGCGTGTTGGGTACGAACGGCGCCATGAGTTCGGGCCCGCCGCGTGCCCGGTCTCTGGCGAGGAACATCGGATCGGTATCAGGCTTGTACTGAATGACTCCGAGATGGGGGAAGCCGTCCCGGTCGACGCTGACGTGAACCCCATCCTCCTCGAGGCCGATCTCGACCTTGCCGTTCACCGCAGGCGCCCATGGCGCCAGCGCGTCCCGGCCGCCTCACTCCAACTCGCCGCCGCTGTCGGTCTTCTTGAACTCCATAACTGGAGAGACGGACGCGCGCCCAGGCGGCGGCGCTTGCGGCCCGTCTCGGGGCCGCCTTGATAGACGTACAGAAAGTCCTCCTACACCGCCGGCAGCCAGCCGCCCCACCTCCATCCGAGGACATCACGGCAGGTTGACGTGTCGGCACCCGGTGCTACTCTGGCGCTCGTCGAGCACGCCAGCGCGGCCTTCCTGCCGAATCGCTGGACTCGACCTCGGAGATGCCGAGCGGCCTTCCTGCCGCTGATGCGGGTCACATCCCGCCGGCTCCCGGTCGCACCAGCCGCCGTGCCGGTTCTCCGAATCCACTGAGCGGCCCAGCACGGCATAACTGCCGTCCGCGATGGCCCGGGTTCGCACACCTACACGGGTGGGGACAGCCTGCGGCAACCGCTCCGATGCCGACATTCCAGGCTCCTCACCCGTGCCGGCCTTCATCACCAGCTCGACGAACGCGAGAGGACACAACCATCGGCGGGACGTGGCACCACCACGAACCCGCCCTCCGGCGTCAGCCGCCCTCCCGGCGGTGCCAGGAGACACGACGAACACCACCAGCGGACCAACGTCCACGGCTGGTGGTGCTTCGTCTCCCGTCCCTGCCACCCCCTGAAGAGAAGACCGTGCCCACCCCGCTCACTCTGCACCGGTCCGGCCTCGCCGTCGGCCGGAACGCCCAAGCCCTGCACCGCGCCGCCACCCCGGAATTCTCCGGCTGGCTTGAGCACATCGCCGCTGCCGGCGGCTGCGCTCGGCCAATCCGACTTACCGGGACCCTCGCGGCCGTCGAGACGACCACGGGCCGCATTACCAGCCAACTCCAGACCGACGAGCTGCCTGACCACGCGCTCTACAAGGCGTGCGGCAACCGCCGCGAATCGCAGTGCCGCGACTGCGCCTGGGTCTACGCTGGCGACGCCTACCAGGTTGTCCGCTGCGGCCTGACCGGCGGCAAGGGCGTAGCCGACTCGGTTGGTCGACACCCAGTCGCCTTCGCCACCTTCACCGCCCCGTCCTTCGGCGCGGTTCACCACCGCCACGTCGCCCGCCACACCTGCGCCACGCGGCAGCGCTGCGACTGCCGGCCCGCCCCGTGTCGCGCCCGAAGCGCCGCCGGCACCTGCCAGCACGGGCAGCTCGCGGCGTGTTTCGTCCGCCACGACGCCGACGATCCGCGGCTCGGGCAGCCGTTGTGTCTGGACTGCTACGACCACGAGCACCAGGCCGTCTGGAACTACTTCTCGGGCGAGCTGTGGCGGCGCACCAAACAGGCCGTCGAACGTCACCTCGCCGCCCTTTGCCGACGTCGCGGCATCCCCTTCGTCCAGGTCGCCACCGGCTCCGGCACAGTGCGCCGGGTGCCGCCGGTCCGGGTGTCGCACGGCAAGGTCGCCGAGATGCAGCGCCGGGCAGGCGTGCACTTCCACGCCCTGCTGCGCCTTGACGGTGTCGACCCTGACCCGGATGCACTCGTGCCGCCACCGGCCGGCATCACCGTCGATGACTTGGCCGCCGCAGTCCATGCCGCCGCCCGGCAGATCGTCGTCACAACTAAGCTGCGGCGGGCGACCGGCGATGGTTAATCCCGCAGTCGTTTCTCGCGGAATCGCGGACACTGGCCCGAGGTACGGCGACCGCAGAAGCCACCTCCCCGCCGCTACGACCATGGCTGACGGTCGGGCCTACCAGAATGGAGAGCGGGAACAATCCCCGATGTAAATGGATCCTCCATCAGGTCTTGGACGCATTAGCCTCGGAGGCCGGCCTGCCCAACGTGCGGCGCCGGTACCGCACGTCACTGACCAGGGATGGCAGCACCGTTCAAGCCGGGCCAGGCTCCGGGGAGCCCCCTCACAGTGAGCGGGCTCCCGAAACGGCTCAACCAGGGTCCAACAGTTCAGCCGCAGTCGCGCAGATCGCGGCATGAGCGTGCACTCGATCAAGCGGTCAACCAGCGAATCCCGCGTGCCGCTGGCCTCGGACTATTCGTACTTGACGAGTCCGGCGCGCTGGGCGAGGAGGGCCGCCTCGGTCCGGTTGGTGCAGCCGAGTCGGGTAAGGACCCGCGAGACGTAGCCCTTGATGGTGGCTTCGGTGAGGTGCAGTTGGGCCGCCAATTGCGCGTTGGTCAGGCCCTGGCCCAGGCCGGTCAGGATCTCCCGGTCCCGTTCGGACAGGCTGTTCGGCAGCGTCACCGACGGGCCGGCGGGCAGCAGGACCCGGGCCGCACCGGGCGGCAGGATCGTGTGGCCGGCGGCGGCGGTGCGGATGAGGTCGACGAACTCGCGCGGCGGCGTGGTTTTGAGCACGTACCCGCTGGCTCCGGCGCGCAGCGCGGCAGCCACATACCGATCGGCCGTGAACGTGGTCAGCACCACCACGAACGGGGCCGGGTTCAGGGCGGCGATCTGATCAGTGGCGACCAGTCCGTTGACGCCCGGCATGCGCAGGTCCATCAGGACCAGGTCCGGACGGTGCCGGATGGCTGCCTCTACCGCCGCGGCCCCGTCTGCCACGATGTCGACCACCTCAATGTCGCCGGCGCTCGCCAGGATTGTGCGCAGGTGCGCACCGACCAACGGATCGTCATCGGCCACCACGACCCGGATCATGACGACCCGTCGTGTTGTACGCCGGGCAGCCACGCCCGCAGCGTGAAACCGCCGCCAGGCTCGGGCCCGGCCATGAACGTGCCGCCAAGCAACTCGACCCGACGCCGCAACCCGTGCAGCCCGGTTCCCGACCCGGAAGCGGCCAGCCGCGCATCCGCCGTCGACCGAACCACTCCGTTGCGGACAACAACTCGCACGCCGCCGCCCTCGTACTGCACCCCCACCTCTATACGGGCACCCGGCGCGTGTTTCCTCACGTTGGTCAGCGCTTCCTGGACGACCCGGACCACCGCCTGCCCGACCGCTGGGGACACCGACACCGGGGTACCCGTCACCTCCAGAGCCGCCGGGCCTACCAGTGGTCGCAAATCGGGCAGCAGTACCGGCACCGGCTCCCGGACTGACGGCTGCTCAGGCAGGACCCGGACCAGGTCGCGAAGGTCGTCGAGTGCCGCGCAACCGGCCTCTCGGATCCGCTCCGCGGCCACCCGAGTCGCCACATCGGCTGCGGTCAGCCCGAGCGCCCCGGCCTCCAGCACGATGAGGGTGACCTGATGCGTCACCACATCGTGCATCTCGGCGGTGAGCCGCTCACGTTCACCTGCGGCGGCCCGCTCGGCTGCGGCGTACCGGTCAGCCTCGGCCCACCGGGCCCGCTCGCGCAGCATGTTGACCATGCGGCGGCGTGCTGCCAGGTAAAGGCCGAGAAGGACCGGCACACCCAGCAGCACCAGGCCGGAGCGTAGTCGCGCCCAAGGCGGCGGCAACGGTGCCGTGGCCGCAGCCGCGAGAGCAACCACCGCCGCCCAGCCTCGAACGCGACGAGCGGCGTAGGCCGCGACCGCGTAGGCCGCGAACGGGGCGGCGGGAGTGAGGAACATGATCGTGTTTTCGCCCGGCCGGATCGAGTCGCCCGGTGCGAGGGTCTCGACGGCGGCCAGGACGGCGCTGCCAGCGAAAGCAAGCCAGGCCACCGTGACCGGTGCGCTCCGGCGCCAAAACAGCGCGCCGGCCGTCGCCGCGAAGACCACCGGTGTGAGGCCGTAGCCGCCGGGCAGGTCGGCGGTCGGCCCGGCCAGCAACACCAGACCGGCGAGCAACGCGACCGCCACCACGACAGCGTCAACCAGCCGCCGCCTCGGCAAGTCATCCCGCTTCACGACCGGCTCCGCCCAACTCCAGCCAACTCCCACCACGGCGGCAACGGTAGGCCGGAACCGAGCACCCCGTCCTGCCCATACCGACGAAAGTAGGTTCGAAACCGCCACCATCGTCGCCACACCGACCGACGGCGGCCGCTACCACAAGTTCGGTCCCGCACGCCCAATGGAGTCATGAAGGAAAACGTCACCACCCGGCGGCTCCTCGCGTGCGGCGCCGCCGCCGGGCCTCTGTTCGTCATCGTGATCCTCGTTGGCGGCGCGCTACAGCCCGGATACCGTCCGATCCGCCAAGCCGCCAGCGAATTGGCACTCGGGTCGACCGGATGGATCCAGATCACCAACTTCCTCGTGTGCGGCTCACTGTTCGTGGCATTCGCCCTCGGTATACGCCGCGTCCTGCACCCCCGCTCGGCCGCCTGGATCGCGGCGGCCCTGACCGGCCTGTTCGGTGTTGCCCTCATCGCGTCCGGGCTGTTCACCACCGATGTCGCCGGGCAGGCCCGGCACACCTGGCACGGCACCGCCCACAACGCCGCAGGCAGCGTTGTTTTCCTATCCCTACCGCTCCTGACCTTCACCTGGGCGTTTCACTCTGCCCGGCGTCGGTCCTGGATCTGGGCGATAATCAGCGCAATAGCCGGCGTGACCATGCTTCTACTCATCCAAGGTCTGGCCGTCTCCGAACACCGCGGCCTGTACCAGCGTCTCACCATCGGACTTGGCTGGACCTGGATCACCGCCTTCGCCCTGCACCTCCGTCGCACAACGTTCACTCACCCAAGTGAGGCAGCAGATCAGCAGCACGTGATCAGTCGCCCGTTCCGAAGAGGAGGCTGAGCGCATCTCGACAGATCAGCTGCACGCTCATCGGCCTGAGCGGACGCCGCCCTACCCCCTCCTCGGGGTGCCAACGCTGATGGCTTCGGGTCCGCCGAGAGGTCTCCACCCCGAAGCGCCTGGTCAGGGCGTTTCCCCCCGTCTGAGGCTTGGACAAAGGGCGGCCCGCCGCGACGACGGGCCGCCCTTCGGCCATGCGCGGACACCGTTCTGCTGCCGCCGGGAGGTGCCAACGCTGACGCCTCCGAGCATCCCGAAGAGGTCTCCCAGCAGGAGCCCTGGTCAGAAAACTGCTGATGGAACTTGAGTCTCGCCTTCCGGGGCCATACCGACAGCAGCACCGACGGCCAAAAGCGGTACGTCGATGGGACTGGCTCTCTTCAATGGGCCTGTCGGCTCCGCCTGAAGTTTTCAGACGGAGCCGACAGCGCTGAGGACGGCGATCTCGACAAACCGCGTTGCCTCTACTTCCGGCGGGTGCCGGGACGTGCTGCCCCGTTGCCTTGTGGCAGGCGTCGACGGCCCACGCCCCTTATGCGCGCATCTCCCGCGCACGCTCTGGGCGTTCCGGCCTCCTCACGCGCGTGGGGCGCTCCGCCGTTCGAGCTGCTGTTTCCTGCGACCCGCGTGTCCTCCTCACACACGTACGGGTGCTCCGGTCAGCTGCGGGGACTCCAGTCGCCGAGGACCGACCGTTTGAGATGTATCCAACCTGGTCGCGAAGGGAGTTCACCAGCAATGGACCCGAGCGGACGGACGTCGACGAACGCCAGACGAGGACTCTAGAGATGTCAGGCAACCATCGGCGGCAGCGCCATGCTCCCAATCTGCTCCCAATGTGAGCAGCACATACGGCGAAGCCCGTTACCGACTGAGCCGGCAACGGGCTTCTGACCTGCGCGAACTAAGGGTGGGCGATGCTGGTATCGAACCAGCGACCTCTTCGGTGTGAACGAAGCGCTCTCCCACTGAGCTAATCGCCCTCAGCGACACTGACTCTACCCGATCGTGGAACCGGACCGGAAATCCGGGGTCAGTGCGTCGCGAGGTAGTGCATCGCCTCGGCGATCACGTCGATGCCGAGGCTGTACTTCAGCGACAGCCAGACCACTGTCGCCACGAAGACCAGCCCCACGGAGCCGAGCACGACTCGCACCAGCAGTGACTGTCGGGTCACCCAGCGCGTCCAACCGTGGACGTGGCGGCGGGTGAAGCCGAGCAGCCGGCGGGCCCAGTGGTATTCGACGGCCCAGATGCCGAGCCCGGCGATCACCAGCAGCCAACCCGGCCCTGGTAGCGGGATGAGGGCGATGCCGATGGTCACCACGAGCGCCCCGGCGATCGCGATGAATATCTTGAGCGCGATCCGGCCGGTCGGATTGGCCCGGATGAGTTCGAGGGTGAGGGCGATCCGCTCCCGCCAGCGGGGACGACGCGGCGGGTCCTGGACGGCCACGCCGCCACCGCGACCGACGCCGCCGGCGCCACCAGCATCGCCGCCAGCACCGCCACGACCGCCGCCGGCGCCGGCCCGGCCTCCGCGGGCACGAGCGCCACCGCCACCGGGGCGGTCGACACCACCGCCGCCGGGCTTCGACCGTCTGGCCAGCTCGGGTTGCTCCTTCGGCACTGCGTACCCCCGCTTTTCGGCTGCCCGGACCGCGACTTTCGGTGGGCCGGGTGCCGTCGCCGGATCCATTGAGGATCGGTTCGCCACCATTTCACTCCCCAGTGTCGCTCGGGCCCGTCACTGCAACGCCCGACTGGACGTTACCGGAGTAAGTCGACGACTGAGCCACCCGATGCCGGGCGGCATCACGCACTGGGCAGAACCGGAAATCCTACATGAATCCTCACATTCACGCGGGCTTTCCGTCCCCCTTCCCACCACTGGGTGAAGTCAGCGTATGGCGGAGCGTAGCCAGGAGTAGCACCTGAGTATGGGAAAAGCGGGACACGCGCGTTCCGCAGCGGTGCCGGGGGGAGAACGTCCATGAGTGTCATCCGACCGACGACCGTAGAGGTCGAGACGTCGCTAAGGCTCGTCGCGCCTGACGCCACCGCCTTGCCGGTGCGTGCCAGCCTGCGTTACGACCCTGCTGACCCGTATGCGGTCCATGTCCTGTTCCATGCCGAATCGGCCGGAGGTGAGGCGGTGAGCTGGTCGTTCGCTCGCGAACTTCTGGTCACCGGCCTGGACGAGCCGGCCGGCATCGGGGATGTGCGGGTCTGGCCCTGGGCCACACCGCGCGGCGACTTCGTCGCGCTGGCCCTCTCGTCACCGGACGGCAACGCCCTCTTCGAGGTGCCGCGCAGCGTCCTGGTGCGTTTCCTTCGACGCACGTACGTCGTCGTCCCGCGCGGCCGGGAGGCCGAGCACCTGGACGTCGACACGGCGGTGAACCGGCTGCTCGCCGGTCGCTGAAACGAGCGAACCGGGGCCGCGCGGATCTGCCGAGTCCGCGCGGCCCCGGCATGCCCGGGGGTACGCGCACAGCCCGCCCCGGGGCCAGCCGGTGCTCAACCGTGGGTGGTGATGCCGCCGTCGACGGGGATGACCGCGCCGGTGAGGTACGCACCAGCCCGTGAGGCCAGGTAGATGGCGGTGCCGGCCATGTCCTCGGGGCGGCCGATGCGGCCCAGCGGGACCTGCTGCTCGATCGCGGCGCGGCTCTCCGGGTCGTCGAGCGCGAACGCCATCATCTTGCTCTCGAAGGGGCCGGGCGCGATCGCGTTGACGGTGATCTGCTCGCCGGCCAGTTGGTGGGCGAGGCTGCGGGTGAGCATGTGCACGGCCGCCTTGGTGGCCGAGTACGCGTACACCTCCATCCACGGCACCCGGATGCCGTCGATCGACCCGATGTTGATCACGCGGGCCGGGTCGTCGGCGCTGGCGGCGGCGCGCAGCGCCGGCAGCAGCGCGGTGGTGAGCCGGAAGACGGCCTTGACGTTGACCGCCCAGAGCTTGTCGAACGCGGCCTCCGGGTAGTTTTCCAGCGGCGCGCCCCAGGTCGCGCCCGCGTTGTTGACCAGCACGTCGAGGCGGTCGAAGCGGTCGCGGACGGCGGCGGCCAGCGCCTCGGCGCCGGCGTCGTCGCCGAGGTCGACGGGGATGGCGTCGCAGCGGCCCTCGGCGGAGAGTTCCTTGGCGACCGCCGCACAGACGTCCGCCTTACGGGACGAGATGATCACGTGTGCGCCGGCCCGGACGAAGCCCTGGGCGATCATCAGGCCGATCCCCCGCGATCCGCCGGTGACCAGTACCGTCTTTCCTTCGACCGAGAACAGCTGCGTCATGCCCATCCCATCGCGAGTCGGCGGGGCTCGCCGGCCCGGCGGGCGTGGTTCCCCCACCAACGGACGGCACTACCGCCGGGTAACGTAGCCCGACCACCGGGACCGCGACAAGCCCGCGGTTTCCCGCGGATTCCGCCCCCTGGCTCGACCGGGATGCGATGACCTGCGGTTCGGGCTACCGTCGCTAGCGATGCTCTTCACCGGTCCCTCCCCCGCGCCGCCGATCGGAACGTCCCCCCGCACCGACGAGATCGCCACGTTCGCGCTGGCCGGCCTCGCCGGCGATACGGGCTGGCGTCGCCCGGTGATCGTCGAGCGGGAGCTGCTGATCCTGACCACTCGTGGGCACGGCGACGCGGAGCTGGACTTCCACCCGCTGCCCTGTCGGCCCGGCACGTTGTTACGGGTACGCCCCGGTCAGGTGTTGCGCTGCGTCGGCCCACAGTTCGACGCGACGGTGGTGGCCTGGGACCCGCACGCGTTGCGCGACGTCGACCTCGACCTGGCCACGGCCGTGACCTGGCGCCAGTTGGCCGGTGAGGACGAGGACGCGGTGATCAACGAGGTGAGCCAGTTGGTGGTGGACTGTCAGCGGCACCCCGACGGTCCCACCGCCCGCGCGCTGCTGCGGCACCAGTTGGCGGTGCTGTTGCTGCGGCTGGCGCTGGCCCAGGCCGACCGGTCACCGGCCCGGCCCGAGGAGGAGACGTTCCACCGGTTCCACCGGGAGGTGGAGCACGGCTACCCGCACACCCGGCGGGTGGAGGACTATGCCGCCGGCCTCGGGTGCTCGGTGCGTACCCTGACCCGGGCCTGCCTGGCCGTCACCGGTCGCAGCGCCAAGCAGGTCATCGACGAGCGGGTCGCGTTGCAGGCCGCTCGCCTCCTGGCCGCGACGGACCAGCCGATCGCGCAGATCGGCAGGCACCTCGGCTTCTCCGAGCCCACGAACTTCGGCCGCTTCTTCACCCGCGAGGTCGGGGTGAGCCCCGGCGCCTTCCGGGCCGCCCGCGACCAGCCGGCGGGCAACCGGGTGGTCCGCCAGCGACCGCCGGCCGAGCCGACGGGCGCCAACGGCGGGCGGTTCCGCTCCGGCACCGTCGAGACCACCAACGGCGGTCACACCGCGAGACCCGGACCGCCCGCTGCCCGGCCCGGCGGCCCGGGGCGGGCATGATGACACCGTGCAGATCTCCGCGCGCGGCGACTACGCGGTACGGGCGGCGCTGAGCCTCGCCACCGCGTACCCATCGTTGCTGTCCACCCAGGCCATCGCCGCGGAGCAGGACATGCCCCGCAAGTTCCTGGAGGCGATCCTGGCGGATCTACGCCGGGCCGGCCTCGTCCGCGCGCAGCGCGGCGCCGAGGGCGGTTACACGCTGGCCCGCCCGCCGCGCGAGGTGACTGTCGGCGCGGTGCTGCGCGCCGTCGAGGGCCCGCTGGCCGGGGTACGCGGGCTGCGCCCGGAGGAGACGCGGTACGAGGGCTCGGCGGAGAACCTGCCCGGCCTCTGGGTGGCGGTCCGCGCCGCGGTGCGGCGGGTGGTCGACGAGGTGAGCCTCGCCGAGATCGTCAGCGGTCGACTGCCCGCGCACGTGCGCAGGCTGACCGCGCTGCCGGACGCGTGGCAGCCCCGCTGACCAGGCTCACAGCGCCGAACAGCGTCTACCGAGGTGTGTTCAATAAGGATTGAAGGTCGCGCCCGGCACCGTCCAGGCCGGACGGCGAGAGGGTTTCGGAAGTCGCCCGTTCGGGAATGTTCGATCTCGACACGGCAGGGAACGATGACGAGGGGAGACCTCCCGATGGGCCTCATGTTTCGGAAGCGCAAGAAGTACGGACCGATCATCCTGAACTTCACCGAGAACGGCTTCTCCTCGTGGAGCATCAAGATCGGGCGCTGGTCCTGGAACTCCAAGGCGCGGGCGCACCGAGTCGACCTGCCCGGCCCGCTGTCCTGGAAGCAGGACAAGGCCCGGTCGTAGCCTCCCGGGAGCCGAGCGGGGTGCCGGTGCACGCACCGGCACCCCGCTCGGCGTCTCCGCCCCCACCCCACCCCACCCCGGCCCGACTCCGGCGATCTTGCACTTTGGGTTGCCGTTTCACGAGGAACATCCCTTATGCCGCGACAGGAACTGCAAGATCGCGTGGCTTGGGGGACCGGGTTAGGGGGTTGGGGTGATCAGCTCGTCGCCGGCCAGGCGGCCGGCGTCGCGGTCGCGGCGCACCTCTCCCGCGTCCAGCAGATCGGTCAGCGCCTGGTTGGCGTGGGCGGCCCGGTAGACGGTCGCGGTCACCGTGTGCCGGCGCAGCTCGGTGACCGGGCGCGACCCGCCCCGGCGTAGCTCGGCCAGCAGCTCACGGGCCAGCGGTTCGAGATCGGGCGTGCCGGACACGTCGACCGACGCGCCGCTCGGATCGCGGTAGCCGACGTCGAACGCGGCGCCGACCGTCCAGAGCGCGTCCCGGACCACCTCCAGGCTCCGGTCGGATCGGCTGGCGTGGGCGAGCAGCCCGATCGACGCATCCGCCGGCAACACCGGCGTCACCTCGGCGACGAGCGGGAACCCGGCGGCGACGAGCGCGGCCCGGGCGCTGCGGTCAGTGCGCAGCAGAAGCTCCCCGGCGCGCCCGTTGGCGGCGGCGGTGAGCAGGGCCGGGGGCACCGCTCCGGGCAGGTCCACGAAGGAGAACAGCGGCGCGCCGGCCGCCCCCGCCGCCTTGATCGCGACCGGGAGCCGCCCCGGGTCACCGGGCAGCAGGTGCACGGTGACCTCGGCGGGCAGCTCCGCCTCGACCGGGCCGAGCCGGGTCGGCAGCTCGGGCGCGCCGTCGGCCAGCACCACCAGCGTCAGCTGCCGGCCGCGCAGGTGGTCGGCGTGGCCGCCGACCAACCGCAACACCGCCTCGGCGACCTCCGCGTCGACGCCGGCGAGCGCGACGGTGGCCCGCCGCGAGCGGCGCAGGGCCGTGGGCAGCCAGGTGGCCAACTGGCGGACCAGCAGCTCGCGCAGGTAGTCGGTAGACATCGGTCCGTTCTACCGTACGGCGGGTCAGACCGGGACGGAGATCCCCACCCCACCGTGGGTCTGCCCGCCGTAGCGCCGCCGCTCGGCGTCCAGGTCGAGCCGACCGATCCGTTTGCGGGCGGCCAATGCGGTGTCGTCGAGCAGGTCGGCCGGGACCAGCCAGACCACCTCGAACTCCAGACCGTCCGGGTCTCTGCCGTAGAGGCTCTTGGTGGTGCCGTGGTCGGAGGTGCCGGCCAGCGCCCCGGCGGCGGCGAGCCGCTCGGCGGTGGCGGCCAGCTCGTCGAGGGTGTCCACCTCCCAGGCGAGGTGGTAGAGGCCGACGGTGGCACGACCGGCGGTGGACCGCCCGGCGGCGGCGCCGATCTCGAACAGGCCCAGGTCGTGATCGTTCGTGGAGTCGGGCGCCTGGAGGAAGGCGGCGCCCCGGAAGCCGTCCGGAGTCATCGGCACCGGACGGAAGCCCAGCACGTCGGTGTAGAACGCGACGCTGCGGGCGAGGTCACTGACGTAGAGGACCGCGTGGTTGAGCCGGTGGATACCCATGCTCCCGAGACTAGCGTGAATTTGTTGAGCCTTCAACTACAAGAGGTATGATGACTGTCATGACCCGCTGGCTGGACCCTGACGAGCAACGCACCTGGCGCGCCTACCTCACCGCCTCCCGGGTGCTGATGGACACGTTGGACCGGGAGCTGCAACGCGAGGCGGGCATGCCGCACGCCTACTACGAGATCCTGGTCCAGCTCTCCGAGGCCCCCGGCCGCCAACTGCGGATGAGCGAGCTGGCCCAGGCCGCCGGCTCGTCGCGCAGCCGGCTCTCGCACGCCGTGGCCCGGCTGGAGGCCGCCGGCTGGGTCCGTCGCGAGGACTGCCCCACCGACCGGCGCGGGCAGATCGCCGTCCTCACCGACGAGGGTTTCGCCACCCTCGCCGCCGCCGCGCCCGGCCACGTCGAAGGTGTACGCCGACACCTGTTCGACGCGTTGAGCCCCGCCCAGGTCGACCAACTACGCCGGATCAGCGAGACCCTGGCCGAGCACCTGACCGGATCCTGACCAATCGACACCGGCCCGGGTCTTGTACTTACCGTCGTCAGACGAGCACGATGGGGCGTGTCCTCCGGCTTCGGTGAACTGACTGATCAGGCGCACCACCTCGTGTCAGCCGGCGATCTCGCCGGCGCGCAGCGACTGCTGTCCGACGCGCTCACCGACGCCGACCCCCGCCCCGCCAACGCCACAGCCGAGCTGGCCGAGGCGGCCAGCCTCCAGGCGCGGGTGTTGATCGCGCTCGGCGAGCCGCACTCGGCCCGTGGCTGGGCCGCATTCGCGTACGCGGCCACCACCCGACTGCACGGCCGCGCCGACCCGCGTACGGTCGCCGCCGCGGCGACCCTGGCCGCGGTGCTGCACCGGGTCGGCAGCCACTCCCGGGCCGCACGGCTCTACCAGGAAGTCATCATCGAGCTGACCGCGCAGGACGGCCCGGAGTCGCTGCGGGTGCTCGCCGCGCACGCCGACCTGGCCACCGTGGAGTACGCGCGCGGCCAGTGCACGGTGGCCCGCGACCGCCTCCAGGACGCCTGGGAGCTGCACCGCGAGGTGTACGGCGACGGCCACCCCAGCGGCATCAAGATGCTGGCGCGGCTCGGCGCGATGCAGCGGGACTGCGGGCAGTTCGCCGAGGCCCACGACAACCTGGCGCTCGCCCGCGAGCTGTGCCGGCAACACCTGCCCGCCGACGACCCCCTCGCCGCGCAGGTGGCGTCCCTGGCCCGGGCGGCGGCCAATCCCGACCACGTCTGCGCCGACAACCCGCCCACGGCCCGCGACACGCCGGTGGTGCCGGCGGCCCGCACGCCGCCGCACGAGGGGCCGTCGGCCGAGTCGGGCTACCAGCCGTCGACGCCCCAGCACGCGGCGGCCGCCGGTGGCGCGGTGCCGAATCCGCGGACACCCGCCGACGAGCCGGTCGGGTCGACGGGGGTCGGTTGGCCGCCCGCGCCGGAGGAGGACGCGGCGCATTTCGAGCCGCCGGTTCCCCCGTCGGTGGTCGGCCTGGCCGGCGGCGACGCGGAGCAGTCCGGGGTGTACCGCCTGCGCCGACCCGACGTGCCCACCGATCCGTACGCGCCGCCGGACCCGTACACCCCGTCGCGGCTGCTGCCGGTGCCGGTGCACCGGGCCCCGCCGGAGCAGCGCAACCGGCTGGTGCCGGTGCTGGTGGCCGGCGTGGCCGTGGTGCTGCTCGGCGCGGCGGCGGTGATCGCCGGGGTGGCCCGGGTCGGCGGCGACGACGAGCCCACCCCGCCACCGGCCAGCGTCTCCCCCACCACCAGCCCCGCGCCGACCGCGAACGGGGCGGCGCCCCCGTCCGCCGATGCCCTGGTGTCGCCCGGCACCCCGCCCAGCGACGTGACCCTGCGTGACAACCGGGACAGCGTCGCGCTGAAGTGGACCTACCCGGCCGGCGGCGAGGGCCCGGTGGTCATCGCGGGTGGACGCACCGGCCAGCCGCACAACATCTTCGCGACGCTGCCGGCCGGCACGACGAGCTTCGTCGTCTACGCGCTCAACCGCACCAACGACTTCTGCTTCACCGTCGCCGTCGCCTGGTCCACCGACACCGTGGCCCGCTCCCCGCAGGTCTGCACCCGCCGCCGCTGACCCGACCGCCGCGCCGCGCACCGCCCGGTCGCCGTCACCGGGCGTCCCCTCCGGGGTGACAGTCCTCGTCGGCCGGTAACGCCGGCAGCGACAGGCGCACCCGCAGCCCCTGCTGGTCGGCGGCGTCGGTCAGGCTGATGGTGCCGCCCGCGCGCCGGACCAGCTCCCGGACGATGGCCAGGCCCAGACCGGCCCCGCCCGCGTCGCGGGCGCGCCCGTCGTCCAGCCGGGTGAACCGGTCGAAGACCCGTTCCCGGTCCGCCGCGGGAATCCCCGGGCCGTCGTCGGTCACCGTCACCAGGTGGGCGCCGGGTCCGCCGGCCCCGGCCGCGAGAACCACGCTCGTGTACGCGTGCCGCACCGCGTTGTCGACCAGGTTCGCCAGCACCCGCCGCAGCTCGTCGGGGTTGCCGACCGTCCAGAGCGGGCCCGCCGACGGCGTCACCCGCACCGGCGGCGACGGGTAGCGGCCCGCGACCTCGGCCAGCAGGGCGCCCAGCTCCACCGGACCGGTCCCCCGGACCGGCGGGGTCTCGTCCAGCCGGGCCAGCAGCAGGAGGTCGTCCACCAGCCGGCTCAACCGGTCGGTGTCGGCGAGCAGATTGCTGGTCACCGCCGTCCAGTCCGTGCGGTCCGCCAGTCGCTGGGCGACCTCCAGCTCGGTACGGATGTTGGTCAACGGGCTGCGCAGCTCGTGGGCGGCGTCGGAGACGAAGGCCCGCTGACGGGCGCGGGCGGACTCCAGCCGGTCGAGCATGCCGTTGAGGGTGACCGCCAGGCGGTGGATCTCGTCGGCCGACGCGGGCAGCGGCAGTCGACCGGCGCCGGCCCGCCCGGTGATCTCCTCGGCGCCTCGGCGTAACGCCTCGACCGGCCGCAGGGTGGCGCCGACCACCCGCCACGCCACAGCGGCGAGCACCGCCACCAGCAGCGGAAACGCGATCAACAGGATGGTCCGGACCACGTGCATGCTGTGTCGCACGTCGGCCATCGAACGGGCGACCAGCACGAAGCGCGGGTCGTCCGCCGTGCCGGCCGGCACGGCGACCACCCGGACCGGGCCGACCAGCCCGACCCGCTCCGCCGCCGCCTCCAGTCGCTGCCGGCCGTCGCGGTTCAGCCGCTCGGGCCGGACCATCGGCACCATCCGATCGGCGTCGATCGAGGCGGCCCGGATCCGCCCCTGCGCGTCGATCACCTGCACCCGGACCTGTCCTCCGGCCACCGGCAGCGGATCGGGCAGCGCGTCCTCGGCGGCGAGCAACGCGACGGCGTCGGCGGTCCGGAACGCCTCGGTGTCGACGGTCCGCTCGAGCACGTAGCCGAGCGCGCCGAGCAGCACCATCCCGCCCAGGGCCAGCCCGACGGTGAGGCCGAACACGCCGATCGCCAGCAGTCGCCCGCGCAGCCCGAGCATCGGCGCCCAGCGGCGCCACCCCCGGGCGACGGACGCCCGGCCGGTGGTGGTCACGTCGCCAACCGGTAGCCGGCACCCCGAACGGTTTCCAGTCGGTCCCGGCCGAGCTTGCGTCGCAGGTAGCCGACGTACACCTCGACGGCGTTCGGCGCGGTCTCCAGGCTGGCGTCCCAGACGTGGTCCAGCAACTCGACCTTGGAGATCACCTGGCCGGGGCGGCGCATCAGGTAGTCCAGGAGCGCGAACTCCCGCGCGGTCAACGCCACCTCGGTGTCCGCGCGGGTGACCCGCCGGCGGGCCGGGTCCAGCCGCAGGTCTCCGACGGTCAGCACGGTCGGCCGCTCCGGCGCGCCCCGACGCAGCAACGCCCGCAGCCTGGCCAGCAGCACCACGTACGAGAAGGGCTTGGTCAGGTAGTCGTCGGCGCCGCAGTCGAGGCCGTCGGCCTGGTCGTACTCGCCGTCCTTGGCGGAGAGCATCAGCACCGGCAACCAGTGCTGCTCGGCGCGCAACCGCCGAACCAGCTCGTAGCCGGAGAGGCCCGGCAACATCACGTCGAGGATCATCGCGTCGTACCCGCCGTGTCGGGCCGCCTCCAGCCCGGTCGGGCCGGTCCCGGCCACGTCCACGGCGAATCCCTCCGCCTGGAGGCCACGCTGGAGCGCGGTCGCCAACCGGGCCTCGTCCTCCACCACCAGCACACGCACAGCTCAAGGGTGCCACCCGGGTCAATCGATCCTTCGGCGTCCTCAGCGCGTTCACAGCAGGGTGGGGGCAGGATGGGCTCAGGAGGTGCCACCATGTCCGTCCTGAGAAGCCGTCCCGTCCTTCGGTGGCTGGTCCCGGCCACCGCGGCCGTCGCCGTCATCGGCGGTGGCGCAGCAGTCGGCACGTTCGCCGCCGAGGCCGAGCCGAGCCTGCCGCCCCGTACCGCCGCCCAGTTGCTCGTCGATCTCCAGACCTCCCGGCTGGAGGGGTTGTCCGGGACCGTCGTGCAGCGCGCCGACCTCGGTCTGCCAGAACTCGTCGGGCTGGTGCCCGGCAACGAACTGACCACCCTGCTGAGCGGCACGCACACGCTGCGGGTCTGGTATTCCGGCCCGGACAAGCAGCGGGTCGCGTTGCTGGACACCCTCGGCGAGCAGGACCTGATCCGCGACGGCCGGGACGTGTGGACCTGGCAGAGCCACACCAACACCGCCCGCCACCTCACGCTGGGCGACCCCGGGGCCGTGAAGCCCGCCGCCGAGCGCGTGCCGAACCTGCCGGCCACCCCGCAGCAGGCCGCCGACCTGGCGTTGGGCGCGATCGACCCGAGCACCGAGGTCAGCGTCGGCCGTTCGGCGACGGTCGCCGGTCAGGACGCGTACGAGTTGGTGCTCCAGCCGCGCGACACCGATTCGCTGGTGCACCAACTACGGATCGCCATCGACGCCAGGCAGCACGTGCCGCTGCGCTTCGAGGTGCTCGCCAAGGGCAGCGACAAGCCGGCCTTCGAGGTGGCCTTCACGCAGGTCGACTACCGTCGCCCCGACGCCGACCAGTTCCGGTTCAACCCGCCGCCGGGGGTGACCGTCACCGAGGAGAAGGCCGAGCGGCCGGCGCCGGAGCGCCCTGGCCACGGCGTACCCGGCGGTGAGCCGCCGGTCCGCGCGGTGGGCGAGGGTTGGACCACGGTCCTGGTCGCCCGGGTCGACGCCCGCCCCGGCGGCAGGCCGGCCAGCGCGAAGCCGACCGGCGCCGCACCCGACGTCGACGTGGCGAAGCTGCTCGGCGGGCTGCCCGCGGTCAGCGGTGACTGGGGTAGCGGTCGGTTGTTCAGCAGCAAGCTGGTCACCGTGCTGCTCACCGACGACGGTCGGGTGCTGGCCGGTGCGGTCACTCCGGAGCGGCTCTACCAGGTCGCCCGCGGCTGATCCGCACGGTCTCCGCGTCGGGGCGGACACGCTGGTGAGCGGTATACCTCATGGGTATGAATATGCCTGTGAGGTATACCGCTCTTCAGTACATCCAGCCACCGGGCACGCGGAGGACCACGCGCGGGGTGCGCGACGCACCCCTGGTCAGTGGGCGACCGCGCCGAGGGCGGTGAGGTAGGCGTCGGCCAGCACGGCGTGGCCGGGCAGGTACGGGTGAACCCGGTCGTCGGCCCAGCGTCGCGCCGGGCTCACCGCCAACACCCTGTCGAACGCCGCCTGGTTGGCGACGTGCACCGCGTCGAACTCGGCGGCCAGACCCGCCATCACCGCCGCGTACCGGTCGGTGTCTGCGCGCTGGGGGACGGCGCGGTCGGGCTCGATGAAGAACGGGTCGCCGAGGATCAACCGGCAGCCGGTGGCGGTGACCGCCCGGCGGAGCAGGTCCCGCAGGGTGCGCTCGTATTCCTCGATGCCGACCGCCTCGTGCGGCCGGTCACCGTAGTGTCGCCAGATGTCGTTGATGCCGATCAGCACCGCGAGCCAGTCGGGGCGCTCGGCGATGGCGTCGTCCTCCCAGCGGGCGGCCAGGTCCCGCACGGTGTCCCCGCTCACACCCCGGTTGACCCAGGTCAGCTCCAGCTCGGGGTGCCGGGCGTCGACGAAGGCACGGACCAGGCTCATGTAGCCGTCGCCGTAGGGCGCGGCGGCGTCGCGCCGCCCGCAGTCGGTGATGCTGTCGCCGATGAACACCACTCGCTGGCCGGCTCGCAGGATCATGTCGCCGCCACCTCGCGATCACCGGCGCGCCGGACCGACCGGCTTGGTGCGGACCGGCGGAACGCGCTATCTTCAACAGTTCGAGGGCACAAAAAAGAACGGCTGAAAGCCGTTCCTGCAAAGGATTCTAATCTTTAGGGAGACGGCTTGTCAAGGCACTCCGGCGGTTCCGGCGAATTGCCGCTCGACGACGAGATCGGTCGCGAGCAGGAGTACGTCTCGATGCTCTACGACCGACTGGACGGGCTGCGTGAGCAGGCCGCGAGCCGGCTCACCGCGGAGTTGCGCAACACCGGCGGCACCCTCCAGGACCGCTCACAGCGCGACAGCTCGGTGGCGATGTACGCCGACCAGGTCGAGCAGTTCTCCGCCGTGGAGAACGGGCTCTGCTTCGGCCGTCTCGACGGTGACGACGACTCCCGCCGCTACATCGGCCGGATCGGCATCTTCGACACCAGCGGCGACTACGACCCCCTGCTGATGGACTGGCGGGCCCCCGCCGCCCGCCCGTTCTACCTCGCCACCGCCGCCAACCCCCAGGGCGTACGCCGTCGTCGGCACCTGCGTACCCGGCAGCGCAAGGTGACCGGGCTCAACGACGAGGTGCTCGACATCGACACCGCCTCCCCCGGCGCCCACGAGGAGCTGACCGGCGAGGCGTCGCTGTTCGCCGCTCTGAACGCGGGCCGGACCGGCCGGATGCGCGACATCGTCGAGACCATCCAGGCCGAGCAGGACGAGATCATCCGGGCGGAACTGCCGGGCGTCATGGTGGTGCAGGGCGGCCCCGGAACCGGCAAGACCGCTGTCGCGCTGCACCGGGCGGCGTACCTGCTCTACACGCACCGCCGCGAACTCTCCAGCCGGGGCGTGCTGCTGGTCGGCCCGAACGCGACCTTCCTGCGCTACATCTCCCAGGTGTTGCCGACGCTGGCCGAGACCGGCGTGCTGCTGCGTACCCAGGCTGATCTTTTTCCCGGTGTGAACGCCCGCCGGACCGAACCGGCCGAAACCGCGGCGCTGAAGGGCCGGGCGGCGTTGGCCGAGGTGGTGGCGCTGGCCGTGCGGGACCGGCAGTGGGTGCCCGACGAGCCGTTGGAGATCGAGGTCGAGCGGGAGACGCTGACCCTCGACCCGGAGACCGTACGGGCCGCCCGGGACCGGGTGCGTCGAATCGACCGGCCGCACAACCTGGCCCGCGCGCTGTTCGACGTGGAGATCGTGCACGCGCTCGCCGAGCAGGTGGCCGAACGCATCGGCGCCGACCCGCTGGGCGGGGACAACCTCCTCGACGAGGCCGACCGGGCCGAGATCCGGCGGGAGCTGCGTGAGGAGCCGGAGATCCAGGCCGCGCTCGACCGGCTGTGGCCGGTGCTGACCCCGCAGCGGCTGCTCGCCGACCTGTACGCCGACCCGGACCGGATCGCCGCCGCCGCGCCGATGCTCAGCGCCGACGAGCGGGCGCTGCTGCACCGGGAGCCGGGGGGTTGGACGCCGGCCGACGTCCCGTTGCTGGACGAGGCCGCCGAGCTGCTCGGCGAGGACGAGCGCGCCGCCGCCGCCCGGCGGGACCGCATCCGGATGATGGAACGGGAGTACGCCGAGGGCGTGCTGGAGATCGCCCGGGGCTCCCGCTCGATCGACGTCGAGGACGAGGCCGAGGGCGGCGAGATCCTCGGCGTGACCGACCTGATCGACGCCGACCGGCTGCTGGAACGGCAGGAGGAGGCGGACCGGCTGACCACCGCGCAGCGGGCCGCCGCGGACCGGACCTGGGCGTTCGGGCACGTCATCGTGGACGAGGCGCAGGAGTTGTCGCCGATGGCCTGGCGGCTGTTGATGCGCCGCTGCCCGAGCCGGTCGATGACGATCGTCGGGGACGTCGCCCAGACCGGCGCGCTCAGCGGCACACCGTCCTGGGCGGACGCCCTCGCCCCGTACGTCGCGCAGCGGTGGCGGCTGACCGAGTTGACGGTCAGCTACCGCACCCCATCCGAGATCATGGCGGTCGCCGCCGACGTGCTGGCCGCTATCGACCCGGCGCTGCGTCCGCCGCGCTCGGTGCGCGAGAGCGGCGTACCCCCGTGGGACCGGACGGTGCCCGACGAGCGGTTGGCGGCGGAGTTGGTCGCCGAGGTCACCCGGGAGGCGGCCGGGCTGACCGACGGCCGGCTCGGTGTCCTGGTGCCGGCGGGCCGGGTGGGCGAGCTGGGCGCGGCGGTGACCGCCGCGGTGCCCGAGGCCGCGGTGGGTGAGCACCCGGAGTTGGAGAGTCGGGTGGTGGTGCTGACCGTCGCCCAGGCCAAGGGGTTGGAGTTCGACTCGGTGCTGGTGGTCGACCCGGACCGGATGGTCGCCGAGTCCCCGCGCGGGCGCAGCGACCTGTACGTGGCGCTCACGCGTGCCACCCAACGCCTGGGCGTCCTGCGCCCGCGCTGACCGACGGACGCGCCGCCCCCGCCGACACCCTTGTCGAACGGGGGCGGCGCGGGGTGGTCAGTCGGAGGACCGGTCCCGGATGGACTTGGCCGGGCCGGTGGCGGACGTGGACTGGTCGCTGGTGCCACCGCCCATCGGGGTGCTCAGGCCGCCGGTGGTGGCGTCACCGGTGGTGGTCGGGGCGACGATGCCCCGGTGCCGCTCCGGCTGCCGGGCCACCCGGCGTACGCTCGCCGGCCCGGCGGTGCCGCCGGTGGTGGTCACCGCGCCCTGCCCGCCGACCGGACCGCCGTCGTGCAGCACCCGCGGATCGATCCGTTCGTCCGCCGGATCGAGCGGGTCGTCGCGCTGGATCTGGCTCTCCACATCGGTGCGGGGCACCGTCACCTCGTCGAGGGCGCCCTTGCCGTACACGCCGCCGGCGATCCGGTCCTCGGCCTCGCGGGCGGCGTCCTGCCGCATGTCGTCCTCACGCACGTCCATCACCTCGCAGAAGCTGTGGAACCGACTGCGTGCCCGGCCACCGGCCGACCAAACCCGGCCCGGCCCTGAGGTCGTCCACGGCGGTTCACCGGCGCGCCGCCCACCGGCCGCCTGCCCGCCGCCCGCGCTGCCCATGCTGGCCGGCGACCGGTGGGAGATGCCCGCCGGCAGGAGGGGATAGCGTGCGCACAGTACGCCGTACCGCCGTCGCGGCCCTGGTGGCCGCGACGGTGACGACCGGGCTCGCGGTGCCCGCCCAGGCGAAGCCGCGACCGGACCGGACATTCGACGTGCAGGCCCACCGGGGCGGCCTCGGGCTGCGGGTGGAGAACACCCTCGCCTCCTTCGGCAACGCCCTGCAACTCGGGGTGAGCACCCTCGAACTGGACGTGCAGATCACCGAGGACGGCCAGGCCGTCGTCACCCACGACCGGAAGGTCAGCGGCGCCAAGTGCGTCGACACCGCCCCGGTGACGCCGGGTGACCCGGAGTTCCCGTACGTCGGGAAGTACGTCAACACGCTCAGCCTGGCCCAGGTGCGCTCGCTCGACTGCGGTTCGAAGACGCTGCCGGACAAGCCCGGCCAGCTCGCCGTCCCGGGCGCCCGGATGCCGCTGCTGCGTGAGGTCTTCGCGCTGGTGAACCGCTACCGGGCGAAGGACGTGACGCTCAACGTCGAGACCAAGGTGGAGGCCGGCGCGCCGGCCGAGACCGCGCCCCGCGAGCAGTTCGTCCAGGTCACCGCGGCCGAGGTCCGCGCCGCCGGGCTGCTCAGGCAGGTCACCATCCAGAGCTTCGACTGGGGCGCGCTGATGCGCATGCGCCAGGTCGAGCCGAAGCTGCCGCTGGTCGCCCTGACCAACTACGACTTCCTGCAGACCGGTCAGCCGGGCGCCTCGCCGTGGCTGGGCGGGCTGGACATCGACGACTTCGGCGGCGACCCGATCGAGGCGATCCGCAGCTTCGGCGCGAGCGCCTTCTCGCCGGTGCACGGCATGCCGCAGAACGGCACCGTCACCGACCCGGGCTACCAGCCGTACGTGACGAAGGAGATGGTCACGCGGGCGCACCGCTACGGGATCACTGTGATCCCGTGGACCGTCGACGACGTGCCGACCATGACCAAGCTGATCGACGACGGCGTGGACGGCATCATCACCGACTACCCGGACCGGCTGCGGGGGGTGCTGGCGCAGCGCGGCTACCGGCTGCCGAAGGCGTACGCGGCCCCGTTCGACATCCAGGCGCACCGGGGCGGTCGGGCCACCCGGCCGGAGAACACCCTGCCCGCGTTCGCGAACGCGCTGTCCAACCGGGCCATCTCCACGCTGGAGCTGGACACCGGGGTCACCGCCGACGGCACGCTCGTGGTGCTGCACGACCGCACCGTCAACGGGTCGCACTGCGTCGACACCAGGCCGGTGCGCCGTAACGACCCGATGTTCCCGTACGTGGGCAAGCCGGTGCACGAGCTGACCCTGGCGCAGCTCAAGACCGTTGACTGCGGCACGAAGACGCTGCCCGAGCTGCCCGCCCAGGTGCCCGCGCCGGGCGCCCGGATCCCCACCCTGGACGAGGTCTTCGCCCTGGTGAGGGCGAGCGGGCGGACCGACATCGGGATGAACATCGAGACGAAGATCAGCCCGGTGGTGAACGACACCGAGCCGTACCGCAGCTTCACCCGCAAGCTCGTCGACGCGATCCAGCGGGCCGGCTTCACCAGCCGGGCCACCATCCAGTCGTTCGACTGGCGCACCATCACGTACGCCCGCCAGCTCGACCGGCGGATCGGCACCGTCGCCCTGGTCTGGCAGTACGGCCCGGCCGAGTGCGCGAGCCTCGCCGACGAGTGCTCGCTCCAGGCGGTGTACGGCGACCCGTCGGTGAAGAGCCCGTGGACCGGCGGGCTGGACTGGTGGAAGTACCAGGACCTGGGCAGGCTGACCCGGGCCGCGGGCGCGGGCACCGTGTCGGCCAACTGGCAGGTGCACGACCCGAAGCAGGGCACCGTCGCCTCGACCGACTGGTACCTGCGGGAGAACCCGGCATACTTCCACGGACCGGACGTCCGGACCCTGCAGACGCGGGACAGCCTGAAGGTGATCCCGTACACCGTCGATGACGCGGCGGTCATGCAGCGGGTGATCGACCTCGGCGTCGACGGCCTCATCACCGACGACCCGGACCTGCTGGTGCGGGTGGCCATCCGCAACGGCCTGCGCTGACCCCGACCAGCCCGATCGCCGGCCGGATTTTTCCGGCCGGCGATCGGTGTTACCTGCTCGGCGGCGTCGGGTAGTCGATGGTCGTCCCCGCCATGACAGCCAACCGTGCCGTGGCCGACACGCGGTAGCGGGGCGAGGGAAAAGCAGGAACGACTCATCGCATCCTGAGGAGGACCAGATGAGCACGCAGGCTGCTTCCACCCGGCCGATGAACCGGCCCATGAACGACCCGCAGAACCCCGCCGCGATGCGGGACATGCCGACCCAGCAGATGCCGTCGATGCGGGACGGGCACCGCGACCCGATGCCGTCGCCGGGTACGGAGACCAAGCAGGCGTTCCTGACGACGGAATTCTGGGTCTACGCCGCCGCTGTCGCGCTGCTGGTGATCTCCGCGTTCTGGCGGGGCGGCACCACCAACGGGTTGAACATCGACAACCCGAGCCAGGCGTGGCTGTTCCTGACCATTCTGACCGGTGGCTACCTGGTCAGCCGTGGTCTGTCGAAGGCCGGCTCCGCGCGCCGGTCCGGCAAGGAGCGCAGCAAGCACTGACCCCGTGGTACGGGAACACAGTGGCCTCCGGGAGCATCTCCCGGAGGCCACTGTCGTCGGTGGCTGTTACTCGTCGCCGCCGAAGTCGCCGAAGTCGCCCTCGAAGGCGTCCTCGATCATCTCGCCGGCGATCATGCCGCCGGCGACGCCGAGCGCCGCGCCGGCCACCATGCCGCCCATTCCGCCGCGGCCGTGCCCGTGACCCGGGCCGTACCCGTGGCCGTGGCCGTACTGCGCGCGCAGGTTGCCGTAGTGGGAGGTCGTCTCCCGCAGCCAGCCGTCCACGACCTGCGTCCAGTCCACCCGGTCGGCGTCGGCGTGCGACACCTGGTAGCGGCCGAACACGTCGTGCCCGGAGCTGAGGAACCCGCCGCGCTTGTCGCACTCCAGGATGACCTCGACGCCGCGCTGGCTGGTCACGAAGGTCAGCTCGACCTCGCGGATGCTGCTCGAATACTGCGGGGAGGCGAAGAACTCGATCTCCTGGTAGAACGGCAGCGTCTGCTGCACACCCCGGATGTGCCCACGCTCCAGGTCGGCGTGCTTGAACCCGAAACCGAGGCGCTGGAACGCCTCCAGGATCCGCTCGTGCACCGGCAGCGGGTGCACCGCCACCTGGTCCAGGTCGCTCTTGTCGACAGCTCGGGCGACGGCCAGCTCGGTGCGCAGGCCCATCGTCATGCCGTGCAGGCGCTGCCCGTACACGTCGGTGATCGGGGTCTCCCACGGCACCGGGAGCTGGAACGGGATCGACAGCTGCTGCTTCGGGGCCAGCTCGAACGCGCCGCTCACCGCCATCCGGTGAAACTCCATGGTGCCCGCGTACTCGGTGTCGTGCCCCTCGACCTCGACCCGCGTCACGAGACCGATCACCACCTGCTCGATGGCCGCCGGGGCGTCACCGCCGACCAGGTTGACCTGCCCGTCGAGGGTGAGGCCGGGCCGGGTGTTGGGGTTGGTCAGCACAGTGTCCACACTGGGACCGCCCACACCGAACGCGCTCAACATCTTCTTGAAGACCATCGGAACTCCTGTGCGACGCCGACCGCTCCAGGCTGGAGTCGGACGTTGACTCGAACGGCACCCTATCCAGACCCCCTGTGAGGTGGCTGTGAAGCGCGCCGTGTCCGCGCCCCCTTCCCGCGCTTGGTCGACTCGGGTTCACGGAAATCGTGGTCTCCCGGTCGTGGTGACACCCCGACTTTCAGAAACCCGAGTCGATCAGCGTTGAACCGCCGTAATCACCAGCTCGGCGGCCCGATCCGGATCGTTCCCTGCCCGACTGAGCAGCGCATCCGCGAACCAGTGGCCGGTGACGCCCGAGCCGCCGGTGACGTCGAGGTGCAGACCGAGGTCGCACCGCTCGCCGAAAATGGTGAGCCGCAGGTCGGGGCGACGGCGGTGGATGGCGTCGAAGAGCCGCCACGCAGACTCGTCGCGCTGGGAACGACGCACCGGATCGCACTCGAGCAGGGCCTCGGCGACGCGGTCGGCGTCGGAATCGAAGCCCTCCAACAGTGGCAGCAGTGACGGGTCACCGAGGTAGGCGGCGGCCTCGAAGGTGAAGTTGTGGACCTCGTCCTGGGCGAGAAGTTCGCGTACCAGGGGAAGCGCCCGAGCGTCCCGCCGCCGGGCCAGCCCTCGGGCGCCCTCCGCGCGGACCTCCGGGTCGACATCGCGGGTACGGTCCCACAGCGCCTGCCGAACGGCGTTCCCGTCGGCGGTGCTCACCCAGCCGAGCCCGAACGTGGCCCACTCCCGCACCCTCGCGTCGGGGTCGCTGCACAGGTCGATCAGCACCGCCTCGCCGGCTTCGGCCGGAGGATCGTCGAGGACCGCCGGCACCGCGACGGCGACCTGGAACCGTACGTCGCTGTCGGGGCTGCGCGCGAGCGTGACCAGGGTCGGCAGGGTGCGAGGGTCGCAGGTGGCGCCCAACGCGCGGGCGATCGAGCAGTGCACCTCGTGATCGGTCTCGGTGGCGGCCAGCGAGATCAGGGCCGCCGCGGCATCCGCGCGCAGGTCGTCCCCGTGCACGTCGCTCGCGAAGCCGAGCAGGTCGCACGCCGCCGCGCGCACGACGCGGTCCGGATCGGCAAGGTGCCCGACCGCCAGGCGGACCGCCGACGCCCCCCCGTCGGCCGCCTGCCGGAGCAGCTCCGAGCCGTCGTCAGAGTCGCCATTCTCGACGGTACGACGCAACCGTTGCACTGCCCGGTCGAACACGTCCGCCAACCCGCGCGCTCCCACCACCGGATGGTGCCCGCCGACCCGCACGCAGCGCCACCCAGTTCTTGATCGACTCGGGTTCCTGAAACTCGGGCTGTCACCACGACCGGAACAGCCCGAG
This sequence comes from Micromonospora sp. WMMD1120, assembly GCF_029626235.1. NCBI lineage: Bacteria > Bacillati > Actinomycetota > Actinomycetes > Micromonosporales > Micromonosporaceae > Micromonospora > Micromonospora sp. WMMD1120. Next base: position 3,866,724 of record NZ_JARUBO010000005.1, on the reverse strand, counting down.
TTTCAGGAACCCGAGTCGATCAAGGGCTCGGTGCTTACGAAGTCGCCGTCCTTCACCCCGGCTACGAAGGACATCCACCCGTCTGCCGGGTAGACCAGGGTCGCCGCCGCGCGGTCCTTGCTGTCGCGCACCGCCACCCGGCCAGAGCCGTCCAGAACCGGCCCCGCCTCGACACAGCTTCCGCCGTTGCTGTTGCTCTGAGTGCTGATGTGCCAGGCCACGGCCGGCAGTGCCTCGTTCATGGCAGTTCCTCCGTGATCTTCGCGATCAGCTCGGCCGTCTCGCGCCGACCAAGCGCGACATCCTGAAGGCGATGGTACGCAAGCGCGTAACGTCTCGACTTCGGAGATTCCATGAACCGGCGCCCACCCCGAGTCTCGGCATAGGCCACCTCGGGGTAGGGCTTGGGCATCGGGAAAAGGACGAACGAGCCGTCGAGCCCGGCGTGCAGGCCGACCCGTGACGGCAGAACGCGGACGTCGATGTTCTGCCGTCGCATCAACTCGGCGAGGTGCTGTAGTTGGCCGCGCATCACGGCAGGGCTCCCGACTGGTCGACGAAGAACGCTCTCGTCGATGACGGCCGCTACCCGGACGGCGGGCTCGCGTGTGAGCACACGCTGACGGTCAATCCTCAATTGCAGCCACTTGCTGATCGAGAAGCCTGTCGCCTGTTCTCCCTCGGCGTTACGGATCACGGCTTCCGCGTAGGCCGCCGTCTGCATGAGCCCCGGCATGAGAAAGGCATCCCACGAGCAGATGCGCTCGGCTCTAGTCTCCAACCAGGGAAAGTCGATGAATGAGGCGTCCACCAACTCGTCGTAGTCGTCGTCCCAACGGTCGGTCCGCCAGGCGTCTTCGGCGAGCTGGAGGAAGCGGTTGCGTTCCCGCCCGTCGTGCTCGCCGTACAGGTCGAGGAGAGATTCGACAACTCCCCGTCGAAACGGCCACTCGGCACGCTCCCAGCGGGCGATGGACGAGAAGTCCCGCTCCAGAAACTCGGCCGCCTGCTTGAGCGTGATGCCGCGCTGTTCCCGCAACTGACGCATCTGCTGGCCGAGCCACTGGGCACGCAATGTCTGGACGAACGATTCACGCCTGGCGGGCATGGGTCCCCTCTTTCGACGTCCCTCATGACGGACTTGTTGGTGTCGTTGCACCAATGCCGAGGCCAGTGGAAACGTGGCCTCCGGGTGAGGGTGATCGCCGGTCCCCGGGATACCCGGTGCCAACACGGCAACCGCGGCTGTGCCAACAGCCGAGAAGGTGACGAGAGACGGCCTCGCGAGTGGCAGTCGCATACCGGCTCTCGTCGGGTCTCAACTAGAGCGTCGGGATATGCGGAATCCCGGCTCCGAACCGACTTGACCGAATACCTACCACGAAGAAGGGCGCTCTCGCGACCCCGACCCACCCATCGACCGATGAGGAGAGGTGCCCGATGATCAGAGGCGCGTTCCACGACGGTGGCCGGCTGCATCCGCGGCACGTACGCGACCATCAGTTCGCCACCGTGGGCTTCGGCCGTCGGGGCCTCGACCCCCGGGAGGTGCGGCGGTTCCTGCACCGGATTGCGCTCGACCTGACTGCGCTGCACCACGATCTGGCGCTGCTCAGCGAGGAGAACGCGCGGGTCAAGCGTGCGCTGCGGGCCCGGCAGAGCGCCTGGCCCGAGAGGCGGCAGTGGTGATCCCGCCGGAGTGCATCTTCGTACCGCTGCCCCGGGCCGCCGCGCTGGCCTTCACCGAGCCGACCGACTCGGCCGAACCGCCACCCCGGCATGTGATCCACCTGCCGGTGGCGGTCGCCGACCTGACCGAGGCGCTGAGCCTGGCCCGTCGGCTCGCCCGGTCGCTGGCTCCGACGCCACAGGTCGACGTCGGCGGCACCACCGTGTCGGCCGAGGACGCGCAGCACGTACGACACTGGGTTCTCTGCGACCGGATCATGCCGGAGCGCCGGCGGTGCGGGCGGCGGGCCGACCACGACGGCGGCTGCCTGCCCGTCGACGAACCCTAGACGCCCGCGAGCCGGTGACAGGGTGATCGACTCGTGTTCCTAGAAGTCGGGGTGTCCCGCCGAAGAGAACACCCCGACTTTCAGAAACCCGAGTCGATCACTGTCACGGGTCCACGACGACGAGTTCGCCGACCTGTTCGCCGATCGTGGTGCGGGCCTCCGCCGGCAGGCCCGCGTCGGTGATCAGGACGTCGGCGGCCTCCAGCGGGGCGATGGTGGCGATGCCGATCGTCTCCCACTTGGTGTGGTCGGCGAGGACCACCAGCCGGCGGGCGGCGCCGATGAGGCACCTGTTGACGCCCGCCTCCAGCAGGTTCGGCGTGGTGAGGCCGGTACGCGGGCTGAGCCCGTGCACGCCGAGGAAGAGCAGGTCGACGTTGAGGGCGCTGATCGCCGCCTCGGCGACCGGCCCGGTCAACGCGTCCGACGGGGTACGGATGCCGCCGGTCAGCACGACTGTCTGGTCGGCGCGCGGGTCCTGGTAGAGCGCGTCGGCCACCGGGATCGAGTTGGTCACCACAGTCAGCCCGCGTACGTCGGACAGGAGCGTGGCCAGCGCGGCGGTGGTGGTGCCGGCGGAGAGCGCGATGGCCATCCCGGGCTCCACCATCGTCGCGGCCCGCTCGGCGATGGCCCGCTTCTCCGCCTGCTGGCGGATCGACTTGGCGGCGAAGCCGGGCTCGTCGGCCGAGCCCGGCCCGGCGAGGGTCGCCCCGCCGTGCACCTTGTCCACCAGGCCGCGCTCGGCCAACACCTCCAGGTCGCGCCGGATCGTCATGTCGGACACGCCGAACCTGCTGACCAGGTGACTCACCCGTACGCCGCCACGTTGGCGGATCAGATCGAGGATGGCGGTCTGCCGCTGCTGGGCGAGCATCTGGGAACCTCCTTCGCGCCGTGACCGTCGCCGGGGTCAGCTCGGCCCGTCGGCCCGGTCCTCCCGGACGACGGCCACCCCACCGGCCGGCAGACCCAGCTCACCGCCGCAACGCCCGCCGGTCAACAGGTCGACGCCGGTCGCCGCGACGCGTACCTCGTCGTCGGTGTGGTTGATTGCGAACAGCCAGGTCCGGTCGCCGTCGCGGCGGCGTACCACCTCCACCCCGGACGGCGCCGGCGCCGCCGGGCGGACGTCGGCCTCGGCGAGCAGCCGGGCGACCAGCCGGTCGGTGGCCGGCTCGTCCAGCCGGGTGCCGACGTACCAGGCGGCGCCGTCGCCCACCGCGTTCCGGGTCAGCGCCGGCACGCCCGGCAGGGGCCCATCGGTGTACGACGCGAGCACGTCCGCGCCCTCGGCGTGCAGCCACTCGGTCCACACGTCGGCCACGCTGCCGTCGTCGAGGTGCACCCGCTCACCCTCGCGCAGCGGGAAGAACTCCTCGGTCCGCACGCCGAGCAGATCCCGGAACGCACCCGGGTAGCCGCCCAGCCGGATGTGGTCGTTGGCGTCCACGATCCCGCTGAAGTAGGTGACCAGCGCCGTGCCGCCGGCCTCGACGTAGCGCTGTAGCGCCTCGGCGTCGGCGTCCCGAACCAGGTAGAGGGTCGGCGCCAGGACCAGCCGGTAGCCACCGAGGTCGGCCGACGGGTGGACGATGTCGGCGGTGACGCCGGCCCGCCAAAGCGCGCCGTACAGGGCGTTCAACCGGTCGGCGTAGGTGACGTCGACGCTGGGGTGCGAATCCAGCTCGACCGCCCACCACGCCTCCCAGTCGAACAGGATCGCCACGTCGGCGTCGACCCGGCTGCCGCGCACCTCGGCGAGCGCCCTGAGGTCGGCGCCGAGCTGGCAGACCTCGCGGAACACCTTGGTGTTTGGCCCGGCGTGCGGGACCAGGGCGGAGTGGAACTTCTCGGCTCCCGCCCGGGAGGCGCGCCACTGGAAGAAGAGCACCCCGTCGGCGCCCCGGGCCACGTGCGCGAGACTGTTGCGGCGGAGCTGCCCGGGCAGCTTGGCCACGTTGCGGGGCTGCCAGTTGACGGCGCTCGTGGAGTGCTCCATCAGCAGCCACGGCGCGCCGCCGGCGACGCCCCGGGTGTGGTCGGCGGCGAGCGCCAGTCCGAGGTGTGCCAGCGGGTCGGCGGCGGTCAGGTAGTGGTCGTTGGAGACCAGGTCCACGTCGGCGGCCCAGGAGTGGTAGTCCATGTGCTTCACGCCCAGGCCGATCATGAAGTTGGTGGTGACCGGCTGGCGGACCAGCGTCCTCAGCACCTCGCGTTCGGCGCGCAACTGGGCGCGCTGCTCGTCGGAGGAGAACCGCAGGAAGTCGAGCTGCTGGGTGGGGTTGGCGAAGGTCGGCGCGGCGCGCGGCGGATTGATCTCGGCCCAGTCGCCGTAGCGTTGGCTCCAGAACGCGGTGCCCCAGGCGTCGTTGAGCCGGTCCAGGTCGCCGTAGCGCTCGCGCAGCCAGCCCCGGAACGCCTCGGCGCTGACGTCGCAGTAGCAGTGCACGTTGTGGCAGCCCAGCTCGTTGGAGACGTGCCACATGACGACGGCGGGGTGCTCGGCGTACCGGCCGGCGACCGCGCGGACCAGGTCCAGCGACCGCTCCCGGAAGATCGGCGAACTGGGGCAGTACGCCTGCCGGCCGCCCGGCCACAGGGTCACGCCGTCGGCCCGGCGGGGCAGCGTCTGCGGGTGCTGTCGGGCCAGCCAGGGTGGCGGGCTGGCCGTCGCGGTGGCCAGGTCGACCTGGACGCCCCCGTCGTGCAGCAGGCCCAGCACCCGGTCCAGCCAGCCGAACTCGAATCGTCCCGGGGTCGGCTCCAGCAGTGCCCAGGAGAAGATCCCGACGGAGACCAGGTTGACCCCGGCCCGACGCATCAGGTCGACGTCCTCCGACCAGGTCTCCTCGGGCCACTGCTCGGGGTTGTAGTCGCCGCCGAAAGAGATGCCGTCGCCCTGCCATCGCCGCATGACAGCTGAGCGTGCACCCCCCGTGCGGCGGAAGTCAACAGGTTCCAACATTGATCTTCTTTTGCCTCCTGTCGGGTAACAGCCGTATCACGACTGGGTCAGCGGAGGCGAACTGCCCTATTGACAGCGCCCGACGGGCAGGTAGCTTGAGGCCCCAATGGCCGTTCGTGTTCGCCAATGTGGATTCTCGGTGGATCTTTGTGTGATCACGACGCCGGACCTGCCTTCACCACCCCTGATGACCGTTGGGTCTAGCACCTCTTCATCAACAGGAGGCACCGATGTCCCGTCCCCGATCCCAAGCCGAGTACCTGGCTCGACTCGTACCGCCCTCGGTCGCCGGCATCAACCGGCGCGCGCTGCTGGCCGGCGCGGCCGGCACCGGCGCGTTGCTCGGCACCGGCATGCTCGCCGGCTGCGGCGACGACTCCGGCTCCGGCGGGTCCAGCACAGACGTCTCGCTGGGCTCGAACCAGTCCGACCCGAAGCCGAAGGACGTCCTGGCCAAGGTCACCGACGGGTTCAAGACCGCCTCCGGCGTCCAGGTCGCGGTGAACACCGTCGACCACAACACGTTCCAGGAGAACATCAACAACTACCTGCAGGGCAAGCCGGACGACGTGTTCACCTGGTTCGCCGGCTACCGGATGCGCTTCTTCGCCGCGAAGGGCCTGACCGGTGACATCAGCGACGTGTGGGGCAAGCTCTCCGGCTTCTCCGACGCCTTCAAGAAGGCGTCCACGGGGGACGACGGCAAGCAGTACTTCGTCCCGGCGACGTACTACCCGTGGGCGGTCTTCTACCGCAAGTCGGTCTGGCAGCAGTACGGCTACCAGGTGCCGAAGACCCTCAGCGACTTCACCGCCCTCGGCGCGCAGATGAAGAAGGACGGCCTGACCCCGATCGCCTTCGCCGACAAGGACGGTTGGCCGGCGATGGGCACCTTCGACATCCTCAACCTGCGGATCAACGGCTACCAGTTCCACGTCGACCTGATGGCCGGAAAGGAGGCGTGGACCTCCGACAAGGTCAGGAAGGTCTTCGACACCTGGGCCGGCCTGCTCCCCCTGCACCAGCCGGACGCGCTCGGGCGCACCTGGCAGGAGGCCGCCCAGTCGTTGCAGCAGAAGAAGAGCGGGATGTACCTGCTCGGCCTCTTCGTCGGTCAGCAGTTCAGCAACGAGGAGCAGGACGACCTCGACTTCTTCACGTTCCCGGAGATCGACCCGGCGATCGGCGCCAAGGCGTTGGACGCTCCGATCGACGGCTACATGATGGCCCGCAAGCCCAAGAACGAGGACAACGCGCGCAAGCTGCTCGAATACCTCGGCGGCAAGGAGTCCGCCGACATCACGCTGAAGAACGACCCAGCCGTCCTCGTCGCCAACAGCGGCGCGAACGTCGGCGGCTACACGGCCCTGCAGAAAAAGGCCGCCGAACTGGTCGGGTCGGCCACCGAGATCGCCCAGTTCCTCGACCGGGACACCCGGCCGGACTTCGCCTCGACGGTGATCATCCCGGCGCTCCAGCAGTTCATCAAGGACCCGAAGGACATCGGCGGGCTCACCACGTCCATCGAGAACCAGAAGAAGTCGATCTTCACTGACTGACGGCGGAAGGGGGAGGACATCGTGTCCGACCTGCCCCTGATCCAAGCGGATCGCGCCGTGCCGCCGCCGGCGACGACCACCTCCACCGGTGGCCGCCGCCGACGGCTACGGCTCCTGTCCCGTACCGACCGCGTGGTCATCACGCTGATGGTGCTCGTCCCGCTGCTGCTCGTCACCGGGTTCGTCTGGCTGCCGGCGGCGGCCACCGTGCTGCTCTCCGGCACCAACTGGGACGGCATCGGCCCACTCAACGAGATCGAGTTCGTCGGCGGACGCAACTACAGCGACGTGGTCAACATCTACCCGCCGTTCGTGCCGGCCATCCAGCACAACCTGCTCTGGCTGGCGGCGTTGTTCGTGGTCGCCACCCCGTTCGGCATGTTCCTGGCCGTCCTGCTCGACAAGGAGCTGCGCGGCAGCCGCTTCTACCAGACCGCGCTCTACCTGCCGGTGGTGCTCTCGCTGGCGCTGATCGGCTTCGTCTGGCAACTGCTCTACTCGCGCGACCAAGGACTGATCAACGCCGTCTTCGGCAGCAACGTCGACTGGTACGGCGACTCGAACGTCAACATCTGGGCGGTCCTGGTCGCCTCCGGCTGGCGGCACGTCGGCTACATCATGCTGCTCTACCTCGCCGGCCTGAAGGGCGTGGACCCGTCGCTGCGCGAGGCCGCGGCGGTCGACGGCGCGTCGGAGAGCCGCACCTTCTTCCGGGTGGTGTTCCCGGTGCTGCGGCCGATCAACATCATCGTGCTGGTGGTGACCGTGATCGAGTCGCTGCGCGCGTTCGACCTGGTCTGGGTGGTCAACAAGGGCCGCAACGGCTTGGAGCTGATCTCCGCGCTGGTCACCCAGAACGTGGTGGGCGAGGCGAGCCGGATCGGCTTCGGCTCGGCACTCGCGACGATCATGCTGGTCGTCTCGCTCGTCTTCATCACCATCTACCTGGCGACAGTGATGAGGGAGAACCGCGAATGAGCGTCGACGCCGCGGCCCGCCGCCGCACAGTGACCCCGGCACGGATGGTGCTGCACGGCTTCCTCATCGTCATCTCGCTGGCCTGGCTCTTCCCGATCGGCTGGGCGATCCTGACGTCGTTCCGCTCGTACGACTACACCGCCGCCAACGGGTACGTCTCCTTCGGCGGCTGGACGATCGACAACTACGTCACCGCCTGGCGGACGGCGGAGTTCGGCCAGCACTTCCTCAACTCGGTCTACATCACCGTTCCGGCCGTGCTGCTCACCCTCTTCCTCGCCTCCTGCGTGGCGTTCGTCATCGCCCGGTTCGGTTGGAAGCTCAACCTCGTGCTGCTCGGGGTGTTCACCGCCGCCAACCTGCTCCCCCAGCAGGCGCTGCTCATCCCGCTGTTCCGACTGTTCACGCAGGTGCCGTTGCCGGAGTTCCTGAGCGACTCCGAGCTGCTCTACGACAGCTACTGGGGGCTGATCCTGATCAACGTGGCCTTCCAGTGTGGCTTCTGCGTCTTCGTGCTGAGCAACTACATGAAGGCGCTGCCGAGCGACCTGTACGAGGCCGCGATGGTCGACGGGGCGAGCGTCTGGCGGCAGTACTGGCAGGTCACCATGCCGCTGTGCCGGCCGGCCCTGGCCGCGCTGGCGACCCTGGAGGTGACCTGGATCTACAACGAGTTCTTCTGGGCCACCGTCCTCATGCGCACCGGCGACAAGTTCCCGGTGACCAGCTCACTCAACAACCTGCGCGGCGAGTTCTTCACCGACAACAACCTGGTCTCGGCGGGCAGCGTCCTCGTCGCGATCCCCACCCTGGTGATCTTCTTTATGCTCCAGCGGCACTTCGTTCGGGGCCTGACCCTGGGAGCCTCCAAAGGATGACGATCCTGCACCTGCGCCGCGCGCGGACCAGCCTGGTGCTCGACGCGCGCGGCCCGGGGCTGCCCCGGGTCGTGCACTGGGGCGGCGACGTCGGCGACCTCGACGACGAGGGCCTGCGCCAGCTCACCCGCGCCACGGTGCCACCGGTGGTGCCCAGCAGCTTCGACGCGCCGACAGTGCTGTCCCTGCTGCCCGAGGCGAGCGCCGGTTGGAGCGGTCGACCGGGGCTGGCCGGGCACCGGGATGGCGCCGACTGGTCCACCGCGTTCCGGCTGGACGGTCTCGACGTCGACCAGCCCGCCGAGGGGCCGGCCCGGGTGACGGTACGGGCGTCGGACCCGGCCGCCGGCCTCGGACTGACCATCGAACTCACCCTCGACCCGTACGGCCTGCTGACCCTGCGGCACCGGCTGCGCAACGACGGCGACCGCGCGTACGAGGTGCGGGAGCTGACGCCGGTGCTGCCGGTCCCAGCGGTCGCCACCGAACTGCTCGACCTGACCGGCCGGTGGTGCCGCGAACGCTCGCCGCAGCGGCACCGGTGGCAGCACGGCGCCTGGGTCCGCGAGGGGCGACACGGCCGGACCGGGCACGACGCCCCGCTGCTGCTGGTGGCCGGCACCGCCGGGTTCGGTTTCGGCCACGGTGAGGTCTGGGCGGTGCACACCGCGTGGAGCGGGAACCACGTCACCGTCGCCGAGCGCCGGCCCACCGGGGAGTCGACCCTCGGTGGTGGGGAGCTACTGGCTCCCGGGGAGATCCGGCTCGCCCCCGGCGAGTCGTACGACACTCCAGTGCTCTACGCGGTCTGGTCCGACGCCGGGCTGGACGGGCTCAGCGACGTGCTGCACACCCACCTGCGGGCCCGTCCCGGGCACCCGCGCTCCCCCCGACCGGTGACCCTCAACGTCTGGGAGGCGGTGTACTTCGACCACGACCTGGACCGCCTGCGGGCGCTCGCCGACCGGGCCGCGCGGATCGGTGTGGAGCGGTTCGTGCTCGACGACGGCTGGTTCCGCGGCCGGCGCGACGACACCGCCGGGCTCGGTGACTGGTACGTCGACGAGACCGTCTGGCCCGACGGCCTGCTACCGCTGATCGAACACGTGACCGGCCGGGGCCTGGAGTTCGGGCTCTGGGTCGAGCCGGAGATGGTCAACCCCGACTCGGACCTGTTCCGCGCGCACCCCGACTGGGTGCTGGCCGTGCCGGGGCGTCTGCCACCGGCCTGGCGTCACCAGCAGGCGCTCGACCTGGGCCGCCCCGAGGCGTACGACTACGTGTGGGAACGACTCGACACGCTGCTCAGCGCCCACCCCGGGATCAGGTATCTCAAGTGGGACCAGAACCGGGACCTCACCGAGGCGGGGCACCACGGCCGGCCCGGGGTGCACGGGCAGACCCTCGCCGTCTACCGGCTCCTCGACGAGCTGCGCCGGCGTCACCCGGGCGTGGAGATCGAGAGCTGCTCGTCCGGCGGCGCGCGGGTGGACCTGGCCATCCTGGCCCGTACCGACCGGGTCTGGGCCAGCGACTGCAACGACGCCCTGGAACGGCTCGGCATCCAGCGGTGGACGGGGTTGCTGCTGCCGCCGGAGCTGATCGGCACGCACATCGGCCCGGAGCGCTCGCACACCACCAGACGCGTACACGATCTGGGGTTCCGGGCCGCGACAGCGCTCTTCGGCCACCACGGCATCGAGTGGGACATCGCCTCGATCAGCGCCGCCGAGCAGGCCGAGCTGGCCGCCTGGGTGGCGCTGCACAAACGGCTGCGCCCGCTGCTGCACGCCGGCCGGGTGGTCCGGGTCGACCACCCGGACCCGGCCGTCTGGGCGCACGGCGTGGTCGCGACCGACCAGACCCGAGCGGTGTACGCGGTGGCGCGCCTGACCACGTCGGTGACGCAGGTGCCCGGCGCGGTGCGGCTGCCCGGCCTGGACCCGGCCCGGCGGTACCGGGTCCGGCCGGTCCCGGACGTGCCGGCCCCGGCGGCCATCGACCTGTCCGGGCCTGCCTGGCTGGCCGAAGGTGTCACGGTGAGCGGGGCCGCGCTGGCCCGGGTGGGCGTGCAGATACCCTCCCTGCACCCGGAGCAGAGCCTGGTGCTCGAGGTGGACGAGGCCGGCTAGAAATTTCTGTGCGCGGAGTGTCGAGAACGGTGTCGCTGGCTTCTACCTCAGTGTGAGAGCACCGACGACGGGTGCGCGGTCGTGAGGAGTACGACGATGAAGTACATGCTGCTGATGCAGTTCAGCGCCGCCGGGACCGACTTCCCGAGCATCGACACCTGGACCCCGGAGGAGATCCGGGCGCACATCGCCTTCATGGGCGAGGTCAACGACAAGCTGACCGCCGCCGGTGAGTGGGTCGACGGGCAGGGCCTCGGCGGTCCGCAGCAGGCCCGGATCGTCCGCGCCGGGGACGGCGGGGCGCCGGTGGTGACCGAGGGGCCGTTCGCCGAGACGAAGGAGTTCCTGGCCGGCTTCTGGGTCGTGGACTGCGCGAGCCCGGAGCGGGCGGTGGAGCTGGCCGCGTACATCTCCACGGCGCCCGGCCCGGGTGGTCGGCCGCTGAACATGCCGATCGAGGTGCACCCGGTGATGTCCGCCCCGCCGCAGGAGGTGTGAGGGCTGACCGTCGACACCCACGTCGAGGACCTGCTGCGCGATCTGGCGCCGCAGGTCCTCGGCGTGCTCACCCGCCGCTTCGGCGACTTCGCCACCGCCGAGGACGCCGTACAGGAGGCGCTGCTCGCCGCCGCCACGCAGTGGCCGACCGAGGGACTGCCGGCGAACCCGCGGGGTTGGCTGATCCAGGTCGGCTACCGCCGGATGATCGAACTGGTCCGCGGCGAGCAGGCCCGCCGCCGCCGCGAGGACCTGGTCGCCCGGCAGGACCCGGACGACCGGCGGTACGCCTCCCCGGCGGACGAGGAGCTGACCGCCGAGCGGGACGACACACTGGTGCTGCTCTTCCTCTGCTGCCACCCGGCGCTCGCCCCGGCGTCGGCGGTCGCGCTGACCCTGCGCGCCGTCGGTGGCCTGAGCACCGCCGAGATCGCCCGCGCGTTCCTGGTGCCGGAGGCGACAATGGCGCAGCGGATCAGCCGCGCCAAGCACCGCATCACGACCTCCGGGCTGCCGTTCCGGATGCCCGAGCCGGCGGAGCGCGCCGAACGGTTGGCGGCCGTCCGCCAGGTGCTCTACCTGGTCTTCACCGAGGGGCACACCAGCACCACCGGCCCGGACCTGCGCCGGGTCGACCTCGCGGCGGAGGCCATCCGGTTGACCCGTGCGCTGCACACGATGCTGCCCGACGACAGCGAGTCGGCGGGTCTGCTGGCGCTGATGCTGCTCACCGAGGCACGCGGGCCGGCGCGGACCGGGCCGTCCGGTGAGCTGATCTCGCTGGCCGACCAGGACCGGAGCCGCTGGGACGCGGCGGCGATCGACGAGGGCGTCGCCCTCGTCACCCGGGCGCTCCCGCGCGGACCGGTCGGCCCGTACCAGGTGCAGGCCGCCATCGCCGCGCTGCACGACGAGGCGCCGAACACCGAGCAGACCGACTGGCCGCAGATCCTGGCGCTCTACGAGGTGCTGGAACGCCTGGCCGGCACTCCGGTGGTGGCCCTCAACCGGGCCGTCGCGACCGCCATGGTGCACGGGCCGGCCGCCGGACTGGCCGCCCTCGACGCGCTCGCCGACGACCCACGACTGGCCGGCCAGCACCGGCTCGCCGCCGCTCGCGCCCACCTGCACGAGATGGCCGGCGACCGGGCGCGGGCGATCGTCGACTACCGGGACGCCGCCGCGCGGACGAGCAGCCGTCCGGAACAGCTCTACCTCACCATGCGGGCGGCCCGCCTCGCCGCCGGATCAGGCCCCGGCTGACGCCGCACGCACTGTCCTTCGTGGACACGTGCCGGTGCGCGGGCGGGAACTGTCCCAGATCTGCCCTGCCAGCCTCTTGGCGGAGTCGGCGGCGGTGAGCGCCGGCCGGCTTCCGACGGCACTAGCCTGGGCGCGGACGATGTCACCGACCAGGAAGGATGGCGCGACACCTATGGCGTACGTGCTGCTGGGGATCGCCATCCTCGCCGAGGTGTTGGCGACCAGCCTGATCAAGAGCACCGCCGGCTTCACCCGCCTCTGGCCGACGCTGGGCTGCCTGACCGGGTACGCGCTGGCGTTCCTCCTGCTGGCCCAGGCCGTCCGGGAGATACCGGTGGGCGTCGCGTACGCCCTCTGGTCGGGCCTGGGCACCGCGACGATCGTCGCGATCGGGGCGGTGTTCCTCGGCGAGTCGGTGGGCCCGGTCAAGCTCACCGGCATCGCTCTGATCATCGCCGGGGTGGTCATCGTGAACCTGACCGGGGAGCACTGACCCTGACGGATGCCGTTGGCCGGGCCCGGATCGGACCCGGCCACCGGTCTGATGGTCAACTGGCGGTGCAGCTCACCTGCGGTGTGGTGTTGCTGCCGGTCCAGCTACCGAGGAAGCCGAAGCTGGCGCTGGCGCCGGCCGCGAGTCGGCCGTTGTGCCCCACGTTGCGCGCGGTCACCGTGGCTCCGCTGCTGGTCAGCGCGGTGTTCCAGGACTGGGTGACGCTCTGGCCGTTGGCGAAGGTCCACCGGGTGGTCCAGCCCGTGATCGCGCTGGCGCCGGCGGTCACCCGTACCTCGCCCTGGAAGCCGCCCTGCCACTGGTTGGTCACCGTGTACGTCGCCGTACACCCACCGGCGGGCGGGGGCGTCGTCGGTGGAGGCGTGGTGGGCGGGGGCGTGGTCGGCGGCGGGGTGCCGCCGAAGACGCTGGCCTCCCGGGCGGTCTGCCGGATGCCGTTGACCCCGTTGAACAGCCGCTGCCCCCAGGTGGTCAGGTTGGCCGGGTTGAAGTTGGTGGCCAGGTCGAGGTATTCGACGCCGCCGCCGTTACCACTCCACGACCAGCCCAGCCAGCCGATCCCGTTGGCCTGGCTGTACGCGAGAATGGCGTCCTCGTCCGGGTCCCCGTCGGAGTGGTTGAAGCCGAACTCGCCGACCACTATGGGCAGCCCGGCGGCGCGGAACCGGCCCAGGTAGTCGCTGATCTCCGCGGCGGTGTCGAACACCCCGTACATGTGGACGGAGAAGACGGTGTTGCGCGCCGGGTCCGCGGCGAAGACCGACGCGGCGTTGTCGCGCATGGTGAACGACCAGTCCTGGCCCCAGTTCGGCGCGTCCACCATGATCGTGTGGGTCAGCCCGCCGGCGCGCAGGCGCTTGATCGCGGCGGCGTTGTCGGTGGCCCACGAGGCGTAGTTCTGGTTGCCGTACGGCTCGTTGCCGATGTTGACGATGACGTACGGCTCCTGGCCGGTGAGGACGTCGGCGATGCTGAGCCAGTAGTCGACGGCGCGGGCGAGGGTGATCGCCCCGCTCTGCTCGCCGTACCCGGTGGTGTCGTGCACCTCCAGCACACAGATCAGCCGGTTGGCCCGGCACAGCGAGATGACGTTGGCGACGTCGGCGTTGGTGTTGCGGGTCCACCGGTCGCCGCTGGAGAGCACCACACGCACGGTGTTCGCGCCGAGCGCCTTCACGTCGGCGAACGAGCTGGTCTGCTGCGGGTACCAGGTGTGCGCGTGGTTGACGCCGCGCATCACGAATTCGGCGCCGTTGGCGTCGTACAGCTTGCCGTTGGCGACGGAGAAACCGGCCGCGGCCTGCGCCGGCTGGCCGAACGTCAGCGCGGCGACGAGCATCGCCAACACTGCCGCGCCGGCGACGGAGAGTCGAGTCTTCATGGCCTTCCTCAGGGGGGACCCCCGGTGCCCGACAGGGGTGGGACGTGACAGGGGAAGGCGGCTGCAGCCCGGCAGCCGCGCCCGACTCTCGGCGCAGGCATCAGCGTAGGGCGATGGGTTTGCCGTCGCAACCGGTTCAGTACGGCGAACCAGTGACCCAGACAGCCGCAACGGCCCACGCGGGCGCGGGCCGTCGCGGGGCGATCATCCCCACCACAGGATGCGCGCCACCCTCCGGGTCTTAACCGGTTAAGAGCGACGGTAGGCAGCTCACCCCGATCCGTCAAGCACTCCGGGGGTGAACCGGACGGAGGGTTGAGCGCCGCCCAGCGGGGTATCCCGGGAACGATCCGTCGGTGGGAAGGGGAAACCAGGATGGTCAACGTCGGCTACACCCTGATGTGCGAGCAGGCCGGTCCCAAGCAGCTGGTGGACCACGCGGTGAGGGCCGAGGCGGCCGGCTTCGACCAATTGGTGATGTCCGACCACTACTACCCCTGGCTGGACTCGCAGGGCCACTCCCCGTACGCCTGGTCGGTGCTCGGCGCGGTCGCCCACGCCACCTCCCGCGCGGAGCTGATGTCCTTCGTGACCTGCCCGATCCGCCGCTACCACCCGGCGGTCATCGCGCAGAAGGCCAGCACCGTAGGGGTGCTCTCGGACGGTCGGTTCACCCTCGGCCTGGGCGCCGGGGAGAACCTGAACGAGCACGTGGTCGGCGGCTGGCCACACGTGCAGCAGCGGCACGAGATGTTCGAGGAGGCGTTGCAGATCATCCGACCGCTGCTCAACGGCGAGACGCTGACCTTCTCCGGCAACCACTTCGACGTGCCCGACGCCTACGTCTGGGACCGTCCCGAGCGGCCGGTGCCGATGGCCGTCGCCGCGTCCGGTCG
Source organism: Micromonospora sp. WMMD1120 (assembly GCF_029626235.1). Taxonomy (NCBI): domain Bacteria; kingdom Bacillati; phylum Actinomycetota; class Actinomycetes; order Micromonosporales; family Micromonosporaceae; genus Micromonospora; species Micromonospora sp. WMMD1120. The sequence continues at coordinate 3,851,639 of NZ_JARUBO010000005.1, read as the reverse complement.
GCAGTCCGCGACGCTCGCCGCCGACTACGGCAACGGCATCATCGCCACCGAGCCCGACCGGCACATCATCGAGATGTACGACGACGCCGGCGGCGCCGGCCAGCCCCGGTACGGGCAGGTGGCCATCTGCTACGGGCCGGACGAGGCGGAGTGCCGCAAGATCGTGCACGACCAGTTCCGCTGGTTCGGGATGGGTTGGAAGGTCAACGCCGACCTGCCCGGCCCGGAGTCCTTCGCCGCCGCCACCCAGTTCGTCAGGGAGGAGGACGTCGCCGAGGGCATCACCTGCGGCCCGGACGTCGACGCGCACGTCGAGGCGTTCCGCAAGTACGTCGACGCGGGCTTCACGCACGTGGCGATCATCCAGGTCGGCGGGGACGGCCAGCCCATGTTCCTGGATTGGGCGCAGGACCAGTTGCTGCCCCGGCTGCGCGAACTGTGAGTTTCTTCCCCGGCACGTTCGGGCTCGCCGAGCTGCGCCTCGCCATGGCCGCGCCCGAGCCGGCGGCGGGGTTGACCAGTGACTGGCGGCGCGTCGACGGGCTGCGCACCCACACCCGGCTCGGCGTCCGCCCGGGGACCGACGCGCCGCCCGTGGTGCTGGTGCACGGGCTGGCCGTCTCGCACCGGTATCTCACCCCGCTGGCCGCCGCGCTCGCCGGCACCCATCCGGTGTACGTGCCGGACCTGCCCGGCTTCGGCCTGAGCGAGCACCCCCGCCGCGCGTACGACGTGCGCCGGCACGCCGCGCACCTGTCGGCCTGGCTGGCCGCGTACGGGTTGCCGCCGGTCTGTCTGCTCGGGCACTCGTTCGGCGCGGAGGTGGCCGCCGCGCTCGCCGCGACCCAGCCGGACGCGGTACGCGCGCTGGTGCTGGCCGGGCCGACCAGCGACCCGACCGCCCGCTCCCGCCGGGCGCAGGTCGGCCGGTGGCTGGTGGACAGCACCCGTGAGGCGCCGTTGCAGGCCCCGATCCTGGTGCGGGACGTCTGGAACGCCCGACCCTGGCGGGTCCTCGCGACGCTGTCGCACTCGGTCCGCAACGCCATCGAGGCGGACCTGGTGCGGATCGCCGCGCCGACGGTGGTGCTCGGCGGTGCCCAGGACCCGGTCGCGCCGGGGGCGTGGCGCGACCAGGCGGCCCGGCTGGTGCCGGACGCCGAGGTGGCCGTGGTCGCCGGTGCGCCGCACAACGCGCCGACGACACATCCGACAGCGGTGGCGGACGTGATCCGCCGCCTGCTCGCCCCGCTTCCCGTTCTCACGGACAGGTGAACCAGATGCGCTTCGGCAACGTGGAGATCCGCCCGCTCGGCGGCGGCCTCGGCTGCCTCCTGATGATCCTCTTCTCGATCCTGGCCTCGGTGGTGCTGACCGTGCTGCTCAACCTGGTGCTCTGAGGCGCTCCGACACTGTCACCCTTGGATGGGCGCGGACGCGATGCCGGTTGCACGCGGACCGGCGGACCGTCGGCTCAGCCGGCGGCGAGGTCCAGGTCGGCTATGACGGGGTAGTGGTCGGACGCGGTGCCGGCCCCGTCGTCGCGGACCACCCGGCAGGCGCCGGCCCGCTGCGCCAACGCCGGGCTGGCGAGCAGGTAGTCGAGCCGCATCCCGGCGAACTCGGCCCCACCCAGGCCGGTCGGCACTGTGTGACCGTCGGCCTCCGGCGCGTCGGCGTTGCGGGCGGGCCAGAGGTCGACCAGACCGGCGTCGAGCAGTCGGGCGACCGCGCGGGTGTCCACCGCGCCGCCGCGTCGGCGCAGGTGCCGCCGCCGGTACAGGGCGGGCAGACCGGCGAGCCGGGCGGTGTGGTCGACAGCCGGGTCGAGCGAGTTGAGGTCACCGGCGACGAGGGTCAGCGGCCCCGGGGCGCGGCGCAGCGCGGCGACCAGCCAGTCGACCTCCATCTGCCGACGGCCACCGGAGTACGGATATAGGTGGGCGCCGAGCACGGTCAGCGGCCCGGCGGCGGTGGCCACCACCACGCGGGCGGCGGCGTGGTGGAACGGCCGGCGCAGCGTCCCCGCGTCGAGGAGCCGGTACGGCGGCCGGACCAGCACCGCCACCGGTTGCCCGACGCACGACCGGGCCAGGTGGGGTGTCATCCCCACCCGGTCCGCCACGTCGGCCATCAGCCCGTCACTGTCGAAGCCCCGCAGCTCCTGGAGGGCCAGCACGTCCGGCGCCTGCGCGTCGACGACCCGGACCACCCCGTCCAGCCGGTCGACGCCGCCGCGATCCCGGCCGCCGGTGCGGATGTTCCAGGTCATCACCCGCAGCACGACGGCCCTCAGCCGGGTCGGCCGGCCCGCGCCAGCTCGTCGTCGAGGGTGTCCACGTCCTCCGACTCGATGGCCGGCCGGTTGCCCTCGGCGAGGTCGGCGTTCGGACGAACGACGAAGTAGAGCAGCCCGATCCAGAGCGCCGAGAGCAGGATCGCGCCCATGAAGTCGGTCGGGTGGTGCATCCCCCGGTACATCCGGGAGGTGGCCACCCCGACCGGCATGAGCACGGCCAGCCCCACGAAGATCCACCGCCACCAGCGGTCGGTACGCGGGAACACGATGAGGGTGATCGCCAACCAGACGCAGATCGTGGCGGCGATGTGTCCGGACGGGAACGACGAGGTGGGCATCGGACCGTCCAGGTTCTCCACGGCCGGGCGGGGCCGGTCGACGGCTCGCGCGGAGGCGAGGAAGAGGGTCAGCTCACCCACCATCGCCAGCGCCACGAAGAGCACCGGCCGCCAGCGCCGCCACACCGCCAGCACCAGCGGGCAGAACACCAGCGAGATCAGCAGGATGGCGTGGGTGTCACCGAACTTGCTCCACCACCAGCTCACCTCGGTCAACGCGTCGGTGTGCCGGTCGGCGAACCAGCGCGGCACGTCGGTGTCGAGGGTGTCGAGGAAGGTGCCCTTGGCGTGGTAACTGACGTACATGCCGAAGCCGTAGAGGGCGCCGAAGACGAGCACCCAGCCGACCAGCAGCTCGGCCACCGCCGAGCGGGGATGGGCCAGCACGTGCTCCTCGGCCGGGGCCGGGGCGATGTCGTGGCCCGCCTCCGGCTCCAGGCCCTCGGTCAGCGGCGGCACCGGCCGGCCCCGCTCGCGACGCCACAGCCGGAACGCGTACGCGGTGACGCCCAGCCAGGCGGCGCCGAGCAGCCAGGCGGCCACCACGTCGGAGACGAAGTGCACGCCCAGCGCGATCCGGGTCAGGCCGATGAGGGCAACCAGCACGCCCACTCCGACGATCGCCGGCTTACGCCAGCGCGGCGCCATCGCCGGGAGGAACACCAGCAGCAGCGCCCCGTACGCGACGAACGAGCCGAGCGCGTGCCCGCTCGGGAAGCTGTTGCCCGGCGCGCTGGCGATCGGCACGTCCACCACCGGGCGGAGTCGGCCGACGAGCGTCTTCAGGGACGGGTCCAGGATCAGGCCGCCGACGCCGGTGATGATCAGGTAGACGGCGAGCCGGGGCTGACGCCGGATCAGCAGCCCGACCACGGCGATGGTGACCAACCAGATGAGGATCGGCCGGCCGCCCAGGTCGGTGACCGCCTGGAGGACGGTGACCAGCGCGTGGTGCGGGGCGACGAGCCCGTTGAACCACTCGGCGAGCGCGTGGTCGGCGTCCTGCAGGGGGCTCCACCGCGTCCGGACCAGCAGCAGGAGCAGGCCGAAGGCCACCCCGGCGCCGGTGACCGCCAGCAGACCGGCGATGCTCCGCTCGGCGAAATGACCGATCGGACGCCGCGCCACCTCTTTGACCGCGGTCATCCCGCACCTCCCTTGTCGCCGTTGGCGAGGCGCTTCTACCCGATCCGCGTCCGCCGTACACGCGGCGGGGCTGGGGCGTGTGTCAAAGTCCTCGTCCGGCCAGGGGCTTTGACACGCGCCCTAAAGGGCGGTCATGTCCCCGGTGTCGAACAGCCCGACGCGGTCGGTGTCGGGCTCCCACAGGTCCGGTTGGGCCGGCTCCTGCACGCCGATGCGCAGCGCCTCCAGTTGGGCGGCGAAGGCCAGCCCGCCGAAGAGCGCCATCCCGGTCAGGTTGGCCCACAGCAGCAGCGCCATCATGCCGGTCAACGCGCCGTAGGTCTGCCCGAAACCGTCACTGAACCGCACGTACCCGGCGAGCAGCAGGCTGGCCGACCACCACAGGGCGGTGGCGATTCCGGCGCCGAACAGCAGCCAGGACACGCCGGGCTGGTTGCGGCGGGGCGCGTGCCGGAAGAGCACGGCGACGGCGAGGACGGTCAGCCCGAGGCTCAGCGGGAAGCGGATCACGTCCCAGATGCCGTGGGCGAGCGAACCCCACTCGTAGTGTTCGCGTACCGAGTCGCCCATCGCGCCGCCACCGACCAGGATCAGGAAGCCGGCGAGCGCGGGCAGGCCGGCGGTGACGGCCAGCACGGCGGCCCGCAGGTATTTGCGCAGCGCCGGCCGGTCCCGTTCCACACCGTAGATGCGGTTGGCGCCCCGCTCGATCTGGGCCATCGTGGTGGTCAGCGCGACCAGCCCGGTGAGCAGACCGAGGGTGAGCGCCAGCTCGCCGGCGTCCTCGACGCGTTCGCCCTCGCCGAGCAGCTCGGCGACCATCTGCGCGCTCTGCCCGGGGGTGAGCGCCAGGACGGTGTCGGCGACCACCTGGCCGCCCTCCTCGACGCCCAGCTCGGAGATCAGCCCGGTGAGGGCGATCAGGAACGGCACCACGGCGAGGCAGAGTTGCAGCGCGAACGCCCGGGAGTGGCTGAACCCGTCGCCGTAGCGGAACCTGATGAACGCGTCGCGTAGCAGGTGCCAGCCGCCCTGCCGGCGCAGTGTGTGCCAGGCGTCGTCGGCGGACAGCTCCTCGTCCGCCATCAGGCGCGTCTCCGGCACGATCCGGGTGCTACTCACGGCGCGCTTCCTCGATCAGCTGCTCGCCCCGCTCCCCGGCACCCTCGGCGTCGACGGCCAGGTCCGGGGCCTCCTCGGGCTGCGGGACGCAGAGCCAGAGCGCCCGCGGGCGGACCTCGGCCCGGAGCTGCCGGCCGGGGGCGATCAGGTCGCCGTCCAGCTCGCGGGGCTGGGCCCGGTTGCTGGTGACCACGACCCGCCGGCCGCGGAACACCTCCAGCCGGGGCACCTGACCGCTGCGGCGGATCACCGCCCAGCCGAGCGCGAGCCAGTGTCGCAGACTGCGCGGGGTGAGCACGGCGACGTCGAGCCAGCCGTCGTCCGGTTCGGCCTCGGTCAGCAGGGTCACCCCGCCCTGGAGCCGGCCGACGTTGGCGATCAGAACCGAGCGCGCCCGTCGGCGGACCGGCGGGCGGTCGTCGATCCGGATCTGCACCCGCATCGGCCGGTCCCGTAGGTGACGGGCGGCGCCCACCACGTACGCCGGCCAGCCGATGCGGGCCTTGGTGGTCTCGTTGGTGGCGGCGAGCATCTGCGCGTCGAAGCCCATGCCGGCCATCACCGTGAAGTATTTGTCCTCCACGGCGCCGACGTCGAGCAGCCGTCGACCGCGCTCGACGGCGACCTGCAACCCGGCGGCCAGGTCGGTGGAGAGCCCGAGGTTGGCGGCGAGCAGGTTGCCGGTGCCCTGCGGCAGCACGGCGAGGGCGACGTCGGTGCCGACCAACCCGCTGACGCAGGACATCACGGTGCCGTCGCCGCCACAGGCGAAGACCAGGTCGACGCCGTCCTTGACGGCCTGCTCGGTCTGCCCCCGGCCCGGGTCGTCGACTGTCGTCTCGTGCCACTGCGGCGCGGGCCAGCCGGCCGCGGTGAGGGCGTCGTCGACGGTGCGGCGCAGCTCGTCGAGATCGTCGACCTTCGACGGGTTGACCACCACGGCGGAGCGCAGCCCACCGTCACCGCCCGCGGGCCGCCTGTCCTGTCCAGCATCCACGGCGCCAGTGTGCGGCATGCGGGCCGCTCCGGCGACCCGGCGATCGACAGGCGTCGGAAGTGCCACAATCAGGTTTCAGGTCGGCCGTGCCAGTCACGCCGCCGTACGCAGCGCCGCCTCCACCCGCCGGCGCAGGTCGTCGAGGTCGACGCCGGACTCGGTGAGCACCAACGCGCCCAGCCCGCCGCCCTCCCGCAGCACCCCGAGCAGGATGTGCTCGGTGCCGATGTGCCTGTGGCGCAGGCGCAACGCCTCCCGCAGGGACAACTCCAGCGCCTTCTTCGAGCGGGGCGAGAACGGGGTGCCGAGGTAGCGCTTGCGCCCCCAGCGACGGCGGGGCGCCGGCACCGCCTCGCGCAGCGCGTCCGGGCCGAAGGACTGCTCGATGCGGGCCACGATGGCGGCCAGGTCGATGCCGATCTCCCGGAGGGCCGCCGCGTCGGCGTCGCCGAGACCGGCGCCGCCGGTGGCGGTGTGCGCGCGGACGCGTTCGCGCAGGTCGTCGGCGCGCACACCGGCGTCGGCGAGCACCCGGCTGGCCAGGCCGGCATCGTCGTCGAGGAGGGCGAGCAGCAGGTGCTCGGTGCCGACGGGCCGTTGACCCTCGGCCCGCGCCTCCTCCAGCGCCCGCCGCACCACGTCGCGCGCCCGGTCGGTGAACCGTTCGAACATCACGCCTCCCAGGATGTGTTGACCGCCGGTCGCCCGGCGTGCTTCTTGTGCACCGCCTGCCGGCTGACCTCGAGCGCGTCGGCGATCTCCTGCCAGGACCAGCCCTGTCGACGGGCGTTGTCCACCTGGACCACCTCGAGCCGCTCGAGCAGCCGGCGCAGCGCGCGGACGGCGCGCAGCCCGACCCGGGGGTCGGTGCTGCCGGCTGCCGCCGCGAGTTCGGTCGCCTGACTCATGCTGTCAACATACGTTGACAGTGCCGACCGTGTCAACCCTGGTTGACGGTGTGGGCGACGCAGCCGCTCGATCCGGCTCCGCCACCGTGCTCATCCGACTACGCTCGGTCAGGGACAGCTTGGTCGTGCCGGGCGCGACGCCCGGGAGGTGATATCGGATGGCCGCACCCGCCGACGCCGCGGTGCTGGTCGGCCTCGGGTCGGACCTCGACCTCCCGATCGTCGACCACGCCGCGCGGGAGGCCGCCGGACACGGCCGACCGCTGCACCTGCTGCACACCTTCGACTGGCACGCCGCCTTCTCCGCCGACACCGTCGCCGCTCCACGCGACCAGGCCGAGAAACTGATCACCCAGGCCGCCCAACGCGCGCACCAGGCGGAGCCGGGGCTGACCGTCCGCGGCGAGATCGTCGCGGGCGCCATGCTGCCCACCCTCATCCGCCGCTCGGAGAGCGCCTTCCTGCTGGCCGTCGGTGACAGCGGCATCGCCGGCAGCGGCCAGTGCGTCCCGGCCGACACGCCGGCCGTGCAGTTGGCCGCCCGGGCCGGCTGCCCCCTGCTGGTGGTCCGGCGCGAGCCGCCGCCGGACGGCCCGGTGCTGGTCGGCGTGGACGGCTCGTCCAGCTCCCACCTCGCCCTGCGATGGGCGCTGCGCTGTGCCGCCGGTCGGGACGCCCGCCTGCTGGCGCTTCGCGTCGTCGAGGACGACGAGGACACCGACGCGGTCGCCGAGCAGTTCGGCGCGGCCCTGGCCCAGCACACCGACCGGCACGGCGGGGTGCCGACCGAGTGTCGCGTGGTACGCGGCGACCCCGGCGCCGTGCTCGTCGACACGTCCCGCGCCGCGCAGCTGGCGCTCGTCGCCGCCCGCGGTGACGAACCCGGCCGGGCCATGCTGGGCGCGGTCGCCCAATCCCTGCTCTACCACTCCCCGGCGCCGGTGGTCGTCGTCCGCGGTCTCGCCACGATGCCACTGACCGGGTCGCAGCCCTCCTCGTCGAGGGACCAACGGCCCTGACCCGAGGGCGTCCGCGGCGGCCAGGCTGGACACCGGACGCCCCACTCCCAACCGCGAGAGGCAGCCTGATGGATACCGCTCCCGACGTACGCCACGCCCTCACCGACGACGAGCTGCGCCGGCTGGACGCCTACTGGCGCGCCGCGAACTACCTGACCGTCGGGCAGATCTACCTGCTGGACAACCCGCTGCTGCGCGACCCGCTGACCCCCGACGACATCAAGCCGCGGCTGCTCGGGCACTGGGGCACCAGCCCCGGGCTCAACCTGATCTACGCCCACCTGAACCGCGTGATCGTGGCGCGCGACCTGAACGCCATGCTGGTCACCGGGCCCGGCCACGGCGGCCCAGCGATCGTGGCCAACACCTGGCTGGAGGGCACCTGGTCGGAGCGCTACCACGACGTGGGGCGCGACGAGGTCGGCATGGCCAGGCTGTTCCGCCAGTTCTCCTTCCCGGGTGGCATCCCCAGCCACGTCGCGGCGGACGTGCCGGGCTCGATCCACGAGGGCGGGGAGCTGGGGTACGCGCTGAGCCACGCCTACGGCGCCGCGTTCGACAACCCGGACCTGGTGGTGGCCTGCGTGATCGGCGACGGTGAGGCGGAGACCGGGCCGCTGGCCGGTAGCTGGCTCTCCAACGTGTTCCTCAACCCGGCCCGCGACGGCGCGGTGCTGCCGATCCTGCACCTCAACGGCTACAAGATCGCCAACCCGACCGTGCTGTCCCGGATCCCCGAGACCGACCTGCTCGACCTGCTGCGCGGGTCGGGTTACCAGCCGTACGTGGTGGCCGGCGACGACCCGCCGCAGGTGCACCGCGCGCTCGCCGCCACGATGGACCGGGCGCTGGACGAGATCGCGTCGATCCAGCGCGGGGTGCGCTCCGGCGGCGCCGTCGAACGTCCCCGCTGGCCGATGATCGTCCTGCGTACGCCGAAGGGCTGGACCGGTCCGCGCGACGTCGACGGCGCCCAGGTGGAGGGCACCTACCGCGCCCACCAGGTGCCGCTGTCCGGGGTCCGCGACAATCCGGCGCACCTGGCCGAGCTGGAACACTGGCTGCGCAGCTACCGGCCGGAGGAGCTGTTCGACGTGACCGGCGCGCCGGTCGACGAACTGCTCACGCTGCCCCCGCGTGGGGACCGCCGGATGAGCGCCAACCCGGTCACCAACGGCGGCGTGGTGTTACGCGACCTGACCCTGCCGGACTTCCGTGACTACGCGGTGGAGGTCCCCGAGCCCGGCCAGCCGATGGTGGGCGCGACCGGGGCGCTCGGGCCGTGGATCCGCGACGTCATCAGCGCCAACCCGCAGACGTTCCGACTGTTCGGGCCGGACGAGGTGACGTCCAACCGGCTGGGCGCCGCCTTCGAGGTGACCGACCGGGCCTGGGTGGCCGCCACGGTTCCCGGCGACGACCACCTCTCCCCCGACGGCCGGGTGCTGGAGGTGCTCTCCGAGCACCTGTGTCAGGGCTGGCTGGAGGGCTACCTACTGACCGGCCGGCACGGTGTGTTCACCAGCTACGAGGCCTTCATCCACATCGTCGACTCGATGGTCAACCAGCACGCCAAGTGGCTGAAGGTGACCCGGGCCATCCCCTGGCGACAGCCGATCGCCTCGCTGAACTACCTGCTGTCCAGCCACGTCTGGCGCCAGGACCACAACGGCTTCTCGCACCAGGACCCGGGCTTCATCGACCACGTGGTGAACAAGAAGGCCGAGGTGGTCCGGGTCTACCTGCCGCCGGACGCCAACACGCTGCTCGCCACCATGGACCACTGCCTGCGCAGCCGGCACTACATCAACGTGGTGGTGGCCGGTAAGCAACCGGCGCCGAACTGGCTGACCATGACCGAGGCGATCCAACACACCCGGCGCGGTCTGGGCATCTGGGAGTGGGCCAGCAACGACGCCGGCAACGAACCGGACGTCGTGCTCGCCTGCTGCGGAGACGTACCCACCCTGGAGACGCTGGCCGCCGCCGACCTGCTGCGCCGGCACCTGCCGGAGCTGACCGTGCGACTGGTGAACGTTGTCGACCTGATGCGACTCCAGCCGGACACCGAGCACCCGCACGGCCTGACCGACAACGAGTTCGACACCATCTTCACCAAGGACCGCCCGGTCATCTTCGCCTACCACGGCTACCCGTGGCTGATCCACCGGCTCACCTACCGCCGTACCAACCACGAGAACCTGCACGTGCGCGGCTACAAGGAGGAGGGCACCACGACCACGCCCTTCGACATGGTGATGCTCAACGACCTGGACCGCTTCCACCTGGTCATCGACGTCATCGACCGGGTGCCCGGGCTGGCCGCCCGCGCCGCGCACCTGCGCCAGCAGATGGCCGACGCCCGGCAGGCGGCCCGCGACTACACCCGCCAGTACGGCGAGGACGACCCCCGGGTCGCGGAGTGGCGCTGGGTCCGCGAGACCGATCCCACCAACCCCTGAAGGAGGACCCGTGCGCGACGCGGAGATCCTGGTCGGCTACGACGGCTCCACCGACGCCTCGGTGGCCCTGAACTGGGCGCTGGAGGAGGCCCGGCACAGCGGACAACCGGTGCGGCTGGCGTACGTCTTCGAATGGCTGACAGTGGCCGGCTGGGTCGGTCCCGGCGTGGCCCCCGGCGTGTGGCCGGACGACACCGCCCGCCGTCAGGTCGACGACCTGGTCCGCGGCGCGGCGGCCGACGCCGCCGCCGCGAACCCGGGCCTGACGGTCACCGGCGAGGTGTACGACGGCCCGCCCGCCCTGGTGTTGCAGGAACGCTCGGCCGAGGCGGGCCTGCTGGTGCTCGGCAGCCGGGGCCACGGCGGGTTCGGTGGTCTGCTGGCCGGGTCCACGGCGGTGTCGGTCGCCGCGCACGCGCGCTGCCCGGTGGTGGTGGTCCGCGACGGGACGGCCGGCGGGCCGGACGGCCCGGTGGCGGTCGGTGTGGACGGTTCGGACCCGTCGCTGGTGGCGCTCGGTTTCGCTGCCGAACGGGCAGCGCGACGGCGGGTGCCGCTCCGCGTCCTGCACGCCTGGACACCGGGCCCCGGTGGGGCGGCCGGGGTCCCCGACGAGCGGGCGTCCGTCGAGGCGGCGCTGGAGCCGTGGCGGCGGACCTTTCCCGAGCTGGACATCACCGTCGACCTGGTCGCGGGCAGCCCGGCGTCGACGCTGATCGCGGCGAGCCGCGACGCGCGGCTGGTGGTGGTCGGCAGCCGCGGCCGGGGTGGGCTGGCCGGCATGCTGCTCGGGTCGGTCAGCCAACAGCTCATCCAACACGCCAACTGCCCGGTCGCGGTGGTCCGCGAACGCTGAGGGACGCCGGAGTCGTCCCGAGCCGACCGCGGCCCGCGTCAGCGCCGCTCGGGCGCCGGCTCGGCCGGGTCGAGGCTGAAGAACTCCTCCTCTTCCTGCGCCAGGTGCAGGCGCAGCACGGCGTCCAACCCGTACAGGGTGGCGAGCAGGTCCGGGACCTGGTCTCGGCGCAGCCGACCGTCGTCGGACTGCCCGAGTTGAACGCCGAGCAGGTCGACCTGACGACGGATCTCCACGTGCGCGCGGCTCATCGTGGAGGTCGCCTCGCCGCTGCCCAACGGCTCGGTCAGCGCGGGGTAGAGCTGCCGGTCCTCGGCATCCTCGTGCGGCAGCACCTGTTCGGTCAGGCGGCGGTGCGTCTCCCGTACCGCCGGCAGGCACCCCGGCGAGGCCGGGTCGGTGGCGACCAGGTCGGCGGTGTCGCGCAGCCCGGCCAGCACCTCGCGTACCGCCCGGTGCTCCTCGGCGGCACGGGCGAGCAGTTCCCGGGTACGCGGCGCGACGGCACGGCGGCGCAGTCCACCCCGCAGGGCCCGCAGCGCGTTGAGGATCACCAGCACGTCGATGCCCTCCTGAAGGAACGCGCCGACCACCGGGGGAAGCCGGCCGGCCGCCGCGGCGAGCATCGCCAGCACGGCCAGTCCCATCCCGACGACGGCGCTCTGCACGGCGATCCGGCGGGCGTACCGGGCGATCTCCACAGCGTCCGCGAGCCGGTCCAGCCGGTCCACGGTGAGCACCGCGTCCGCGACGTCCGCCGAGGCTCTCGCCCCGGTCGCGCCCATCGCCACGCCCACGTGCGCCTGGGCCAGCGCCGGGGCGTCGTTCACCCCGTCGCCGACCATCACCGTCACCGCCCGGTCGGCCTCCGCCCGGACCCGATCGACCTTCTGCCGCGGTGTGCAGCGGGCGAGCGTGTCGTCCACGCCGACGGCTGCCGCCACCTGCGCGGCGGTCGTCGGTCGGTCGCCGGTGACCAGCACGATCCGCCGCAGCCCCGCCGCGCGCAGCCGGCGCACGGTCCGGCGGGCGTCGGGGCGTACCGGATCCTCCAGCAGGATCGCGCCGAGCACCGCGTCCTCGGCGCTGACCCACACCGTCGACCAGCCGGCCAGTTCGGCGCGGGCCCGCGCCCGGTCCGCCCAGTCCGGTAGCTCGCCGGTGACCTGACCGACACTGACCAACCGGCCGTCGACCCGGCCGGTGACCCCCCGGCCCGGCTCCTCGGTCACGTCCGCCGGTTCGGTCAGCGCCAGCCCGCGCTCCCGGGCCTGCCGGACCAGCGCGGCGGCCAGCACGTGCGGGGAGAGCTGTTCCACCGAGGCCGCCAGCCGCAGCGCCTCGTCCCGGTCGCCGCCGGGGGCGACGACGGTCTCGGCCGCCCGCGGGCGGCCGGCGGTGAGCGTGCCGGTCTTGTCCACCAGCAGGGTACGGGCCCGGCCGAGCAGTTCCAGTGAGCCGCCGTCACGGACCAGCACGCCACGCCGGGCCACCCGGGACAACCCGGAGACGATGGCGATCGGGGTGGCCAGCAGCAGCGGGCAGGGGGTGGCCACCACCAAGACCGCGACCGACCGGACGACGTCACCGGCGAGCAGCCCGGCCAGCCCGGCCAGGACCAGCGTGAACGGTACGAACGCGGCGGCGTACCGGTCGGCGAGCCGGACCATCGGGGCCTTGTGCGCCGTCGCCTCCTCGGCCAACCGCACGATGCCGGCGTACGTGCTCTGCGCCGCGTTCCTCGTCGCCCGCATCCCGAACGCGGCCCCCGCGTTCACCACGCCGCTGGCGACCGTCTCCCCGGCCGCCCGCTGGAGCAGCCGGGACTCGCCCGTCACCACCGACTCGTCCAGGGTGGCCGCCTCGTCCAGGGTCCCGTCCACCGGCACCGCGTCGCCGGGGCCGACGAGCAGCCGGTCCGCCGCCTCCACCTGATCCAGCGGCACCACCTCGACGCCGCCTCCCGCCCCCCGTCGACGGGCGGTACGCGGGGCTCGGGCCAGGAGCGCCCGCAGGTCGCGGGTGGCGCGGCGCTGCGCGTACGCCTCCAGCGAGCGTCCGGTCGCCAGCATCACCGCGATGACCGCCCCGGCCAGGTACTCCCCGACCGCGAGCGCGCCGGCCAGGGCCAGCACGGCGATCACGTCGACGCCGAAGTGCCGACGCCACAGCGAGCGCAGCATCGACCACGCGGCGGGGAGCAGCGCGGCCACCGTGACGGCCGCCCAGATCGCCTCGGCGGCGGTCCGCTGCCCGCCGATCCGCAGCGCGGCGCCGGCGAGTACCGCCACACCGAGCCCGAACAGCGGCGTCCACGCCCACCACCGCCGGACGCGGCCGCGCGCCGGCTGCGGCTCGACGCACTCGGTCGGCTCCGCTGCCATCTGCGCATCGTCGCAGCCCACCGCCGCGCACCGACGCCACACCGCCTGATTCGTCCGGGCGGTACGACCCGGTACGGGCGGGACCTACGGCCCGTGCGGGAGCGCACCGGATTGCCACAGGATGGAGCGGCAACCCACCGCGCGGCACCGCGTCGTGAGGCACGATGAGCAGAGACGGAAAGGTCGTGAGCATGAGTCAGGAGAGCGAACTGACCACCGCGCTGGCGGAGGCCGCCGCCACCGCCGGCCACGCCCCCTCGGTGCACAACACCCAGCCGTGGCGGTGGCGGGTGCTCCCCGACGCGCTCGAACTGCGCTCGGTCGCCGACCGGCAGCTCGCCGCCTCCGACCCGGACGGCCGGCTGCTCGCGATCAGCTGTGGCACCGCCCTGCACCACGCCCGGATCGCGCTGGCCGCGCAGGGGTGGCGCGCCGCGGTGCGACGGCTGCCCGACCCGGACGACAGCGAGTTGATGGCCCGGCTGACCGACCTGAGCCGCAGCACCGCCGACCCGGACGCCATGCGCCTGGTGCAGTGCATGCGGATACGGCACACCGACCGGCGGCCGGTCAGCGACGAGCCGGTGCCGACCGCCGCGATCGAGCAGATCACCCACGCGGTGACCGCCGAGGGCTGCCGGATGCGGGTCCTCGACCGTGACCAGGTGCTGGAGGTGGCCGCCGCGGCCGGGCAGGCCCACGCGGTCGAGGCGGAGGAACCGGAGATGCGCGCCGAACTGGCGTACTGGACGGGCCGGGCCGGCGCCGGCACCGGGCTGCCGTCAGAGGTGCTGCCCGAGCAGCCCTCGCAGACCACAGTGCCGGGCCGCGAATTCGGCCGCTCGGGCAGCCTGCCCATCGGTCCGGGCCACGACCAGGCGGCGGTGTACGCGATGCTGCACGGCGACGAGGACGAGCGGGGCAGTTGGCTGCGCGCGGGCGAGGCGCTCTCCGCCGGCTGGCTCACCGCCACCCGGGCCGGCGTGTCGGTGGTGCCGCTCAGCGCGGCGGTGGAGGTGCCGGGCACCCGGCAGACGCTGCGTCAACTGCTCGCCGGGATCGGCTTCCCGTACCTGGTCCTCCGGTTGGGCATCGCGGACCCGGCGCACGCCGGGCCACCGCACACGCCGCGACTGACCACCGCGCAGGTGGTCGACACGTCAGCCGTCCGCTGAGGGGGTCCGGGGACGAGGGCACCGGCGCTACCATCCCCCGATGACCAGCAGCGTGCCGCCGCCCCGACAGGACCCGTCGGCGACCCCGTCGCTCGGCCTGAGCCCGCTGTCCCGCGTCCATCTCGACGAGCTTCTGCAGGAGATGCTGGACCGGGTCGGCGAGGTGGTCACCAGCCGGGAGCGGCTGCGCGCCCTGCTCGACGCGGTGGTCGGCATCGGCACCAACCTGGACCTGCGCACCACCCTGCGTCGTATCGTGCAGTCCGCCTGCGAGCTGGTCGGCGCGCGCTACGGCGCGCTCGGCGTCGTCGGCCCGGACCGGCTGCTGCACGACTTCATCGTGCACGGCATCACGCCCGAGCAGCACGAACGCATCGGCGACCTGCCGCATGGGCGCGGCGTGCTCGGCCTGCTCATCGACGATCCCCGGCCGCTGCGGATGCCGGACATCACCCAGCACCCGCGCTCCTACGGCTTCCCGGCCAACCACCCGCCCATGCACAGCTTCCTCGGCGTGCCGGTGCGCATCCGCGACCAGGTCTTCGGCAATCTCTACCTCGCCGAGAAGCAGGGCGACGCGCAGTTCACCGAGGACGACGAGGAGATCGTCGTCGCGCTCGCAGCGGCCGCCGGCGTGGCCATCGAGAACGCCCGTCTCTACGCCCTGGCGCACCGCCGGGAACGGTGGCTCGCCGCGACCGCGGAGATCACCTCGGTGCTGCTCGGCGAGGTGCGCCGTACCGACGCGCTGGCGCTCGTCGCCCGCCGGGCCCGGGAGGTCGCCGAGGCGGAGGTGGCGCTGGTGCTGCTCTACGACGACGACGCGGAGCGGTTCACCGTCGAGGTCGTCGACGGCCTCGACGAGCAGGCGCCGGCCCTGATCGGCACGGCCCTGCCGGCCGCCGACACCAGCTTCGGCGAGGCCGTCGCGCAGGGCAGCCACGACCAGGTCGACGACCTGGCGCACGCCGCGCCGTGGCCGGCGCTGCTGCACACCGGGCCGGCGGTGATCTCGCCGCTGGCCACCGCCGAGACCCTGCACGGCGTGCTGGTCGTCGCGCACCGACCGGAGCGCGGCGGCGGCGCCAGCGACGACGAGGTGGCGCTGCTCGGCAGCTTCGCCGGGCAGGCGGCGCTGGCCATGGAACGGGCCCGCGGCCAGGAGGAACGCGAGTTGCTGGTGGTCCTGGAGGATCGTGAGCGGATCGCCCGCGACCTACACGACGTGGTGATCCAGCGGCTGTTCGCCACCGGTCTGCAACTCCAGAGCGCCGCGCCGATGATGTCCCGACCCGAGGTGGCCAAGCGGATCAACGCGGCGGTGGACGACCTGGACGCCACCATCCGCGACATCCGCCGGACCATCTTCGAGCTGCGGACCCCGATGACCGCCGCGCTGCGTACCGAGCTCCGGGACGCCGTCGAGCGGGCCACCGGGTCGCTCGGGTTCCCGCCGCGCCTGGAGCTGATCGGCCCGGTGGACAGCGCCGTCCCGGACCCGATCCGCCCCGATCTCACCGCCGTGCTGCGGGAGGCGCTGTCCAACGTGGTCCGCCACGCGGGGGCCAGCCGGGTCGACGTCGTCGTACAGGCCGACGCCGGGCGGGTGAGCCTCACGGTCACCGACGACGGGGTGGGCTGCGACGGCGCCGCCGCCCGCGGTGGCCTGGTGAACCTGCGGGAACGCGCCGAGGGCCACGGCGGCACGTTCGAGGTCGGCCCGGTCGAGCCGCACGGCACCCGACTGCGGTGGAGCGTGCCGCTGCGCGACTGAGCGGACGATCAGGTGCTCCTGCCGAGCAGGCGGGTGGCCAGGACGGCGGCCTGGGTGCGGCGCTCCAGGCCCAGCTTGGCCAGCACGCTGGACATGTAGTTCTTCACCGTCTTCTCCGCCAGGAACATCCTGGCCGCGATCTCCCGGTTGGTCAGCCCCTCGGCCACGTACTCCAGGATCCGCCGTTCCTGCTCGGTGAGCGACCTCAGCTCACGCGGCTGCTCGACGCCGTTGCGGATGCGCTCCAACACCCGGGTGGTGATCGCCGGGTCGAGCAGCGACTGCCCGGCCGACACCCGGCGCACCGCGTCCACCAGGTCGGTGCCGCGGATCTGCTTGAGCACGTAGCCGGCGGCACCCGCCATGATCGCCGCGAACAGCGCCTCGTCGTCCTCGTAGGAGGTGAGGATGAGGCCCTTGATGGACGAGTCGACGGCGCGGACGTCGCGACACACGTCGATGCCGTTGCCGTCGGGCAGCCGGGCGTCGAGGATCGCCACGTCGGGCCGCAGGGCCGGGATGCGCCGGGCCGCCTCCTGCGCGGAGCCGGACTCGCCGACCACCTCGATGTCGCCGCCGCTCTGCAACAGGTCGGCCAGGCCCCGGCGGACGACCTCGTGGTCGTCGAGGAGGAACACACGGATCATCAGTCGTTTCTACCCGGTGCCCCGGCCCCGGCACACGGGCCGAAGGTCCCGACCACCACGAACCCGGTGGTCGTGGGCGGTCGGCCCGGCGGCTCGGGACGTCCGGCCCTGCTCGCCCTCCCGGCGACGGCGGAGGGTGGATACACCGGCCGTGGTGACCGCACCCGGTCGGCCCAGCGGGAGAGGAGCACCACCCATGGACACCGGCTACACCCCGGCGCACCTGCGGGCCGCCGCCGTCGACGCGGTGCGGGCGCCGTCGCTGCACAACACCCAACCGTGGCGGCTGCGGCTGCGCGACGGCGGCATCGAGGTGCTGGCCGACCCGACGCGCCGGCTGCCGGCCACCGACCCGAGCGGGTGGGGGGTCCGGATCGCCTGCGGCGCGCTGGTGTTCAACCTGCGGATGGCGCTGGCGGTGACCGGCCTGCCGGCGCGGGTGCGGCTGCGCCCCGACCCGGCCGAGCCGGATCTGCTGGCCCGGCTGGTGCCGGACCTGCCGCGCCGGCCCACCCCCGCCGAGCAGAGCCTGTACGCGGCCATCCCGCGCCGGTTCAGCAACCGACTGCCGTTCTGGCCCGACCCGGTGCCGGCCGACGCGCGGTGGCGGCTCGGCGAGGCGGCCCGGGGCGAGCAGTGCTGGCTGGAACTGCTGATCGGGGTGAGCGCGGTCTCCGCGCTCGGCGAGGTCGCCCGGGGCGCGCACCGGGTGCTGGAGCGCGACCCCGCGTACCGGGCCGAACGGGAACGGTGGCTGCGAGACGAGCCCAGCCCCGACGGTGTGCCCGTCGCGGCCGGCGGCCCGCACAGCGAACCCCAGGACGTCCTCCCGTCCCGCGGATACGGTGGACGCGACCGCGCCCCCGGGCGGGACTTCGAGCCGGAGCCCCTGGTGGGCGTGCTGGGCTCGGCCGGCAACAGCGCGGTGGACCAGGTGGTCGCCGGGCAGGCGCTGCAACGACTGCTGCTCACCGCCACCGACGACGGGCTCAGCGTGTCGTTGCTCTCCCAGCCGATCGAGGTGCCCTCGGCGCGGGAGCAGCTACGGCTGGCGTTGGGGCGGTTCGGCACTCCGCAGATGGTGCTGCGCGTCGGGTACGGCCAGCCCGGCCGGCCGACCCCCCGACGCGACATCGCCGACGTGCTGGACCTGCCGGTGGTGCCGGCCTGAACGCGCCCGTGCGGACACCGGCTCCGGCGGCCGTGGGGCGCCCCGACGTTCAGCCACCCTCCGTCGTGGTCCGGGCCAGCGCCGCCCGGCGCGCGATGGCGAACAGCCACGGGGTGAAGCGGTCCGGTTGGCGCAGCTTCGGCAGCCCCCTGACGACCGCCAGCCAGATCTCCTGCACCACGTCGTCGTCGGACCGGCCAAGCATCCGCACGACGTACCGCTCGACCGCCGGATGCCAGCCCCGCACCAACTCGACGAACGCCTCCCGCTCGCCCAACTGACAGCGGACCACCAGCAACTCATCGCTCATCGGCCCTCCTTCGCCTGTTCAGTCGGCGCGGAGACCCGGCAGGTTCGCCATCCGCTCCCGCAGACCCTCCCCCGAGTTGCGGGAAAGCCACCCCGGGCATGGTCAACGGAGCCACCGGTTGCGAGACTGCTTCAATGCTCACCCTGCCGCAGCCCTCCGCGCGGGCGCCGGAGTTCGGCCGGGACGCGCTGATCGTCTGCGAGAACCTGGTACGGATCTACCAGACCGGCTCGATCGAGGTGCAGGCCCTACAGGGGCTGGACCTGGCCGTGCGGAGCGGCGAGCTGGTCGCCGTCGTCGGGGCGTCCGGGTCCGGCAAGTCGACGCTGCTGTCCATCCTGGCCGGCCTCGACGCCCCCACCGCCGGTCGGGTCCGGGTCGACAGGTGGAACCTGCTGGCGATGTCCCGCGCCGACCGGGTGGAGTACCGGCGGCGCACCGTCGGGTTCGTCCGGCAGCAGACGGCGAGCAACCTGATCCCCTACCTGACCGCTCGGGAGATGGTCGACCTGCCGATGACGGCGGCCCGTACCCCGAAGAGGGAGCGCCGGGAGCGCGCTGCCGAACTGCTGGACAGCCTCGGCGTCGCCGACTGCGCCGAGCGCCGCCCCGGGCAGCTCTCCGGAGGGCAGCAGATGCGGGTCGCGATCGCTGTGGCGCTGGCCAACCAGCCGAAGGTCCTGCTCGCCGACGAGCCGACCGGCGAGCTGGACGCGGCGACCTCCGCGGAGGTCTTCGGCGTGCTGCGCGACGTCAACCGGCGCTACGGCGTCACCGTCGTCGTGGTGACCCACGACCCCGAGGTCAGCGGCCAGGTCGAACGGACCGTCGCGATCCGGGACGGGCGCACCAGCAGCGAGGTGCTGCGGCGCACCACCACCGACGCGGAGGGCGACACGCAGCTCGTCGCCGAGGAGTACGCCGTGATGGACCGGGCCGGGCGGGTCCAGGTGCCCCGCGAGTTCCGCGAGGCGCTGGCGCTGACCCGCCGGGTCCGGCTGGCCCTGGAGCCCGACCACATCACGATCCGCCCCGATGCGGGAAACGGCGAATGAGCGGCGAGCCGCTGCTGCGCGTGCGCGACGTACACCGCCGGTTCCACACCGGGCCGAGCGTCGTGCACGCCCTGCGCGGGGTGTCGTTCGACGTGGCCGCCGGTTCGATGGTGGCGCTCGTCGGCCGATCCGGCTCGGGCAAGACCACCCTGCTCAACGTCGTCGGCGGCCTGGACCGCCCGGACGAGGGCACCGTGCACGTCGACGGCGCCGACGTCACCGCGCTCGACGAGGACGGCCTGTCCCGGCTGCGGCGCGAGCGGGTGTCGTACGTCTTCCAGAGCTTCGGGTTGATCCCGGTGCTGTCGGCGGCGGAGAACGTCGCCGCGCCGCTGCGGCTGGCCCGCGTCGCCCCGGCCGAGCGTGAGCGCCGCGTCGGGTTGCTGCTGGAGCTGATCGGTCTCGCCGACCACGCCCGGCAGCGGCCGACCGAGTTGTCCGGCGGGCAGCAGCAGCGGGTGGCCATCGCCCGTGCGCTGGCCGCCTCGCCCCGGCTCCTGCTCGCCGACGAGCCCACCGGGCAACTGGACGCCGAGACGGGCCTGTCGGTGATGGCCCTGCTGCGCGCGGTGGTGGAATCCGAGGGCGTCACCGTCCTGGTGTCGACGCACGACCCGGTGATGATGTCCCTGGCCGACAGGGTGATCCGCATCCACGACGGGCACCTCGACGAACAGGCGGCCGGGCAGCCGTACGCGCCGGTGCCGGACGCCGGGTGACGCCACGATGCTGAGGCTGGTCGGCCGGCGCGCCCGCGCGCAGTGGCCGTTGCTGGCAGCCCTGCTCGGGGTCGTCACGATCGGCGCGACGGTGCTGGGCGCCTGCACCCTGCTGGTCACCCGCACCGCCGAGCGGGCGCTGGAGGTCGCCATGGCCCGCGCCGATCCCGCCGACGTCGACGTGACCGTCTACACCGGCACCGTCGAGGGCCCGGACGCGTCGTCCGTCGCCGCCGACACCCGTACCGCCGTGAACTCCGCTCTCGCCCCGTTCCCGGTGACGACCGCCACCCGGGCGTCGACGGTGCTGCGGGCGCTGCCACCCACGCTCGCCCCGGGCACCACGGTCCCCGCGCAGGCGTACCTGTCCGGGCTGGACGACCTGCCGACCCGAGCCGAACTGGTCGACGGACGCTGGCCGCGGCAGCCGGGCGACGCGGTGCTGCTGGAGTCCACCGCCCGGCTGCTCGGCCTCACCCCCGGTAGCCGGGTGCGCCTCGGCGCCGAGCTGGCCCACGCGCCCGTCCCGGCCATCGACGTGACAGTCGTCGGGGTGGTACGCCCGCTGGCCGGGCGCGGCTGGGACCGCGACCCACTGGCCGCGGCCGGCGCCGCCACCGGCTACCGCGACGGCCGTTTCCTCCAGCCCGTCAACGCCTACGGCCCGTTCCTCGTCGACCTCGACGACCTGGTCACCACCGGCGCCACAGTCGACCGGATGCAGGTCACCGCCCATCCGGACCTGTCGCACGGGACCCGCCGCAAGCTGGAGACCGCCGCCGCGGCCGTGCGCACCGCCGACCGCCGGCTGGCCGCCACCCTCGGCGACCGTGTCCAGCTCGCGCGCGTCGCCGCCGATTTGCCGCTGACCCTGCGCGCCGCCGCCGACCAACGGCACGCCACCGGCGCCGTCGTGCTCGCCGTCGCCGTCCTCGGCGGCGTGCTGACCGCGACGGCGCTCGTCCTCGCCGGCCGGCTGGTCGCGGGCATCCGCGCCGAGGAGACCGCCCTGCGGTCCGCCCTCGGCACCAGCCGTCGCCAACTCGCCGCCACCGCCACGGTCGAGGCGGGGCTCGTCGCCGCCGTCGCCGCCGGGCTCGCCGTACCGGCCTCGTCGGTCCTGCACGCCGGCCTGACCCACCTGCCACCGCTGGACGCCGCCGGCCTGGCCGTCCGCCCCGCCGTCACCGGCGTCCAGGTCCTCGCGGTCGCCGGCGGCGCGCTGCTGCTCGCCGCGGTGCTCACCGCCCTGGCGGTCCGGCCCGTCCCGGCGGCCGGCGACCGGCGCAGCGGCCGCGAACTGCTGGCCCGATCCGGCGCCGACCTGCTGCTCGCGGTATTCGCCGCCGTCGGGTGGTGGCAGCTGTACGCGCAGCCCGCCGCCGCCACCGTCCGGGCCGACGCGGTCCGGGTGCTCGCACCGGCGCTGCTGCTCACCGCGGGCGCCGCCCTGGTCCTGCGGGTGGTGCTGCCCGCCCTGCGCGGCGCGGACCGGCTCGCGTACCGCGCCCGCGGGCTGGCGATTCCCCTGGCGGTCGCCGAGGCCGCCCGCCGGCCACAGGCGGTCGCCGCCGGGCTGCTCGTCGGGCTGGCCTGCGCTGCCGGAACCTTCGGGCTCGCCTTCGACCGGACGTGGCACCAGTCGCAGCGCGACCAGGCCGCGCTGTCCGTCGGAACGGACCTGGCACTCACCCTCGGCACGGCGCCGGCGGCGGGAGAGGGCGCTGTCGTCGGCACGGCCACCGCGGGAGCGGTGAGCCCCGCCATCAACCGGGGCACCACTGTCGGCCAGTGGCTCGGCACCGCCGGCGACGCGCCGCGCCTGGTCGCCGTCGACACCACGCGCGCCGACGCGCTGCTGCGCGGGCGGCTGGACGGTGACCGGGACTGGGCGGACGTGGGCGCGGCGCTGGCCCCCCGCACCCGCGCCACCGGCCTCGCCATCCCGGCCGGCGCCCCGCTCGTCCTCAGCGGGACCAGCGCCGGTGGCAGCCCGCTCAGCGTGACGCCCCAACTGCTGCTCCAGGACGCCACCGGCCTCCGGACGCCCTGCGCCGGTCCCGCCGTACCGCTCGACGGCCGGGAGGTTCGGCTGCCCGCCTGCGCGACGGCTGACGGGCTGCGTCTCGTCGCGGTGGCCCTGCCGGTCACCGGCGACCCGGCCGGCGGACGCGTGGCCGTCGCCGTAACCCTCACCGTGCCGCCGGCCGGGTCGGCGCAGCGCCCCACCGACGGATCGGACTGGACCGCCACGTCCGCGCCGCCGGTCCCGGGCAAGCTGATCGACCCCAGCGTCCTGCTGTCCGCCACGCCGACCGGAACCGCGCTGCGGATGGCCGCGACGGTGGACCTCGGCGGTGCCGACGACGCCTCCCGGACCCTGGTCGCCACCGCCTTCCCCGACCCCGGTCGGGTGCCCGTCGCCGTCTCCGCCCGCTTCGCCAACGAGGTCGGCGTCGACAACGGCAGCCAACTCAGCGTCACCGTCGGCACCACACCCGTCCCGATCATCGTCACCGAGGTCGTGCCGACGGTGCCGTCCGCCCCCGGCGCCGTCGCCGTCCTGGCCGACCTGGACACGCTGTCGCGCGCCCGCGCCGTGACCGGCGACCTGACGTTCCCGGTCGACGCCTGGTGGGTCGGCCACCCCGCCGGCACCGCCGCCGAGCGGGCCACCGCCCTGCACCTGGGCACCGTCACGACCCTGGAGGCACAGACCGCCCGCCTCGCCGGTGGCCCGCTGCGGGCCGGGCTGCCGGCCGCGCTGCGCCTCGTCGTCCCGGCCGCGGCCCTGCTGCTGCTCGCCGGCGTCGTCCTGCACGTCACCTGTGACCTGCGGGCCCGCGCGGTCGAGGTGGCGCGGCTGCGCGGTCTGGGGATGTCCCGGCGCGGCATCCGGGCCGTGCTGTTCGGGCAGCACGCCGGGGTTCTGCTGCCGCTGCTCGCGGCGGGCACGGCCGTCGGCGGGCTCGCCACCCGTGTCATCGCGCCCCCGCTCGTACGCTCCGACACCGGCGCCGCGCCGGTGCCGGCCGCCCAGCCACACTGGCCGTGGCCGGCCGAGGCCGCGCTGCTCGGCGTACTGCTGGCCGGCTGCCTGCTGGCGGTCGCCGTCGTGGTCACCGTGCAGGTCCGCCGGGCCGACGCCGCGCACCTGCGGGTGACGCCGTGAACGGGTGGCTGGCCCGCCGGTGGCCGGCGCCGCACTGGCCCAGCATCCGCGGTCGTGGCCGGGCCGACGCGGGACCGCTGCTGCTCACCGCCGCCGTCATCGCGGCCGTCGTGCTGCTCGCCGGGGCCGTGCCGGCGCTGCTCCGCGTCGCCGCCGACGACGCCGTCCAGGACGCGGTCCGCCGCGCCGGCACCGACTCGAACGTCCGCGTCCACGCCGACTGGGCACGCGACGACGGCCCGACCGGCGGACGGGTGCGCACCGCCCGCCTCGCCGACGACGTCGACGACCTCCGCGCCCGCGCGACCGACGCGCTCGGGCCCGACCTCGACGCCGCGTTGCTCCCGCCCGTCGCGGTCGTCGACGGCCCGATCCTCACCGTCACCGACGGCACCGCCCCACGTACGTTCCACTTCACCTACCTGGCCGGGGATGCCGGTGGCCCGGCGGTGACCTGGGTCGCCGGCACCGCTCCCGGTGCCGCTGTCCCGGACGAGTTCGTCGAGACCTCCTCCGACGGACCGCCCTGGCCGGTGCAGGTCGGCCTCTCCGAGGCGGACGCCGCCGCGCTCGACCTGGGTCCCGGTGATCGGATCCCGGTCGTCGACGGCCAGGGCCACGACAGGGACGTCCGGATCAGCGGCATCTACCGGCCCGCGGACGGCACCGATCCCGCCTGGCGGCTCGCCCCGGCGCTGCTGCGCCCCGTGCCCGGCGCCGACGGCGTGGGGATCACCCGCTTCGCCGGTCTGCTGTCCCGCGACTCGTTACCGGACGCCCGGCTCGCCGTCGACGAGGACCAGCTCCGGCGCACGATCCACTTCGCTCCCGAACCCGCCGCGCTCACCTGGGACAGCACCGCGACGCTCGCCGCTCGGGTGGTCACGCTGAAGGCGGCCTCCGGCTCGTCCGGTGCGCGCGACGACTCCCTGCGGTGGGAGTCCCAGCTCGACGCCACACTGCGCGACGCCCGGGGCCGCGTCGGCGCCGCCCTGGCGCAGGCCGCCGTCCTGCTCGTCGGGATGCTGACCGCCACGGTGCTGGTCCTGCTGCTCGCCGCCGACCTGCTGGCCCGCCGCCGTACCCCGGTGTTGGGCGCCGCCCGGCAGCGCGGGGCGGCGCTGCCCGACCTCGGCGCGGAGCTGGTCATCGAGTCCGCTGTGGTGTCCGTGTCGGCCGCCGCCGTGGGGCTCGTGCTCGCCCGCGTGGGCACCACGGGCGTCTCCTGGGCCTGGGCTGCTCCCGTGGTCCTGGCCGGCGTCGTCGCCGCTCCGGCGTTCGGCACCCTCGCCGCCTCCCGGGCCAGCCGCGACCGGCGGCAACCCGCCAACCCCGCTGCTCGGCGCTGGATGCGGGCCACCGGCCAGCTACGCCGCGCCGCGGTGGAGGCCGCTGTCCTGGCCGCCGCCGTCGCCGCCCTCGTCACCCTGCACCAGGGCGGGCTGCTGCCCGTCGCCGCCGACGGGCAGCCCGGCGCGCTGACCGGGGACCTGATCCTGCCGACCAGCTTCCTCGCCCTGGGCGCGCTCGTCGGCGCGCTCGTCCTGCTCCGGCTGCTGCCCCTCGGAGCGCGGCTCGCGCTCCGGCAGGCGCTGCGCTCGCGCCGCCCGCTGGCCGTGTTCGGCGCCGCCCGGGCGGCCACGACGGCCGGCCGCGCCCTGCCGCTGCTGGTGCTGGTCAGCACGACCGCGCTCGCGTCGTTCGCGCTCATCCTCTCCGGCACCGTCACCCGGGGTCTGGCCGACGGCGCGTGGAGCACCGTCGGCGCCGACGCCCGGCTCGACGTCGCCGCGGACGCCGAGGCCGCCACGCCCGCGCTCGCCGAGCGCATCGCCGCCGCGCCCGGGGTGGGGCAGGTCGTCGTCGCGCGGGTGACCGACTCGGCCCGCGTCTTCAGCGAGTCGGCACCGCTCACCCCCCGCCTGGTGGTCGTGGACGCCGCCGCGTTCCAGCGCCTGCTGGCCAGCACCCCGCTGCCCGACGCGCCGGCGCTGGCCCGGCTCACCGCACCCGGCTCCGGGGACGTCCCCGCGTTGGTCCGGTCCAGCGGCGGTGCGCCGCGGATCGGCACCCGCCTACAACTTCCGCGGGAGGACGCCCCGGCGATCCGTCTCGCCGTGGTCGGTACCGCTCCCCCCGTCGGCGGCGCCGGCGACGTCGTCATCGTGGACGCCACGGCGCTCGGCCGGGCCGGGCTGCCCGCCGTACCGAACACCGTCTGGGTGACCGGTCCCGGCGCGGCGCGGGCCGTGTCGAACAGCGGTGTCGCGGCCGATGTGGTGCTGCGGGCCGACGTCCTGCGGGAGCAGCGGGTGGCGCCGCTGACCGCCGGGCTGCTCGGGCTGTCGTGGACGGCCGTCGCGGTGCTGCTGGCGCTGGGAGTGCTCGGCCTCGCGCTCGCGGCGGCCGCCGGCGCGTCCGAGCGGTGGCAGACCCTGACCCGGCTGCGGACCCTCGGCCTGCGGCCCCGCGACGCCCGCTGGGTCGCCGCCGGGGAGCTGCTGCCGCCGGTGGTGGTCGCCGCGGTGTGCGGCCCGCTCCTCGGGGTCCTGCTCGCCCGACTGACACTCGGCCCGCTCGACCTGCGGCTGCTCACCGGCCAGGCCGCCGACCCGACGGCGGTCGTGCCGTGGTGGTTGCTGGGCCTGCTGGGCGCGGCGCTGGTGGCGGCGGCCGCCACCGTCGTGCCTGTCGAGTCGACACTGCGCCGACGCGACCGGCTCAGCGAGGTGCTCCGCGCCGGCGAGTAGTGGGCTGAACCGCTGAGGCCCGCCACCGGCTGTCCGGTGGCGGGCCTCAGGCGACGCGTTCTTCTACTGATGGTGGGCGATACTGGGTTTGAACCAGTGACCTCTTCCGTGTCAAGGAAGCGCGCTCCCACTGCGCCAATCGCCCGTGGTGACCGCCCGAGTCGGCGGTCGGGGGTGGATCGCGAGCGGACGACGGGATTCGAACCCGCGACCCTCACCTTGGCAAGGTGATGCGCTACCAGCTGCGCTACGTCCGCACGTCGCCGACGAGCGCCGGCGACGGGGGAAACTCTACCCGATGCCAAGATCGCCTCGCGCGGCCCCCTGGACTGTCGCGATTGCGCTGGTTGGCAGCGGGGTACTGAAGAACCTCGACAGCGCACCACACCCCCTAAGGAGGCTGTCGTGGGTATCGGCACCAGCATCTTCCTGATCGCGCTCGGCGCGATCCTCACTTTCGCGCTCGACGCCAGCGTCGGCGGCATCAACCTCGACGTGGTCGGCTGGATCCTGATGGGCGCGGGCGTGCTCGGCCTGATCATGACCACGCTGATCTGGGGTCGCCGCCGCCAGGTGGTCACGACCACCGAGCAGCCGGTGGAGTACCGCCACGTCGAGGAGCGGCGGGACGTCGCCCCTCCGCTGTGAGGTCGTCCGTGCCACGAGCCGGCCGGCTGCTCACCGAGTTGGTCGCTCCGCTGAGCACCACCGAGCTGGCCCGGCGCAGTGGGATGACGGCCGGCGGCGTCTCCCAGCACCTCGGCGCGTTGCGGGCGGCCGGCCTGGTGCTGACCCACCGGCGGGGCCGGACGCTGATCAGCGCCCGCACCGACCTCGCCGAGGCGCTGCTCCGCGAGGCCGGCTAGCCGGAACCGCCGTCGACGCCATGCTGCGGGTGGAGATCGTGCGCGGAATCGGCTACCGGCGCAGCGTTTGGTGCGGTCACCGCCGCATACCAGAACGGCCCGTGACCGGGTCTTCCGGTCACGGGCCGTTCTCTGTGGTGGGCGATACTGGGTTTGAACCAGTGACCTCTTCCGTGTCAAGGAAGCGCGCTCCCACTGCGCCAATCGCCCGAGCTTTTTTGCCGAGGTGGGGACGGGATTTGAACCCGCGTACACGGCTTTGCAGGCCGTTGCCTCGCCTCTCGGCCACCCCACCGAGGTTGCCCCCGTCATGCGTGGCGGCATCTCCGAGCGGACGACGGGATTCGAACCCGCGACCCTCACCTTGGCAAGGTGATGCGCTACCAGCTGCGCTACGTCCGCACGCCCCCGGGTGTTCCCCGGTGACGGATGAGAACTTTAGCCGAGCCGGCGAACGTCTGCCAACTCGGGGTCACCTCGGCGCGTCCCGCCGCACCCCGGAACGGCCGGGCGGCACCTCCGGACCGGAGCCGCGCGGAACCGTCGGAGCAGAGCCGGACGCGGTGGCGGAAGCGCGTCGCAGGGGTTCGGAACGGGTCGGGACCACTACCGGCAAGCTTCCTAGGGGGCTGCCCCGCTGCTCCACGGGTCATCACCGCGCGTCACATTCCGACATCAGCACGCAATCATCGTCATCACCGTGTCGCATGGCCGTCGGTGGATATCCCAGCAGGTCGGGGCCAGGCTGCGGACCTCGATGAACACCACTTGTGGAACGACCGACGACACCCCGAGGAAGTGTCCGGCTTCCGACTGTCACCGCGCGAATCGGCGCGCGGTGGTAACTGTTCGTGTTCAGTCACATGGGCTACGGTAACGGTCGTGACGAGACGTGCGGCCGAGATCCGCCTGGATGCCCTGCTGCGCACCGCCTGCGACGTGATCGTGGAGCGCGGTCTGGCCAACACCCGGACGGCGGACGTGGCGAACGCCGCAGGCGTCAGTCAGGCGTTGGTGTTCTACCACTTCGCGACGAAGGAGCGCTTGCTCGCGCAGGCTTTCGCGTACGCGGTCGAACAGGATCTGGCCCGACTGGACGCGGTGACCCGCTCCGCGGCCCCGCCGCTGACCAAGCTCCGCCGGATCCTCAAGCTCTACACCCCGGCCGGCCGGGCCACCGCCTGGTCGATGTGGATCGACGGCTGGTCCGAGTCGCTGCGTACCCCGGAGTTGGAGAAGGTGTCCCGCCGGCTCGACCTGCGCTGGCGGCAGGACCTGGCCGCGGTGATCTCCGCCGGGGTGGCCGACGGCACCTTCCAGTGCGCCGACCCGGACGGGGCCGCCTGGCGGATCAGCGCGGTGATGGACGGCCTGGCCGTCCAGCTCGCCGTCCACGACCGGGTGATCTCCCGCCGGCAGTTCGGCGAGTGGGTCCGCCTGGTCACCGCCCGGGAACTCGGCCTGGACCCGGCCGACCTGGACTGAGCCGGGCGGCCGGCGGCACCGGGACGGGCGAAAACGGCTCCTCGGGCCCCGCAGGCCGGAACAATCGCAGCATGGATCTGCTGGAGGCGTACCGCCGGAGCCTGGCCGAGTTCGTCGACCGGGTGGACCAGATCCAACCCGGCCAGTGGTCCGACCCGACGCCCTGCTCCGACTGGGACGTCCGCACGCTGGTGAACCACGTGGTGACCGAGGACCGGTGGAGCGTCCCGCTGCTCGCCGGCCGGACCATCGGTGAGGTCGGCGACCGGCTCGACGGCGACCAGCTCGGCGCCGACCCGATCGGGATGGCCCGGGAGGCCGCCGCGCAGGCCGAGATCGCCGCCACCCATCCCGGCGCCGTCGACCGCACGGTGCACCTCTCCGCCGGCGACACCCCGGCCGCCGAATACCTCCAGCAGCTCCTCGCCGAACACCTCATCCACGGATGGGACGTGGCGGTCGCGATCGGCGCCCAGCCCCGGCTCGACCCGGACGCGGTGCACGCCGCCGCCCGGTGGTTCGCCGGCGAGATCGACGACTACCGGCGCAACAACCTGGTCCGCGGCGGGGTGTCGGTGCCCGACGACGCCGACGAACAGGACCACCTGCTGGCCGCCTTCGGCCGCGACCCGGACTGGGCGCCGAACTGAGGTCAGCCCCGGCGGTGCAGGTTGGCCCGGGTCCGGTCGCCGTCGTAGTGGGCGAGCACCCGGCGATCCATCACCCTCCGCCACAGCGGCGGCACCAGCGCGACGACCACCATCGTGGCGTAGCCGGCCGGCAACCGCGGCGAGACGTCGAAGCTCCGTAGCGTCTGGTAGCGGCGCAGCGGGTTGGCGTGGTGGTCACTGTGCCGCTGGAGCTGGAAGAGGAAGACGTTGGTGACCGTGCGGTCACTGTTCCAGCTGTGCCGTGGGTCGACCCGCTCGTAGCGGCCGGCAGGCGTGCGTTGCCGCGCCAGACCGTAGTGCT
Source organism: Micromonospora sp. WMMD1120 (assembly GCF_029626235.1). Lineage (NCBI taxonomy): Bacteria > Bacillati > Actinomycetota > Actinomycetes > Micromonosporales > Micromonosporaceae > Micromonospora > Micromonospora sp. WMMD1120. The sequence goes on along the minus strand of NZ_JARUBO010000005.1, from coordinate 3,822,012 downwards.
CCAGGTAGTTGACCACCTCCAGCAGGGTGAAGCCGACCACCGCCTGGAGCGCCAGGAACGGCAGCACACCAGGGCCGAAGGCCAGGGTCAGCGCCACGTACAGCAGCAGGGTCAGCGCCCAGGCGTTGAACAGCTCGTTGCGGAGGGTCCACGGGGATCGGCCACGCACCCGGAACCGGGCGGTCTCCAACCGCCACGCCGAGCGCAGGCTGCCGAAGACGGTACGCGGCCAGAACGCCCAGAAACCCTCCCCCAGCCGGGAGCTGGCCGGGTCCTCCCGGGTGGCGACCCGTACGTGGTGACCCCGGTTGTGCTCGACGAAGAAGTGCCCGTACCCGGTCGGCGCCAACGCCACCTTGGACAACCAGCGCTCCACCCGTTCCCGCTTGTGGCCGAGCTCGTGGGCGGTGTTGATGGCGATGCCGTTGACCACGCCGACGGTGGCGACCAGACCGGCCGCGCCGGCCACCGAGAGCGCGTCGCCGGTCCACACCGCGCAGCAGAGCACCAGGGCCGCGTACTGGGCCGGCAGGTAGAGGTAGGTCAGCCAGCGGTAGTAGCCGTCGGCGGACAGCCGGGGCACCGCCTCCTCCGGTGGGTTCTGCCGGTCGTCGCCGAGCAGCAGGTCGATCACCGGGATCAGCCCGAAGACGACGACCGGCGTGAGCCACCAGGACGAGGCGCCGACGCCGGCGCGCCAGAGGACGAAGCCGGCGAAGGGCAGCGCCGGCACCAGCAGCGCCAGCGGCCAGAGCGGTTTGCGGGGGTCCCGCCAGTCGGCGGGCTCGACGGTCGGGTCGGCATCGACGGCCATGGCCACCTCCCGCGCTCGGGTCCTGCCCCGACAGTGCCAGCAGAGCGGCGAATTTACAATAGTAGATTCTTTGTAAATTTGACGCGTCTCGAACTCGCGACCTCGGCGGTAGCCCGGACCTTGCCGTGACCTCGATCGACTGATATTCACAGATGCGCATGCGTCACCGCGCAGCGATGTCGGCGATCGCCGGCCATCCCGCTCCCACGAGGAGGTCCCGTGTCACAACCGGAGTGGTCACCCCCGATGAGCCGGCGTCGACGCCGGCTCATCGCCATCCTGGCGACGACGACGGTCGCCGCGCTGCTCCCCACCGGCGTCAGCAGCGCGGCTCCGGCCGGCGGCGCCGCGTCCGCCGAACGCACGTCCGGGCCGTTCGCGCAGGGGCAGCACGAACCCGCCGACGCCGACAACCGCATCGGCACGGCGGCGCCCGACGCCCGCCAGCGCGGCCTGGCCCGGGCCGCCGACCCCGACGTCCGGTGGAACCGGCTCGGCACCCCGCAGGCGCTCGGCCCCGGCCGCGCCCCGCTCGCCACCGGGCTGCCCGCCGACCCGGAGGCCGCCGCCCGCGCCTACCTGACCGCCAACAGCGACCTCTTCGGCATGGACGCCGCCTCGGTGACCCGGATGGAGCGGGTGCTGGTCCGGCAGATCGGCAGCGGCAGCGTGGTCACCCTGCGGCAGCGCTTCGGTGACCTGCCGGCCGGCCCGGACGGGCTGGTCACCCTCGCGGTCGCCGACCGGACGGTGCTCTCGGTCAGCTCGTCGCTGGCCCGCGACACCGCCGCGCCGGCGCCCGCCACCCGCACCGCCGAGCAGGCGTACGCGGCCGCGCTCGCCGACGTCGGGCTGACCGCCGACGCGGTGGCCAGTCACACCGTCCGGCAGGTCGCCGTGCCCACCCCGCTGGACGGGGCACGGGCCGCCTACGAGGTGACCATGATCGGCGCGGACACCGAGCACCCGGCCGCGTTCACCAGCTACGTGGACGGCATCACCGGGCGGGTGCTGGTCCGCGAGGACCTCGTCGACTTCGACTCGGACAACCCGAGCTGGGCGGTGTTCCCCGCCACCCCGCCGCGTGACCTCGGCCCCGGGGTGGACCCGAGGGTGCGCTGGTGCGGCGACCCGGCGCCCGGCTGCCAGGCGGCCTCCCGCGACCCGGCCACCGGCCAACCGTGGGACGTCGACGCGGCCACCGCGACACCGACCTTCACCTCGCGCGGCAACTCGGCCAACACGGTGCTCTCCTGGGGCGCGAACACCCCTGTCGTCCCGGCCGCCCCCAGCCCGGAGCGGCGCTACGAATACCCGTTCACGGATCAGTGGCACCAGGCGAAGTGCAACCCGGCGGTGTTCACCTCCGCCCAGCGCAACGACGCCGACGCGTCGATCGCCAACCTGTTCGCCATGCACAACCGGATGCACGACTGGTCGTACCGGCTGGGCTTCACCGAGTCGGCGTGGAACCTCCAGGCGGTCAACCTCACCGCGTCCGGGCTGGGTGGCGACGCCGAGCAGGGCCGCGCCCAGCAGGGCGCGCTGACCGGCAACCGGAACAACGCCAACCAGGGCACCCCGCGCGACGGGCTGCCGCCGACCACGAACATGTACCTGTGGCAGCCGCAGGCGGGCGGGCCGTACCCGCCCTGTGTGGACGGCGACTACGACATGACGGTGATCGGCCACGAGTACACCCACGCGATCACCAACCGGATGATCGCCGGTCCGGACAGCGGGATCAGCGGCCACCAGGGCGGGGCCATGGGTGAGTCGTGGGGCGACCTGCTCGCCGCCGAGTACCTGTTCCAGCACGGGCTGCGCGCGCCGGGCGAGACGCCCTTCATCACCGGTGGTTATGTCACCGGCAACCTGGTCAGCGGCATCCGCAACTACGACCTGAGCCGCAGCCCGCTCAACTACTCCGACATCGGTTACAACACCGGTGGCCCCGCGGTGCACGCCGACGGGGAGATCTGGGGGGCCACCAACTTCCGGGTCCGCTCCGCGCTGGTCAAGCGCTACGGCATCGGCACACCGCAGCGGCAGCTCGACTGCGCGCAGGGCACTGTCGCCGCGGACCAGTGCCCGGGCAACCGGCGCTGGTCGCAACTGGTCTTCGACTCGTTCCTGCTCCAGGCCGCCAGCCAGGTCAGCATGCTCGACATGCGGGACAACATGCTCACCGCCGACCGGCTCCGCTTCGGCGGCGCCAACCAGGACCTGATCTGGGCCGAGTTCGCCCGCTCCGGGATGGGCCGGGACGCCGCCACCAACGGCGCCGGCGACACCGACCCGACGCCGAGCTTCGCCGCTCCGCAGGGCGGCAACGCGACGTTCACCCTGCGCCCGCGCGGGGACAGCGCCGACGCGCCGATCCGGGTCTACGTCGGACACTACGAGGCGCGTGCCGTGCCGGTCGCCGACACCGACCCGGCGACGCCGATCCCGGACACCGTGGAGCTGGTCGCCGGCACGTACGACCTGCTCGCCGTCGCGCCGGGCTTCGGCCACCAGCGGCTCAGCGTGGTCGCCACGGCCGGCAAGCAGGGGTACGTCGACCTGCGGTTGAGCCGCAACCTGGCCTCGACCGCCGCCGGGGCGACGATCAGCGGTGACGGGGTCAACCTGGACCGGGTCGCCGACGACACCGAGGCGACGAACTGGGCCTCGCTGGACGGGGTCGCCGGCCGGCAGCTCACCGTGGCGCTGGCCGGGGGCGCTCCGCAGCCGGTCAGGCGGGTGAACGTCAGCGCGATGCTGCGCCCGGCGAGCACCGGTGACGCCGACACCGGCAGCCAGAACGCGCTCAGCGCGCTGCGCTCGTTCGCGGTGTCCGCCTGCGACGCGACGACGACCGACTGCGCCGACCCGGCGCGCTGGCGACGCATCTACACCAGCGCCGCCGACGCGTTCCCCGGCGGGGCGTACCGGGCGTACAGCCGGGACATCAACCTCCGCTCGTTCGCGGTGCCCACCACTGTCGCCACCCACCTGCGCCTGGAGGTGCTGGCGAGCCAGTGCACCGGCGGCCCGCAGTACGCGGGTGAGCAGGACGACGACCCGGCCACCACGACCGACTGCGCGACCGCCAGCCCGGCGCGCAACCAGGTCCGGATCGCCGAGTTCCAGGCGTTCTCGTCGTGACCACGGTGGGGCCGGCGGGTCGTCCCGTCGGCCCCACCGCCCCCGATCAGCGGCGGGCCGGTCGCCAGGGGTCGACGGCGACCGGGCGCTCCCAACGCCGGTCCACGGGTGGGTCGTCGACCTCGCCTGCGCTCTCCCGGGCCAGGTGGCGCAGTCGCAGCAGCAACCCCACCCCGAGCGACAGCAGCAGCCCGCCGAGCAGGAACGCGGCCTGCACCACACCGAACCCACCGGACTGCGACACCGGGCGACTGGCCGCCGGAGGCACGGCGTCCGCCGGGTAGTCGACCACCGGCTCCTCGGTCGCCGTGTCCGCGCTCTCGGCCGGCGCGCTCGCGGTCTCGGTGGGAGCCGCTGTCGTCGCGCTCGGCTTCGGCGACCTGGTCGGCACGGCCGCCCCCACCACCGAGCGGGTGGCCGTCTGCCGGGCCAGCAGGCGGAGGTTGACGTCGTACGCCTCGGCGGCGAGCGTCACCCGTCCCTGGGTGACGTCCCGGTCGAAGGCCACCCGGTAGCGGGCCGTGACGGTGCGACCCGGGCAGAGCGTGCCCGGGTCGAGTTGCCGGTCGGTCAGCCGGGCGGTGTCACCATCGGCGCGGATCTCCACGGGGAACTCGCCGTTCTCCTCCACCCGGTCCATCTTCACCTGGTCGAGCCGGATGCCCTGCACGCTGAGCACCATCGACCAGCGCACCTTCGCGCACCCGCCACGCCGGTCCGTCTGCGAGACCACAGCGGAGATGGTCCGTACCTGCTCACCGGCGGTGAACTGTCCGGGCAGCCCGCCCAACTCGGTGGCGAAGGCCGCCTGCGCCGGTGTGCCCAGGGTCAGCACCGTCCCGGTCACGCCGGCAACCAACGCCCCGACCCGCAGCGCGTACCGCCACACGATCACCACCACCTCGCTCCTTCTCGTCCTTTCCGGCAACGCTAGGAGGAAGCGGGCGGGCCGGACAGACGGGTGTCTTCGCATCGAGCGGCAATGGCGAGTGGTGTTTTCACCGAGAGTGGTGAACCCCTCACCGGTGCCGCCGACTCGCCCGGATCGCCGGTACGCGAGAATCGCCGGGTGTCCGAGCTCTCCAGCACGTTCGTCCGGCTGCACGCCCGGCTGGCTCCGGTCGCCTTCGTCCCCGAGGTGCGCCTGCACCAGGCGGACGAGCCGATCGGGCTGTGGGAGCTGACCGAGGGCCAGTTCTCCACCGACCGGCCGCCGCCGTTCTGGGCTTTCGCCTGGGCGGGTGGGCAGGCCCTCGCCCGGTACGTGACCGACCACCCGGAGCTGGTCGCCGGCCGCCGGGTGCTCGACCTCGCCTCCGGCTCCGGCCTGGTGGCCATCGCCGCCGCGCGGGCCGGCGCGGCGTCCGTGCGGGCCGTCGAGGTCGACGAGCTGGCCGTCGCGGCCGTCGCCCTCAACGCCGAGGCCAACGGGGTACGCGTCGACGCCGAGTTCGGCGACATCCTCGACTCCGACGCCGGGGACGCCGAGGTGGTGCTCGCCGGGGACGTCTTCTACAGCGCCGCGATGGCCCGCCGGGTGCTGCGGTTCCTGCTCCGCGCCACCAGGGCCGGCGCGCCGGCGCTCGTCGGTGACCCCGGTCGGGCGTTCCTGCCCCGGGACCGCTTCGACGAGCTGGCGGCGTACGACGTGCCGGTGCCGGAGGCGCTGGAGAGCGTACGGGTGAAGCGCACCACCGTCTGGCGGCTGCGAGCCGGGTTGCCGGGAGCCTCCGGCTAGCGTGTCCGGGTGCTGTTCCGCAGCTGGACGCAGGTGTCCGACCCCGCGTGGCCGGACGTGGCCCGGGTGCCGGACCACGTCGGCGGCACCCACCTGGTGGTCACCCGGCACGCGCTGGTCCGCCAGGTTCTCGCCGACCCGGTCACCTACCGGCCGGACAACGCGCTGGACGCGGTGACACCGATGCCGGTGACCGCGCTCCGGGTGCTCGCCGGGCACCGGTTCCGGCTACCGCCGACCCTGGCGAACAACTCCGGCGTCGACCACCCGGCGATTCGGGCGATCGTCGCCGACGCGCTGCGCCCGGCCCGGGTCGCCGCGCAACGCCAGTGGCTCACCACGCTGGTTCACGATCGGGTCGCGGGCATCGGCGCCGCGCTCGACGCCGGCGAGCCGGTCGACCTGTACGCGACGCTCGCCGCCGACCTGCCGCTGCTGGTGCTCGCCCGGCTGGTCGAGCTGCCGGACGCGTCGGTCGACGTGGTCAAGGAGTTCGCCCGCGCCGCGTTGGAGCTGTTCTGGGCGCCGCTGGACGCCGACCGGCAGGTGGCGCTCGCCGCCGAGGTGGGCCGCTTCCACAGCGTGCTGCGCGCCTTCGCGGCCACCGGCGGCGGGCTCGCCGCCGAGCTGCGCGCGGCCGGGCACCCGCCCGACGTGGTGGTCGGCGCGCTCTTCTTCCTGCTCGTCGCCGGGCAGGAGACCACCTCGCAGTTCCTCACCCTGCTGCTGCACCGACTGGCCGGCGAGCCCGGGGTACGGGCCGGGCTGCGCGCCGGTGACGTCGCCGTGGCCGACGTGGTCGAGGAGGGGCTGCGGCTGGAACCGCCGATCGTCACCTGGCGGCGGGTGGCCGCGACAGACAGCGCCCTGGGCGGGACGGAGGTGCCGGCCGGCAGCAGCCTGGTGCTGTGGCTGGCCCGCGCCGGCCGGGACCCAGCCGTCGTGCCGTTCCCCGACGAGTTCCGGCCGGGCCAGCGTGGGTCCCGCCGGCACCTGGCGTTCGGGGCGGGCGCGCACCGCTGCGTGGGGGACGTGCTGGCCCGGATGGAGGCGGCGGTGGTGGTGGCCGAGGCGACGTCGCTGCTGGACGGGGTGAACGTGGTCCGCGCGCCCTGGTGCCCGGACAACCTGACCTTCCGGATGCCGGACGCCTTCGTGGTCCGTCGCGCACCGGCTGACCGGGCCTGACCGCGCCTCGGTAGGTTTCCGGGCGTGTCTGCGACCCCTGCGCGCCGGATCTCCGCCGTCGTCACACTTCTGACCCTGCTCGCGCTGAGCGCCTGCACAGCCGACCCGGCACTGCACGCCCGACGGATCACAGCGGACCAGCCGAGCCCGTCCGCAGGGACGCCGACGCCGTCGACCACGACACAGCCCACGCCATCGGCGTCGCCCCCGGCGCGGCCCGCGCCGGGGAGCCTGGAGTGGTACGTGTCCCAGGTCCCGACCTTCCCCGCCGCCCCACCGCCGCAACCGGTGCCGTTGCCCACCACCGGCACCGCCGCGTTCTGGCACCGTCTGCCGACGGAGCAGAAGGTCGCCTTCATCACCATCGACGACGGGGGTCTGGCCCGTCCACCGGCGGTGGCCGAGTTCGTCTGGCGGGCGCACATCCCGGTCACCATGTTCCTCAACTCGCCGGCGGCCGAGGAGCACGACGTCTACTTCCGGGCGATCCAGGTGGCCGGCGGGGTCGTCGAGAACCACACCATCAACCACACCTCCCTGGCCGGCCGCTCGTACGACCACCAGAAGCGGGAGATCTGCGGCGCGGCGGACCGGCTGGAGACGTTGTTCGGCAGGCGGTCGACGCTGTTCCGCCCGCCGTTCGGCGAACACGACTCCACCACCCTGCGGGCCGCGTACGACTGCGGCGCGAAGGCCGTCCTGCACTGGACCGAGACCGTGCACGAGGGGAAGGTCCGCTACCAGACCCCCGAGAAGGTGGTGCGGCCCGGCGACATCCTGCTCATGCACTTCCGGCCGGCGCTGATGGACGACCTGCTCGCGGCCCTGAAGGCGATCCATCGGTCGGGGCTCACCCCGGCCCTACTCACCGACTACATCCGGTGACCACGTCGTCGCCGACCTGACGAAGGTCAGGGTCACCCGCTGCCGTTCGAACGCGACGCGACAACCAACTCCCCGCCTAGCGTCAGCGCATGATCACACTACGTGGGTTGACGAAACGGTTCGGGTCGACCGTCGCCGTCGACGCGTTGACAGTCGACATCGCACCCGGACGGGTCACCGGTTTCCTCGGCCCCAACGGGGCCGGCAAATCCACCACCATGCGCATGATCCTCGGCCTGGACCGTCCGACCTCCGGGCAGGCGCTGGTCGGCGGGCGCGCGTACCGGGAGCTGCGCCGACCGCTGCACGAGGTGGGCGCGCTGCTCGACGCCCGTGCCATCCACCCGTCCCGGTCCGGCCGGGCGCACCTGCGGGCCATGGCGCAGAGCAACGACATCCCGCTGCGCCGGGTCGACGAGGTGCTGGACACCGTCGGGCTGGACGGGCGGGCCGCCGGCAAGCCGGGACGCACCCTCTCGCTCGGCATGGGGCAACGGCTCGGCATCGCCGGCGCGCTGCTCGGCGACCCGCCGGTGCTGATGTTCGACGAGCCGGTGAACGGCCTCGACCCGGACGGGGTGCGCTGGGTGCGGCAGCTGATGCGGTCGCTCGCCGAGCAGGGACGGACGGTCTTCGTCTCCAGCCACCTGATGAGCGAGATGCAGCTCACCGCCGACCAGCTCGTGGTGATCGGCCGGGGACGGCTGCTCGCCGACGCGCCGACGGACGAGGTGGTCGCGCGCGGCGCCGTCGCGGTCCGGGTGCGCAGCCCGCACCCGGACGGGCTGGCCAGCCTCGCCGCGCGTCTCACCGCCGCCGGCGCGACCGTCCAGGCCGCCGGCCGCGACGAGCTGACGGTCACCGGCACCAGCCCGGACCGGGTCGGGGACCTGGCCCACGAGCTGGGGGTACGACTGCACGAGCTGAGCGCGCACGGCGCGTCGCTGGAGCAGGCGTTCATGGAGCTGACCGCCGACAGCGTCGAGTACGCGGGCGGGGGTGCGCGGCGATGAGGACACTTCCGCGTCCCGGCGTCGTGGCCGCCGAGTGGACCAAGCTCACCTCGGTCCGCAGCAGCTGGTGGACGGCGCTGGCCGGGCTGCTGGTGATGGCCGCGAGCGCCGGTCAACTGGCGATCTACGTCGCCAACGCGAACACCAACGACGACCCGACCGACGACCGGGGCGTCGTCACCCTCGGCAGCGTGCTGGTCGACTCGGTCGAGCTGACCCAGTACGCGGTGCTCGCCCTGGGTCTGCTGGCGATCACCGCCGAGTTCACCAGCGGCACCATCCGGACCACGTTGCAGTGCACCCCGTCCCGGGGCCGGGTGCTGCTGGCCAAGGCGGTGGTCGCCGCGGCGGTCACCTTCGCCCTCGGCCTGCTGCTCGGTGGCGTCGGGGCCCTGGTCGCCCGGCCGGTGCTCGGCGAGTGGGGCAGCGCACCGGCCGCCGGCACGATCGGCGACATCGTGCGGGTCGCCGTCTACCTGGCGCTGATCGGTGTGCTCGCGCTGGGCCTCGGCGCGCTGCTGCGCAGCGCGGTGCTCACCGTCGTCGTGCTCCTCGCCACGCTGATGATCGTGCCGCTGTCCCTCCAGGAGCCGGACATCGAGGTGCTGAACCGGATCGCCGACGTGTTCCCCGGTGTGGCCGGGCGGCACTTCATGCTCGGCGACACCGACCCGTACCCGAGCCTGGTCGGGTTGCTCCTGCTCGCCGGCTGGGCCGCCGCCGCGCTGGTGCTGGGCCGGGTCGCGCTGCGCCGTCGCGACGCGTAGCGGGGTGCGGGCTGGGCGGGGGCCGGGTGCCGGTCCCCGCTCAGCCGTCGACCAGCCCCGCCTCGTACGCGAGGATCGCCGCCTGCACCCGGTTACGCACGTCCAGCCGGGTGAAGATGCTGGTGAGGTAGCTCTTCACGGTGCCCTCCACCAGGTGCAGCCGGCGGGCGATCTCGGCGTTCGACAGCCCCGCCCCGACCAGCGCCAGCACCTCGCGTTCCCGCTCGGTCAGCCCCGCCGTCCGGTCCCGCGCGGCCGGCCGGCGGGCCAGTCGCCCCGCCCCCAGCTCGATGACCCGACGGGCCACCCTCGGTGACAGGTACGCCCCGCCGTCGGCGACCGCGTGCACGCCGGCGAGCAGCTCCCGCGGGTCGCCCGCCTTGAGCAGGAAACCACTCGCGCCGTGCCCGAGCGCCCGGGCCACGTGGTCGTCCTCGCCGAACGTGGTCAGCATGATCGTCGCGGTGTCCGGCGCCAGTCGGCGGATCTCGGCGGCGGCGGCGAGCCCGTCCAGCCGCGGCATCCGGATGTCCAGCAGCGCCACCCGGGGTCGATGGGCACGGACCAGCTCCACCGCCGCGTGCCCGTCGCCGGCCTCGGCGACCACTGCGATTGTCGGATCGGTGCCGAGGATGGCCCGGACGCCGGCCCGGATCATCGCCTCGTCGTCGGCCAGGACCACCCGGACCGGCGCCGCTCCGGTCATGTCGGTGCGCACTACGCGATCCACTCCTTGCTGGTCAGCCGACCATCGGTGAAGCACAGCCGCCAGGTCGGCTGCGCGAGGGGGAAGTTCCCGTCGGTGTAGTACTCGCAGTCCGACCGGTCGTCCGACATCGGGCGTTCCACCTGCCGCCGGGGCAGCCCGGCCAGGTCGGCACGGGCCGTACCGACGGGCATCCGCTCGAAGGTGGCCCGGTCCAGCACCGTTCCCGCGGTCGCCACCGGGTAGTAGACGAGCGAGAGCACCAGAGCGAAGCCGGCCGGCGCGAGGAGCGCCACGAGCAGGCTGCGCCGGACCCGGCGACGGGCGTCGTGCAGCCGCCGCTCGGCCTCCAGCCCCCGCTCCGGGCGACCGAGCGGCTCCTCGGCAGGTGCGCCCGGCTCGATCGCGTCCGGCGGCGGCGCGGTGGCCGGCAACACCGCCCGCACCGCGAAACCGCCATCGGGCCGGTGACCGGCGTCGAGCGTCCCGCCGGCGAGCCGAACCCGCTCGGCGAGCGCCAGCAGCCCACTGCCCCGCGACCGTGGTCCGGGCAGCGGCCCGGCCGGCGCGGCGTCGTTGACCACGCTCACCGCGACCCGGTCACCGTCCCGCGTCAGGCGTACGTCGACGGCGGCGCCCGGCGCGTACCGGGCCGCGTTCGTCAACGCCTCCCGGACCACGCGGTGCGCCGCGTGACCGGTCATCGCCGGCAGCTCGGCGACCGCCGGGGCGGCGTCCAGCCGTACCGCCAGGCCCGCCTCCCGGGCGCCGTCGACCAGGTCGGCGACGGTCTCCCCACTCGGGCGCAGCGACCCGCCACAGTCCTCCCGGAGCACCCCGATGATCTCGTGCAGCCGCTCGGTGGCGGCCGAGACGCTGGCCCGCAACTCCCCCGCCGCGACCCGGTGCCGGTCGTCCAGGTCGGCGGCGACCTCCAGGGCGGCGGCGCGCAGCGCGATCAGGCTCAGGTCGTGACCGAGGGAGTCGTGCATCTCGCCGGCGATCCGCGCCCGCTCCCGCAGCCGGATCCGCTCGGCTGCGCCGCGCTCCTCACGAACCAACGCCTCGACGTGCCGGCGGCCCGCGTCGGCCAACTCCCGCTGCTGACGCCGGTACCGCCCGACCAGCCAGGGGAACACGGCGGCGAAGAGCAGCACCGAGGCGAGCAGGAACCAGGTGGCCGCGCCGGTGCCGAGCAGCACCAGGTTCAGCGCCGTGCCGCCCGCCGCGACCAGCAGGAAGACCGTCACCGCCGGGCCGACGCCGGTGCCGCGCCGGCCCGCGAGATAGCTGAACACCGGGATGGCGAACACGAAGTTGCCGTCGACCAGCGGCCCGAGCAGCACCAGCACCACGGCGACCAGCGGATGCCGCCGACTCGCCAGCACCGCCACGGCGAGCACCAGCAGCTTGCCGGCCAGCAGCGGAACCGCGTACCCCGGGTAGGGCGGGCTGACCCCCGCGTAGCCGACCGGGGCGGCGACCACCACCCAGAGCAGCACGTCCAGCAGCAGGCGACGCCGCCGGTCCGACAGACCCGGCGGCGCGGAGTCGAGGATCCGCACGGCGGTCAGGCTACCCACGCCCGACCTGGGCGGACACCGACGAAAGTCAGGTGTTCAGCCGCTCTCCTCGGCCCAGACCCGCCAGTCGTCGAGCACCCCGTGCAGAGCCGGGGTGAGCCACCCGGGCGCGGAGCGCCGGAACACGCCCGGGTCCATGGCGCCGGCGCCGTCGGGCAACGCGCCGAGCAGGTTCGGCACCAGGTCGGTGAGGTTCGTCCAGTGCACCAGCTCCGGCCGGGCCGGCCAGGCGCCGATCACCACGCCGGCCGGCACCGCCCGCCGGTCCAGCGCCTCCAGGGTCAGCGCGGTGTGGTTGAGCGTGCCCAGCCCGGCGCGGGCCACCACCACGGCGGGCGCGCCGAGCGACACCGCCAGGTCGGCCATCGTCCACGGCTCCCCGGACGGGCGCAGCCCCATCGGCACGAGCAGCCCACCCGCGCCCTCGACCAGCACCAGGTCGTGCTTGTCGGTTTCCTCGCGCACCGCGTCCACCGCCGCGTACAACTCCAGCGGTGGCAGGTCGGCGACCCGGGCGGCGGCCAGCGGGGCGAGCGGGTCCGGGAAGCTGGCCAGCGTCCGACCGGTCAGCGGGGCGGCCAGCCGGTTGACGGCGTCCACGTCGCCGGGCTCCCCGCCGGCCGTACCGGTCTGGCCCGGTTTGATGACCGCCACCCGCAACCCGGCGGCCTGCGCCGCGGCCGCGATCGCCGCGGTCGCCACCGTCTTACCGACCTCGGTGTCCGTGCCGGTGACCAACACCGGCCCCTGCCAACCACTCACGGTGCCACCTCTGTTCGCGACTGCGGGGCTCGCAAACCCGGCTCACTCCTCGCGCTCACGGTGCACACTCCACGACGACGTCCAGGGCCCGCTCGAACTCGGCGCGGTGCACTCCTGCGCTGATCGTGAGCCGCAGGCGGGAGCGGGTGTCCGGGGTGGACGGGGGCCGGAAGCAGCCCACCGCGACGCCCCGGTCCCGGCAGTCCGCGGCCCAGGCGCTCGCCGCCTCCGGCCCGGGGGCGGTCACCGACACCACCGCCGCGTCCGGGGCGGACACGGTCAGCCCGGCCGCCCGCAGCCGGGCGACCGCCACCGCCGCCCGGTCGGACAGCTCCGCGCGCGTGTCGTCGCCGGCTCGCGCCAGCCGCAGCGCCGCGTGCACGCCGGCCGCTACCGCCGGTGGCAGCGCCGTATCGAAGATGAACGTGCGCCCGGTCTCGACCAGGTGCCTGACGAACTCGGCCGGGCCGGCGACGACGCCACCCGCGCCACCGAGCGCCTTCGACAGGGTGGCGGTGATCACCACGTCGGGCTCGCCGGCCAGACCGGCGGCGGCCACCGCGCCCGCGCCGGACGGGCCGACCACTCCCAGCGCGTGCGCGTCGTCGACGAGCAGCAACGCGCCGTGGCGGCGGGCCACCGCGTGCAGCCGGGCCAGCGGAGCGAGGTCACCGTCGACCGAGAAGACCGACTCGGTCACCACCACCGCCGGTCGGCCCGGAGCGGCAGCGAGCGCGGCGGCGACAGCGTCCACGTCGGCGTGCCGGGTGACCACCGTCTCCGCGCCGGAGATGCGACAGCCGTCGATCAGGGACGCGTGGTTGTGCGCGTCGCTGACGAGCAGTGTCCGGGGCTGGACGAGGGCCCGCAGCGCGCCGAGGTTGGCCAGGTATCCGCTGGAGAAGACGAGCGCGCGATCGGTGCCCAGCCAGCGGGCCAGCTCGTCCTCCAGCGCGTGGTGCGCGTCGGTGGAGCCGCGCACCAGACGCGACCCGGTCGCCCCCAGCCCGTACGCCGAGAGGGCCGCGGTGGCCGCGGCGGTGACCTCCGGGTGGGCGGCCAGGCCGAGGTAGTCGTTGCCGGCCAGATCGATCATCTGGTCATCGGCGGGGCGCGGGTGCAGTCGCCGGGTGAGCCCGGCCTTCGCCCGCAGCTGCGCGCGGCGGTCGAGCGCCGCCAGCCAGTCCGCCACCGTCACCCCTCCACCGAGTCCCTGCCGGTCGACCCGACACCCGCCGGGCGAAATTACCACCCGCCACCACCGGCCCGACGAATCCAGTCGGCCGCCGGCACCCGGGCTGCCAGGCCGTTGCGGCTGATCGGGGCGCCCAGGCCTGCCCTGGAGCCCCTGGCCGGCCCGCGACGGCTCGACCTGGAGGTCCGGAACGGGCCTAGTAGGGTACGAGCCATGCCAGAGATCCTCGACCAGGCCCGGACCCAGGTCCTGGGTGACGGTGTCGGCCTCGACCAGGCCGGCATTCTCGCCGTGTTGAATCTGCCCGACGAGCACCTGCCCGCCGCCCTGCAACTCGCCCACGAGGTGCGGATGCGCTGGTGCGGCCCGGAGGTCGAGGTCGAGGGGATCGTCTCGCTCAAGACCGGCGGCTGCCCGGAGGACTGCCACTTCTGCTCCCAGTCGGGCCTGTTCACCTCCCCGGTGCGTTCGGTCTGGCTGGACATCCCGTCGCTGGTCGAGGCGGCGAAGCAGACCGCCAAGACCGGCGCCACCGAGTTCTGCATCGTCGCGGCGGTACGCGGCCCGGACGCCCGGCTCATGAAGCAGATGCGCGAGGGCGTCGCCGCCATCAAGGCCGAGGTCGACATCCAGGTCGCCGCCTCACTGGGCATGCTCACCCAGGAGCAGGTCGACGACCTCGTCGACATGGGCGTGCACCGCTACAACCACAACCTGGAGACCTGCCGGTCGTACTTCCCGAACGTGGTCACCACGCACTCCTGGGAGGAGCGCTGGGAGACGCTGCGGATGGTCCGCGACTCCGGCATGGAGGTGTGCTGCGGCGGCATCCTCGGTCTCGGCGAGACCGTCGAGCAGCGGGCCGAGTTCGCCGCGCAGCTCGCCGAGCTGGCCCCGCACGAGGTGCCGCTCAACTTCCTCAATCCGCGTCCCGGCACCCCGCTCGGTGACCGTCCGGTGGTCGAGGGCAAGGACGCGCTGCGCGCCATCGCCGCGTTCCGGCTGGCCATGCCGCGCACCATCCTGCGGTACGCCGGCGGACGCGAGATCACCCTCGGTGACCTGGGCACCCGCGACGGGCTGCTCGGCGGCATCAACGCGGTGATCGTCGGCAACTACCTGACCACACTGGGTCGACCGGCGACCGCCGACCTCGACCTGCTGGAGGAATTGAAGATGCCGGTCAAGGCGCTGTCTGCCACGCTGTGACGACGATGACGACGACGGACCTGTGGTGTGACAGGTGCGGTGAGCCGACGACGGCCACCGCGCACCCGGCCTGCGCGTCGGCCCGTGAGTTGGAGCCGCCCCGCTTCTGCCCCCGGTGCCGACGTCGGATGAAGGTCCAGGTGCTGCCGGTGGGCTGGTCGGCCGTCTGCGTCGAGCACGGCGAGAGCCGGGGCTGAGCCGTGCTGCGGGGGCGGGCGGTGACCCTGCGGCCGGCGACGGTCGCGGACGTGCCGGCCCTCGCGGCCATCCGGGCCGACCCGGAGGTACGCCGGTGGTGGCGCGGCGGCGACGACCTGTCCGACTCCGTCCACGCCGACCTGGCCGACGTCGACCTGCACGTCTACGCGATCGAGCACGACGGCCGGGTGATCGGCGCGATCCAGTGGTACGCCGAGTCGGACCCGGACTACCGGCACGCGAGCCTGGACGTCTTCCTCGATCCGGCGGAGCGCGGGGTCGGTCTGGGTGTGGACGCGATCCGCACCCTGGCCCGGCACCTGATCGACGAGTACGGTCACCACCGCTTCACCATCGACCCGGCCGCCGCGAACAGCGCCGCCATCAGGGCGTACGCGAAGGCGGGTTTCCGGCCGGTCGGGGTGCTGCGCCGCTACGAGCGCGGCGCGGACGGGCGTTGGCACGACGGCCTGCTGATGGACCTGCTCGCCGACGACCTGGTGGAGTGAGCCCGCTCGTAGCAGTCCCGGGCCCCAGCGCAACGCGCCGGACGCGAGTGGCACTACCGTTGGCCACATCCCCCCCATAACGGACAAGTCGCGCTTATCGTGCGTTGATGAGCGTGCCGACGGCCGGACCAGTCAGGAGCGCCGGCCCGGTTCTCGCCGGCCGGTTCCGTGGCGACATCGAAGGGCTGCGGGGCCTCGCCCTGGTGCTGGTGCTGGTCGGGCACGCCGGCATCCCCGCGCTTCCCGCCGGCTTCGTCGCCGTCGACGTCTTCTTCGTCATCTCCGGTTTCCTGATCACCGGCCTCCTCGTCGACGAGATCCGCCGGACCGGCCGGATCCGCGTCGTCGACTTCTACGCCCGACGCGCCAAACGGCTCCTGCCGGCCGCCACCGTCGTCCTAGTGGCGAGCCTCCTGCTCACCTACCTGTTCCTGCCCCCGATCCGCTGGGCCGGGACCGCCCTGGACGCGCTGGCCAGCGCCGGCTACGCGATGAACTGGCGGCTGGTCGAGCAGTCCACCGACTACCTGCGTTCCGAGCAGGCGCCCAGCATCCTCCAGCACTACTGGTCGCTGGCCGTGGAGGAGCAGTTCTACCTGGTGTGGCCGCTGCTCCTGCTCGTCGTCGCCCTCGGTGTCGCCCGGCGTACGTCCCCGGGCATCCGGCGCACGACCTCGCCCGGGCGGCCGGGCCGGCACCGCGGACGGTTCCTCGACGACAGGCTGTCCGCGCCCCTGCTCGCCGCCCTCGCGATGGTCGGCATCCCGTCGCTGGCCTGGTCGATCCACCTGAGTCAGACCGAACCCGCGCGGGCGTACCTCGTCACCACCACCCGCGGGTGGGAACTGGCGTTGGGCGGCGCGCTGGCGATCCTGGGTGGACGCCTGTCCCGGCTGCCGCGTCCGGCCGCGATCGCGCTCGGCTGGGCCGGTATGGCCGCTGTCGCCCTCAGCGCGATGCTGATCCGGCCGGAGACTGCGGCCTACCCCGGCTACCTGGCGCTGGCGCCCACCCTCGGCGCCGTCGCGATCATCGCGGCCGGGCCCGGCGCCGGACGGTACGGACCGGCCCTGCTGCTCAACAGGCGGCCGACACGGGCGGTCGGGGCCGCGTCGTACTCGTGGTACCTGTGGCACTGGCCGCTGCTGGTGGTGGCGGAAGCGCGCTGGGGCCCGCTGGACACGACCGCCGGACTCGCCATGATTGTCTGTTCGGCGGTCCCGGCGGTGCTGACCTACCGCCTGGTGGAGAACCCCTTCCGGTACGCGCGGCTGTCCCGGGCCCGTGTCCTGCGCCTGGGGTTGGTCGCCACCAGCCTCACCGCCTGCGCCGGAATCGGACTGCACCTGGCGGTCCGGCCGCCGGCCCCACCCGTCGAGGCCGCCCCGGCGGGCGCGGTGCCGGTGGACAGTCCGGCCCGCATCACCCCCGACCCGCTGCACGCCCGCGACGACGTCGCCGACGTCTACCGCGACGACTGCGTCACCCAGGCCTCGGACGCGAGCCTGCGCAGCTGCGTCTACGGCGACCGGGACTCGTCGGTCGAGGTGGCGCTGGCCGGCGACTCCCACGCGGCGCACTGGGTACCGGCCCTCCAGGTCATCGCGGCCGAGCGGGGCTGGCGGCTGGTCACCTACATCAAGACGGCCTGCTCCTTCCTGAGCACGCCGATCAGCGTCGCCGGGCGGCCGGACCACAGCTGTACGGAGTGGAACCGCCGGTTGCGGACGGCTCTCACCGGCGAGCGGCGTCCCCGGCTGCTCATCGTCTCCAGCGTTACCCAGATCCCGCTCGTCGACGGCAGCACACCGGCGCCCGGGACGGCGACGACGGACGCCCAGACTGCGGCGTTGTCGCGGACCTGGGCCGAGGTGAGCGGGGCCGGCCTGCCGCTTGTCGTCATCCGGGACACC
Organism: Micromonospora sp. WMMD1120; assembly: GCF_029626235.1. Classification (NCBI taxonomy): domain Bacteria; kingdom Bacillati; phylum Actinomycetota; class Actinomycetes; order Micromonosporales; family Micromonosporaceae; genus Micromonospora; species Micromonospora sp. WMMD1120. Next base: position 3,804,382 of record NZ_JARUBO010000005.1, on the reverse strand, counting down.
CCGGCGTTCCAGGTGGACATGGCCGAGTGCGCCTCGGCCAACCGGGAGCGGCTCAGTGCCTGCGCGCAGCCCCGGGAACGCGCGCTCACCTGGGGCATCCCCCAGGAACGCGCCGCCGCCGCGCTACCCGCCGTCCGCCTCGCCGATCTCAACGCCGACATCTGCCCCACCGAACGGTGTCCCGCGGTGCTCGACGGGGTGCTCGTCTACCGCGACGCGCACCACCTGACCGCCACGTACGCCCGCGCTCTGGCCCCCCGGCTGCACGAAGTGTTGCGTCAACTGGCGGCAGAACACCTCCCGTGAACCGCCCGCGGAGCCTGGACAGTTCCCGTCCGGCGGGGACGGGAACTGTCCAAGACCCCAGCCGGCGGCTCAGGCCACCGTGCAGGCGGTGTTGTTGACGGTGAAGGCCGTCGGCTTCGGGTTGGTGCCGCCGTGCGTGCCGTTGAAGCCGAAGCTCACCGTCGCGCCCGGCGCGATCGTGCCGTTGTAGGACAGGTTCGTGGCGGTGACCGCCGCGCCGCTCTGGGTCACCGTCGCCGACCAGCCCTGGCTGACCGTCTGCCCGTTGGCGAAGCTGAACCGCAGCGTCCAGCCGTTGATCGCCGTGGTGCCGGTGTTGGTGATCGAGACGTTGGCGGTGAAGCCGGTGCTCCAGTCGGTGCTGGCGTACCCCACCGAGCAGGCGCCGCCGACCGGCGGGGCCGCGGTGGTCACCGCGACCGGCGCGGACGCCGCGGAGGTGTTGCCCGCCGCGTCCACCGCCACCACGTAGAACTGGTACGCGGTCGAGGCGGTCAGCCCGGACACCGCGACGGTGGTGCCGGTCGGTGAGCCCACCAGCGCGTCGGTGGCGCCGGCCTCCCGGTAGACACGGTAGCCGGTGACGCCGACGTTGTCGGTCGACGCGGCCCAGCTCAGCGTGAGCCCGGTGGCGGTGACCGCCGAGGCGACCGGGGTGCCGGGCGCGGTCGGCGCGGTGGTGTCCGGTGCCGGTCCGGCCGGCGTGGTGACGCTGAGGGCAGCCGACGACGCGGACCGGTTGCCGGCGCCGTCGAGGGCCCGCACCGTGAACTGGTACGTCCGCTCCGGCACCAGCCCGGTCACCGCGAGCGTGTTGGTGGTGGCGGTCCGCAGCACCAGCGCGTCGCTGCCCGTCTGCGACTGGGTGATCTCGTAGCCGGCCAGGCCGCTGCCGCCCGTGTCGGTGGACGCCGCCCAGGTCAGCGTGAGCCCGCTCGACGTGACGGCGGACGCGGCAGGGGTGCCCGGGACGGTCGGCGCCGTGGTGTCCGGCACCACCGGCCCCGGCTCCTCGCCCCAGATCCGGGTGCTACCGGCGTAGAGCGGCACCTTGCGGTTGGGCCCGGCGGTGGCCTGGTACGACGGGTCGTTCGTGGGGTTCCAGGTGCCGCCCTCCGGCACACCGATCTTGAACTGGACCTCCATCCGGTGCTGCGACTGGCCGGCCGGGGCGATCGTGTAGCCGGTGCAGTCCACCTCGACGTACCAGATGTCGCCGCTGAACTGCTTGGCGGTGGTCGGGGACGGGCAGCCCTGGGTGTAGCCGGGGGTGACCTGCACCGGACCGGTGCCGTCGGGCCGGAAGTAGTACCGGAACTTCCCGTTGGTCAGCGCGCGGGCCGGGAACGCCGACTTGTTGTAGACCATCACCTTGAGCCCGGTGGCCCGCGGCTCGGCCTGGGCCACAGTGGTCTCCACCGTCATCTCGTCGATGTCCGGCGTCTCGGCGACCGGGAAGTTCGCCAGCGGCGTGCCGCCGTACTCGGAGTAGAGCCGCACCAGCGCGGACGTGAAGCCGGCGTTGTAGTCGGTCGCCACCTCGTTCATCACGTAGTCCGACCGGCTGTCGCTGTACGCGTCGTTGGCCGAGGACGGTCCGCCGACCAGCGCGCCGTACAGGGTGTGCCGGGTCTCCACGGGCACCGTCTGGCTGTCCCACCAGGAGCCGTGCGCGGTGCGGTGGTGCGGGTTGCGCGGGGGGTTGGCGCCGAACCCGATCACGTAGCTGGAGTTGCGCGGGTTGTCGCCGAGCGCGTAGTTGATCTGCCGGACGGCGAAGTCGTGGTAACGCGCCTTGCGGGTGGTGTCGGTGGTCTTGTCGCTGTAGACCAGCGCGGCGAAGGAGGTGTTGGCCGCGTAGCGCAGCGCGCCCCAGGAGTCGAGCACCGCCATCCCGCCCGGAGAATACGGAACCCGCTGCCCGTTCACCCCGACGGTCCAGTAGTCCAACCACCGGTTGGCGTCGTCGACGTACTTCTGCTTGCCGGTCAGGTTCGCCAGCAGCACGTACGCCCCGAACTGCTTGTTGTCCCAGGCGATGGTCCACTTGTAGGAGCGGGTGGTGCTCTGGTTCTCGGTGCCGAGCTTGTCGTACTCGCTCTCGGCCTTGGCCAGGTAGCTGGCGTCGCCGGTGGCCCGGTACAACCAGATCGCGCCCCAGACCAGCTCGTCCTGCCAGCCGCTCCAGGACCGGTAGAAGCTGGTCGCGTCGGTGATGCACTCGTGGTAGGACTTCCGCACCGTGTCGGCGAAGGTGTAGAGCTGGCGCGCGTGGGTGAGCAGCCGGTCGGCGTAGGTCGCGTCGGTGGGCCGGAACACCATCGAGGAGGCGGCCATCGCCGCCGCCGTCTCCCCCGCCAGGTCCGCGCCGCCACAGCTCGCATCGATCTTGTACGCGGGCCGCGCCATCGGCATCACCTCGGCCGGACCCCACCACTTGTGGTCGTCGTCGCCCTTGCCGACCTGCCCGTAGAGGACGTTCGGCGACGGGTGCGCCTTGATGAAGTAGTCGTTGACGAAGCGCAGGTTGTTGAGCAGGTGCGGGAGCTGCCCGGAGGAGGCGTAGCCACTGCGGTACTCCACCGCGCCCCAGGCGAGCATCGTGGCGCTGAACGCCATCGGGAAGCCGAACTTGACGTGGTCGCCGGCGTCGTACCAGCCGCCGGTGAGGTCCACACCCGTGCCGGCGCCGTCGGTGAGCGCGCTGTCGCCGCGCCAGGAGACCCGGTTCCAGTCCGGCAGCTCGCCGGACTGCTGCGCCTCGTAGAAGAGCAGCGACTTCTGCAACGCCTCGGCGTAGTTGTAGGTGGCCGCGGCGGCCGGCAGGGGCGGCGGCGCGACGACCGCGAGCGAGAGGCCCGTCAGCAGTGCGACGCCGGCCGACAGCAACCGTCGGGGCCAGGGCTGGTCGGCGACCGGTGACCGACCGGGGTGACCGCTGGACGGCCAGGTCAGGTGGCGCATTGGCGGACTCCTGTCGGAGGCGCCGCCGGCGGTCGCACCGACGCGGGACGGCGTGCGGGCGGCTCGGCCACCGGCGACAGCGGGGTGGCGGTGTGTCCACGGGAGTCATGGAAGCGCTCCCATGGATAACCGACAATGTAATGGCCCCGCCAACGCTTGGGAAGCCCGCTCGTCGAACCTGGTCGGGCAACCGCCCCTACCGCACCGGCCAGCCCGCCACCCGCGACGGGCGCGGGAAGTCGGGCTACGCGTCCGGCGCCCCGCAGGCGCCCTCGACGTGACTGCGACAGCGCCGCGCGTCGACGGTGGCCGCCAGCTCGACCAGGGCCTGCGCCCGCGCGTACTCCGCCGGGGTGAAGTCGGGCGCGGCCCGGCGCAGCGCGAACGAACCGCCCGCCGGGTCGGCCAGCACCATGCTGGTGCCGTCGATGCCCAGTCGTACCTCGGCCGCCGCCGGCCGCCAGCTAACGACGTCGGCGCCGAGCAGCGCCTGCAACACCTCGGCCGTCGCGTCCGGGTCCCGCACCAGGCGGTTGGCCAGCGCGAGCATCCGGGCGGGCTGGTCGACCAGCCCGCGCGCCTCGCTGCGCGCCACCCAGCAGTCCCGACCCCGCCCCCGCTCGACGGCCGCGACCAGCTCGGCCTCGTCCAGCGCGTCCGGCGCGTCGACCAGGAAGTCGTCCACCGCGCCCTGCTCGGTGGGCTGCACCTGCACGGTCAGGATGTTGACCCCGCGCAGCGCGAGGCTCGCCGTCAGGACCGACAGGTACCCCGGCCGGTCGTCCACAGTCGCCCGGATCCGCCACAACGCCATGGTTGGCTCCCTTCCCAGGGTACGAGCCTCACCGCCGCCTGTTGCCGCCCGGTTGCCCGGCCGTGTCGCCCGGGAAACTCCTCGGGCCGGCCACGGGTCGGCGACCGCTCACGGGCCGGTGACCACCGGTGGCGCGCCGACCAGGTCCAGCCGGTCACCGAGGATCACCGCGCAGGCCCGGACGAGCTGGGTGAGCCGGTCCACCTCGGTGCTGTGGAACGCCGCCGCCGACAGGGTCTCGTTGTGCTCCCGGGCCGCGACCAGCACCAGGCCCGCCCGGCCGAACGGCGCGATCGCGTGGTGGGTGCCGTCGGGCATGGTCATCGACCGACCGCGCAGCGGGGTCACCTCCGGCAACCGCGGGGGTACGGGCGCGCGCCAGCTCGCGTGCCCCACGGTGGCCCCGCCGCCCCCGTTGGACGCCCAGTCGACGGGCACCACGGCGGCCACCGCCCAGTCGGCGGCGAGCAGACCGGGCACCGCGTCGACAAGGGTGGCCAACCCGTCGGCCGGGTTGGCGGCCACCTGGGCCAGCAGCTCCGCGTCCTGCCCGGTGGTGGTGGGCGCGCCGATCGCCCGCCACACGCCGTCCACCCGCACGCCCGGTATCGCCGCGAGACCGGCCAGCAGCCGCTCCACCCGCCCCGCGCCCGGCCAGACCACAGTGAAATCGTCGACCGCACGCCCGCCGAGCCGTTCGAGGACCACCACCTGGACGATGTCCGCCCCGGAGATGCCCAGCGTCCGGGCGACCTGCCCGAGCGTGCCCGGACGGTCCGGCAGGGTGACCCGAACTCGCAGCAACATGTCTGTCCCTCCGCTCGGCGGGCCGGCGGAAAGAGCGGCCGGCAGGCTGGACTCAGCCTGGTAGTTGACCATTTCGTCCCTGTTGCAGAGGCATGTCCCGAGGGCAAAATCTGACCTTGACAACGTGAGCGGGCTGCCATCAACTAGTCGGATGAGCGATCCGGCCGTCGACGTGTCGCGGCCGGCGGCCGTCCCCGACCCTCCCGCCGGGGTCGCACTCGACCGCCTGCACGCCTACCTGGCGCGGCACCGGCCCGAGCTGGCGGTCGGGCCGCCGCGCGCCGAGCTGATCGCCGGCGGCAAGTCCAACCTCACCTACCTGCTGCGCCTCGGCGACCGCGAGGTCGTGCTGCGCCGCCCACCGCTGGGGCACGTGCTCGCCACCGCGCACGACATGGCCCGCGAGTTCCGGGTCATCTCGGCTCTGGCGCCGACCGAGGTGCCGGTCCCGGGCGCGCTGCTGCTCTGCGCCGACCCCGAGGTGATCGGCGCGCCGTTCTACCTCATGGAACGGATGCCCGGCGAGGTGTTCCGCACCCGCGCGCAGACCGACCCGCTGGGCGACGAGCGCCGCCGCGCCCTCGCGATGGCGATGATGGACACGCTCGCCGCGCTGCACCGCGTCGAACCGTCAGCGGTCGGGCTCGGCGACTTCGGCCGCCCCGAGGGCTACCTGGCCCGACAGGTCCGTCGCTGGGCAGGGCAGCTCGACCGCTCGCGCAGCCGCCCGCTGCCCGGCATCGAGGAGTTGCGGGACCTCCTCGCCGCGACCGCGCCGGAGGGCGCGAACGCGGGCCGGATCGTGCACGGCGACTACCGGCTGGACAATCTCCTCGCCTCGGCCGACCCGGTGGCCGTCCACGCGGTGCTCGACTGGGAGATGGCCACCCTCGGTGACCCCCTGGCCGACCTGGGCCTGCTGCTGACCTACTGGGACGTGCTGGGCGGCAGCGACACCGCCGACGGCAATCCGGTCGCCGACGGGCTCGGCCCGCGGGCCGGCTTCCCCAGCGGCGCCGAACTGATCGAAAGGTACGCCGGACGCAGCGACGTGGACGTCGGGCCGCTGCACTGGCACGTGGCGCTCGGCTGCTTCAAGCTCGCCGTCATCTGTGAGGGCATCCACTACCGGCACACGCTCGGGCAGACGCTCGGCGAGGGCTTCGACCGGATCGGCGAGATGGTGGCACCGCTGGTCGCGCACGGGCTGACCGCCGCCAGGGAGCGGTGATGGACTTCGCCTACGACAGTCGGACCGAGGAGCTGCGCGACGAGCTGACCCGGTTCCTCACCGAACACGTCCACCCGGCCGAGGCCGTACACGCCGAGCAGGTGGCCGCCGGGGACCCCTGGTCGCGTACCCCGGTGTTGGCCGAGCTGAAGGCGGAGGCCCGCAAGCGCGGCCTGTGGAACCTGTTCCTGCCCGACCGGCGCTACGGCGCCGGCCTGACCAACCTCCAGTACGCGCCCCTGGCCGAGCTGACCGGACGCAGCCCCCACCTGGCGCCGGAGGCGCTCAACTGCGCCGCGCCGGACACCGGCAACATGGAGCTGCTGGCCGAGTTCGGCTCCGACGCGCAGCGCGAGCGCTGGCTCATGCCGCTGCTGGAGGGGCAGATCCGGTCCGCGTTCTGCATGACCGAGCCGGACGTCGCCTCCTCCGACGCCACGAACGTCGCCACCCGGATCACCCGCGACGGCGACGAGTTCGTGATCAACGGTCGCAAGTGGTGGTCGTCCGGCGCGATGGACCCCCGCTGCGAGATCTTCATCGTGATGGGCAAGACCGACCCGGGCGCCGAGCGGCACCGCCAGCAGAGCATGGTGCTGGTCCCCCGGGACACCCCCGGCGTGCACGTACGGCGCGGGATGACCGTCTTCGGCTACACCGACGGTTCCCACGGCGGGCACGCCGAGATCGACTTCACCGACGTCCGGGTGCCGGCGGAGAACCTGATCGGCGCCGAGGGCGCCGGCTTCGCCATCGCGCAGGCCCGCCTCGGGCCGGGCCGGATCCACCACTGCATGCGGTTGATCGGGATGGCTGAGCGGGCACTGGAGTTGCTCTGCAAGCGGGCGCTCGGGCGGGTCGCCTTCGGCCGGCCCCTCGCCGAGCAGGGCGTGGTCCGGGAGTGGATCGCCGAGTCCCGGGTCCGCATCGAGCAGGCCCGGCTGCTGGTGCTCAAGACGGCCTGGCTGATGGACACCGTCGGCAACAAGGGCGCGCACACCGAGATCCAGGCCATCAAGATCGGCACACCGGCCATGGCGGAGTGGGTGATCGACAAGGCCATCCAGGGGTACGGCGGGGCCGGCGTCAGCCAGGACACCCCCCTGGCCGCCCTCTGGACGCAGGCGCGCACCCTACGCCTGGCCGACGGTCCCGACGAGGTCCACCGCAACTCCCTGGCCAAGCGCGAACTACGCCGCTGGCTGCCCACTCCGACCTGAGAACCAGCCCTCTCCCCACCACCCGCGCCCACCCCGGACCCGGCCACCATTTCTTCCGGCGGGCAACCTGACCTGCGGCGGCCACCAGCCGGCCACGAACCGGCATGGCCGACCCGGCCATGAACCGGGCACGGCCGAGCCGAACCCGGACGGACGTCGCCGAGCGGGGACGGACGCGACCGAGCCCCGACGGAGGCGATGGAGCCGGCACAGACACAGACCGAGCCGGCACGGACACAGACCGAGCCGGCACGGACGTGCCAAGGGCGAGCCGGCACGGACGTGCCAAGGGCGAGCCGGCACGGACGTGCCAAGGGCGAGCCGGCACGGACGTGGCAAGGGCGAGCCGGCACGGACGTGGCAAGGGCGAGCCGGACCCCGATGGACCGCGCCTGACGTGCCCGGCCTCGGCGGCCTGCACCTCGCCCTCACGCCCTCACGCCCCCACGCCCCCACGCCCCCACGGTCGCGCAACATCCTGGTTGTAGTGGTAACCCGGCGGCCGGAGGCCACTACAACCAGGATGTAGCACGATCTTGGCGCAGGTCAGGCACAGAAACCCGCGCCACTCCGGTTGATCATGAAGTTGTTGTCGCGACACGCCGACACGAGTGGTAATAACTTCATGATCAACGGGGCCAGGCCAGCCGGGGCCAGGCCAGCCGGGGCCAGGCCAGCCGGGGCCAGGCCAGCCGGGGCCAGGCCAGCCGGGGCCAGGCCAGCCGGGGCCAGGCCAGCCGGGGGCGGGCCAGCCGGGGCCAGGCCGCCGGGGGGGCAGGCGGCGGGGGTTGGGTTAGGCGGAGGCGCGGTGGATGAGCTGGGTGTCCAGCACCACGTGCGGGGCGGGGAGGTCCTCACCGCGGATGCGGGCGACCAGCAGGCGGGCCATCTGTCGGCCCATCTCCTCCACCGGCTGGAAGACCGTGGTCAGAGGCGGGTCCGCCTGCACGGCGATCGTCGCGTCGTCGAAGCCGATCACCGCGACGTCCTCCGGCACCCGCCGGCCGGCCTCGCGCAGGGTCCGCAGCGCCCCGAACGCCATCAGGTCGGACGCGACGAAGACCGCGTCCAGGTCCGGGCAGGCCTCCAGCAGCCGGCCCATGGCGGCGGCACCGCTGCCCTCGCTGAAGTCGCCGTACGCGATCAGGTCGGGGTTGACGCCGACCCCGGTGGCCTTGATGGCCTCGGTGTAACCGGCCAACCGGGCCAGGCCGACGCCCATGTCCTGCGTGCCGGCGATGGTGGCGATGCGCCGCCGGCCCTGGGTGGCCAGGTATTCCACCGCCTGCCGGGCCCCGCCGGCGTTGTCCACGTCGACGAACCACGCCGGTTGGGCGCCGGGTTGCAGCATCCGGGCCGGCCGGCCGCCGAGCACCGCGGGCAGGCCGCGCTCCTCCAGCAGGGTCGGCAGCGGGTCGGAGTCGTGCAACGACAGCAGCAGTACGCCGTCGACGTGCTGGTTGGTCAGGTGGTGCTCGACCCGTTCCCGCTCGACCGGCGACTGTGCCATGGCCAACCAGAGCTGCATCGGGGTTTCCAGCAGCCCGGAGCTGATGCCCCGTACGATCGCGGCGAAGAACGGTTCGGTGAAGACCCGCTCGCCGGACTCGGAGACCACGAGCGCGACGGAGTCGGTCCGTTGGGTGACCAGCGCGCGGGCGGCCCGGTTCGGCACGTACCCCAGCTCGGCGATGGCCTGTTGGACCGCGGCCCGGGCCTCCGGACTGACCTGCGGTGAGCCGTTGACCACGCGGGAGACGGTGCCCCGGCCGACGCCGGCACGCGCCGCGACCGCGTCGAGGGTCGGGCGCCCGAGCGACCGGGTGCGCTGCGTTGTCATCGTCTGCTCCTCCGACGGCGGGCGGACCCGGCGCCACCTGCGTGAGGTGGACACCAGGACCGTCCTGATGGCTGGCCCGAGCCTATTGTGCGGCCAGACCATTGCGCCGGATCACCGAGGCGTACCACTTGGCGCTGGACTTGAGGGTACGGACCTGGCTGTCGTAGTCGACATGGATCATGCCGAAGCGCTTGGTGTAACCCCAGGCCCATTCGAAATTATCCATCAGCGACCAGGCAAAGTATCCCCGCAGGGGCACCCCGGCGTCGATCGCCTCGTGCGCGGTACGCAGGTGTGCCTCGAAGAAGGCCAACCGGTCGACGTCGTCGACCTCACCGTCGACCACCTCGTCGACGAACGCGGAGCCGTTCTCGGTGACGTACAGGGGTAGATCGGTGTATCCGTGCACCCGGCGCAACGTCTCGACCAGGCCCGGAGCGTCGATCTCCCAGCCCATGTCGGTGACCGGGACACCTCGGGTGACGAACCGGACGTCCTCGCTACCCGGCCAGCACGAGGGCCCCGGGTCGACCTGCCCGCCGTCGGTCGGCGCGGCGACCACGTGCCGGCTGTAGTAGTTGATGCCGACCAGGTCCAGCGGGGTGGAGATGGTCGCCAGGTCGCCGTCGCGCACGTGCGTGAAGTCGGTGACCGGGCGCAGGTCGGCGACCAGGTCCTCCGGGTACGACCCGCGCAGCAGCGGGTCCAGGAAGAACCGGTTGGCCAGCCCGTCGATCCGTCGGGCCGCGTCGGCGTCGGCGGCGGTGTCGCTGGCCGGGTCGACCGGGTAGAGGTTGACGGTCACCCCCACCTCGGCGGTCGGCCGGATGGCCCGCAACGCCTGCACGGCCAGGCCGTGCCCGAGCATCAGGTGGTGCCCGGCGCGTACCGCGTCCGCCCCGTCGGTGCGGCCGGGGGCGTGCACGCCGGACCCGTAACCGAGGAACGCGGAGCACCACGGCTCGTTCAGCGTGGTCCAGTAGCGCACCCGGTCACCGAGCGCGTCGGCCACCAGCTCGGTGTAGTCGGCGAAGCGGGCCGCGGTGTCCCGGGCCGGCCAGCCGCCGGCGTCCTCCAGGGGTTGCGGGAGGTCCCAGTGGTAGAGCGTCAGCCACGGCTCGATGCCGTTGGCCAGCAGCTCGTCGACGAGTCGCCGGTAGAAGTCCAGGCCCTGCGGGTTGGCCGCGCCGGTGCCGCCGGGCTGCACCCGCGACCAGGAGACCGAGAAACGGTACGACTTCAGGCCAAGCTCGGCCATCAGCGCGACGTCGTCGCCCAGCCGGTGGTAGTGGTCGCAGGCCACGTCGCCGGTGTGCCCGGCGACGACCCGACCGTCGGTGTGGCTGAAGGTGTCCCAGATCGACGGGGTGCGACCGTCCACGGCCGCGGCCCCCTCGATCTGGTACGCCGCCGTCGCGGCCCCCCACAGGAATCCGGGTGGAAAGGTCAGCCCGGGCCGCTCGTCGAGGACGTCGACGGCGGGTGGGCTGGCGGGGTTGCTCACGACTTGACGGCACCTTCCATGATCCCGCCGATGATCTGGCGGCCGAACACGAGGAAAACGAGCACCAGGGGGATGGTTCCGATCGCCGTGGCGGCGAACACCTGGGAGTAGTCGGTGTAGTAGGCGTAGGAGAGGAAGGAGAGCGAGACCTGAAGGGTCGGGTTCTCCGGGGTGAGGATGGCGTACGGCCAGAGGAACGAGTTCCAGGTCTCCATGAAGGTCAGCAGACCGAGGACGCCGGCGGCGGGACGCAGCGCGGGCAGCACGATGTTCCAGTAGATCCGGAACGTGCTGGCCCCGTCGACGCGACCGGCCTCGATCAGCTCGTCGGAGATGGCCTGGCTGGCGTACTGCCGCATCATGAACACGCCGAAGGCGCTGACCAGGAACGGCACCGTGACCGCGTAGAGGGTGTCGTACCACCCCAGGTCCTGCATCATGCCCCAGAGCGGGATGAGCCCCATCTGGGTCGGGATCATCATGGTGACGATGATCGCCAGCAGGAGGGCGTTGCTGCCCCGGAACCGCAGTTTGGCGAAGGCGAACCCGGCCAGCGAACCGGTGAGCACCACCGACAGGGTGACCACCGACGAGACGATGATCGAGTTCAGCATGCCGGTGAGGAAGTTGGCGGCGTCGTTGTCGAGCACCCGCCCGAAGTTGTCGCCGAACGCTCCGCCCGGGGTGAGCGGCGGCGGCACGTCGTTGATGGACTCCAGGCTGCGGGTGCCGATCACCATCATGTAGTAGAACGGGTAGATCGACAGCAGCGCGGCCAGGACGAGCGCCACGTAGGTGAGCGGGCTGGTGCGCCACAGGCGCTGGGAAGCCGAGATCATCGATCTCTCCTCACTTCGCCGAGCGGCGGACGAGTAGGAAGTTGAACAGCGACACCACGACAATGATCATGAAGATCGCCCAGGCGACCGCGGCTCCGTAGCCGGCGGTGTTGAGGTTCGAGATGCCCATCTCGTACATGTACATGGCCAGCGTCTGGAACTCCCGCTGGTTGCCGCCGATGATGTTGCCGTTGCCGAAGAGCAGCGGCTCGGTGAAGAGCTGCATCCCGCCGATCGTGGACAGGATGACCACGAAGATGAAGGTGGGCTTGAGCATCGGCAGGGTGATCTGCCAGAACTGCCGCCACTGGCTGGCGCCGTCGATGGCCGCGGCCTCGTAGAGGTCCTTCGGGATCGCCTGCATGCCGGCGAGCAGGATCAGCGTGTTGTAGCCGGTCCACCGCCAGTTGACCATCGAGGAGATGGCGAACCACGAGCTCCACCGCTGCGAGTCCCAGTCGACAGGGTCGACACCGACGAGGCCGAGCAGCCAGTTGAACAGGCCGAACTCCCGCTGGAACAGCATCCCGAAGACGATCGCGACAGCGGCCACCGACACCACGTTCGGCATGAAGATGGCCATCCGGAAGAAGGTCTTGGCGCGCAGGAAGGTCCGGTTGAGCAGGTTCGCCAGGAAGAGGGCGAGCAACAGCTGCGGAATGGTCGACAGGGCGAAGATGCCCAACGTGTTGACCAGCGCGTTCCAGAAGTACTCGTCGGAGAACAACCGGGTGTAGTTGTCGAAGCCGATGAACGAGTGGTCGCCGATCATGTCCCAGTCGTGCAGGGACATCCAGGCGGTACGCACCATCGGGTACAGCCCGAACGCGCCGAAGATCACGAAGAACGGCGCGATGTAGAGGTACGGCGAGAACTTCATGTCGAGGCGGTTGAGGGACCGCTGCCGGCGATGCCGGGGCGAGACGTCCGGGGAGTGCGGTGCTGCTGGCGACGGCGGCGCCGTCGTGGCCGACAGGCTCATACGAATTTCCTTTTCCGGCGAGGCCCGGGGGCCCTCGCGCAGGGCGCTACGCGGAGGGGACCGGCCGGTGGCGTCCGGGAAGTCGAGTCCCGAACGCCACCGGCGGAGAATCACTCAGAAGGCACCCTGAGTCTTTGCGTCCTTCGTGAACTGCTCCCAGGCCTTCGCCTTGTCGGCCTGCCCGCTCTCGAACGCCCGCAGGGCCGGCTCGAGCGCGTTCTCCTTGACCGCCTGGTGCTTCGGGCCCAGGTAGGTCGGCTGGATCTTGGCGACGCTCTCCCCGAAGATCTTGCCGGTCGGCGCGTTGCTGAAGTACTCGTTGGTGTAGCTGGTGAACGCCTCGTTCTTCAGCGCCTCCAGGTGGGTGGGCAGCGGGCCCTTGGCCTTGAAGGCCTCCACCTGGCTCTTGGCGCTGGTCAGGAACTCGGCGAGCTTCGCCGCCTCCTTCGGGTACTTGCTCTGCTCCGGAACCGCGAGCCAGGAGCCACCCCAGTTACCGCCGCCACCCGGCACGGACGCGACATCCCACTTGCCCTTGTTGGCCGCGCCGGAGTTCTCCGACACGATGCCGAGCATCCAGGACGGGCAGAAGGTGGCCGCGAAGGTGCCCTGCTTGAAGCCACCCGACCACTCCGGCGACCAGGTGGACGCCTTGGCGGAGATGTCCACCATCGAGGTGGCGGTGTCCCAGGCGTTCTTCACCGCGGGGCTGGTGTCCGCGATGATGTTGTTCTCCTTGTCGTAGAACAGATCACCGTTGCCCTGGAACATCACGCCGTTGGAGACGGCGGTGATCGAGTCGATGAACGCCTTGCCGCCGCTGCCCTGCTTGTACTTCAGACCGGCGTCGTGGAAGCCCTTCCAGTCCGGCCAGAGCGCCGACACCTGGTCGCGCTCGGTGGGCAGGCCGGCCGCCTGGAACAGGTCCTTGCGGTAGCAGACGGCGAGGCTGCCGACGTCGGTCGGCAGGCCGATCAGCCGGCCGTCCGGCGCCTTGCCCAGCTCCCACTTCCAGGGCAGGTATTCCTTCGAGTGGTCGGCCACCAGCGGGTTGAGGTCGGCCCAGTTGCGCGGGTTGGCCTTGAACTCGTTGAGGATGCCCTCTTCCAGGGCGGTGACGTCCGCCGCGCCCTTGCCGGTGGCGAGGTAGCGGACAAGCTTCGGCCGGTACTCGGCGAGCTGCGCGGTCTTGCGCAGCTCGACCTTGATGCCGGTGTCCTTCTCGTACTGCTTGACGAGCTCTTCGTAGCCGAATTCGCCGAAGGTGTCGACGACCAGCTTGGCCGGCTTCTCGCCGGCCGCCGGCTTGTCGTCGTCGTTGCCGCAGGCCGCGAGACCGCCGATTGCGGTGATCGCGGCCAGGGCAGCGGCCGCCAGGCGGGTACGCCGCGTGGTGACACTCATTCGCTGACCCCTCTTTTCGGTGGTGAGGCTGGATGTGTGTGGTGGGGGGTTGCCGATCGCTCCGGGTCGGGGGATCTCTGCGTGACCCACGCCACCTCGGGAGCGCTCCCATGAGATTGCCGGCGGGTAACGGGAGTGTCAATAGGACGATGGGAGCGTTCCCAGATCGTTACCGCCGATGACGTCCACCGCCCCGACCTGGTGATCAAGGGAATTGACGGCGTACCCGACGCCACTCCCCCGACCGGCGACGGCGGGGCGCCGGAGTCAGCAGAAGCGCCGCAGGAGCGTGGTGGCGCCGTCGGGGTCGAAGCGGGACGGGTCGAAGGTCGGGCCGGCCCAGTCGAGGAGCAGCGCGTGCCGTGGCTCGTCGAGGTCCGGGACGCCGGTCCGGCCGTCCAGGGCCACCAGCAGCGCCTGGTAACCCGGCGGCCCGCCGACACCCTCCGGCGGGCAGGCGCGCTCACCGGCCAGACAGACCGGGTACCGCTCGTCGGGGTCGGCGGTCAGCGCGTCCTCCACGACCAGGTCGTGCTCCCACCAGTCGCCGAAGTCGTACGTGTAGGAGAACCGGCTGCCCTTGCCGAGCACCGCGTCCAGCCGGACGTCCAACTCGTCGTGCAGCGCCAACTCGCCGTCCGGATCCGGTTCGCCGTACTGCACGGCGTCGATCTCGAACGAGTGCAGGTGGCAGTCCCGCCAGCCCATGGCGTGCTGCACCACCCGGTGCAGGCGGTCGAGCGTGTAGCCGGCCGGCACGAGCACCCGCCGCCACACCGGCGGGCGGACGCCGGCGAGGGACATCTTCAGCTGGAAGATCTGACGCGGCATGCTGTCCTACCCTCCCGCGGCTTAGGCTGCGAGCATGATCTGCCGAGCGTGCCGGGCCCGGCGACACGACGACTGCCCGGGCCGGAACTGGTGCGACTGCCAGCACCGTACCGCCCAACCGACCCCTCCGGTCACCGGTCCGGCCGGCGAATGAACGTCGGAATCCCGATCCGGCGGCTCTGGCCGCAGCCGTCGACGGAGCCGCTTGACGACGCCGAGCTGACCGCGCTCTACGGCCGTGCCGACGGCCCCCGCCTGCGGGTCAACTTCGTCGCCAGCCTGGACGGCGCGGTCACCGTGGACGGCTACTCCGCCGGGCTCTCCGGCGAGCCGGACAAGCGGGTGTTCGGCCTGCTCCGGATGGTCTGCGACGCTCTGGTGGTGGCCGCCGGAACGCTGCGCCACGAGGGGTACCGGGCGATCCGCCTCGACGAGCGCCGCCGCGCCTGGCGGCGCGAGCACGGCCTGGCCGAGTATCCGACGCTCGTGGTCGTCTCCGGCTCGCTCGACCTGGACCCGGCGCAGGCCGCCTTCGCCGACGCTCCGACCCGCCCGATCGTGCTCACCCACGCCGAGGCCGAGCCACCGCCCGGCCTGGTCGACGTCGCCGACCTGGTACGCGGCGACAGCGAGCGCATCGACCTGGCCGCCGGCCTCGCCGAGCTGCACCGGCGTGGGCTGACCCAGCTGCTCTGTGAGGGTGGCCCGCAACTGTTCGGCGCGCTCACCGCCGCCGACCTGGTGGACGAGTTGTGCCTCACCGTCGCGCCGCTGCTCGCCGGCCCCGGCCCGGGACGGATCACCAGCGGAGCCGAGGCGCCGCCCCGACACCTGCCGCTGCGACACGTGCTCGCCGCCGACGACGGCGTGCTCCTGCTCCGCCACGCCCGTCGGTGACCGGCGGTCGTCCGGCCGCACACCCACCGTCGCCGGTGTGACGGCGTCTGGTGTCCTCCGCCGCGTCGCGTGGCGACCTGTCGTACTCCTCGGGCAGGATGCACTGCATGCGTGCCGACCGTAGTGCCCGACCGACCCGCCTCGCCCGATGACCGACGCCGACCTCGACACTCCGGGCGAGGCGGTCGGGCGGGTGCTGGGCACCGCCGACGCCACCCCGTTGCAGTTCTGGACGGCCGTGACCCCCGGCAGCTATCTCCAGCTCGACGACGTGGTGGTCACCCGACGGGACCTGCCCGACCGCGAGCCGGTGACGATCGCCGGCGTGGTCACCCAGGTGCGCGCCCGGCACGAGGGCGCCCAGTTCGACTCCGACGTGTTCGCCATCGCCGACGGCACACTGCCGGCAATGGTGCAGGAGGCAGCCGAGATCACCACCACCCGGGTCGACCCGGAGCTCTACGTGCCGCCGACACCGGGCGCGGTGGTGCACCGGGCCGAGGGCGACGCGCGGGCCCGCGCGCTGCACTTCGACCGGATGGAGCGACGCATTCCGATGGGGATGGGTCGGGACGGGGTGCCGGTCTACCTCAACGCCGACTTCCTCGACGGCAGCCGGGGCGCGCACGTCTCCATTTCCGGCATCTCCGGGGTGGCCACCAAGACCAGTTTCGCCACCTTCCTGCTCTACTCGGTCTTCCGTTCCGGCGTGCTGGGCGGCGACGCGGTCAACGCCAAGGCGCTGATCTTCAACGTCAAGGGTGAGGACCTGCTCTTCCTCGACCACCCCAACACGCGGCTGGACGAGCCCACCCGCGCGGCGTATGCGAAGCTCGGCCTGAACGCCGGGGCCTTCCCCGACGTCCGGGTCTACGCGCCGCCCCGGGTCGGTGACGCGGCCGGCACCCCGGATGTCAGCAGCCGGCTGACCGGGGTGGACTCGTTCTACTGGACGTTGAGCGAGTTCTGCGCCGACCGGCTGCTGCCGTACGTCTTCGCCGACGCCGACGACGAGCGCCAGCAGTACACGATGGTGGTCCACTCGGTGGCCGCGCACCTGGCCCGCCACGCCCAGCCCGCCGACGGCGGGGTGAGCATCGACGGGGTCCGGCTGGGCTCGTACGGCGACCTGGTCGACCACATCGTCGACCAGCTCAACGACGACGAGACCCGTTCCGACTGGGCGGGCAGCGCGGTGGGTCTGGGCACCGTCAACGCGTTCGCCCGGCGGTTGATCGGCAGCAAGAAGGACCTCGCCCGGCTGATCCGCGGCGATCTCGCCGCCCGCCGCCCGCACTCGATCAACACCAGCGAGTCGGCCCAGGTCACCGTGGTCGACCTGCACAACCTGCCGGACCGCGCGCAGCGGTTCGTGGTCGGTGTGACGCTGAAGAGCGAGTTCGAGCGCAAGGAGAAGGCGGGCACCGCGAAGCCGTTGCTCTTCGTGGTCCTCGACGAGTTGAACAAGTACGCCCCCCGCGAGGGCTCCTCCCCGATCAAGGAGGTGCTGCTCGACATCGCCGAGCGGGGCCGCTCACTCGGTGTGATCCTGATCGGCGCGCAGCAGACGGCGAGCGAGGTGGAGCGGCGGATCGTCACCAACTCGGCGATCCGGGTGGTCGGTCGGCTCGACCCGGCCGAGGCGTCCCGCCCGGAATACGGCTTCCTCCCACCCGCGCAGCGCCAACGCGCGTTGCTGGCGAAGCCGGGCACCATGTTCGTCAACCAGCCGGACATCCCGGTCCCGCTCTGCCTGGAGTTCCCGTTCCCGGCGTGGGCCACCCGGGTCTCCGAGGCGGGCCGGGCGCCATCGGAGACGCTGCGCTCGATCACCCAGTCCGCCGATCCGTTCGCCGTGGTGGGTTCCGGTCGCGGCGGCACCGACGACGACATCCCGTTCTAGCTGGGGGCCGGCACACCCATGAAGATCCTGCACACCTCCGACTGGCACGTGGGAAAGGTGCTCAAGGGGCAGTCCCGGGCCGAGGAGCACAAGGCCGTGCTGGCCGGGGTGATCGACATCGCCCGCGCCGAGCAGCCGGATCTGGTGATCGTCGCGGGTGACCTCTACGACACGGCCGCCCCCACCTCGGAGGCGACCCGCCTGGTCACCCGGGCGTTGACGGCGCTGCGGCGCACCGGCGCGGACGTGGTCGCGATCGGTGGCAACCACGACAACGGCCCGGCGCTGGACGCGTTGCGTCCCTGGGCGGAGGCCGCCGGCATCACGCTGCGCGGCAGCGTGCGGGAAAACCCGGACGAGCACGTGATCGACGGCGTCACCGCCGACGGGGAGCGCTGGCGGCTGGCCGCGCTGCCGTTCCTGTCCCAGCGCTACGCGGTCCGCGCGCTGGAGATGTACGAGCTGACCGCCGCCGAGGCCAACCAGACGTACGCCGACCACCTGGGCCGGGTGCTGGGGCGGCTCACCGAGGGTTTCACCGAACCGGACCGGGTGCACCTGGTGACCGCGCACCTGACGGTGACCGGCGCCGCCGCCGGTGGTGGCGAGCGCGACGCGCACACCGTGCTGGGCTACGCCGTGCCGGCCACCGTGTTTCCGGCCACCGCGCACTACGTGGCGCTGGGCCACCTGCACCGGGCGCAGCGGGTCGAGGGGCCCTGCCCGGTGCGCTACAGCGGCAGCCCGCTCGCCGTGGACTTCGGCGAGCAGGAGAACGTCCCCTCGGTGACTGTGGTGGAGGTGACGGCCAGCACCGCGGCCCGGGTGCGGGAGGTGCCGGTGACCGCGGCGAGCGCGCTGCGGACGGTGCGCGGCACCCTGGCCCAGCTCGCCGAGATCGAGGCGCCGGACGCCTGGCTGCGGGTGTTTGTGCGGGAGCAGCCCCGCGCGGGTCTGCGTGAGGAGGTCCAGGAGCTGCTCCCCCGGGCGCTGGAGATCCGGATCGACCCGGAGCTGCTGGCCGCTCCGGGCAGCGGAGCGCGCGTCGCGCAGCGGTCCGGGCGTTCGCCCCGGGAGTTGTTCGGCGACTACCTGGACAGCCGTGGCCACGACGACGAGGGCGTCCGGGAGCTCTTCGACGAGCTGTTCGAGGAGGTCGAGCACTGATGCGTCCGATGCGTCTGGACCTGGCCGGGTTCACCGTCTTCCGGGACGAGACCACCATCGACTTCACCGACGCCGACTTCTTCGCCCTGATCGGCCCCACCGGCTCCGGCAAGTCCACGGTGCTGGACGCCATCTGTTTCGCCCTCTACGGCACGGTGCCCCGCTGGGGCGGGACCCGGGGTTTGGCGAACGCGCTGGCGCCGTCGGCGACCGAGGCGCGGGTGCGGTTGGTCTTCGAGTCCGGCGGCGCCCGGTACGTGGCGACCCGGGTGGTGCGCCGGGACGGCCGGGGCAACGTCAAGACCGCGAACGCCGGTTTGCAGGTGATGCCCGCCGGCTTCGACGTGACCAAACTGGACACCGGCCTGAGCCCGGACGACCTCGGCGAGGTGCTGGCCGGCACCCCCGCCGAGATGGAGCAGGCGGTGCTGGAGGCGGTCGGGCTGCCGTACGAGCAGTTCACCAGCTGCGTCGTGCTGCCGCAGGGGCAGTTCGCCGACTTTTTGCACGCCAAGCCGGCGACCCGGCAGCAGATCCTGGTCAATCTGCTCGGCCTCGGCGTCTACGAGGAGGTGCAGAAGCGGGCGACGGCCCGCGCGGCGCAGGCGGACGCCCGGTTGGAGGCGGTCGACCAGGTCCTCGCCGGGCTGGCCGACGTGGGCGACGAGGCGTTGACCGAGGCCGACGCCCGGGTCGACCGGATGACCGAGCTGGCCGCCGCCGTGACCGCCGCGGTGCCGCGGTTGTCGGCGGCCCGGGTCGCCGCACGGGAGGCGACGGCGGCGCTGACCGCTCTCGACGACGAGCTGGCCGTGCTGACAGGGGTACGCGCGCCGGCCGGGGTGGCCGCCGTGGCGCGCGCGGTCACCGCCGCGCGGGCCGACGCCGAGGCGGCGGCCACCGCCGTGGCGTTGGCCGAGGAGCGCGAGGACAAGCTGCGCGGCGAGTTGGCCGGCGCCGGCGACGAGAGCGCGCTGCGACTGCTGCTGCGGGCGTACGACGATCGGGACCGGTTGGCCGGCGAGGCCGACACGGTCCGCGCGGCGGTGCGCACGGCGGACGACGAGCACGCGACGGCGGTGGCCGCCCTGGAGGCCGCCCGCGCGGACGCCGAGCGGGCCGACGCCGCGTTGGAGGCGGCGTTCCGGGCGCACGAGGAGGCGAAGGCCACCGATCTGGCGGTCAGCCTGCGGGTGCACCTGCACGAGGGCGCGGCCTGCCCGGTGTGCGAGCAGCCGGTGGCGCGGGTGCCGGCGGTGCCCGCCGATTCGGCGGTGGTGGCGGCGACGGCGGCGGGCAAGGCGGCCCGGGCCGCGACGAAGGCCGCGCAGGCGGCGGTGCGGCAACGGGACGAGGCGGCCCGGGAGTTGGAGCGCCTGCTGGTGCGGGCGCGGGCCCAGCAGCAGCAGTTGGAGGCCCGGCTGGCCGAGTTGGACGATCAGCTCGCCGGTGCGGCCGAGCCGGCTGTGCTGCGGCGGGAGTTGGCCGAGCACGCCCGGTTGCGCGGGGCCCTGGAGGAGGCGGCGACGGCGGTCCGGGCCGGCCGGGAGGCCGCGCGCCGGGCCCGGGCCGGTGTGGACGCCGCGGAGGAGCGGCTGCGGGCCGGGTGGCGTGCCTTCGACACCACCCGGGACGGGCTGGCCCGCTTCGGTCCACCGGCGGCCGACCGGGACGACGTGGCCGCCGCGTGGACGGCGCTGACCGGCTGGGCGACAGCCGAGGCGGACCGGCGGCGCGCCGATCGGGCCGGCCGGGCCGCCGCCGTCGCCGAGGCCGAGGCCGTGGCGGAGGCGGTGCAGCGGGACATGGCGGCGCTCTTCGCGGCGGCCGACGTGCCGGTCGGCGACGATCCGGTGCACGCGGCGACCGTCGCGGTGGAGCGGGCCGACGCGGACCGCCGGCGACTGGTGGAGCGCCGGGAGCAGGCCGGGGAGCTGCGCGAGCAGCGGGCCGGGCACGAGCGGGAGGCGCGGGTCGCCCGCGCCCTCGCCGGGCACCTGCGGGCCAACAACTTCGAGCGGTGGCTGCTGGCCGAGGCGCTGGACCTGCTGGTCGACGGCGCGTCGGGCATCCTGCGGGAGCTCTCCGGCGGGCAGTACGAGCTGGTGCACGACAAGGGCGAGTTCGCCGTCGTCGACCACCACGACGCGGGCCTGCGTCGGGGTGTGCGGACCCTCTCCGGCGGCGAGACGTTCCAGGCGTCGCTGGCGCTGGCGTTGGCGCTCTCCGAGCAGTTGGCCGGGATGTCGACGACGGCGGCGAGCCTGGAGTCGATCGTCCTGGACGAGGGCTTCGGCACGTTGGACGCCGCCACCCTGGACACGGTGGCGGCCACACTGGAGAACCTGGCCGCCAGGGGCGACCGGATGGTCGGCGTGGTGACCCACGTGTCGGCGCTGGCCGAGCGGATTCCGGTCCGCTTCGAGGTGCGCAAGGACGCCCGGTCCGCCCGCGTGGAACGGACCGGCCGGTGAGCGCGAGGAGCGACGCCTCGTTCTTCGTCGATTCGTGGGACCCGGCCTACGGGGCGTCGTTCGAGGCGTCCGCCGCCGGCCCGGCCGCGCCGAGCAGCCAGCAGGTCGACGCGGACGTGGAGCTGCCCGCTGTGGACTGGCGGGCGATCGGGGTACGCCCCGGGGTGCGGGCGCCGGACGTGGTGTTGCTCGTCGACGGGGTCCGCCGGATCGACGCGAGCATCTGGACGGCCGAGACCGACGGCGGCTCGTTTCCCGGGTTGGCCGCCTCGTACGCGGCCGGGGTGGTCCGGTGCGACCTGGGTAACGGCGCGGCGCAGTTGGCGGGCACCCGGGTGGGCCGGGGGCTGTTCACGGCGAGCCCGTCGGCGCAGGACGTGGTGGCGGGCGCGGTCCGGTACCCGGTGCACCGGGTGGGTGGCTCCGGTGAGTTGGCGAAGTTGCCGGCGGCGGTGCAGGCCCCGCTGACCGCGTTGGAGGTGGCGGTCTCCGACGCCGCGCGGGTGGACGGCGACCTGCTGGTGGTGGACGGTCCGCTGCGTAGTCGCCGGCAGTTGCCCCGCACCCTGGGCTACATCAAGACGCAGCACAGTCAGTATCTGGACGCCCGGCTGACGGCGGTGGTGACCGGCCTGGCGTCCGGTGAGCGGTCGCCGGTGTTCCGGCTGGGCACCGCCTGGGGTGGCTGGTCGTGGTATTTGCGGCTGCCGGTGGCGGTGGGCGCGCCGTGGGCCGGGATCGTCCGGGTGGAGTGCTCCCCCGACCTGCCCGTCGAGGCGGCGATCGAGCTGGCCGACCTGTCGCTGGTGACGTTGCCCCGCTTCGCCTCCACGCCCTACAAGGACCCGCGGGCCCCGCAGAACCTGATCCCGATCGCCGGCCTGGAGCGCAGGCTGCGGGCCCTGCTCGGCGATGCCCGGCTGCTGCACCGCGCGCTGACCGCCGCGGCCCGCGCGGCCCGGTGAGGGTGGGGATCCGCGATGGGGCGTAAGCGGGCCGGTGACCGGGTGGTCGAGCAGGTGGACACCGGGCTGGCGGAGCTGGTCCCGGCCCCGGACCGGCCCGGTTCGTGGACGCTGCTGCTGGACGGCGCGCCGCAGTCGCACGTCGATCTGACCGACCCCACGCACCTGGAGTTCGAGTACGTCCGGCGGCTGGCCGCCGCCGTCGACCTGATCGCCCCGGCCGGCGTACCGCTGCGGGTGCTGCACCTGGGTGGCGGGGCCCTGACCCTGCCCCGGTACGTGTCGGCCACCCGGCCGGGGTCCACCCAGCGGGTGTCCGAGGTGGACGGCGCTCTGGTGGAGCTGGTCCGCCGGGTGGCGCCGTGGCCGTCGGACGGGCGGTTGCGGGTCCGGGTGCAGGACGCGCGGGCCGTGCTGGCGGCCACCCGGGAGGCGAGTTACGACGTGGTGGTCGCCGACGTGTTCGCCGGCGCGCGTACCCCGGCGCACCTGACCTCGGTGGAGTATGCCGCCGAGGTGGCCCGGGTGCTGCGCCCCACCGGGTGGTACCTGGCGAACCTGGCCGACGGCCCGCCGCTGCGGCACGCCCGCGGGCAGGTGGCCACGGTCCGCTCGGTGCTGCCGCAGGCGTGCCTGGTGGGTGACGCGGCGGTGCTGCGCGGGCGGCGGTACGGAAACCTGGTGCTGGTCGCGGGGCGGACCACACCACCGGTTCCGGAGTTGTCCCGGCGTGCCGCCGGCGACTGGTTCCCCGGTCGGGTGGTGGCCGGCGACGAGCTGGACCGGTTCGCCGGCGGCGCGGCGGTCGTGCGGGACGCCGACGCCACCGGCTCCGACCCGCCACCGCCGGGCCTTTTCTCGGTACGCCGCTGAGCGTCCACACCGCAGCCGGGAAAATTTTCCGCCGTTCGTTGATCCGTTCCGGTCGGTCGTGCGTACCACCGGGCGGCCCGCCTCATGGGCCGGCGTCGGTCACGGAAATCCCGGAGGTCTGCATGCACGCAGTGGCGGCCGGTTGGCACGGCGACGCGGTACGCGCTGACTGGTTGTCAGCGCGGCCGACGTCACGGTCGACCTCGTCTGCCCGGGGGGTCGACGCGCGGGCGACGTCTCGCCAGAATGGTCCGGTGACGCCCCGACCGGCGCCCGGACGCCATCAGGCGACGTCCACCGAGGCCAACCACTCCGACCAGTTGATCAGGCAGCTCTACGCCGAGCACGCCGGTCCGTTGCTGATGTTCGTCATGCGCCTCACCGGGGGGGACCGGCAGCGCGCGGAGGACATCGTCCAGGAGACGCTGCTGCGGGCGTGGCGCAACGCGCACCGCCTGGGCACCCAGGGGCAGGGTTCGTTGCGGCCCTGGTTGGTCACCGTGGCCCGGCGCATCGCCATCGACGAGCACCGCAGCCAGGAGGCCCGGCCGCCGGAGACGTACGACCGTGACCTCACCGCGTTCGCCGAGGCGGACAGCACCGAACGGGTGCTGCGCACGATGACGGTGGCGGACGCCCTGCGTACGCTCAGTCAGTCGCACCGGGAGATCCTGATCTCGACGTACTTCCGGGGGCGGACGGTGCCGGAGGCGGCCGAGGAGTTGGGGTTGCCGCTCGGCACGGCCAAGTCGAGGGTCTACTACGCGCTGCGCGCGCTGCGCACGGCTCTGCAGGAGCGGGGGGTGACAGAATGAGCCGGCCGGATCACATGGACGTCGCGGCGTACGCGCTCGGCGTGCTCGACGAGCAGGACACGGAGCGGTTCGAGGAGCATCTCGCCACCTGCTGGGCGTGTGCGGCCGAGTTGGAGACGATGGTGCCGGTGGTCGGCCTGCTCTCCGACATCGACGGCGAGACGATGATGGCGCTGGAGCAGACCGCCACCGACCCGGGTCTGCTGAACCGGACGTTGGGCGCGGTCCGGGCGGACCGGCGACGTACCCGGTTCCGGCAGATGCTCGCGACGGCCGCCGCGGTGGTGGTGTTCGGTGGCCTGAGCGGCTACGGCTTCGTTCAGGTGGCCGGAAACGAGCAGCCGCCGGGGGTGCTCGCCGAGTCGACGCCGAGCACGCCGAGCGACCCGCCGACGAGCGGGCCGACGGCCGCGCCGAGCGGTCCGGGCGTGGGCGGCACCGAGGAGGAGGGCGACCAGGTCGACGCGACCGACCCGACGACGGGCGTGCAGACGACGATGTTCCTGGTGAAGCGGGAGTACGGCACCCGGATCAACTTCAGCATGCGGAGGTTGCCCGGGCCGCGGGTCTGCCGACTGGTGGTGGTGCGCAAAAATGCCAGCACCGAGGTCATTTCCACCTGGTCGGTGCCGGAGGGCGGTTACGGCACCAACACCCGGCCGCAGGGCCTTGAGCTGAGCGCGTCGACGTCGGCCCTGACGACCGACATCAAGCAACTCCAGGTGCAGTCGGTGGACGCCAATGGCGTGGCGAGTCCGCTGGTCACCGTACCGCTGTAATCCGCGTACGCTGTCGGCGCCGGTCATTGTCACAATGGCCGGCGCCGATCTGTCGTTGCCGGCGGAACCGTTCGCGGGGGCGTACGCAGCACAGCCCCGTTCGGTTCAGATCAACCTCAGTGAAATTGACCACTGTTACTCGTTCAACCTTGACAGTCTGCCCGCCGTACCAATGGGCGAACTGCCAAGAATGAGGAGGGCACGTGGCACAGATGAAGCGGACCGTCATCGTCGCGAGCGCGATGGTCGCACTTACGGCCTGCGCTCCCGCGGGTTACGACCCCGCGAACTCGAGCGCGGCGGAGCCGGTCGCCGTCGCCGCGGCCGAGCCCACCGCATCGGTCGAGGCGGAGGCGTCGCCGTCCGCCGAGGCGCCGGCCGCCGAGGCCCCGCCCGCGAACGTCGACCTGACCGAGAAGTTGACCGGCAAGAGCGTCCCCCGGATGGGCAAGGTGGTCACCGACGAGGACGGCTGGATCCTGTACCGCTTCGACAAGGACACCGCCGACCCGCCGTCGTCGAACTGCGTCGACAAGTGCGCCGAGGTGTGGCCGCCGTCGCTGACCGACGGCAACCCGCAGCTGACCGGCGTCTCCGACGACAAGGTCGGCAGCGTGACCCGTCAGGACGGCACCCGCCAGCTCACCATCGGCGGCTGGCCGGTGTACCGCTACATCGGCGACAAGAAGCCCGGCCAGTGGAAGGGTCAGGCCGTCGGCGGCACCTGGTTCGTGGTCCAGCCGGACGGCAAGAAGAACCTGAGCTGCCTGCCCACCTCCACGCCGAAGGCTGTCGCGCCCCCGTCGAACAGCGGCGCCAGCGACGCGGGCGGGTCGGGCTACTCGTACTGAGCCCGGATCGCCGCGAGGTCACGGTGGTCGGTCGTCGCCGGGGAGGGCGCGGCCGGCCACCGTCGTACCCGGGACGTCGGCACACCGGTGGTGCCGGCGTCCCGTCCGGCACGTGGCAGAGTGGGCGGGTGACCGCCACCGAAGCCGCCGCGACCAGGGTGTTGCACCCTCCGGTCGGCTACCGGCTGGCCGCTTCGGTCCACGCGCTCACCTTCAGCCCGTACGACCCGTGCGCCCGGGTGGCCGCCGGCACGTTCTGGTGGGCCACCCGTACCCCGGACGGGCCGGCCACGCTCGCGCTGCGGCCCGCCGACGGCGCGTTGCTCGCCGAGGGCTACGGGCCGGGCGCCGAGCACGTCCTGGCCCGCGCCGACGCGATCGCGGGGCTCCGCGACGACCTGACCGGCTTCGCCGAGCTGGCCGAGGCGCACCCGGTGGTCGCCCGGCTGGCCCGGGAGCACCGCGGGCTCCGGATGCCCGCGACCGGGCAGGTGTTTCCCCGGCTGCTGCGGGCGATCTTCGAGCAGAAGGTCACCGGCAAGGAGGCCTACCGGGCGTACGCGGCCACCGTGCGGCACTTCCGGGAGCCGGCGCCCGGTCCGTTCCAGCCGCTGCTCCTGCCGCCCACACCCGCCGCCGTCGCCGCCACCCCGTACTGGGTGTTCCACCCGTTCGGGGTGGAGCAGCGGCGGGCCGACACGCTCCGCCGCGCCGCGGCGCTCGCCGACCGGTTGGAGCGCTGCGTCGACACCGCCGAGGCCACCCGCCGGTTGACGGCCATCCCGGGCATCGGCCCCTGGACCGCCGCCGAGGTGGTCCGGATCGCGTACGGGGACCCGGACGCGGTGAGCGTCGGGGACTACCACATCCCGAACACCGTGGCCTGGGCGCTGGCGGGCGAGCCCAGGGGCGACGACGCCCGGCTGCTGGAGCTGCTGAAGCCGTTCCGAGGTCACCGGGGTCGGGTGTGTCTCCTGCTGGCAGCCGCCGGCATCCAGGCGCCGAAGTACGGCCCGCGCGCGCCGATCCGCTCCTTCGCCCGCTACTGAGCAGGGGGCGCCGCGGTCAGCGGGTCGCGCAGAGCCGGCGCAGGGTGCGGCCGAGCCACCACGCGTACGTGTGCTGCACCGCCCGGACAGCCGGCCCGCCGGCACGGGTGAACCAGCGGGCCGGGCGACTGAACGCGCGTACCTCGAACCAGACGGTGCCGTCGTCGTCGTGGCCGACCACGAACGCCTCCTCACCCCGCTCCGGGTGCCCGGCAAGGGTGCCGTAGCCGAAGCCCGCGAGCCCCGGCGACTCCTCGCTCCAGACCACCCGGCACGGCCCCCAGACGCGGGCCGGGCCGACGCCCAGGCCGGCGCTGACCAGCACGCCTTCGGTGGCGCGCGGGGCGTCGGTGCGCATCCGGACGCCGGCGGCCCGGTGCAACCGCCAACTCAGCACCGCCTCGGCCGCGACGTCGAAGCAGCCCGCCGGCAACGGGAACCGGTGGCGCAGGTGGTGGTACCCGCCGGGCAGCGCCCCGTGCCGGGTCGAGCCCACCTCGGGGTACGTCAGCTCGGCCACCACTCCTCCTCAACCCCCATCGGACACGGTCAGGGTACGGCCGCCCCGGCCGTCAGCCCCGCTCACAGCGACGCCTGAGCCCGTCAGCCTCCATCCGCAGGTAGCGGCGCAGCAACCCGCCGTACAGCCGGCCGATCAGGCCGGACAGCGGGCCGGACTGGTCGATCGCCAGCTCGACACGGGTACGCCCGTCGGGTAGCGGCACCAACAGGTGCTCGCCGGTGGTCCGTACCCCCGGGGAGTCGGAGACCCAGACGAACGCCCGCCGGTCGGTCAGCTCGGTGACCCGCCAGAGGGCCGGCCGCAACTTCGGCTGGGTCAGTCGTGCGGTCGCGCCGACGGCGAGCGGCCCCGGCTCACCCCGCTCGGCCCGCGTCACGGAGGCGGTCCACTCCGGCCAGCGCGGCACGTCGGCGAGCACCGCCCAGACCTGTTCGACGTCGGCGGCGATCTCCGTGTCGGTAGCGAACCGCATGGTGTGCCTCCCGTGGCGACCCGTTCGGGGCAGCATATCGGGGTCCTGAGTGGACGCCGGGACGGCGCTCAGGCGGCCTCGTGCAGGTCGGCCAGGGTCAGCGGGGTCTGTCTCCGCAGCAGCTCCTCCAGCTCCGCCACCGAACCGACCTCGCCGAGCACGTTGCGGCCCCCGCCGAACCGCTGCGGGTAGCGGCGGGTGAGCCGGTACCGGTAGCGGCCCCGGATCAGCTCCACGCTCACCCGCCACCGCCCGCAGCAGTCACAGACCCACTCGGACACCTCGCGAAAGTAGCTCTGACCTGCGGCTATGTGATTCGCCCGGCCGGGACGAGCGGCGCGTACGGGGACACGCCGCCCTGCCGGCCACGGTGATGTGCCTCACGGCTGTCGGTGCCGTCTGATTGACTGGTCGGCGTGGACCTGCCGATCAACCCGCCGGTCGAGCCGATGCTGGCCAAGAGCGTCGCCAAGCTGCCCACCACACCCGGGGTGACCTACGAGCCCAAGTGGGACGGGTTCCGGTGCATCGTGTTCCGCGACGGCGACGAGGTCGAGCTGGCCAGCCGGGGCGGCAAGTCGATGACCCGTTACTTCCCCGAGGTGGTCGAGCAGGCCCGGCGGCAGCTCCCGCAGCGGTGCGCGGTCGACGGGGAGCTGATCGTGATCCGGCGCGACGGGCCGGGCGGCCAGCCCCGGCTGGATTTCGAGCTGCTGGCCCAGCGCGTGCACCCGGCCGCGTCCCGGGTGAAGATGCTGGCCGAGACCACCCCGGCCGACTTCGTCGCCTTCGACCTGCTGGCGATCGGCGACGAGGCGCTGCTCGACGAGCCCTACCCGCGCCGCCGGGAGCGGCTGGTCGAGGCGCTGGCCGGGGTGCGCCCGCCGGTGCACGTCACCCAGGTCACCACCGACCCGGAGATCGCCCGTCGCTGGTTCGACGTCTTCGAGGGCGCCGGGCTGGACGGGTTGATCGTCAAGCCCGCCGACCTGCCGTACGAGCCGGGCAAGCGGCTGATGTTCAAGGTCAAGCACTCCCGCACCGCCGACGCGGTGGTCGCCGGCTTCCGCTGGCACAAGTCCGGCCCGGTGGTGGGCTCGCTGCTGCTCGGCCTCTACGACGACGCGGGCGTCCTGCACCACGTGGGGGTGAGCGCGTCGTTCAGCATGGCCCGCCGCGCCGAGCTGCTCGACGAGCTGGCGCCCTACCGGGACACCGGCGGCGAGCACCCGTGGGTGCACGGCGACCACGAGCGCGGCCAACGCATCCCCGGCGGGGTGAGCCGGTGGACCGGCACGAAGAACCTGGAATGGGAGCCGGTGCGCCCGGAGCTGGTGGTCGAGGTGGGCTACGACGCGATGGAGGGCGAGCGGTTCCGGCACACCGCCCAGTTCGTCCGCTGGCGTCCGGACCGCGATCCCCGCTCGTGCCGCTACGACCAGCTCGACCGTCCGATCCGCTTCGACGTGGACCAGGTGCTGCGCGGCGACCCGGCCACCACCGTGGACCGGGCCGCCACCGGCTCGGCGTAGCCTGACCGTCGACCCGATCCCGGAGGACCACGTGACCCGCACCGCCGAACGGGCCCGCCGCGTCCGTCGTACGATGGCCGGCTTCGCCGTGGCCGCGCTGCTCACCGCCGGCTGCACGCTGCCGGCGTTCGCGCCGCGCACCGAGGTGCAGGGCGAGGCCGCGCCGACCGGCAGCGCGCCGACCTGGCGGCCCTGCCCGGAGATCCCCGAGGAGCTGGTCGGGCGCGGCGCGCCGGACATGCGCTACGACTGCGCCCGCATCGCGGTGCCGAGGGACTGGGGCACCGGCACCGGGGCGACCGCCGGGCCGGGCGCGGGGCAGACCTTCGAGATCGCCCTGTTGCGCGCCCGGTCCAGCAAGCAGCGCGACCGGGTGGGCTCGCTGGTGGTCAACCCGGGCGGGCCGGGCGGCTCCGGCGTCGACACCGCCGTCTATCTCTCCTTCGGCACCCAGTTCGGCGGGCTGCCCGCGTCGATCACCGAGCGCTTCGACATCGTCGGCTTCGACCCGCGTGGGGTGTCCCGGTCCAGCCCGGTGAAGTGCATCTCCGACGCCGACCTGGACGCCAGCTTCGGCTTCGACCCCGACCCGACGAGCCAGCGGGCGTTCGACGACTTCGTCGGTCTGAGCCAGCGGATCGGGCGCGGCTGCGGGGACCGCTACGGCGACCAACTCCCGCTGTACGGCACCGAGCAGGCCGCCCGCGACATGGACGCGGTCCGCGCCGCGGTGGGCGACGACAAGCTCACCTACCTCGGCTACTCCTACGGCACCCTGCTGGGCGCGACGTACGCCCAGCTCTACCCCCAGCGGGTGCGGGCGCTGGTGCTCGACGGCGCTGTCGACCCGCAGCAACGGCTGGTGGAGGGCTCGGAGAGCCAGGCCCGTGGCTTCGAGCGGGCCTTCACCAACTTCACCCGCTGGTGCGCGGCGAACGCCGGCCGCTGCCCCATCGCCCCGGACGCGCGCGCCGCGGTGACGTCGGCCATCGACAAGGCCAGGGTCTCTCCGGTACGCGGAGCGGACGGGCGGGAGGCCACCGCCGGCTGGGTGTTCTACGCGGTCATCTCGTCGCTCTACACGGAGTCCGGCTGGCAGGAGCTGGCGCGGGCGATCGACCGGCTGGCCGAGGGCGACCCGAAGGACGTGTTCCGGCTCGCCGACTCGTACGCCGGCCGGGAGGACGACGGGCACTACTCCAACCTGTTCGACGCCAACCTGGCGATCAACTGCGCGGACGAGACCGAGAAGCCGAGCCGGGAGCAGATCCGGCGGTTGCAGTCGCAGTGGCGGGCGAAATACCCGCTGTTCGGGCCGGCGCTCGCGGTCGGCATGCTGAGCTGTGTCGAGTGGCCGGGCGGGCGTGACCCGTACCCGACCGGGAAGGCCGACGGCGCGCCGCCGATCGTGGTGGTCGGCACCACCGGCGACCCGGCGACGCCGTACGAGCAGACCCCACGGCTCGCCTCCATGCTGGGGGTCGGCCGGGTGCTCACCTGGGAGGGCGAGGGGCACACGGCCTACCCGCAGACGTCCTGCATCACCGACGCCGTCGACGCCTACCTGATCGACCTGACCGTGCCGGCGGAGGGGAAGCGCTGCCCGGCCCGCTGACGGCCTGTGCCAAGATCACGACATGACCGACGTGATCTACCGGGAGGCGGTCCGGGCAGACCTGCCGGCCGTCATCGCCCTGCTCGCCGATGACGTCCTGGGTAAGGCCCGCGACTTCACCGCTGTCGACGACGCCTACGAGCGGGCGTTCGCTGACATCGAGGCGGACCCGCGCAACCACCTGATCGTCGCCGAGCACCGTGGTGAGGTAGTCGGCTGCCTGCAGATCACCTACATCCCCGGCCTCGGTCGGCACGGCGCCGAACGGTCCCTGATCGAGTCGGTCCGGGTTCGCTCCGACCGGCGCGGCCAGGGGCTGGGCCGGGACCTGATGACCTGGGCAATCGACCAGGCCCGGCAACGCGGCTGTGCGCTGGTGCAGCTCACCACCGACAAGACCCGCACCGACGCGCACCGCTTCTATCTGGGCCTCGGCTTCGTGGCCAGCCACGAGGGCATGAAGCTCGCCCTCTGACCGCCGGCGCGCTGGCCGGAGTCGGCGGGCGAACGTCGGGCCCCGATGTTCGTTCTCATTGCCTGTAGAGCTGCCCCGATTCTGGGGCAGCGAGACCACCGCGGCAGCGGAACTTCTCCGGCAGCGAACTCTGGGCCGATGATGCCGCTGGGGCCGTAGCCGTGTCGACGGCAGGCCCAACGACCACCGCCACGTCCCATCCCGGTTCCGCCCCGTCCCGGTTCCGCCCCGTCCCGGTTCCGCCCCGTCCCGCCCCACCCGCCGCCGCACGGTCCATATCTGGGGCAGCTCTACAGGGAGCGAACAGACCACGACGGCCAGTCGATTCTGACCAAGCCGCAGGATGAAAAGCACGGACCGCGGACCACGGACCACGCGGAGGGCAGCGGACCAGAGTTCAGCCGAGAGCAGCGGTCAGCCGTCGACCAGGCGTCCGTCGCGCAGGACGAGGACCCGGTCGGCGAGGTCGATCAGGGCCGGGTCGTGCGTGGCGACCAGGGCCGTCATGCCCCGGGCGTGCACCACGGCGCGCAGCAGATCCATGATGGACCGCCCGGTCTCCGAGTCGAGCTGGCCGGTGGGTTCGTCGGCGATGAGCAGATCCGGTTCGTTGGCGAGCGCGCGGGCCACCGCGACCCGCTGCTGCTGGCCACCGGACAGCTCGTACGGGCGCTGCGCCGCGTGCCCGCCCAGGCCCACCAGCTCCAGCAGCACCGCGACGCGCTGTTCCCGCTCGGCGGCCGGCACCTGCGCCAACCGCAGCGGCACGCCCACGTTCTCGGCGGCGGAGAGGATCGGCACCAGCCCGAAGGTCTGGAACACGAATCCGACGGTGCCCCGGCGCAGCTTCAGCAGCTCCGCCTCACCGGCCGCTGTCACCTCGTGCCCGGCCACGGTCACCTGACCGCTGTCCGGCCGGTCCAGACCGCCGACCAGGTTCAGCAGGGTGGTCTTACCCGCCCCGGAACGCCCCCGGATGGCGACCAACTCGCCCCGGTGGGCGGTGAACGAGACGTCCCGCACCGCGTGCACGGCGTGCTCGCCCCGGCCGAACGTCCGGCTCACACCGCTGACCCGGACCACCTCGTCCGGACCCGTCGCCGACGCGCCGCCGGAACCGGCCGCGCCGGTCACCACCATGTCCCGCCCGCTCATGCCCGTGCTCCCCGCTCGTCGGCGGCCCGGTCACCGGGCCGTACCTGCACATGGTCCGGCTCCAGGTCGAGCCGGACGCGTTCCTTCAGCGACAGCGCGTCGACGAACGCCGCCGGCAACTGCATCCGGCCGTTGCGGTCCAGCACCGCGTACTCCTCGCTGACCAGTTCGGTGCTGCCGTCCGCGCCGATGCGCGCGGTCCGGCGTACCTCCGAGGCGGTCCGGCCGTCGCGGATCGCGACGGTCCGGCGGACCTGCGTGGCCACGGCGTGGTCGTGGGTGACCACCACGATGGTCACGCCCAGCTCGGCGTTGATGGTGCGCAGCGCCGCGAAGACCTCGGCGCCGGTCGCCTCGTCCAGCTCACCCGTCGGCTCGTCGGCGAACAGCACCTCCGGGTCGTTGGCCACCGCCACCGCCACCGCGACCCGCTGCTGCTCGCCGCCGCTGAGCTGCCCCGGCCGCCGGTCGGCGCAGTACCCCACGCCGACCAGGTCGAGCAGTTCCCGGGCCCGTTGACGGCGTGCCCGCCGGCTGCGTTTCCCGGCCAACTGCATCGGCAGTTCGACGTTCTCCAGCGCGCTGAGGTACGGCAGCAGGTTGCGGCCGGTCTGCTGCCAGACGAACCCGACCAGCTCCCGCCGGTAGCTGAGCCGCCGCTTAGCCGACAGCGAGAGCAGGTCGTAGTCGGCCACCCGGGCGATGCCGGCGGTCGGGGTGTCCAGCCCGGAGAGGATGTTGAGCAACGTCGACTTGCCCGACCCGGAGGCGCCGACGATCGCCACCAGCTCGCCCCGGTCGATGACCAGGTCGAGCCCCTGTAGGGCGACCACCTCCACCCCCTCGGTCTTGAAGATGCGCACCAGACCGTCGCAGACGATGTGCCCGCGCAGGCGGTCCTGCCCGCCGGCCCGCTCGGCGGCACGTTGCGCTGCCCGCTGTTGCAGGGCGGCCAGGTCCGGCACCAGTGGCGTCTGGGCGGTGGCTGTCATCTCAGCTCTCCTCTCCGAGCCGAAGCACCTCACCGAGGCGCAACCGGCGGTTGTTCAGGGCCTCCACGGCGACCGCGAAGCCGAGGGCGACCGCCCCGAGCGCGAGCACCGCGGCGATCAGGCTGGGTTCGAAGGCCACCCGGACCGGCACACCACTGGTGAACGCGGACAGGCCGAGCACCGGGTTGAGCAGCACGGGCAGCACCGCGCCGACCAGCGCGCCGGTGAGCACCGACACCGCGACCAGCGGGGTCAGCTCGACCAGCAACAGCCCCCGCCACTGCCGGCGGGACAGGCCGAGGGTGCGTAGCCGGGACAGCACCTGACCCCGGGCACGCGCGCCGGCCAGCACCGTGAACGCGATGGCCAGCAACCCGAGCACGGTGCCGCCGGCAGCTCCGGCGACGAACCCGAAGGCCAGGACCCCGTTCGCGCCTCCGTCGCTGAGATTCCGGCGGACGTCGGCCCGGGTGTCGACGGTGACGCTGAGGGGCCGGTCCCGGCCGGTGACGGTGCCTTCGCGCTGGTAGCGCTCCTGCCCCTGGTTACCGGCGACGCGTAGCGCCTCCGCGTCCAGCGCGTCACCGGCGACCAGCAGGCTGGTGGGCACCGGAGCGGTGTTCCGCGCCGGCAGCGCCTGCCACGGCAGGATCACGAACCGGCTGGCGTCCGCCGACAGCAGCGCGAACCCCTCCTCGGTGCCGGCCACCCGGAACTCGTACCGCTGACCCTGGACCTCCACGAAGGCGGAGTCGTCCAGGCCGGCCTTGGTCAGGTCGGCGGCGACGGCCGGCGAGACGATCGCCGGCAGCGCCCCCGGGCCGGGCCGGGCGGCGCGCAGCGCGGCCGGGATCGGCAGGTCCACCGCGGACTCGCGAGCCACCGTGTCCAGGCCCGCCCCGTCGACGAGCAGCACCGCCGTCTGCGCGAGCCGCGCGTCGGTGCCGAGCTCGTCGGATGCCAGCCGTTCGTCGGTCTCCAGCACCGGCGTGACGGCCCGCACACCCGGCAGGCGGCCCAGTTCGTCCACCGTGTCGGGGGCGAACCGCTCGCCGCGGATCACCGCGTCGGCGGGCACGATCTGCTCGGCCGCCCGCGCCCGGCTCGCGTCCACGCCGGCCGCGACGACAGCGCAGAACGCCGCGGTGCCGATGGCCAACACCACGACCACCAGCGGGGCGGCGACCGCCGAACGGCCGGCGCGCGCGGTGCCGAGGAACGCGACACTGCCCCGGGTACCCGCGGCCAGCCGGCTGATCAGCAACAACGGCCAGGGGTACGCGCGCAGCGCGAGCACCGCCGCCGCGACGGCGAGCAGCACCGGCACCGACACCAGCAGTGGGTCCACCTCGCCGAGGGTCAGCCCCCGTCGGCGCAGCAGCACCGCGGCGAGCCCGGCCAGCAGCAGCAGCGAGACCTCGATGGTGACCCGGCGGGCCGACGGGCGGACCCGGACGAGGTCCCGGCGCGCCGCCTGACCGGCCGGTACGGCGAGCGTCGCCAGTGGCAGCGCCAGCGTGACCAGTGCGGTCGCGGCGATGGCGTACGGCGCGGTGGGGTCCGGGTCACCGGGGAACAGGGTGCCCAGCCACCAGCCCAGGACGGCGGCGACCGGCACCACCAGCGCCGCTTCGGCGAGGCTGCGCCGGGCGCCGGCGGTGGCCGCGCCGCCACGCGCGCGCAGCAGCGCGAACTCCGCGCGTCGCCGTCGGATGGCGAGGCTGGCCGCGAGCACGATGAGCCCGGCCAGCGTGGCCAGGACCCCGGCCGCGATCACCGCGAGCAGGGTCCGGGCGGCGTCGACCTGGGCGGCGAACGCGCGCAGCGGCACGTCGACGCCGAGCGCGACGGTGAGGTCCGCCGGCCTACGGCGCTGCACCTCCTGGAGGCCGTCGATCATCCGATCCAGGTGCCGGGCGCCGATGGTGTCGACGCCGAGCCGGTAGCGCCAGGTGGACTGGATCGGCCAGCCCTCGGCGGCCCGCTTGTTGAGGGCCGACTGGGCGACCACACCGACTATGGTGAACGGCTCGCCGTCGCCGAGCGGTTCGATGACCTGCAGCAGGGGTGGCAGCCCGTCCCAGAGGCCGTCCGCCCGGTCGGCGGGGCGGAACAGCCCCGACACCACCATCGGCTCGGCGTCGGACAGGGTGCCGTTCTCGTCGGCGAGGCCGATGCGCAGTTGGCTGCCGGCGCGCAGGTTCAGCTTGGCCGCCACGTCGGCGTCGAGCGCCACCTCGATCGGCCGGTCCGGCACGTACGTCTCGCTCGGCCACGCCCCCTCGACCAGGGTGCCCGCGCCCTGCACGCCCGGCACCGCCCGCAGCCCCAGGTCCACGAGCAGGTTGCGGGCCGCGAGGTCCGGTCCGACCACCCGGGCCGGCGGGTTCTCCACGGCGTACCACCGCTCGGTCACCCCGGACCGCACCGGCGGCGGCAGCTCCGCGCCGAGGGCGTCGAACCGCTCGGCCGCGCTGTCCATCGCCGTCCGCTTGGCCGGGGCGGTCACCGCCTCCGAGGCGTACGAGATGTCCCGACGCGCGGGCGCCTCGCTGCTCAACTGCGCCCGCAGTCCCTGTTCGGCGAGCCTGTTGACCAGCCGGGGCACCCCGCTGATGAGCAGCGTGACCACCAGGGTCAGCACCCCCAGGAGCAGGAACTGCCCGCCGTACGCCCGGACCCGCCGGACCGCCGCGCCGACGCTCATCGTTCTCCCCCGATTCGTAGCTGCGCCGCCGCCACCCGCTGACGGATGCCGGTGGCGATGAACGCGCTGAGGGCGAGCGCCGCCAGCAGCAGACCGGCGGCGGTCAGGCCGATCGGCACCCAGGGCAGCGCGAACGTCGCCGGGGGGATCGGCCGGCCGGCGGCCGGGGTGAGGATGACGAGTGGGGCCATCGTCGCGCCGACCGCGGCGCCGAGCGCCAACCCGACCGTCACGCCGATGCCGGCGAGGAAGGTCTGTTCGGCCAGCAGCGCCCGGGCCATCAGCCGGGGCGTCGCGCCGAGGGTGTGCAGGACCGCGAACTCGCCGATCCGACGCCGGGCGGTGGCCCAGACGTCCACCACCAGGCCGACGAGGGCGAGCAGCACCGCGCCGAGCGCGGCGGCCAGCATTCCGGTACGCGAGCCCTGCCAGTACGGGTCGTCGGCGGCCGACTCGACCGTCGCCTCCCGGTTGAGCACCGTCACTCCCGGCAGGTCACTGGCGGCGTCGGCAGCGGCGGTCGCGTCGGCGGCGCCGACCCACCACTCCGGTACGGGTCGCACCGTGCCGCTGCCGCGGATCATCGCGTCGACGGCGGCGGGCAGGTCGAGCAGGACGCCCTCCCCGGTGGTGGCCGGCACCGCGGC
Organism: Micromonospora sp. WMMD1120; assembly: GCF_029626235.1. NCBI lineage: Bacteria > Bacillati > Actinomycetota > Actinomycetes > Micromonosporales > Micromonosporaceae > Micromonospora > Micromonospora sp. WMMD1120. Next base: position 3,767,749 of record NZ_JARUBO010000005.1, on the reverse strand, counting down.
CAGTTCGCCGACCAGGCGCACCGGCAGCGTCGCCCCGGAGAGGGTCAGGTCGACGGTGTCGCCGACCCGCAGGCTGAGCGCGTTGCGGACCCCCGGTGTCATCAGCACCGCCACCGGCGTGTTCCCGCCGGCCGGTACGACGGCGAACCGGGTGGTCGGCTGGTACGCGAACTGGCCGCCGGGAATCACCTCGACCGCGCGGTCCGTGGCGAACCCGGTGCCGTTGGTCCCCACCGGGGTGGGCTTCTCCCCCGGGGCCGACATGACCCAGTCGCCGCCCACCTCGACCGGCTGGTTGACGCCGTCGGCGGTGACCGCCGCCAGCCCGTCCACCTGGAGTCGGTAGGAGTTGCCGGCGGCGAGTCCACCGTCGGCCTCGAAACCGGCCAGCCGCAGCCGTGCCCCGCCCAGCTCGGGCAGCCGTACGGTGAACCGGGTGGCCCGGCCGTCGCTGTCGGCGTCGGCCGCCGGCAACCGCAGGGCGAGCCCGTCGGGGGTGGTGACCAGGAGCGTCACCGCGACCTTCAGCGGCCGCACGGCGTCGGCCACCGGGGTACGGACCGTGCCGGTGATGGCCCGCGTTCCGGCCGGTAGTTCGATGCCGGCCGGCTCGCCCCGCGCGCCGACCATCCGGCGGTACCGCTCCGCCGCCGTCCCGTCGCCGAGGCGGTCGGCGAGCCGGACGACGCCCGGCGCGCTCGCCGGATCGATGCCGATCACGGTCGCCGACAGGTCCTCCCGCCCGACCCGGATCTCGTCCCGCCACGCCGGCAGCACCCGGTTCACGCCGGGCAGGGCGGCGAGTTCACCGGCCCGGCCGGGCGGGGCGGTCCCGGTCCGTTCGGTCACCCGCAGGTCGGCGCCGACGGTGTGGCCGGCCTGCTCCACCTGGGACCGTTCCCCGGTGCTGATCAGGGACCAGGCCAGGGTGCTACCGCCGACGGCGAGGGCGAGCAGCAGCACCGGGCCGGCGTGTGGACGCCGACCGGCCTGCCACATGCCGAACATGGTGGCCGTCCAGGGACGCCTGTCGACGAACCGCTCGGCGAACCGGGTGAGCGGCGGGAGCACCCGCAGCGCCAGCACGGCGCCGGCCAGCACACCGAGCGTCGGGGCGGCGACCAGGAGCGGGTCGAGCCCGAGCCGTCCGCCCGAGCCGGCCAGCGGGGACGCGTACCGGCGCAGCTGCGCCCAGGCGAGCACGGCGAGGGCCACCAGCACCAGGTCGACGCTGGCACGCTGCACGCTCGCCGCGCGGTTCGGGCGGGACCGGGCCGCCATGTCGGCGACGTACGTGCCTGCGCCGCGCAGGGTCGGCAGCACCATGGCGACGAGACAGCCGGCGGCGGTGGCCGCTGCCGCCGCCCACACGAGTGTGCTGTTGCCGCCGGCGGTGGCGAGGTCGTCCGACCCGCCGGGGCGGACGTGGTGCAGCGCCACACCGGCGATCAGCGGACCGAGCACCGCGGCCGGGGCGACGACGAGTGTCGCCTCGCGGGCGGCCAGGCCGGCCAACTGCCGACGGGCCGCGCCACGGGCGCGCAGCAGCGCGGTCTGCGGTCTGCGGTCCTCGTGCAGGAGGGCGGCGACCAGCACCAGGGCGTACCCGCCGAGCACCAGGATGAGCAGCAGCGGGGTGGCCAGCGAGGACCGGCCCACCAGGTCGGCGCGGGTGATCCGGTCCAGCAGCGTCTCCATCTTGGTCGCCACCTGCGCGGAGCTGCCGAGCCGGGCGGCCTCGGGGACGGCCGCTGTCGCCTCGGTGAGGGCCGCCCGGACGGCGGGCAGGTCGGCGGTGTCGACGCCGCCGAGGTCCGGTTGGGCCAGCCAGGACACCGACACCGCGCCCGGGAAGGTGCTGGCGAAGTCGGCCGGGTCGAGCGCGAACGGCCCATAGGAGGTGCCGGAGCCGGCGCTGCCCGCCCCGACACCGGGGGCCAGCAGCCAGTACGCGTCGGTCGGGTCGCGAGGCCGCCAGGTGCCGGCGAGGACCAGTTCGCCACGTCGCTCGGTGGCACGGTCGCGTACCGGGACGCGGTCGCCGACGCTGAGGCCCAGCGTGCCCGCGACCCGCTCCGGCAGGCTCACCTGGACGGGGTTCGACCCGGGGCGGGGCCAGGCGCCGCTGGTCAGCTCCGCGTGACCGGCGAGGTCGTCGAGCGTGGCCAGGTTGGCGAAGATCGGTTCGTCGTCCGGCCGGGACACCTGTCCGAGGTCTCCGGTCAGCTCCCGGCCGGTGCCGTACCGGGCGGTCGCGACGCTGACCGGGACACCGGCGAACCCGTCGGCGAAGCTGGCGCGTACCGCCGAGTCCCGCTCGGCGAACTCGGCCGCGTCGCGTCCGCCGGAGCCGCTGACCAGCAGGCCGCGCTCCTCGGCGGGCGCGGCGGCGATCAGCGCCCGCTGCCCGGCCTCCACCGCCCGGCGGTTGTAGTCGGACAGCCCGGTGACCAACGCGACGGCGACGAGGGCCGCGATCACTGCCGCGACCAGCAGCCCTCGCGCCTCGCGGGCCCGCCTCCACACCAACTTCATCCGACGCCTCCCCTGGCCCTGGCGGGCCGACGACCATCAAGACAGCTCACCTCCCGGGAAAGGTTCGCGCCCGTTACTTGATCGTTACTGGGGATGGGTCGGCCGGAGCCGGGCGACTGTCGGGACGGGTCAGCCGCGACGCCGGAGCGAGCGGACGCCGAACACCACGGCGCAGACCACCAGCCCGACGCCGATGAGCTGGAGACCCGGGGAATCGTCGGCGCCGCCGAGCACGACGACGGTGACGCCGAGCGCGACCGCGAGGACGATGCCGACGATCAGGGCGTATTTCATGGGGTTTCCTCCTCCACCCACTCGAGCAGGTCTCCGGGCTGGCACTCGAGCACCCGGCACATCGCCTCGAGGGTGCTGAAGCGCACCGCCTTGGCGCGGCCGTTCTTGAGCACCGCCACGTTGGCGGGGGTGAGGCCGACGCGCTCGGCGAACTCGCCGACGCTCATCTTGCGCTTCGCCAACTCCACGTCGATGCGGACGATGATGGGCATCAGATCACCGCCTCCATGTCGGTACGCAGTGAGGTGGCCTGCCGTAGCAGCGCCCGCATCACCACCATCAGCAGCCCCAGCACCGTCACGCCCACGGTGAGCAGGAACAGCAGCAGCGGCAGCCCGGGGTCGTCCGCGTTGAAGCCGACCCAGAGGAAGACCGCCACCAGCACCACCCACGCGGCGGCGATGGCCCACACGATCGCGTCCACCCACTTCAGCGACGCCGGGGTGAAGATGCGGTCGTTCTTGACCAGGCTGAGCAGCTGCCACGTCGCGACGATGACCACCTGGACGCACAGCACCCAGAAGACCGTCACGGCGGTCGCCGGCCAGCGGAGATGCGCGTCCTGTGGCGACTCGGCGGCCATGTGGGCGAACTGCCCGGGCAGCGAGAGGGTCTGGAACACCACGAGGACCCCGAACAACACCACGAGAAAGACCCGGAGAGCGGCAACCGCTCGATGCTCTGTAACCATGCATCGAGTTTCGCTCGTTACCTATCGAAAGTCAATCGGTTCCGATCGCCTCGCCCGATGCCACAGGCCTCGCCTTCTGCGGGTAGAACGTCTCGTGCCGGGCCAGCATGGCGACGAACTCGCGGATCTTGCGTTCCCGGGTCTCGGCGCGCTTGACGGCGTTGAGGCGATGGATGAGGGCGAACCGGTTGGCCTTGGTGAGGACGTCGAGCATCGCCTGGGCGGCGGGCTCGGCGGCGATGGCGGCGAGCAGGTCGGCCGGCACCTCCGCCTCGGACGGCGGGGCGTAGGCCGCCGCCCACCGGCCGTCCGCCTTCGCCGCCTCCACCGCCGCACGGCCCGACGGCCGCATCCGGCCCTGCTCCTCCAGGCGCGCCACGTTCGCGACGTTGCGTTGGGACCAGGAGCTGCGCGGGCGGCGCGGGGTGAACCGGATCCAGGAGGACTCCTCGTCCCGCTTGCGGGCCTGCCCGTCGATCCAGCCGAAGCAGAGGGCCTCGTCGACCGCCTGCTGCCAGGTCAGCGTGGTGACCGTGCCGCCCTTCCTGGTCAGGGCGAGCCAGACGCCGGGCGAGGTGGCGTGGTTGGCCGACAACCAGTCCCGCAACGCGTCGGCGTCCGCGACGACCAACTCATCCAGCTCGGCGCTCGTCATGCCGGCAGGCTAGCCGCCGGGTCCGACACCCGACGGCCGCCATGGGACGCGACCAACGCGTCCGCCACCAGCGCGGCGTCCGCGTCGGCCAGGTCCGCCGGATACTCCGGCAGCAGGTCGTCCCAGGCGACCAGCCACGACCCGAACAACTGGGCCTGCCCGGCGGGCCGGGCGAAGAACCAGACGTGCAGGTGGGCGGCGCCGTCCCCGAAGCGGTAGACGTGCGCCCGCGAGATGTGCGGGAGCGCCTGCACGTGACGGACGATCCGGGTGCTCAACAACCCCAGCTCGGCGGCCAGCTCGTCCGGCAGATCCGCCATGTCGTGGTGGTCGAGCGGCAACAGCATGAGCACCAGCGGGACGCCCACCCCCTGGACCCGGGTGAGCCGCCACCGCTCGTTGAACCAGATGCCGTCGTCGCGCTGGCGGCAGAGGTCGCAGCTCGCGGCGTCCTCGCCGTGCCGGGGCGGCTCCGGGAGCACCGGCGGTCGCAGCGACGCGACGCGCAGCCCGTCCGGCTCGAACGGACTGATGTCCCACCCCGTCATCCGTGCCAGGGGCAGCCGACGCTCGTCGTCCGCTGCGGCGAGCGCGTGGTCGTAGAACTCGTCGGGTCGCAAGGCCATGCGAGAGAGGCTAGTACGAGACGATCCACATGGACGGGGCACCAGGCGCGCGCCAGCGCGGTCGGCGGCCGGTCACGCGTCGGTCGGCGCTCCCGCGTGCCGACCCGGATCGTTGATCTGACGCCGGAAGACGAGGTACGCGCTGAGGTTCACGACCAGCATCACCACGGCGATCGTCGCGGCCAGGAGTCCCACGTCGAGGCTCGGCAGCGCCACGAAGGTCAGCGCGGCGAGCACGATGGCGAAGATGTTCAGGAAGGTGAAGGCCAGCACCAACTCGTTGAGCAGTCGGGAGCGGCGGTCCTGGAGACGGCCGACCAGTTGCTGGTGCAACGTCCGGACGAAGTCGAGTCGCTCGTCCAGCACGGTGAGCACGAGCCGGAACTTCCACTGCTGCTCCAGCGCGTTCCAGACGGTGCCGCCGGCCGCGTCGAGGTGCGCCTCCACCGAGGAGTACCCGAGCCGGAACAGGCGGATGCGGTGGTATCCGCTGAGGATGCGCTTGGCCTGCTCCTCCAGGGCGCTCATCGACAGGCCGGCTCGCCCCGGCTCGATCTGCGACAGCTCGGCCGACAACACCGCGTCGTAGCGCAGCGCCGCGGCCCAGCAGACGTGGTGCACACCGGTCAACCGCGCCAACAGCGCTGCCGGACGGGACCCGAAGTGACTGACCACCGCCGTGGTGTGCGTGCCGACCCGCAACACGCCGTCCCGCATGCCGTCCGGCGTGCAGTCGACACCGTCCGGGGTGAACACCTCGGCGATGGCCCGCCGTCGCGCCGGCTCGCAGTCCGGGTCCACCTGGACGGCGAACGTGGTGTTGGCCCAGAGGACGAACACCTCGTCCGCGCCGTCCGGCGCCGGCAGGACGGCGCGCAGCAGACGTGTCACGGCGGGCACCATCCGCTGCACCGGCGCGGCGACCTCGACGACCAGGTCGTCGACGCCGCCGACGATCCCGTCCGGGAGCTGGTAGGTGACGCAGAGCAGACCACAGTCGACGTTCCAGACGCTGATCCGGGCCGACACCACCTGCCACGCGCCCGCCTCCGAGGTGGGCAGCAGGGAGGCGTCGACCTCCTCCCCGGCCACCCGCAGGAGCTCCGGGCCGCCGCTGATGTGCATCGTCGGCCGGGGCATGCTGCCCAGCAGCTCGTCGAGCAGCCGTTGACCGTACGGCTGGAGCGCGAGGTCGTCGAGGCCGTCGGTGACGCTCCACCCGGCGGGCACCGCACCCGCGGGCCCGGACCGGGTGGACAACTGACACGGGAAGTAGGCGAGCACCCGTACCGATCTGACGTCCCTGAGCATGCGTGACCCTCCCCCGTCCGGCCCTGAAGGGTATCGACAACGTCAACTGGCCCGGCCGGCGCGGATGCGCGCGCCGAGGCCGCTGACCGGGCCGAGGTGGCGCAGCTTGTCGGGCGGCACGGCGGCACGGCCAAGCCGCCGACTGGCGAAGCGACCAAGCGGCGGCACGGCGGCGCGACGGCGCGACCAAGCGGCGGCGCGACCAAGCGGCGGCGCGACCAAGCGGCGGCACGGCGGCACGACCAAGCGGCGGCACGGCGGCACGACGGCGCGACCAAGCGGCGGAGCGGCCAAGCCGCCGAGCGGCGGCACGGCTACGGCGGCGGTGCCTATGTTCGTCGGTGGTAGTGGTTGCGGCGCGGAAGCTGGTCGGGGTCGAGCCAGGCGGGTGGGACGAACTCCGGGTGTCCGTCGTCGCCGAGCCGGACTCTCCACTGCGTCCGGTGGAGGTGGCGGTGGTGGTGACCGCAGAGCAGGACGGCGTTGTCGAGGCTGGTGGTGCCGCCGTCGGCCCAGTGCCGGATGTGGTGGGCGTCGCACCAGCGTGGTGGCCGGTCGCAGCCGGGGAAGGCGCACCCGCCGTCACGCAGGATGAGGGCCCGGCGCAGGGGGCCGGTGACGAGTCGGCGTTGTCGGCCGACGTCGAGGACCTGGCCGGCGCCGCCGAGGACGGCGGGCAGGACTGTGGCGTCGCAGGCGAGCCGGCGCACGGTGTCGGGAGTGAGGTGCAGGCCGGTGTCGAGCGCTCCGGCGCCCACCTGACCGGCCAACGCGTCATAACCGGTGGTAATGACGACCTGGGCGGGGTCGCCGCCGTGCTCGGGCAGGTCGCCGGTGCGTAGGGCGAGGCGGCACACGTCGGCGAGGGCGTCGTGGCGGCGTTGCTCGGGTGAGCGGGTGTCGTCGGGGCCGGCGGGCACGCTCAGCGGGTCGATCGCGGCGCGGAGCAGGCCGGCGGTCTCGGCGTCGAGGGTGCCGGTGAGGCGTAGGCGGCCGTCGGCCCGGGTGGAGAGGGTGAGGTGCCGGTCCCGGGCGGCGCGGTCGGCCTCGGCGGCCAGCGCGGCCCTCGCGGCGGCGTCGGCGAGGTCGGGCGCGACGTGGTCGAGAATCCGGGTGCCCAACCGGCGCAGCACTGTCGGATCGAACCGCCGCGCCCAATCGACGAGCACATCGACGGCCTTGTCGGCGACCTCCGGCCCGGCCGTCACCGACACCGTGGCGGCGGTGTCGGCGATGACCCGGGCCTGCTCCACGGTGACGCTCGCGTCGGCGAGCGCCGCGCGCACCCCGGGCGGCGCGACGTCGAGCGAGGCCGCGAGGCCGACCAGCCGGCGCGCGGCCGAGACATCGAGGCGCAGGCGCTCGCGCAGCCACACCGTCGTCGAGGACGCGCCCCGCTCGACCGCCGTGCCCCGCCCGTCCAGCTCGCGGACCACCGCCACCTGCACCGCCGCGAGGCGCTGCTGCACCCGGTGCGTGGCGTCGAGCACCGTGATCAGATCGCGCTCGGCGAGCGCCCAGGCCGGGGCGTCGGCGCAGGCCGCGACCGCAGCCTCCGCCCGCGCCAACTCATCGATCACCAGCAAATTCTAGAACAGGTGTACGACAGAAACCGGCCCCGCGGAACCGGTCAGTCCTCGGCCAACTCCGGCCGGTGCTCCCTGATCCACGCCACCACGTCCGACCGTCGCCAGACCTTGCCCTGCACCAGGTCAGCTACGGGCTCTGGAAAGTTCCGGTGGCTGGTAATCACGTAAACGCGCTGCTTGCTGATGCCGCCCAGCATCGCGCGAATCTCCGCAGCGCCCACCAGATCCATAAGGCGGACGGTAAACAGATGACCCGACTCCTTGACCCGGGTCAACTTACCGGTCACCGTTAGGGGCATGTCTACGTCGGATGATCAGTCGCCTCTCGGCGGACCGCTGAGCGGCCTGCACCCGGTGCATCAGCACCTGCCGCGCCGGCCCACGTGGCTGTGCCGGGTCTGTGCCGGCGCCTGGCCGTGCCCGCTCGCCCGGATGTTGCTGCGGGCGCAGTACGGGACGGATCGGGTGGGGTTGTCGGTCTACCTGGCGAGCCAGTTGTTCGACGCGACGGCCGACCTGTACGCACTCAACCCCGACCCGGGACCCGACCCACGGGAGCTGTTCACCAGGTTCCTGGCGTGGACGGCACACCCGCCCGGGTGAACGAGAGCGGGCCGTCAGCCCTCGTCGGGGGTGCGCTTGGCGCGGCTGGGCTGCACCCGTTTCGGCTCGCCGGGCATCTTCGGGTGGTCCGGCGGGTAGGGCAGGTCGCCCTGGCCGGCGGCGGCGTCGCGCTCGGCCCACTCCAGCAGGGGCGTGATGTCCCACGGGTGGTCGTCGATGCCGGCGTGCGGGTCGCCGCGCTCGGTCAGCCGGGCCGGCACGGTGCGCAGGTCGAAGTCGTCCGGGTCGACGTCGGGCAGCTCGTCCCAGCTCACCGGGGTGGAGACGGTGGCCCGCGCGTTGGCCCGCAGCGAGTAGGCGCAGGCGATCGTGCGGTCGCGGGCCATCTGGTTGTAGTCGACGAAGACCCGGCTGCCGCGCTCCTCCTTCCACCAGGCGGTGGTCACCAGGTCGGGGTTGCGGCGCTCCACCTCCCGGGCCAGCGCGATGGTGGCGCGGCGCACCTCGGTGAACGTCCAGCGGGGCTGGATGCGCAGATAGACGTGCACTCCCCGACCGCCGGAGGTCTTCGGCCAACCGGTCACGCCCAGCTCGTCGAGGAGCGCCCGGACCTCGCCGGCCGCCCGCGCCGCGTCGGCGAAGTCGGTGCCGGGCTGCGGGTCCAGGTCGATGCGCAGCTCGTCGGGTCGGTCGACGTCGGCGGCGCGCACCGGCCACGGGTGGAACACGATGGTGCCCATCTGCGCGGCCCAGGCCACGTGCGCCAGGTCGGCCGGGCACAGCTCGTCGGCGCTCCGACCGCTGGGGAAGGTGATCTGCGCGGTGGACACCCACGGCGGGACCCCTCGGGTCGGCACCCGTTTCTGGAAGAACGCCCCGCCCTCGATGCCCTCGGGAAAGCGTTGCAGGGTGGTGGGCCGGTTGCCCAGGGCACGCATGATCCCGTCGCCGACCGACAGGTAGTAGTGGAAGACGTCCGCCTTGGTGAACCCGCGCGCCGGGAAGATCACCCGATCCGGACTGCTCAGCCGTACGCTGTGGCCGGCCACCTCGACCTCGGTGACCGCCGCCCTGGTGCCCGCCATCTCGCGACCATATGCCACGCCCCCGACGTTCGACGTACCGTTGGCGGGTGAGTCTTGACGACAACGAGCTGCCGAAGACCGAGGACGAGTGGCGGGTCCGGTTGACCCCCGAGGAGTTCCACGTCCTGCGCGAGGCCGGCACCGAACGCCCGTGGACCGGCGAGTACGTGGACACGAAGACCGCGGGTGTCTACCACTGTCGGGCCTGCGGTCTGGAGCTGTTCTCCAGCGACACGAAGTTCGACTCGCACTGCGGGTGGCCGAGCTTCGACGACGCCATCCCGGGCCGGGTGAAGGAGATCGAGGACCGCAGCCTCGGCATGTCGCGTACGGAGATCCGCTGCGCCCGCTGCGACAGCCACCTGGGGCACGTCTTCCACGGCGAGGGCTTCACCCCGAAGGACACCCGGCACTGCGTCAACTCGATCTCGGTGCGGCTGGAACCCCGCTGACCTGAGTCGTCCGCGCGGCCCGCCAGCCACTCACCGCGTACCCCCGAGAAGCTCGACCTCGGCGGTCCGGGACTGTTCGATGCGCCGGGCCAGGTCGCGGACCCGTTCGTCGCGGCCGACGCCGACCTGGGCCCGGGCCAGGTCGGCGGCCCAGCGCTGGTGGTCCGCGAGCACCTGGCGCAGGACCCGGTCGACGTCGGCGGCCGGCGCGGCCCGGAGCCGGTCGAGCGCCGCGTCGTCGCCGTGCCCGTCGTGGTGGTGCGCGGCGGCGCTGGCGCCCGGCCCGTCGGTGGGCAGCCACCGGCGCATGGCGGCCAGCTCGTCGGCCTCGGTCGCCTCGATGGCGGCGGCCAGCGTGCGCAGGCTGTCGTCGCGCACCCGGTCGCGGGCCAGCCGGACGATCTGCAACGTCCGTTCGCTGTGCCCGACCATCGTGCTCAGGAACACCACGTCGATGCCACTCATCGGGTCCGCCTCCGGCGCGGCCCCGGCCGCCGCCGAGCCGGCCGGGGACGCGAGGGCCGGTTGCGGCCGGGGGGTGGGCGAGGCTGCGCAGGCGCCGCCGCCGAGCAGCAGGGCGACGAGGAGGACCAACGGGGTACGACGGCGCATGCCGGGCTCCCTTCACGCGGGGGTGGCGACGCGGGTGCGACCCGGGGGCCGCACCCGCGCGGTCAGACCTGTTGCCAGAGCGCCGGCACGTTCGGCGGCTCCCAGCCCGGGATCGCTGTGTGCGCCTGCCGGCAGCGGTACGTCGCGCCGCCGTAGGTGACCTGGTCGCCGACCTGGTACGCCCGGCCGCTCGCCCACGTGCCGCCCTGGGTGGGCGGGTTGGTCGGCGTCGGGGTCGGGGTGGGCCGTGGGGTCGCCGTCGGGGTCGGCGTGGGGGTGGGGTTCGAGCCGCCGCCGCCGATCTGCACGTCGACGCAGGAGTAGAACGCGTTCGCCGTGTCGGAGATGTTCCACACCGCGAGGATCTTCTGCCGGCCGGAGAACCCGCCGAGGTTGACCGTGTGCGACACGGTGGCGCCGGGCTGCTGGTTGTTGCCGTTGACCACGCCGACCCGGGTGTTGCCGATCCAGTACTCCCAGTTGCTGGTGGCGTGCCGGGCGGTGTTCACCCAGGTGAAGGTCAGTGAGCTGCCCACCGAGGTGGCCGGCCAGCCCCGGCTGTCGTCGTTCAGGACGGCGAACTGCGAGATGCCGGCGTGGCAGCTGCGCAGGCCCTTGGGCCCTTCGACGCTCTGCGGCTCGTACTTGATCTGCCCACAGTCGGGCACCCGGCCCTGGGCGCAGAGCGCCTGCCGGCTCGGCGGGGCGGAGACGTAGCCGTGCGCCTGCGCGGGCGCGGCGACGGTGAGGGTGGCGGCGACGGCACCTGCCGCCACCAGCGGGACGCTGATTCTTCGACGCATCGGGCAGCTCCTTCGGCGAATCCGGTGAGGTGCCCCTCAAAGTAATTTAAACATTGTTAACAGTAAAGACTGTCATCGATAAATACATCGATGGTGGCGACTTTCGTCGTCAGAGTCGCAGCAGGCTGCCCCGGTCGTCGACCTCGTCGGCCGACTCGTCGTCCAACCACACGCCGCCGCTGCCGAGATAGCGGAACCGGTGCTCCCCCGGCGGCAGCCGCACCGTCACCGTCCGGGTGCCGTCCCGGCGGGCCACCAACTCGTGCCGACCCGGCTGCCAGTCGTTGAAGGAGCCGACGACGCTGACCGGTCCGGGCGGAACGTCCCGGGGCAGGCAGAAGGTGACCCGGGTCTGGGTGCCGAAGAGCCGGTTGCGCTTGATCACTGTGATCCTCCCGGAGTCGCGGCGGTTCACCCGGCACAACGGGCGACACTTCCCCGCCGACACGCCGCCGGAATGCCCGTTCCCCCGCGACGAGGTCGGGAACTGGGCAATTCTGTAGGCATCCGTCCCGATCCAAGGAGATTTCGATGGCCACCTGTGAGGTCTGCGGGAACGACTACTGGATGGCGTTCGAGGTGCACACCGTCAGTGGCGACGTGCACACCTTCGACTCGTTCGAGTGCGCGATCCACCGCATGGCACCGATCTGTGAGCACTGCCAGGTCAAGATCTCCGGGCACGGTGTCGAGGTCAACGGGCGGTTCTTCTGCTGCGCGCACTGCGCCCGCGCGGTCGAGGGCGCCGAGGGCGCCGAGATCCGCGACGCCGTCGGCGCCCGCCCGGCCTGACCGCGCCGACCACCCTTCCTGGGGTACGGTCGTCGCCATGCGACCGATCCTGGGCGTCCTGCCCCCGCCGCGCTCCTGAGCGGAGCGCCGCGCCTCTCGTCGACCGGGTGACCTGACCCCGCTCGGCCATCCTGTCGTACGCGCTCCGTCGACGTCGTCCCCGTCAACGGCTCACCCTTCGGAGCGCATCCGTGTCCCTATCCCGTACCGCGCGCCCGGCCGCCCCGGCGCCGGCAGTCCCCCAGGCCCGCACCGGCCTGATCCAGATCACCGTCACCGGCGTGCTGTGGGGCACCACCGGCGTGGCGGTGCGACTCCTGCACGACAGCACCGGGCTCAGCCCGGTGAGCATCGGCTTCCACCGCCTCGCCATCGCCGCGCTCGTCCTGCTGGCGTGCGCCGCCGGCCGACTGCCCACGCTCCTGGCCGCCCTGCGCGCCGCACCCGTACCGCTGCTGCTCACCGGCGTCGGCCTCGGCCTCTACCAGGCGCTCTACTTCGCCGCCGTGGCCTGGGCCGGGGTCAGCGTGGCCACCCTCGTCAGCCTGGGGTTGGCCCCGGTGCTCGCCGTGGCCTGGGAGTCGGCCCGCGCCCGACAGGTCCCCGGCCCGCTGCGCCTCGGCACGCTGGTCGTGGCCGTCACCGGCCTCGTGCTGATCACCACCGCGACGGCCGACCCCGGCGCGGCGGCGCCCGCCGCACTGCTCGGCCTGCTCGCGGCGGCCGGCTCCGGCCTCGGGTACGCGGTGACCACCCTGATCAGCCGGCAGGTGTCGCAGCACACCGCACCGATGACACTGACCACCATCTCCACCGTGATCGGCGCGCTCACCCTGGCGCCGTTCGCCCTGGTCTCCGGAATCGGCGTGCCGGTACGCCCCGACACCGTGGCGCTGCTGCTGCACCTCGGCGTGATCACCACAGCGGTGGCGTACGCGTTGTTCTACGCCGGGCTGCGCACCACCCCGGGGAGCGTGGCCGCCGTACTGACCCTGCTCGAACCGCTGACCGCCGCGGCGCTCGCGGTGGCGCTGCTGCACGAGCCGCTGCCGCTTCCGGTGATCGTCGGCGGCGTGCTGCTGCTCAGCGCGGTGGCCGCCAGCTACCTGCCACCCCGGCCGGGCACCCGATGACGCGGCCTACCATCGTCGGGTGCCCTCCCAGACCACGGAGATCCAGACCGCGTCCTTCGCCGACCTGGACACCCGCACCTTCCACGACCTGCTCAAGCTGCGCGTCGACGTGTTCGTCGTCGAGCAGCGCTGCCCGTACCCGGAACTCGACGGGCGCGACGTCGAGCCGGGCACCCGGCACGTCTGGCTGACCGACGGTGACGCGCCGCTGGCGTACCTGCGAATCCTGGCCGACCCGGACGGCACCGCCCGGATCGGTCGGGTCGTGGCGGCGCCGGCGGCGCGCGGCGGCGGGCACGCCGGCCGACTGATGACGGCGGCGCTGGAGATCGTCGGCGACCGACCGTGCGTGCTGGAGGCCCAGTCGCACCTGGTCGGCTTCTACCAGCGCTTCGGCTTCACCGCCAGCGGCCCGGAGTACGTCGAGGACGGCATCCCGCACACGCCCATGCGGCGGAAGGTCATTGACGCCTGACGATCGACCTGGCAGTGTTCCGGGTAGCGCCGTCGCGGGAGCCAGCGAACAGGCACGGGAGTGGGCAACTCCCGTCGATCCGGGTGTCGTCGTCCGACCACATCCCCCCGGGGGCTCCATGTCCACTCTCGCCCGATCACCACGGGTGCTCTGGCTGCTCGCCATCGCGGCAGCCACCACACTTCTGCTGACGACCGCACTGACCGCCGTGCTGGCCCCGTCCGCCTCGGCGCACGGGTCGGTCGTCGACCCGGCGTCGCGTAACTACGGCTGCTGGCAGCGCTGGGGCAGCGACTTCCAGAACCCCCGGATGGCCACCGAGGACCCGATGTGCTGGCAGGCCTGGCAGGCCGACCCGTCCGCCATGTGGAACTGGAACGGGCTGTACCGCGAGGGCGTCGCGGGCAACCACCAGGCGGCCGTGCCCGACGGCCAGCTGTGCAGCGGCGGACGGACCCAGAGCCCCCGTTACAACGCGCTGGACACCATCGGCGCCTGGAAGACCACGTCGGTGGCGAACAGCTTCCGGCTGCGCTTCCTCGACCAGGCCCGCCACGGCGCCGACTACATCCGGGTGTACGTGACCCGGCAGGGCTTCAACGCGGCCACCCAACCGCTGCGCTGGAGCGACCTGGAGTTGGCCGGTCAGATCGGCAACACCCCGGCCTCGCAGTGGAACCAGGACAGCGGTGGCGTCTCGATTCAGATCCCGGTCAGCGCGCCCGGACGCAGCGGCCGACACATCGTCTACACCGTCTGGCAGGCCAGTCACCTGGACCAGTCCTACTACCTGTGCAGCGACGTCGACTTCGGCGGCACGAGCACCCCGCCCCCGACCACGCCGCCGCCGACCACCCCGCCGCCCACCACTCCCCCACCCACCACCCCGCCCCCGACGACGCCGCCGGCCGGGGCTTGCACCGCGACCTACCAGGTCACCGGCCAGTGGACCGGCGGCTTCCAGGCCGAGGTCAAGGTCACCGCGGGCGGATCGCCCATCCAGGGCTGGTCGGTGAGTTGGAACTACGGCGACGGCCAGCGGGTCACCTCGTCGTGGAACGCCACGGTCAGCAGCAGCGGCACGCAGGTCACCGCACGTAACACCAGTAACAACGGCAGCCTTGCCGCCGGAGCGAGCGCGACGTTCGGATTCCTCGGCTCGTGGAACGGCAGCAACCCGGTTCCGCTGGTCACCTGCACGACGGCCAGCTGATTCCCCGTCCGGCGCCGCACCCGGGCGGGGGCGCGGCGCCGGACGGCGGGAAAATGCGATGGTGCCCGGCCGCCCCGACCGGGCACCATCGCCCCATGGTCGAGATCCGCGCGCTCACTCCCGACGACTGGCCGATGTGGCGTGAGCTGCGACTGGCCGCCCTCACCGAGGCCCCCGAGGCGTTTTGCTCCCGGCTCGCCGACTGGCAGGGCGACGGCGACCGCGAGCAACGCTGGCGCGACCGGCTGGGCATCCCCGGCTCGCACAACCTGGTGGCCGTGCTGGACGGGCGGCCGGTGGGGATGTCCAGCGGCGTGCCCACGGCCGACCCGCTGACCATGGAGCTGATCTCGATGTGGGTGCACCCCGAGGCACGCGGCCGGAAGGTCGGCCACCTGTTGGTGGAC
The DNA here is from genome assembly GCF_029626235.1 of Micromonospora sp. WMMD1120. Classification (NCBI taxonomy): domain Bacteria; kingdom Bacillati; phylum Actinomycetota; class Actinomycetes; order Micromonosporales; family Micromonosporaceae; genus Micromonospora; species Micromonospora sp. WMMD1120. Next base: position 3,752,512 of record NZ_JARUBO010000005.1, on the reverse strand, counting down.
GCCGTGGCGCGCTGGGCCCGCGAGAGCGGCGCCGACTGGTTACGGCTCACCGTCATGCCACACAACGCGCCGGCGAAGGCCCTCTACCACCGAACCGGCTTCGCCCAGACCGACGAACCGGGCGACCTCCTGCCTGACGGCGTACACCGCGAACAGGTCATGCTCCGCCCCCTCTAACCTCGCGCCCACACCCCTCAGGCCCCACACCCCCCCTCGCCGCGATCTTGCACTAACTGTCCCGGCAAACGGGGGCATAAGTCGCAAAAGGGCGACCGAAAGTGCAAGATCGCGGAGGGTGGGGCGGGCGGGGCGGGGCGGGGCGGGGCGGGGCGGGGCGGGAGGGTTCAGACGAGGCAGTTGACGATCTCGGCTACCGAGCGGCGGCGGCCGGTGTAGAAGGGGACCTCTTCGCGGACGTGGCGACGGGCGCCCGAGGCGCGCAGGTCGCGCATGAGGTCGACGATGCGGTGCAGTTCGTCGGCCTCGAAGGCGAGCATCCACTCGTAGTCGCCGAGCGCGAACGACGCGACGGTGTTGGCCCGTACGTCGGGGTAGCCGCGGGCCATCTTCCCGTGTTCGGCCAGCAGCTCACGCCGCTCGGCGTCGGGCAGCAGGTACCACTCGTAGGAGCGGACGAACGGGTACACGCAGAGGTAGGGGCGGGCCTCCTCGCCGGCCAGGAACGCCGGGATGTGGCTCTTGTTGAACTCCGCCGGCCGGTGCAGCGCCATCTGCGACCACACCGGGGTCAGCGCCCGTCCCAGCGTGGTGCGACGGAACCGCAGGTACGCGTCCTGCAACGCGTCGCTGGAGGCCGAGTGCCACCAGATCATCACGTCCGCGTCGGCGCGCAGCCCGGAGACGTCGTACACGCCCCGGACCACCACGTCCTTGCCGGCCAGCTCGCCGAAGAGGGACTCGACCTCACCCGTGACGTTGTCGCGCAGCGACGGCAGCGGGGAGCTGGCCCGGAACACCGACCACATCGTGTAGCGGATGCTGTCGTTCAGCTCCCGCAACCGGGCCGCGTTGGTCTGCTCGGTCATCTCGCCGATCCTCCCAGTGCTGTGATGATCTCTTCGGCCGCGGTCTCGCCGGAGCGGACGCAGACCGGGATGCCGACGCCGTCGTAACCGGCGCCGGCCAGGGTCACTGTGGGGTACGCGGCGCGCAGCGCCGTACGCGCGGCGGCGAGCCGGTCCGCGTGCCCCGGAGCGTACTGGGGCAGCCCGCCGCCCCACCGCTGCACGTGCCCGTCGACCGGGGCGGGCAGCGGGGTGCCGAGCACCGCCGACAGCTCCCGGTGCACGGTGGCCGACAGGTCCGCGTCCGGGCGCTGGAGCTGCTCCTCCTCGCGGTAGCGGCCCACCGAGGCGCGTACCAGCGCCAGCCCGTCCGGCCGGCGCAGGTGCCCCCACTTGGTGGTGAAGAAGGTCGCCGCCTTGATCAGCAGGCCCTCGGTGCTCGGCACCAGGAAGCCGGACAGCTCGGGCAGGCGGGGCTGCGGCAAGGCCATGGTGACCAGCGCGACGCTCGCGTAGTCGAGCGCGCCGACGCCCGCCGCCACCGCCGGCGCGGGGCCGGCGAGCAGCCGGGCGGCCGGTCGCGCCGGCACCGCCAGCACCACGGCGTCCACGTCCACCAGCTCGGGGTCCCGGGTCGGGCCGACGGTGAGCCGCCAGCCGTCACCGCTCGGGGTCAGCTCACGGACGGCGGCGTTGCGCCGTACCGTCGCGCCGCTGGCCGCCACCGCCGCCTCGACCAGTGTGCTCAGCCCACCGGCCAGGGTGCCGAAGACCGGAGCGCCCGGCGCACGCGGCGCGGCGGCCTGCGCCGCCCGGACCGCGCCCACCAGGGTGTGCTCCACCCGGGCCGCGCGGGCCAGCGCCGGCATCGTGGTGACCAGGGAGAGGTCGTCGGCGCGGCCCGCGTACACGCCACCCAGCATCGGGTCGACCAGCCGCTCGACGACCTCGTCGCCGAAGCGGGAGCGGACCAGCGCGCCCACCGAGACGTCCGCGTCCGGCCCGACCAGCGGCCGGCCGCCGTCGGCGTCGGCGTCCGCGAGCGGGCGGGCGACGGTGGTCACCCGGTCCAGATCCCCGGGTACGCCCACCAGTGTGCCGCCCGGGATGGGGCGCAATCCGCCGTCGACGACCAGTGCGGCCTGACCCACAGTGGGGTGCACGATCCGCTCGCCCAGCCCGAGCCGGCGGATCAACGCGACCACCGCGCTCTCGGCGCCGGTGGGGTCGCGCATCAGGAACGACTCGGCGCCGAACTCCACCGGTTGACCGGCCAGCTCACCGGTGCGCACCTTGCCGCCCAGCGCGCCGGACTGCTCGTACACGGTGATCTCGGTGCCGGCGGGCGCGCGGTCCCGCAGGCGGACCGCGGCGGCCAGCCCGGCGATCCCGCCGCCGACCACCGCCACCCGCCAGGGCTGCCGCATCGCCCGCTCAGCCCTGGTCGGCCCGGCGACTGGACAGCTCGTGCACCAGCGCGACGACCCGGGTCAGCACGTCCGGGTCGGTCTCCGGCAGCACCCCGTGGCCGAGGTTGAAGACGTGCCCGGGGGCCGCCCGGCCCTGCTCCAGGATGCGGCGCACCTCGGCCTCCACCACCGGCCACGGCGCGAGCAGCACGGCCGGGTCCAGGTTGCCCTGCACCGCCCGGTCCGGCCCGATCCGGCGGCTGGCCACATCGAGCGGGGTACGCCAGTCGACGCCGACCACGTCCGCGCCGGCCTCGCCCATCGCACCGAGCAGCTCGGCGGTGCCCACCCCGAAGTGGATCCGCGGCACCCCGGCGTCCGCCAGCCCGCTCAGCACGGCCGTCGAGTGCGGCAGCACGTAGCGGCGGTAGTCGGCCTCGGAGAGCGCGCCGGCCCACGAGTCGAAGAGCTGCACGGCGGAGACGCCGGCCTCGATCTGCACCCGGAGGAAGGCCAGGGTCACCTCGGCCAGCCGGGCGCAGAGCGCGTTCCACAGCTCCTCGTCGCCGTACATCAGCGCCTTGGTCTTCGCGTGTGTCCGCGACGGCCCGCCCTCGACCAGGTAACTGGCCAGCGTGAACGGCGCGCCGGCGAACCCGATCAGCGGGGTGTCGCCCAGCTCGACCACCAGTCGTCGGACGGCCTCGTCAACGTACGGGACGTCGTCGCGGGTGATCGGGTTGATCCGCTGCACGTCGGCGGCGGAGCGGATCGGCTCGGCGACCACCGGGCCGGTGCCCGGCACGATGTCCAGGTCGATGCCGGCCGCCGCGACGGGCACCACGATGTCGCTGAACAGGATGGCCGCGTCGACGCCGTGCCGGCGCACCGGCTGGAGGGTGATCTCGGTGACCAGATCCGGCCGGCGGCAGGACTCCAGCATCGGCACGCTGGCCCGGATCTCCCGGTACTCCGGCAGGGAACGGCCGGCCTGGCGCATGAACCAGACCGGGGTGTGCGGGCCGGGTTGTCGTCGACAGGCCCGGATGAGGGGCGAGTCGGCCGGTCCGCCGGGGCGGGAGTCTCCGTCTCGGGCGGCAGTGCCCGTGGTGTCCGTGGTCATCGCCGCAATCGTGCCACGCCCACCACCCTGCTCCGGGTGGGGGTGAGAGGAAGGGCACCGTTCCTTACGCCCCGCGCCCCGCACGCGCCTCGGCGCGCCGTCGAAGCGGGGGACGGACAGCGGCATAGGCTGCCGACATGGCCCCCCCGATCGCGCTCCCGGAGACGTTCGCCCGCGCGGTCGCCGGGCTGCGGTCGGCGACCCCCCGCCCGGAGATCACGCTGGAGGAGGTCGGCGCACCCCAACGCCTGGCCCCGTACGCGTTCGCGCTCTCCGCGACGGTGCTGCGCGACGAGGACGAGGTGGCGACCGGCCGACTGATCCTGCTGCACAACCCGGTCGGGCACGAGGCGTGGCAGGGCACCCTGCGGCTGGTCACCTACGTGACCGCCGAGTTGGAGGTGGACCTGGCCGCCGACCCGCTGCTGCCCGGGGTCGGCTGGACCTGGCTCACCGACGCGCTGGAGGCGCAGGACGCCGGCCACCGGGCGATCGGCGGGACGGTGACGCAGACCATGTCGACCCGGTTCGGCGACCTCGCCGGGCCGCCGACCATCGGCGACATCGAGATCCGCGCCTCCTGGACGCCGGTCGACGACGACCTGACCCCCCACCTGCTCGGCTGGTGCGCGCTGCTCGCCTCCACCGCCGGCCTTCCCCCGCCCGGCGTGACCGCGCTGTCCGACCGCCGTCCCGCGGGCGCGGCCTGAGCCGGAACGAGCGGTGATCCGCCCGGATGTCCGGTCCTCCGACGGACACCTCGCGGACACCTGACCGACACACGCCGGACCGGCTGCACGCGCAGGATCACCGCGCGCACTAGGGTTGGCAGGTGACCGACGAACCACCCCTGCGCCGTCGGCCCACCGAGGACCTTCCGGGAAACGCACCTCAGCAGCCGCCGTCGGCCCAGCCGCAGCCGGCGGGCGAGGGAGCCGACCCGTCCGCCGGTGGGCCAGTTCCGCTGACCGCCCCCCGTGACGGCACGCCCGAACCGGTCGCGACACCGGCCCAGCTCGCCGAGGTCGTGGCCCGCTTCGCGGCCGGCACCGGTCCCGTCGCGCTGGACGCCGAACGGGCCTCCGGCTACCGCTACAGCCAACGCGCCTACCTCGTGCAGCTCCGGCGGGCCGGCGCGGGCACCGTGCTCATCGACCCGCTGCCCCTGCCCGACCTCGGCGCGCTGGACGCGGTCATCGGCGAGGCCGAGTGGGTGCTCCACGCGGCCAGCCAGGATCTGCCCTGCCTGGCCGAGGTGGGGTTGCGCCCGCGCCGGCTGTTCGACACCGAGTTGGCAGCCCGGCTGGCCGGGTTCGAACGTGTCGGGCTGGCCGCGCTGACCGAGCAACTGCTCGGGTTCACGCTGGAGAAGCACCACTCGGCGGCCGACTGGTCGAGCCGGCCGCTGCCCGAGTCGTGGCTGACGTACGCCGCCCTCGACGTGGAGTTGCTGACCGACCTGCGCGACGCGCTCGACGCCGAGCTGAGCCGGCAGGGCAAGTCGGACTGGGCCGCGGAGGAGTTCGCCGCGCTGGTACGCACCGGCGCGCGTCCGCCCCGGGTGCGTGCCGAGCCGTGGCGACGCACCTCGGGCATCCACCGGCTGCGCGGGGCGCGCGCCCAGGCCCGGGTCCGCTCGATGTGGTACGCGCGGGACCAGATCGCCGCCCGGCGGGACGCCGCGCCCGGCCGGGTGCTGCCCGACTCGGCGATCATCGCCGCGGCGGAGCTGGACCCGAAGGACGAGAAGACGCTGCTGACCCTGCCCGGTTTCGGCGGCCGGTCGGTGCGCCGGTTGGCCCGTACCTGGCTCACCGCGCTCGACGAGGCCCGGCAGCTGCCTGACGACTCGCTGCCGGTGGCGCCGACGGTGGAGGGTCCGCCCCCGCCGCACCGCTGGGCGGAACGGGACCCGGTGGCGGCCGGTCGGCTGGCCCGCTGCCGGGAGGTGGTGGTCCGCATCTCCGGCGCGCACAACCTCCCCCCGGAAAACCTGATCACCCCGGACTCGATCCGCCGACTGGCCTGGACCCCGCCCGAGGACCTGAGCGAGGAGACGGTGGCGGAAACCCTGCGCGGCCTCAACGCCCGCGAGTGGCAGATCAAACTCCTAACCCCCGACCTAACCCAAGCCCTCTCCCCCACCCCCTAACGACCCTGCCCCCTCCCCCCGCCCTGCCCCGCCCCGCCCCCGCCCGCCCCGCCCGCCTCGCCCGCCTCGCCCCGCCTCGCCCGCCTCGCCCCGTTGATCATGAAGTTATAGCCACCCGGACCGGCTTGGGGTCAAGGGGTGAGTGCAATCGTTAGGCGGCGATGAGGTGGTCTAGGCGTTCGGCTGGGGTTGCCCAGTCGAGTGTTTGGCGGGGGCGGGTGTTCAGTTCGTGGGCGATCTCGTCGAGGCCGCTCTGGTTGATGCTGCGGAAGTCGTAGCTGCCTTTGGGGAAGTACTGGCGTAGCAGGCCGTTGGTGTTCTCGTTGCTGCCGCGTTGCCAGGGGCTGTGGGGGTCGCAGAAGTAGACCGGGCAGCCGGTGGCGACGGTGAAGACCGCGTGGGCGGCCATCTCGCTGCCTTGGTCCCAGGTCAGTGAGCGGCGTAGGTGCGTCGGTAGTCGGGCGGTGAGGTCGGTGAGCACGCCGATGACGGCTTCGGTGTCACGCCCGTGCGGCAGCGCGCCGAGCATCACGTAGCGGGTGGCGCGTTCGACCAGTGTCACGATCGCCGAGCGGCCGCCCTTGCCGATGACCAGATCACCTTCCCAGTGACCCGGCACGGCCCGGTCGGTGGCCTCGGCGGGCCGGTTACTGATGTGCAGGTCCCCGATCCAGGGGCGGCGGCCCCGATCCGCTGCCGCCAGCCGCGACTGGGCACGCCGGTCGGCGCGTCCCGAGCGCAGAGCGACCTGCCGAGTCAACTCCTCCCGCAGGCTGCCCCGCGACTGAACGTAGATCGCCTGGTAGATCGTCTCGTGAGACACCTGCAACTCCGGCCGGTCAGCGAACATGGCCCGCAGCCACGCGGCGATCTGCGTCGGAGACCACCTACGCGCCAGTCTGCCCCGCACCACCTGCCGCAGCCGCGTCCCGGCCCCCAACTTCGTCGCCTTCGGCCGACGCCGCGCCGCGTCAGCACGCCGCTGCGCCCACTGCGCCTGATACCCCCACCGATACGGCGCCCGAGCCCGCCCCGACGGCAACGACCGCCCCAACGGGTTCTTCGTCCCATGCCGGGCACTGTGATACCGGCCCACCTCCCGCGAGACCGTGCTCACCGACACCCCGAGCACACCCGCGATCTGCGAAATCGTCCGCCCTGCCCCCCACAGATGCTCCAACACCTGCCGATGCCCAAACGTCACCACACCCGGCCTCGCCACCAGCACCCCCAGCCCAACCAAGATCAGTTGCACTGAAGCCTAGAAACCACCCGGCGTGTCGTGACCACAACTTCATGATCAACCGGGAGACCGGGGGCAGGGGGACCGGGGGGCAGGGGGCGGTGTGGGGTGGGCCACAGTGGGGGGCGGGGTCGGGGTTGGTTACTGGCAAGTAGCATTCGGGGGAACGTGCCCGTGCCGGCCGACCCTCATTCGGTCCGGAGCGCCGCCTCGCGGCGCGCAGGCCGAATCATGGTCGAAAAGGAGGCTCCAGTGCCCCGTGAAGTTCGGGATGTCGTCTTCGTCGACGGCGTCCGTACCCCGTTCGGCAAGGCGGGTGGCATGTACGCCAACACCCGCGCCGACGATCTGGTGATCCGCTGCATCCGGGAGCTGCTGCGTCGCAACCCGCAGCTGCCGCCGGAGCGCGTGGAGGAGGTCGCCGTCGCGGCCACCACCCAGATCGGCGACCAGGGCCTGACCATCGGCCGCACTGCCGCCCTGCTGGCCGGGCTGCCCAAGACCGTCCCCGGTTTCGCCATCGACCGGATGTGCGCGGGCGCGATGACAGCGGTCACCACGGTGGCCAGCGGCATCGCCATGGGCGCGTACGACGTGGCCATCGCCGGCGGTGTCGAGCACATGGGCCGGCACCCGATGGGTGAGGGTGTCGACCCCAACCCGCGCATCATCGCCGAGAAGCTCGTCGACCCGTCCGCGCTGGTCATGGGCGCGACCGCGGAGAACCTGCACGACCTGGTTCCGCACATCACCAAGGAGCGCACCGACGCGTTCGCGCTCGCCTCGCAGCAGAAGACCGCCAAGGCGTACGCCAACGGCAAGCTCCAGGACGACCTGGTCCCGATGTCGATCCGCGACGCCGAGGGCGGCTGGGGCCTGGCCACGGTGGACGAGGCCCCGCGGGACACGTCGATGGAGAAGCTCGCCACCCTGAAGACGCCGTTCCGCCCGCACGGCAAGGTCACCGCCGGTAACGCGGCCGGCCTGAACGACGGCGCCACCGCCAGCCTGCTGGCCGACGAGGCGACCGCCCGCGAGCTGGGCCTGCCGGTAGCGATGCGGCTGGTGTCGTTCGGCTTCGTCGGCGTCGAGCCCGAGGTGATGGGCGTCGGCCCGATCCCGTCGACGGAGAAGGCGCTGCGCCTGGCCGGGCTGAGCATCGAGGACATCGGCCTGTTCGAGCTGAACGAGGCGTTCGCCGTGCAGGTGCTCGCCTTCCTCGACCACTTCGGCATCGCCGACGACGACCCCCGGGTCAACCCGTGGGGCGGCGCGATCGCCATCGGTCACCCGCTCGCGTCCTCCGGCGTACGGCTGATGACCCAGTTGGCCCGCCAGTTCGCCGAGCACCCCGAGGTCCGCTACGGCCTCACCGCGATGTGCATCGGCATCGGCATGGGCGGCACGGTCATCTGGGAGAACCCACACTGGGAGGGCGACAAGTGAAGGCGCCGAACGAGGTCGTCACGAAGGCGCTGCTGCGCCAGGTGAACGTGCCGGGGCTGGACCGGCCCGCCGCCCTGATCACTCTGGACAACGGCTTCGACCACACCAAGCCGAACACCTTTGGTCCGGGCGGGCTGGCCAGCCTGGACGAGGCGATCACCGCCGCGCTCGCCGCCGACCCGGCGTTCATCGCGGTCACCGGCAAGCCGTACATCTTCTGTGTGGGCGCTGACATCGTCGGCCTGCCGCAGCTCGCCGACCGCGCGCAGGCGTTGGAGATCGGCCGGCTCGGTCACCGGGTCTTCGCGCGGCTCAAGGACAGCGCGGTGCCCACCTTCGCGTTCGTCAACGGCGCGGCGATGGGCGGCGGCCTGGAGTTGGCGTTGCACTGCCACTACCGGACGCTGTCCGGCGGGGCGGCCGCGCTGGCGCTGCCCGAGGTGTCGCTCGGTCTGGTGCCGGGCTGGGGCGGCACCCAACTGCTGCCGAACCTGATCGGCATCCCCGCCGCCACCCAGGTGATCATCCAGAACCCGCTGATGCAGAACAAGATGCTCAAGCCGAAGCAGGCCGCCGAGATGGGCATCGCGGACGTGCTGCTGGAGCCGGCCGACTTCCTGGAGCGATCCCTGGAGTGGGCCGCCGGCGTGGTGCGCGGTCAGGTGACCGTGACCCGGCCCGAGGTCGACAAGGACATGTGGGCGGGTGTGCTCTACTTCGCCCGGGAGACCCTCAACCAGCGGCTGCACGGCGCGGTTCCGGCCGCGTACAAGGCGCTGGACCTGCTGGAGACGGCGAAGGACGCGGACTTCGCCACCGGCACCGCCGCCGAGGACGAGGCCCTCGCGGACCTGGTCTTCTCCGAGGAGCTGCGCAGCGGCCTGTACGCGTTCGACCTGGTGCAGCGGCGGGCCAAGCGCCCGGCCGGCGCGCCGGACCGGAGCCTGGCCCGCACGATCACCAAGGTCGGCATCGTCGGCGCCGGCCTGATGGCCAGCCAGTTGGCGCTGCTGTTCGCCCGCCGCCTCCAGGTGCCGGTGGTGATGACCGACCTCGACCAGTCCCGCGTGGACAAGGGTGTCGGCTATGTGCACACCCAGATCGAGAAGGCCGTCACCAAGGGCCGGATGGACAAGAACACCGCCGCCAAGCTGTACGGCCTGGTCAGCGGCACTGTCGACAAGAGCGCCTTCGCCGACGCGGACTTCGTCATCGAGGCGGTCTTCGAGGACCTGGGCGTCAAGAAGCAGGTCTGGGCCGAGCTGGAGAAGATCGTCTCCCCGGAGACGGTGCTCGCCACCAACACCAGCTCGCTGTCGATCACCGAGATGGCCGCCGAGTTGGAGCACCCCGAGCGGGTGGTGGGTTTCCACTTCTTCAACCCGGTCGCGGTGCTGCCGCTGCTGGAGATCGTCCGGGGCGAGCGCACCGACGACGCGACCCTGGCTACCGCCTTCGCGGTCGGCAAGCAGCTCAAGAAGTCGAGCGTCCTGGTCAAGGACGCCCCGGCGTTCGTGGTGAACCGGCTGCTCACCCGTTTCCTGGGCACCGTCTTCGCCGCTGTCGACGCCGGCACCCCGCTGGACGTCGCGGACAGCGCCCTGGACCCGCTGGGTCTGCCGATGCGCCCGCTGGCCCTGCTTCAGCTCGTCGGGCCGGCGGTCGCCTACCACGTGGGCGGGACGCTGCACGCGGCGTACCCGGACCGGTTCGGGGTCAGCGAGAACCTGAAGCGGATCGCCGACTCGGGTCAGCCACTCGTCGTCGACGACCAGATCAACGCCGAGGTCGCCAAGCTGCTCGTGGTCGGCGACCAGCCGCTCACCGCCGAGCAGGTACGGCAGAACGCGCTGGACGCGCTCGCGCAGGAGATCCGGCTGATGCTGGACGAGAACGTGGTGGCCGAGGCGCAGGACATCGACCTGTGCATGATCCTCGGTGCCGGCTGGCCGTTCCACCTGGGCGGCGTCACGCCGTACCTGGACCGTAGCGGCACCTCCGAACGGGTCACCGGGCAGCGGTTCCTGCCGCGCGGGGTGGCGAGCCTGTCCGCCTGACCGCTCGTCGCTCCACCGTCGCGGTGGTCGGGCCGTCCACGACGGACGGTTCGGCCACCGCGACCGTTTGTCGGCAACCAGCCGCCGAATGGGGCCTACGCAGGGACAACGCCGGGATCGCCACACGGGTTAGGATCACGCGTTCCGCACCCCCATCTTGGAGCTGACAGATGTCCCAGCCGCCGGCCAATCCCTACGGGCCGCCGCACGATCCGTCCCACCCGCCGCAGCAGCCCGGCGGCTGGCCGCCGCCGCAGCAGGGGCAGCCCGGCGGCTGGTCGCCGCAGCCGCAGCAGGGGCAGCCGGGCGGCTGGCCGCCGCCGCCGCAAGAGCAACAGCAACAGGGCGGTTGGCCGGCGCCGCAGCAGCAGGGCTTCCCACCCGCGCAGGCCGGTTCGCCGTACGGCGACCCGCACCTGGCCGCCGGCCCGCCGCCGGCGAAGAAGTCGAACGTCGGCAAGATCGTGCTGATCGTGCTGGCCGTGGTGCTGGTGCTCTGCGTCGGCGGTGTGGCCATCACCTGGATCGCCGTCAAGGACGACGTGGGCGACGTGGTCGACGCCACCAAGACCCGGGTGGTCGCGCCGGCCACCCTCGCCGGCCGGCCGAAGATCACCGACCCGGAGCTCCAGTCGGCCGCCGATGACCTGGTCACCGGGATGAAGTCGCAGGCGCAGAACGAGACCAGCGCCGTGGGCGCGTTCTACGGCGATCCGACCAAGCGGGACCTGGTCATGATCGCTGGGGTGTCGGGGCTGATGACGGACCCCGAGAAGGAGCTCGACGACGCGGTGACCGGGCTCGCCAAGCAGCTCACCGTGGCCAACATGACGCCGGTCGAGGCGGGTCCGCTCGGCGGTGAGGCGCGCTGCGGGGACGGCACCGCCGAGACCGTGCCGCTGGGCATCTGCCTCTGGGCTGACCGGGGCAGCCTGGGCCTGGTGGTGCTGTACTTCAAGTCCGCCGACCAGGCGAAGGCCGAGTTCATCACGATCCGGGGCCAGGTCGAGCAGCGCTCCTGAGCCGGACGATCGGGGCCCCGACCACCCGAGGGTGGCCGGGGTCCCGCGTCGTACCAAAAGGGTCAGGCGTGCTGCGCGGCGGCCCGCGCCGCCGCTGCCGCCGCACGCTCGGCCGCGTTGCCGAGCACACAGAACTCGTTGCCCTCCGGGTCGGCGAGCACCACCCAACCCCCACCGGTCGGGCCGACGTGGTCGGCGACGAACGTCGCCCCGATGCCGAGCAGTCGCTCGACCTCCTCGGCGCGGGTCCGGTCGGCGGGTTGCAGGTCAAGGTGCAGCCGGTTCTTCACCGTCTTGCCCTCGGGCACGGCGATGAACAGCACCTCCGGGCCGCCCGGCGGCAGGAGCATCGCCTCAGGGTCACCGGGGAAGTCGTCCGGCTGCCGGGGGCAGTCGAAGACCTGCGCCCAGAAGCCGGCCAGCGCGTACGTGTCGGAACAGTCGATGCTGATGTTGTGAATCGTCGAGCTCACTGGTGGTCCTCCACAGTGGTGGTGGCGACACGTTCGCCGGAGCTGCGAAGTACGCAGAACTCGTTGCCCTCCGGGTCGGCGAGCACCGCCCAGCCCGTTCCGTCGGCAAGCCGTCGGTCGGCGACCATCGTGGCCCCGAGGTCGAGCACCCGCTCGACCTCCTCGTCCCGGGTCCGGTCGACCGGTTCCAGACAGATGTGGACCCGGTTCTTGGTCACCTTGTCCTCCGGCACCTTTTGGAAGAACAGGTGGGGGGTGGTGCCGCCCGCCGGCACCAGGGCCGCCTCCGGATCACCGGGGGCGTCCGCGCCGTGCCGTGCGTAGCCGAGCACCGCCGACCAGAAGCCGGCCAGGGCGTACGTGTCGTGACAATCGAAACTGATGTTGCGGATCCGTGGATACACGGGTGGTCCTCCATGTTCGGATGAGGACGCTCCGCCGCCCGGGTCAGCCTGCGACCACCAGAGGTGCGGAGCCTGGAACGGTGGACATCGACGCACCCCCCTTCACACTCTGAGCCGACTCGGTGATCTTGCCAGCGGGTGCGCGTCGCGCGCAACCCCGTTTCAGCCGGCGGCGGGCACCGGGCCGGGCACGTCCGCCGACGGCAGGGTCACCGTCACCTCCAGGCCGCCGCCGGGCTGGGCGATCACCCGTACGGTGCCACCGTGCGCGTCGCAGACCGCCCGGACGATCGACAGCCCCAGCCCGGAGCCACGGGCGCCGGTACGCTCCCGGCCACCGCGCCGGAACGGCTCGAACAGCCCGGGGACGTCGGCCTGGTCCACCTCGAAGCCGGTGTTGCCCACGACCAGCCAGGACCGGTCGCCGTCGGTGCCGGTACGCACCCAGAGCCGGCCGTGCAGGTGGTTGTAGCGGACCGCGTTCTCGATCAGGTTGCCGGCCAGCCGGTCCAGCAGACCGGGGTCGCCGACGACCGGCGCGGGCTTCAGTGAGGTCTGCACCCGCAGGCCGATCCGTTCCACCTCGCGGCGCATCGCCGAGAGCGCGTTGGCGGTGCCGGCGGCGAGGTCACACTCGGTACGCCGGCCCAGCCGCCGCCCCGCCTGCGCCTCGCTGCGGGCCAGCACCAGCAGCGCGTCCACCAGGCTGTTGGCCCGTTCGGAGGCGTCCCTGACCACCGTCGCCATCCGCCGGTACTCGGCGGCGTCCGCCTCGTCGTCGCTGAGCGTGACATCGATCTCGGTCCGCATCACCGCCAGCGGCGTCCGCAGCTCGTGCGAGGCGTTCGCCACGAAACGTTTCTGCGCCTCGAACGCGGACGCGATCCGGTCCAGCATGGCGTCGAACGTCTTGGCCAGCTCGGCCACCTCGTCGTCGGCGCCCGAGTAACCGATCCGCTGGTCCAGGGTCGCCTCGCCGAGGCGCTGTGCGGTGGCGGTCACCTGGTGCAGTGGGCGCAGCGCCCGGCCCGCTACCGCATACGCCCCGGCCACCCCGACCACGCTGATCGCCAGCAACGCGACAAGACCCTTGGCCAGCAACTCACCGGAGGCGGCGTCGACGAGTTGCCGTTGCCACTGGGCGGCGTCCAGCTGCCGGCCGTCGGAGAGCAACACCGTCGTGCCGGGCACCAGTTCGTCGGTGGGACGCAGCGCGTCACGGACCAGCAGCCAGGCCAGCAGCACCAGGATCGCTCCGGCGCCGATCAGCAGCACCCCGTTGAGCAGCGTCAGCCGCAACCGCAGGGTAGGCCGCAACCGCCGACTCACCGTTCCACCTCTGTGCGCGACTGCGGGGCTCGCAAACCCGGCTCACTCCTCGCGCTCACGCCCGGACCTCGGCGGTGCGGTAGCCCGCGCCGACCACCGTCTCGATCAGGGGCGGGTCGCCGAGCTTCTTGCGCAGGGTCATCACGGTGACCCGGACGATCGTGGTGAACGGGTCGGTGTTGGCGTCCCAGACCCGTTCCAGCAGCTCCTCGCTCGACACCACCGCCCCGCGCGCCTTCAGCAGCTCGCTGAGCACCCCGAACTCCTTGTTGGTGAGGTCCACCGGCATCCCGGCGCGGGTGGCCACCCGGCGGGCCGGATCGAGCACCAGGTCGGCCAGTTCGAGCACCGGCGGGGCCGCCGGGGTGGCCCGCCGGCCCAACGCCTGCACCCGGGCGACCAGCTCGTCGAAGGCGAACGGTTTGGGCAGGTAGTCGTCCGCGCCGAGCTGCAACCCCTCCACCCGGTCGGCCACCGTGCCGCTCGCGGTGAGCATCAGCACCCGGGTCAGCGCGCCCGAGGCGGCCAGGTCGGCGCAGATCTGGTCGCCGTGCACTCCGGGCAGGTCACGGTCGAGCACCACCACGTCGTACCGGGTGACGAACGCGGCCTCGTGCCCGGCGTCGCCGTCGTACGCCACGTCGACGGCCATCCCCCGCTTGCGCAACCCGCGCGCGATAGCGTCGGCGAGGTTGCGCTCGTCCTCCACCACCAGTACCCGCATTCCCGGCCTCCTCGCTGCTGACCACCGACAACCTAGCGCCGACCGGCAACAGTCGTCAGTCGCCGCCCGGCGCCGGCGGCGCCGGCGCTCAGTCGCGCAACCTCCAGAGCTGGTACGAGCCGTCCGGCCCGGCGCACAGCAGGTTGCCGCTGATTCCCTGACAAGCCCCGGCGGCGCGCGGGAGCACGTCGCGGACCCGCACCCGCGCGGCGCCGACGTCCAGCTCGCCGACGACCACTCCACCGTCGGGGCGCTGGCGGACGCCGAGCAACCGGCCTCCGGCATCGATCTGGTACAGCTCCCACCGGCCCAGGTCGGCCACCTGACGGCCGGTCAGCGCGTCGAGCACGAGGTACCGCTCGGCGGTGCCACCGCCGCTGGTGCTGACCATCAGCCGCCCCTGGTAGGGCCAACCCCACCGCCAGCGGTCACTGCGCCAGCGCGTCGCGCCGGTCGCCGGGTCGACCGCCAGCAACTCGTCGGCGCCGGTGCGCAGGCACAGGACCGGGCCGCAGTCCATGGCGAACTCGACCCGCCCGACACTGGCGCTCCAGCGCCGGTCCAGCCGGTCCAGGCCGTACGCGGTGACCACCGTCGGCTCGCCACCGATGGTCAACAACTGGTCGCCCTGCACCTGGACGTAGCCGAGCGGGCCACCGCCGGACGGGCGGAGGTCGGCGCGCGCCAGCACCCTCCCGGTGGTCGCCTCGCGGACCTCGGTCGGCCCGGTCCGCCGGCTGAGCACCACCCGGTCCGGTTCCCGCCCGGCGTGCTGGATCTCGACGTCGGCGGTCGGTGGCAACTGCCACCGCACGGTGCCGCAGCAGGGATCGACGGCGCGGATGCTGACCGGCTCGCCCTCGCCGCCGGACTGCAACAGCAGGCTGCCGTCGGTCAGCGCCGTGCCGCGACCCGGCTGTTGCCACCGGTACGCGCCGGTCGCCCGGTCCAGCGCGATACTCACGGCTCCGCGACCCTGCGGGCCGACCTCGTACCCGGTGGCCAGCACCATGTCGCCAAGCAGGACGAGCCCGAAGTAGCGGGCCTCGGACGGCAGTGACGCCTGCCAGATCGGCGCACCCTCGGGCAGCCGGTACGCGGACAGCCGCCGCTGCATCGGCACGGCGCCGGTCGACTCGACGCTCAGCAGCAGGTCACCGTCGACGAGCACGTCGGCGCCGGCCGGGACCGGCAGCGTCACCGGCGTCCGTCGGGGCGGTGGCGCGGCAGCGGCGGCGAGTGTGACCAGCACGAACAGCAGGGCCAGCGCGCACCGCAGCGGCCGGCCGTCGGCGCGGGGTCGACGGAGTCTGCCCGGCCGGCGGGGCGGCGGCTCCGGGTCGGTCTCCTGCCGCAACACGCCGAGGTCGATCACCGGGCCGGTCACCGTGTCAACCTCCAGAGCGCTGTCGTACCGTCGAGACGCTGGCAGAGCAGGACCGGCAGGGACGCCTGGCAGCTACCGGCGACGCCGGGCAGCACGTCGACGACCCGCGCTCGGCCCGCCAGCAGGTCGAGTTCGGCGACGACCAACCGGCCGTCATCGCCCTGCCGGGTGCCGACCAGCGGATCGTCCGGCCGGAGCACCGGCATCAGCGCCCACTCGCCGAGGTCGGTGCGGGTCCGCCCGGTCGCCGCGTCGCGCACCGCGTACCCCCGGCCGGGCACCGCCACCAGCAACCGGTCCCGCCGGACGTCGGCCAGCACGTCCTGACCCGGCTCCGACCAGCGCACCGCGCCGGTGTCCGGGTCGAGCACCTGGAGGCCGCCGGTCTGCGGCACCGCGCAGAGCAGACCGCCGCAGCCGAGCACGTGGGACACCAGCGGCACCTCGGCCGTCCACAGTGGCGTCAACTCGGCCAGCGCGAAGCTCACCAGGCTGGTGCTGCCGGGCGGCACGAGCAGCAGCAGGTCGTCGACGACCTGCACCCGCTGGAACGCCGACCGGTCGCCGGGCAGCGTGTCCACGCTGCGCAGCAGGCGGCCGGTGCGGGCGTCGTACACCTGCACCTCGCCGGTGGGTTGGAGCAGCACGAACCGGTCGACCCGACCCCGAACGAGGTGATAGGCGGGATTGGCGGCCGACGGGATCGGGACGGACCACAGCACCGCTCCGCTGTCGGGCTCGACCCGGCGCAACGCGCCGGACCCGTTCTCCCGTACGTCGGTCAACAGCAGACCGCCGCCGTCGACCGGCTGCGGCGCCCCCGGTTGCTGCCACCGCTGGCGGCCCGTCGCGGCGTCGAAGGCGGTGGTCTGGAACAGGCGGTTCGGTGCGGTGACCGCCATCGTCAGCACCAACCCCCACTCGGTCCGCACGTCGAGGTAGTCACCGTGGCCGACCAACGACGCCTGCCAGCGCCGCCGCACCCCGCCGTCCGACGTCGGCTGAGCGTACGCGGTGAGGTGGCGCGGCCCGTCGGCTGTCGGCGGGTCGACCACGAAGACGTCGTGCTCGGTGAGGTACGCCGTCGCGGTGCGCGACGCCGGCACGACTGCCACGCTGCGCTGCGGCAACCGGGTGGAGCTGGCCAGCACCACCAGGGCGAGCAGCAGCACCACGGCGCCGCGCAGCCGGCGGCCGACGGCGGGCGGCCGGCGCCCCGGCGCCGCCGGCACGTCCCTGACCGCACCCAACTCGATGATCGCCAAGGATCGTCCCTCCGTCACCGCGTGCGGCTGGCCGACCACCCGACGTCCGGCACATCGACCGTACGCACACCGGCCCGACAAAACGACGCACCCGCGCCTGTACGATGGCGCGTCGTGGCCTTGCCGGTGGTAGACCCCTCGCTGAATCCCGTAACCGACGCCGACCGGACCGAGGTCGAGTCGACACGGCGGCCCCGACGCCGCCCGGCCCGAGCCGACCTGCTGACCCTCGGAGCCTATGCGCTGCTGGGCGTCTTCGTCTGCCTCAACTACTGGGGCGACGTCAACGGTCGGGTCTCCTCGCACCTGCCCACCGACCACAGCTGGTTCGAGTGGCTGTTCGCGCACGGCGCGTACTCGGTGCGGCACCTGGAGAACCCGCTGTTCACGGCCCGTCAGAACGCCCCGGACGGGGTGAACATGATGGCCAACACCTCGCTGCTCGGGGTGACACTGCCGCTGGCCCCGCTGACCATGCTGCTCGGCCCCCAGGTGATGTACGCGCTGTACCTCGGCGGGGCGCTGGCCGCCACCGCCGGCACCGCGTACTGGATGCTCTCCCGCCACCTGGTGCGCTCCCGGGCGGCGGCCTTCGTCGGCGGCGCGTTCCTCGGTTTCGCGCCGGGCATCGTCCACCACGCCAACGGCCAGCCCAACTTCGTGTCCAACTTCCTGCTGCCGCTGATCGTGGTGCGGGTGCTCCGCCTCGGTGAGCCGGGCCGCTGGCGACGCAACGGGCTGGTGCTCGGCGCGCTGGTGGCGTACCAGATCTTCATCAACGAGGAGATGCTGCTGCTCACCGCGCTGGCCTGCCTGGTCGTCGTGCTGGCGTACGCCGTGCAACGGCCCCGGGCCACCCGGGCCGTCGCCGGCACGTTCCTGGCCGGGCTCGGTGTCGCCGGCGGGCTGGCGCTGGCGCTCACCGCGTACCCGATCTGGTTCCAGTTCAACGGCCCGCAGTCCTACCGCGGCCTACAGGGTGGCGTCTTCCACAACTGGGGCGAGGACCTGGTCGCCTTCGTCACCTTCGCCCGGGACACCTGGGCCGGTGACCCGGCGGTGGAGAAGACGATCGGGTTGACCGAGCAGAACACCTGGTTCGGCTGGCCGCTGGTGCTGCTCGCGCTGGTGGCGCTGGCGCTGCTCGTGCGCCGCTCGCTGGCCGCCCGGATCGTCGCGGTGCTCGTCGTGGTGTTCACGGTGGCCTCGATCGGGCCGTGGGTGCGCTTCGACGGTGTCGAGACCGACATCCCCGGCCCGTGGTCGTACGTCTCCGACGACCTGCCGCTCGTCGAGATGATGATGCCGACCCGCCTGGCGCTCGTGGTGGCCGCCGCGGTCGGCGTACTCCTCGCGTTGACCTGGGACGCCGCGTACCGCCAGGGGCGTGCGGCGGGCGACCGGCCGCGGGTGCCGGCCCCCCGCGCGGGCGAGCCGGCGGCGTCCGACGGCCCGGCCGCCCCCGCGCCGGTCGCGGCCCGTCGGCGGTGGCTGCGCCCGCTGGGGTACGCGGCGGTGGCCCTTGCCGTGCTGCCGCTGTTCCCCCGCCCGTTGCCCGCCCAGCAGATCGACCCGCCGCCGCACTTCATCACCGCCGGCGGCTGGCGGCCGTACGTGCCGGCGGGGCGCACCCTGGTGCCGGTGCCGATCCCGAGCAACGTGCACGGGCTGCCGACGCTGCGGTGGAGCGCGCTGACCGGGCAGGAGTTCCCGGTGCCGGGCGGTTACTTCATCGGCCCGAACGAGCTGGGCGAAGGGGTCTTCGGCGCGCCGAACCGGCCCACCAGCACGCTCATCTACGCCACCATGGACCGTGGCGCGGTCCCGCCGCTCACCGAGGAGAACCGCCGGCAGGCCGTCGAGGACCTGCGGTTCTGGCGGGCGTCGGTGGTGGTGCTCGGGGCGCACCCGAGCGAGGCGGTGCTGCGCGAGCTGGTCACCGGCCTGCTCGGGCCGGCGCAGCGGGTCGACGACGTCTGGGTCTGGGACGTGCGCGCCCTGGTGGGTTAGCTCAACCGGCGCGGTCCCGGACGTCCCACAGCCACCCGCCGTCGACCGGACGCCCCGGGCCGAGCAGGTCGTCGACGGTCCGCCGGACCGGGTCCCCGTGCTCGACCTGGCCGAGCACCACCACCGCGGCGCGCCAGTGCCGCAGGTCCTCGACGGCCCGCCGGCGGTCCTCCTCGGTGACGACCGGCACCGCGCCGGTGTCGGCGACCCCGCGCAGCAGCACCGACGTGGGTCGGTCCGGTGCGCCCCACCGGGCCGCCGTGTCGTCCGGGCCGCTGGGGCCGATGAAGTAGCCGCCCGGCGCGGAGAACGCCAGACCGGTCCGGGCCGACCAGAGCATGACCGGACTGCGTCCGGCGCCGGTGACCGGCGGCACCGCGACCACCGTCCGTCCCGGTGGCACCAGCGCCCGCCAGCCACCGTCGGCGACGAACGCCGGCACCGGGGCGACCGGCACCACCCGGATCGGCGTCGGGAGCAGGGGCAGCAACGCGGCGCTGACCGCGCCGGCCCACAGCAGCCGCACCGGCGGACCCGCCGCGACGGTGGACCCGGAAGCGACCCGGTCCATCGAGAGCGCCACCAGCACACCCAGCACCGGTACGCAGACCAGCGCGAACCGGGCCGGCACCGCGAGATCCAGCAGGGGCAGCTCGGCGACCAGCCGGTACGGTCCCGGGATGCCGGTGGCGTCGCCGTCCACCCGCAGCTCGTTGCCGAGCGAGAGCGCCGCGAAGAGCACCCCGCAGACGGCCAGAGCCCGCACCAGTGGCCGCCGCCACTGCCAGAGCACGATCACCACGGCGAGCACCAGCAGTCCCGGGCCGAAGAACGAGTTCTCCTCGGTCGGGTTCGGTGACAGCAGCCCCGGCAGCCAGTCGTCGCCGAGCACCGTCTGCCGGGCCGAGGCGGTGAACGACGCGGCGTCCAACTGGAAACCGTGCGTGGCGAACGCCATCCCGGTGTAGTGCTGCGGGCCGTGGAACTGGAACCACAGCGGGTACGCCAGCAGCACCACCGCCACCCCGGCCGCCACCGCCAGCCGGACGAGCAGCGCCGGGGCGAGCCGCCGGGCGGCCGCCCGGTCGGCGAGCGCGTACGCCAACGCGAAGACCCCGGCCGCGAGCGCCAGGAAGACGAGCACCTCCTCGCCGATGAAGACCTGCCAGACGATCAGCAGTCCGAGGGCGACGCCGCACCGCCACCCGTGCCGCGGCGTGTCGCCGCCGGGCCGGAACACCAGGGCGAGGATCGGCGGGACCAGGAACTGCGCGGCGATGTGCGGGTGGGCCCCCGCCTGGGCGACCATGCCCGGCGCGAAGCCGCAGACCAGTCCGCCGACCGCCGCCGCGGCCCGGCTGCCGACCAGCCGGCGGCGCAGCAGCGCGTACCAGGCGGCGGCGGTGCCGGCGAGGCAGCAGACGACCACCACGCAGAACGCCACCTGCGAGCCGAACAGCAGGGTGACCGGGGTCAGCGGAACACCCAGGCCGAGCAGCGAGGTGTTCGCCATCAGGTTGACCCCGTCGGGCGCGTTCAACGCGGCGCTGTAGAGCGGGTTCTCCCCCGCGACGACGGCGTGCGCCGCGTGGGCCAGCATCCACTCGAAGAGGATCTGGTCACCGGCCTGGTGGAACAGCCGCCACGGGTGACCCCACTGCCCGCCGGTCAGCGCGACGGCGAGGCCCAGATAGCCGGACACCACCAGCAGGTGCGCCGGCCAGGCCGGCCGGGACGTGCCGACCGGCGCCGGGGACGAGGTGGTCGGGGACGTCGTCCCGGTGGTCATCAGACCGAGCGGTCGCTGAGCGTCCGGACGTCCCAGACCCAGACATCCAGCTCCTGGCGGCCCGGACCGACCAGCTCCTCGACGGTACGGCGCAGCGGCTCGGCGTTCTGCTGCCGCAGCGGCAGCACCAGGATCGCCGCCCGCCAGTGCCGCAGCTCGTCGGTGAAGCGTCGGCGCTGCCGGTCGTCGAGCTTCGGCGTACGCCCGGTGGTCGCCACCTCCTCCAGCAACTGACCCATCCCGCTGGGCCGGCCACCGAACCGACCGGGGTCGCCGGTGTTGGCGTTGCGGGGCGCGAGGAAGTAGCCGCCGGGGATCTTGAAATCGAGGTTCGTGGACGCCGCCCAGCGCATGCCGTGCGTGTTGCCCATGCTCGGCACCGGGATCGGCACGAGCGTCTGGTCCGGCCCGACGTACGCCCGCCACCGGTCGGCGGTGATGAAGTCCGGAACCGGAGGCCGGGAGACCATCCGCAGCGGCATCGGGGCGATCGGCAGCAACGCGAACGCCACGCCGGCGGCGGTGAGCGTCCGTACGGTGCGCCGGTCGGCCGGACGCAGCGCCCAGGCCCGCTCCACGGCGAGCGCCAGCAGCAGGCCGACGACCACGCTGGTGATCAGCCCGAACCGGGTCGGCACCACCGCGTCGAGCAGCGGCAGGTGGACCAGCCACTGCCACGGCCCGGTGATCAGCTCGCGGTCCCACCAGGAGACCCGCTCGCCGAGAGAGAGCACGGCGAAGAAGACTCCGGTCGCCGCGAGCGCCCGTACGATCACCTCCCGGCGCAGCCACACCACGATGCCGATGGCGAGCAGCGACAGGCTCCAGCCGAAGAAGGCGTTCTCCTCCGAGTAGTTCGGCGCCAGGTTGATGTTGGCGCGCTGGTTGCCGCCGAGCGTGGGCGATCCCTGGGCGAAGAACGCGGCGACGTCGTTGCCGTAGTCCCGCACCGCGTCACTGAGGCCGTGATAGGCCATCGGCCCGGCGAACTGCACGTACAGGGGGTAGGCCAGCAGCGCCCCGGCCAGCAGCGCGCAGGTCGCCACGCCGACGGCCAGGGGCCGCCACGCCGCCCGCCAGCGGGCCGGCTCCTGGGCGAGCACCGCGAGCAGGAAGACACCGCAGGCCAGCGCCGTGAAGAGCAGGATCTCCTCGTTGATGAACGCCTGCGCGGTGACCAGCAGGGCGAGCACCGCCCCGTCCCGCACCGGCCGGCGGGAGCGGGTGATCACCAGCACCCGCCAGACGATGAACGGCAGCAGGAACTGGCTGATGATGTTCGGGTGCCAACTGGCGTGCGAGAGCATCGCCGGCGAGAACCCGCAGAACCAACCGCCGACGGCGGCCGCCAGCGGCGTACGCACCAGGTGCCGGGAGAGCATGAGGTACCAGGCCATCGCGGTGCCGGCGAGGCCCAGCGTGACCAGCACCACGAAGGAGACCGCCGGCCCGAACAGCAGCGTCACCGGCACCATCGGGATGCCCAGCGCCAGCACGGCCGTGTTGGCCATCAGGTTGACGCCGTCCGGGTAGTTGAACTGCTCGGTGTAGAACGGGTACTCGCCGTGCAGCACCACCCGTACCGAGTGGGCGAGGAAGAACTGCACCTGGGCCGGGTCACCGGTGTAGAGCGAGGCCACCCGGCCGGCGGGGTCCATCCAGATCCGGCTGGTCACCCAGAGCGCGACGAGCAGGAACAGCCCGCCCACCGCCAGGTGTTGCCGCCGTCGGGTCCACTGCCGAGGTCGGGTCCACTGCCGGGGTCGGGTCCACCGCCGCCACCGCGTCCGCGTGGGTTGGCCGGTCGCGCTCCCCGGCGAGGTGTCGGGCGCGCCGCCATCGACCTCGACCTCGTCGGTGGAGGCATCGGTGAGCGTGGACGGGCCGGCCACGAGCCCGACCGGTGTGTGGTAGCCCACCGGCTCGTCGGAGTCGGCTGCCGTCTCCGGGTGCGGCGCGGGCAGGGCGCGGGACTCGGCAGGCGTCACAGTCGGCGGAGTCTACCGGAGTAACCAAAACGCACTAAAACCCCGGTGGTGTCCATTGTGGTGGCGTGGACGGCGGCCACCTGCTGCCGCGCACCGGACATCTCGTACTATGACGCTTTCCGACAGCGACGGTGCAGCGATCGGGGGCGGGCCAGGTGACCTCAGGCCGTCGGTACGGCAGGGCGCTTCCCGTCCTGCTGGGCGCACTGCTGGCCGGCACGGCCTGCGGCCCGGTCGCCGACCGGAAGCCGCAGGACCTCCGGGTCGGCTACGACAGCCTGGACGGCACCCTCGCGGTGTGGCCGCCCCGAGGCGACCTGTCCGGGGACGCCGCGGCGACGGCGGCGGTCACGGCGGCGGTCCGGGACTGGCGGTCGCCGGCTGACGACCGGGTGCACCTGCCCTCGTCCGGCATCCTCTTCTCCGGCCGGATCGACGGCGCCACGGTGGCGCTCGTCGCCGCCGACGTGCCCGGCGAGAGCGCCTCCTGGCTGCTGCAACTCACCCGCGACGGCGACCGGTACACGATCACCCGCGCCACCGAGTACACCGACCCGGGCTACCTCGTCTACTCCGACGTGCTGCCCGTGCAGACGGGCGGCGGCCGGCGCTACCTGGTCTCCGCCCGGGTGCAGACCCTGCTCGGGCCGAAGGACCGGACGGTGTCCATCGCGGACGGCCTGAGCGCCCCCGTCGACGTGCCCTCCTGCACCGCGGTCGGCGTCACCGCCACCCTGCGCGCCACCGAGTCGCTGCCCCGGGGCCGCGCCGCCGACCGGCTGCTCGACCTGGGCACCGGCACCGCCGACCCCCGCTACCCATTGGTACGCGACGAGTCCGGCACCGGCCGGCGGGCCCTCACCGGGCTGGACACCTGCGTGCTCGCCGGTGACCGGGGGCCGTTCGGCAGCATCCCCCGACGGATCGGCGACCGGGACGCCCCGCGCTCCGTGCCGACCTCCTGGCCGATGGCGAAGCTCACCGTACGCTCACTGGGCGAGGTCGCCCTCGGCGGTGGCGCACCGGCGGAGTTGCAGCAGCTCAGCTGGGACACCGACGCCGGCGCGATGACCGCCGTGGTCTACCGGCCGGCGGACGGCAGCGCGCCGGTGGTGTCACCCGCCGACCGGGCCACCCCGTTGCAGGCGTACGAACTGCCCGTCCCCGGTCAGCCGCTCGTCGTGCTGAGCTGGCGACCCACCCGGGACAGCTCGCTCTCCGTCCCGCCGGGCACTCCCGTGCTGGTCGAGCGCCCCGGCCTGGCGGTCATCCCCAGCCCGTCCCGCTCCCAGACCTACAGCCTCGCCAACACCGACAAAACCCACTACCGCTCAGTAACCCCCCGCTAAAACCCACCCCGCTCCCCGCTCCCCGCTCCCCGCGATCTTGCACTTTCGGTCGTGGTTTTGGGTGGTTGAGAAGCATTTGTCGCAGCAGCAAGTGCAAGATCGCCGGGGCGCCCCGCCGCGCCGCGCGCGCCGCCTCGCCTTGTCCCGCCTCGCCTTGCCCCGTCCCGCCCCGTCCCGCCCCGTCCCGCGATCTTGCACTTTCGGTAGCGGTTATGAGTGATTGAGAAGCATTTGTCGCAGCAGCAAGTGCAAGATCGCCGAGAAATACGGCGGCGGGGGCGCGGGGCGCGGGGCGCGGGGCGGCGGGCTAGGTTCTGACACGTGCGGCGGGCGGCGCCCCCTCAGGGGTGCCGCCCGCCGCCGTCTGGATCAGTTCTGTGCCGAGGCGTTGCTGGTCGGGGTCAGGCGATCCCCGGTGGTGGCGTCCAGCCCGGAGATCCAGCCGGTGACGTCGCGGGCCACGTCCTGGGCGGTCAGGCCCAGGTCGGCGAGGATCTGCGCCCGGGTACCGTGCGGGTGCCAGTCGGCGGGAACACCCAGGTCCTTCAGCGGAACCCGGACGTCGGCGTCGCGCATCGCCTGGGCGAGCGCGTCACCCACCCCGCCGACCCGCACGCCGTCCTCGACGCTGACCACGAGCCGGTGGCGGGCGGCCAGCTCGACCAGCTCCGCCGGGATCGGACGCACCCAGCGGGGGTCGACGACGGTGACGCCGTAGCCGTGCTCGGCGACCCGGGCGGCCACCTCCATCCCGAGCTGGCCGAAGGAGCCGACGGCGACGAGCAGCACGTCGGTACGGGCGGACTCGGCGAGTACGTCGACCGGCCCGACCCGGCGCAGCGCCGGGAGGTCGGCGGCGACCGCGCCGGTCGGGAAGCGCAGCACGGTCGGGCCGTTGTCGACGGCGACCGCCTCGCGCAGCTCCTCGCGCAGCGTGGTGGCGTCACGGGGAGCGGCGATGCGCAACCCGGGCACCACGCCGAAGACCGACATGTCCCAGATGCCGTAGTGGCTGGGACCGTCCGGGCCGGTGATGCCCGCCCGGTCCAGCACGAAGGTCACCGGCAGCTTGTGCATCGCCACGTCCAGCAGGACCTGGTCGAAGGCGCGGTTGAGGAAGGTGGCGTAGACGGCGACCACCGGGTGCAGGCCGCCGAGCGCCAGCCCGGCCGCCGAGGTGGCGGCGTGCTGCTCGGCGATGCCCACGTCGTACACCCGCTCGGGGTACTTGCGGGCCAGCTTGGCGATGCCGGTCGGCTCGGCCATCGCGGCGGTGATGCCCACCACGTCCGGACGCTCGTCGGCGACGGCCAGCAGCTCGTCGGCGAAGACGTGCGTCCACTTCACCGACGGGGCGGCCAGCAGCGCGCCGGTCTCCACGTCGAAGGCGCTGCTCGGGCCGTGCAGGCAGTCGGCGTCGTCCTCCTCGGCGGGGCGGTAGCCGTACCCCTTGCGGGTGACCGCGTGCACGATCACCGGGCCGCCGAAGTTCTTCGCCGCGCGCAGCGCGGCCTCGACCGCCGCCACGTCGTGCCCGTCCACCGGGCCCACGTACTTGATGCCGAGGTCCTCGAACATCGCCTGCGGGGCGACCGCGTCCTTGATGCCCTTCTTGACGGCGTGCAGCACCTCGTACATCGGCTTGCCGACCAGCGGGGTGGAGCCGAGGGCGTCCTTGACCGTGTCGAGGACCTTCTCGTAGCCCGGGTTCAGCCGCAGCGAGGAGAGGTGGTCGGCCAGTCCGCCAATGGTGGGCGAGTAGGACCGGCCGTTGTCGTTGACCACGATCACCAGCGAGTTGCCGGCGGTGGCGATGTTGTTCAACGCCTCCCAGCACATGCCGCCGGTCAGCGCGCCGTCGCCGACCACTGCCACGACGCTGCGCGTCTCACCCCGCAGGGCGTACGCCTTGGCGAGGCCGTCGGCGTAGGAGAGCGCGGTGGAGGCGTGCGAGTTCTCGATGAGGTCGTGCTCGCTCTCCGCCTGGCTGGGGTAGCCGGAGAGGCCGCCGCGCTGGCGGAGCTTGTCGAAGCCGGCCTGCCGCCCAGTAATGATCTTGTGGACGTACGCCTGGTGGCCGGTGTCGAACAGGAGCCGGTCGCGGGGGGAGTCGAAGACGCGATGCATGGCGAGCGTCAGCTCCACCACACCGAGGTTGGGCCCGACGTGCCCGCCGGTGCGGGACACCTTGGCGATCAGGAAGTCCCGGATCTCGGCGGCGAGGACGTCCAGTTCCTCGCCGGACATCCGCTTGACGTCCTGCGGACCGCGGACCGTCCCCAGCAGCCGGCCGTGGTTGGCCGTGTCCTCTTCAACACTCATGACCGGAGAGTCTATCGGCCATCCGATACTCCGCAGCCTGGCCCGAGCCCCGGAATCCCCCGACTGCCCGCCGGTCGACGCGGGCCACCCTCCGGCCGGGCACCGGCGACCGACGGCCGGCGCCCGGTGACGCGCCAGGTCAGCGCGGTACGCACCGGGCGGGTCAGCGCCCGGCCGGCGGCAGCAGCAGACCGACCTGCTCGACGTGCTGTGTCATCGGAAACAGGTCGAATCCGCGCAGCGCCGCCAGCCGCCAACCGAGGCCGGCGAAGGTACGGACGTCCCGGGCGAAGGCGGCCGGGTCGCAGGCCACGTACGCGACGGCGCGCGGGCCGGCGGCGACCAGCGCGCGGACCACCGGGGCCCCGGCGCCGGAGCGCGGTGGGTCGAGCACCACCACGTCGACCGGGCCGGTGATCCGGCGGCGGGCCAGCGCGGTCTCCACCCGGGCGGACACCACCTCGACGGTGGGCAGGTCGGCGAGGTTCGACCGGGCGGCAGCCACGCCCTGGGCGGCAGCCTCGACCAGTGTCACCCGACCGGTCGGACCGACCCTGGCGGCCAACCCGGCGGCGAACAGCCCCGCGCCGCCGTAGAGGTCCCAGGCGACCTCGCCCGGTCGTGGGTCGAGCAGTTCCAGCACCGCCGTCGCGAGGGTGTCCGCCGCGGCCGGGTGCACCTGCCAGAACGCGGACGCGGGCAGCGTCCAGTCCCGTCCGGCGGCCACCTCGCGTACCTCGGTCGGACCACTGACCGGGGTGGACGCCCCGTCGCGGACCTCGGTGACCGTCACGTCCCCGCCGGTGCTGGCGACGGTCTCCACCGCCTCGGCGGCCGGCCAGGACGCGCCGGTGGAGGTGAGCACCGGCAACTGCTGGATGGCCGGGTGGGCGATCCGGCACCGGTCGATCGGCACCACCTCGTGCGAGCGGTGCTTGAGCAGGCCGGCGCGGTCGGCGGCGTCGACCGCGTAGCGCACCCGGGACCGCCAGCCCAGCAGCCCGCCGGGCAGCGCCTCGACCCGGACGCCGAGCCGGTCCAGCTCGGCCTCGGTGAGCCCGCCGAGGCGGGTCAGTTGCTCGCGCACCACGGCGGTCTTCCAGGCCAGCTGCCCGGCCGGGGAGACGTGTTGCAGGTCGCAACCCCCGCAGGCGCCCGGCTTCGCGTACGGGCACTGTGGCTCGACCCGGTCCGGCGAGGGGTCCAGCACGGTCACCGCGTCGGCCCGGACGAACCCCCGGTGCACCTCGGTGACCTCGGCGATGACCCGTTCCCCGGGAAGCGCGTGCCGGACGAAGACCACCTGCCCGTCCACCCGGGCGACGCAGTGCCCGCCGGGAGCGACGGCGTCGACGGTCAGCTCGACCCGCTCCGCCTCGGCCAGGCCGGCCGGGAACGCCGCCGCCGACGGAGCCGCCGCCGACGACCGTGCCGCCGACGACCGTGCCGCCGCCGCCGACGACCGTGCCGCCGCCGACGGAGCCGCCGACGCCGCCGACGCCGGGCCCGCTGCCGTGCCGCGCTCCGCGCCCCGGTCAGTCATCGTCGCTCCCCCGGCCCGCCGGGCCGGTCTCGGCGGACGCCGCGGGGGCCACCGGCGCGGCGGTACGCCGGGGTCCACGCGCCGGTGTCCGGGACAGCGCCGCGTCCAGGCGGTCCAGGTTCTTGCTCGCCGTCGAGGCGAGCTGCCACGGCACGCTGACCACCATCACCCCCGGTTCGAAGAGCAGCCGGCCCTTGAGGCGCAGCGCGCTCTGGTTGTGCAACAGGTTCTCCCACCAGCGGCCGACCACGTACTCCGGAATGAAGACGGTGACCACGTCCCGGGGCGACTGACGGCGGGTGGAGGCGACGAAGTCGAGGATCGGCCGGGTGATCTCCCGGTACGGCGAGTCGATCACGGTGAGCGGGATGGCCATCTCCCGCCGCTCCCAGTCGGCCTGGAGGTCCCGGGTGTCGTTCTCGTCGACGTTGACGGTGACCGCGGTCAGCGTGTCCGGCCGGGTGGCCCGGGCGTACGCGATGGCCCGCAACGTCGGCTGGTGCAGCTTGCTGACCAGCACGATCGCGTGGTTGCGGGCGGGCAGCACGGCCCGGCTCTCGACCGGCGGGGTGAGCTCGACGGCGATCCGGTCGTAGTGCCGGCGGATGGCGAGCATCAGCGCGTAGATCACCGCCATCGCGGCGATCGCGATCCACGCGCCGAGAAGGAACTTCGTGACCAGGACGATCACCAACACGGTGCCGGTCAGGCCCGCGCCGAAGGTGTTGATCGCCCGGGACCGCTGCATCCGGCGGCGTCTCTCCGGGTCCCGCTCGGTGCGCAGGTGCCGGTTCCAGTGCCGGATCATGCCGGCCTGGGAGACGGTGAACGAGACGAAGACCCCGACGATGTAGAGCTGGATCAGCTTCGTCACCTCGGCCTGGAAGCCGACGATCAGCACGATCGCGAAGAGGGCGAGGAAGGTGATGCCGTTGGAGAACGCCAACCGGTCGCCCCGGGTGTGGAACTGGCGGGGCAGGTAGCGGTCCTGGGCGAGGATCGAGCCGAGCACCGGGAAGCCGTTGAACGCGGTGTTCGCGGCCAGGAAGAGGATCAGGGCGGTCATCCCGGCCACCACGTAGAGCAGGATCGACCCGGAGCCGAAGACCGTCTCGCCGAGCTGGGTGGTGACCGTCTTCTGCACGTACCCGTCCGGGCCGGAGACGATCTGCAGAGCCGGGTCCTCGACGAACTGCAGGTGGGTCAGCCGGGCCAGCCAGATGATCCCGACCAGCAGGCTCACCGCGATCGTGCCGAGCAGCAGCAGGGTGGTGGCGGCGTTGCGGCTCTTCGGGGCCTTGAACGCCGGTACGCCGTTGGAGATCGCCTCCACACCGGTGAGCGCGGCGGCGCCCGAGCTGAACGTCCGCAGCAGGAGGAAGACCAGCGCGAAACCGGTCACACTGTGCTCGGCCTGGATCACCAGGTCGGCGCTCGGCGCGCGCAGCTCGTCGCCCAGCACGAAGACCCGGATCAGCCCGGTGAGCAGCATCCCGCCCATCACGATCACGAAGCCGTAGGTGGGAATGGCGAACGCGGTGCCCGACTCGCGCAGGCCGCGCAGGTTGACGGCGGTCAACAACACCACCGCCAGCACCGCGATCATGACCTTGTGGGTGGCCACGAACGGCACCACCGAGCCGAGGTTGGCGACCCCGGAGGAGACCGACACCGCCACCGTGAGCACGTAGTCGACCAGCAGCGCGCTGGCCACCCCGACGCCGAACTTCGGGCCCAGGTTGACGGTGGCCACCTCGTAGTCGCCGCCGCCGGAGGGGTAGGCGTACACGTTCTGCCGGTAGCTCGCCACCACCGTGAGCATCACCACGACCACCGCGATGGCGATCCACGGGGAGAACACGTACGCCGAGGCCCCGGCGATGGAGAGGGTCAGCAGGATCTCGTCGGGCGCGTACGCGACGCTGGACAGCGCGTCGGAGGCGAACACCGGCAGCGCGATGCGCTTCGGCAGGAGGGTGTGCTGCAGCCGGTCGGACCGGAACGGTCGACCGAGGAGAAGTCGCTTCACCAGCGAGGTGGGACTGGCCACGAACGCCAAGGGTACGACCACCACGATGGGAACACCGGGGTGGGCGATCACCGCGGTCCGGCACGACGGGGTACGGTCGGTCCCCGCCGCCCATCGGGACGTGGCAGGCTCGCACTCGGAAGGTCACCGGCAGCGGGAGTGGTACGCACTGTGGGAGGGACAGCGTGCACGTCGTGATCATGGGGTGTGGCCGGGTCGGGTCTACCCTCGCCCACAGCCTCGAGTCCCGGGGGCACTCGGTCGCGGTCATCGACCAGGACGCCGACGCCTTCCGCCGGCTCGGCCCCGACTTCGCCGGGATCACCGTCACCGGCGCCGGTTTCGACGGCGAGGTGCTCCGGCAGGCCGGCATCGAGCGGGCGGACGCCTTCGCCGCGGTGTCCAGCGGCGACAACTCCAACATCATCTCGGCCCGGCTGGCCCGCGAGACGTTCGGCGTGTCCCGGGTCGCCGCCCGCATCTACGACCAGCGCCGGGCACAGGTCTACGAGCGGCTGGGCATCCCCACCGTGGCGACGGTGCGCTGGACGGCCGACCGGATGCTGCGGCACCTGGTGCCGGAGGGCAACGTGGAGATCTTCCGCGACCCCACGAGCACCGTGTCGATCATCGAGGTGCCGGTGCACAAGGACTGGATCGGCCGGCCGGTGCGGGCGTTGGAGGAGGCGTCCGGGGCCCGGGTGGCCTACCTGATCCGCTTCGGCATCGGCACGCTGCCCACCGGATCTACCGTCGTGCAGGAGGGCGACCAGGTGTTCATGCTGGTCAGCGACGACATCGCGGCGTCTGTCACGTCGGTGGCGGCGACGCCGCCGGAAGGAGGGCACTGAGCCATGCGGGTCGCCATCGCGGGCGCGGGCAACGTGGGTCGCTCGATCGCCCAGGAGTTGATCGACAACGGCCACCAGGTGATGTTGATCGAGCGCCAACCCAAGATGCTGCGTCCGGACCGGGTGCCGGCCGCCGAGTGGGTGCTCGCCGACGCCTGTGAGCTGACCAGCCTGGAGGAGGCCAACGTCGCCGGGTGCGACGTGGTGGTCGCGGCGACCGGCGACGACAAGACCAACCTGGTGCTGTCGCTGCTGGCCAAGACCGAGTTCGCGGTACCCCGCGTGGTCGCTCGGGTCAACCGGGCGGAGAACGAGTGGCTGTTCACCGAGCAGTGGGGCGTGGACGTCGCGGTGAGCAAGCCACGGGTGATGGCCGCGCTGGTCGAGGAGGCGGTCACCGTCGGCGACCTGGTCCGCCTGATGACGTTCCGCCAGGGCGAGGCGAACCTGGTCGAGATCACGTTGCCGCCGACCGCGCCGTACGTCGGTCAGCCGCTGCACGCCGTGCCGCTGCCCCGCGACTCGGCGCTGGTCGCGATCCTGCGCGGCAAGCGGGTCCTGGTGCCCAGCCCGGACGACCCGATCGAGGCGGGCGACGAGCTGATCTTCGTGTGCACCGCGGAGGTCGAGGACGAGGTCCGCGCGGTGATCCTCGGTGCCGACAGCGTCGAACGGACGCGTAGCTCCCGCTGACCCGACGACCGACCGGCCCGCGCTCCCTCAGACGCTGGGCAGCGGGGTCGGCGGCGCCTCGCGGGTGGCCCGGCGCACCGTCCAGACCGTGATGAGCAACAGCAGCGCGTACGGCGGGTAGCCCAACACCAGCCGGGCCACGCCCAGCGCGGTGTCCTGGTGGGCGAGGTAGAGACCGGCCTGCACGCCCACCTTGGCCAGCCAGACCACGCCCCAGAGCACGGTCAGCTGGGTGAAGGTGCGCACCAGCTTCGGGTCGGTGCGCCACTCCGAACGGCCCTTGGCGACCAGCACGGACCAGATCCAGCCCACGAGCGGCTGCCGGATGGCCGCCGAGATCAGCAGCGCGACCCCGTACCCGATGCCGTAGAGGATGCCGGGGAGGTAGAAGTCGCGTTCGTCACCGGTCCGCCAGGCGATGGCCGCGCCGACACCGACACCGAACAGCCCGTTGACGGCGTGCCGGACCGGCCGGCGCTGGGCCAGCCGCAGCCCGGCGATCAGCAGCGCGACGGCGACCGAAGCGATCACCGCCGGCCGCAGCTCACCGATGATGTTGGCGAAGACGAAGACGACGACCGGGATGCTGGACTCGACCAGGCCGCGCCAGCCGCCGAGTTGGTCGGCCATCTGCTCGGCGATCGTCGGCAGCGGCTCCTCCTCCGGCGGGTCGGTCTCCGGTTGGGCCGCCCGGTGCTGTCCCGTCGTCATCGCCGGCCTTCCGTCCGCACCGCCGTCACTTGGGCGAGTCCAGCTCGTAGTAGGGGTTGTAGATGACCTTGCGGTCGTCCCGTACCGCCACCCGGCCGCGCGCGGTCAGGTGCCGGCCCGGCTCGATCCCCGCGATGTGCCGTCGCCCCAACCAGACCAGGGTGACCACGTCGCTGCCGTCGTACAGGTCGGCCTCGAGGGTGGGCAGGTTGGTGCGCGGCGTGTAGACCACGGTGCGCAGCCGACCGGCGACCGAGACGAGCTGCCCCCGGGAACACTGCTGCGCCGGGATGCCGCCGCACTCGGCGCTCTCCCGACGCAGCTCCTGCGCGTCGATCTCAGCCTCGCTGGCGGTGAACCGTTGCAGGAGGCGCCGCAGCGACACCCTGCTCTCGTCGGTCGTCATGACCTCCGCGTCACCCTCTCCGCTCACCGACCCGGCCCTGGCGGCGCCGGGACCGTGCCGCCAGCGTACGCCGACGAGTCCGGTTCCGGCGGGTCGGTGCGGGTGGCTCAGGCCTGGCTCGGCTCGCCGGCGGCGTCGCCCGCCTGGTCGGCGATCTCCGGGGGCAGCCGCAGCGGCAGCGGCTCCCGGACCGGCCTCGCGTCCTGGCCGCGGTCGACGACCAGGCCGTCCAGGCACTCCACGAGCGGGCCGGACAGCGCCGACTCGGTGGCCACCGGGCCCTGGAACACGCCGCGCACCATCCAGCGCGGCCCGTCCACGCCGACGAACCGCAGGTTCGTCACCCCGTCCGGGGTACGCACCTGGGCCTGTAGCTCCGCGCCGTACTCACCGTCCACCTCCCGCGCGCTCGCCCCGTCGCGCAGCAGCGACTGCCGGATCTCCTCGCGCACCTCGTCCCAGATCCCCTCGGACCGGGGGGCGGCGAAGACGCCCAGTTGGAGCGCGTTGTCCCCGTGCACCAGCACGACCTGCTGGATCACGCCCTGCGGGTCGGCCTGCACCCGCACCTCGACCTCGGCGATGGCCGGAATGCGCAGGCTGCCCAGATCGAGCCGCTGCTGGTCGTCGTAGCTCTCCGAGACGTCGTACGGGCCGCGCGCCAGCGTCGGCGACACATCGCCCTGGTCCGGAGCCTCGACGGCCCGCTCGTCGCGGGTCTGCCGCCCGGCATCGGCCCGCTTTCGGGAGAAGATCACTGCGCCCGCCCTCCGCTGTTCACACTCACCCTGCCATCTCTTCCGTCTGCCCGCGGCCCGGCTCGTCGGGTCGCCTCTCGACCCGGTCCTGGCCCGTCGGCGACGGCACCAGCCCGGCGTGCCCGCCGGTCGACCCGTGCCCGCCGGTCCCGCGCCGGGACTCGGGCAGCTCGACCACCGGCTCGAACCGCGCCCGCGCGACCCGCTGGACCACGAGCTGCGCGATCCGGTCGCCGCGGGAGATCTTCGCCGGCGCGTCCCGATCATGGTTGATCAGGTTGACCAGGATCTCACCCCGGTAGCCGGCGTCGACCGTACCGGGCGCGTTGAGCACCGTCACGCCGAGCCTGGCCGCCAGACCGGAGCGGGGATGGACCAGGCCCACGTACCCCTCCGGCAGCGCGACGGCCACGCCGGTGGGCACCAGGGCGCGGCCGCCGGGCGGCAGCTCCACGTCCGCGGCCGCCACCAGGTCCGCGCCGGCATCACCGGGATGGGCGTACGTGGGCAGCGGCAGCTCCGCATCGAGCAGCCGCACGGGCACGGGTACGACGTCGGTCACTTGTCCCCTCTTTCGTCGGGTTCTCGGGGTGACCCTGCCATCCTGCCGGTTCAGGGAGCCGCCGTGCGCCGTACCCTCGCAGGAGTGAGCATGTCGCAGTCCCCGTCCGCCGGTCAGCCGCCGGCCGCCACCGGCGCGTCGTACGCCGAGCGGCTGGATCTGCCCTGGTGGCTGTGGCTGGCCGGGCTGGTGGCCGCCGCCCTGCTGGCCGTCGAGATCTGGATGGGCGCCGCCGGGGTCCGGGCCTGGCTGCCCTTCGCCGTGCTGCTGCCTCTCACCGCCGGCGGGCTGTGGTGGCTGGGTCGGATCCGGGTCGGGGTGGTCGACTCGGAGCTGCGGGTCGACGACGCCCGCCTGCCGGCGCGGTTCGTGGCCGACGTGGTGCCGCTGGACGCCGCCGGCCGCCGGGAGGTGCTGGGTGTCGGCGCGGACCCGCTCGCCTTCGTGGTGCAGCGGCCGTGGATCAGTGGCGCGGTGCAGGTCGTCCTCGACGACCCCGCCGACCCGACCCCGTTCTGGGTGGTGAGCACGCGGCACCCGGTCGAGCTGGCCGAGGCGGTGCTGGCCGCGCGGGACGCCGAGTCGGTCTCCGGCCCGCCGCCGGGTGGATCGGCCTGACCAGCCGTGTACACCCGCTCAGGTGCCGGTCGGCGGCCCGGGCAGGGCCGGCGGGGGCGCGGGTCGGGCGATGCCCCGCCGACGCAGGTCGACCTGGAGTTGCTCGGCCATCTGCTGGGTGGCCCGGCGGTTGAGGAAGCTGGCCACCGCCGCGCCGGTCAGGAACGGCCCGAGGGTGGTGAGGTTGCGACCGAACCGCCGCAGCAACATCTCCCGCAGCTCCTTGCGGGCTGCGGTGCCGAGCACCGCTCCCACCCCCACGCCGGGCACCATCGGGTTGACCCCGCGCTGCGTGGCCCAGGAGTGCACCAGGGCGACCGCCCGCTGGCTGCCGGAGCCGGGTAGCGCCACCCCGTGGAGCTCGTGCAGCTCGCCGACCAGCTTCAACTCCACCGCCACCACCGCCACCGTCTCGGCGGCGAGCAGCACGGGCGCCGAGAGCAGGGTCGGGGCGACCGTCCACTCGACGGCGGCGACGCCCCCTCCGGCCGCGCCGATGGCGGCGGTGGTCCGCGACGCGTTGCGGACCAGCCGGTCGGCCAGGGCGGCGTCGTCCAGACCGGGGAAGTGCCGGCGCAGCGTGTCCAGATCCCGCACCGGTACGTGCGGGGCGACCTCGGCCACCGTGTCGACCATCCAGCGCACGGCGGCACGGGGCTTGAACAGGTCGGAGATGCCGCGTGCGCGGGCCTGGCCGACCATTCGGGTCAACAGTTGGCGGCGTCGGGCGGGCTGGATGTCGTCCGCGGTCAGCGCCGCGACGGTGGCGCCGAGGTCGTCCGGGCCGCCGTCGGTGGCGCCGAGGTCGTCCGCGCCGCCGTCGGTGGTGCCGCCTCGATCGCTCATCGGACCTCCCGGTGCTGTGGCTACCCGCTTCGAGTCAAGCAGGTACCCACCGCCGCCGCATGCCTACACCGGTAGCGGCGGCCCCGTTCCGGAGGCCGCCGCCGGTGTCGTGGTTGTCAGACGCACTCGCGGCAGATCAACTCGCCGTTACGCTCGACTGCCAGCTGGCTACGGTGGTGGACCAGGAAGCAGCGGGCGCACCGGAACTCGTCCTGCTGCATCGGAAGCACCTTGACCGTGAGCTCCTCGTCGGCCAGATCGGCGCCGGGCAGCTCGAAGCTCTCGGCCACCTCGGCCTCGTCGACGTCCACCGCGCCCGACTGTGAGTCGACGCGCCGGGCCTTGAGCTCTTCCAGGCTGTCCTCGCCGAGGTCGACCTCGTCGCGACGCGGGGCGTCGTAGTCGGTGGCCATCGGTTTCACTCTCCCATATCGATGTTGTCGCTTCCGGTTGTAACGCCGGACGACGCTGTTTCGGTTCCGCTGGCCGGCCACCACTTGTGTCGGGCACCCGACCCGGGGACCGAACGGGTCGAGCCCGCCGGGGCGACTCCCCTGCGAGCGCGGAACCTTACCCCCCCTTGGGCGAGGCATGTATACCGCCCTTGCGGCTGAGATGTACGCCCCCGCACGCGAAGTTGTTCCCAATGTGATCCAGGCGACACGAAGATAGGGGTAGTAGTACCTCCTTCGCGGTCGCCGCGCCGGCATGTCGGACTGTTTCCACGCGACGGCCGGACAACCGTTAACCTCAGCGGCGTATTCGACGGCCGGCGGCCTGAGCGACAGCTCCCGGCCGCCGCCACCCACCTGAGGTCCCGGGAGTGCCCTGATGAGTTTTGCGCGCGTGCGAGCGCTCGTCGTCGTCGGCCTGCTGGCGATCATCGCCCTGGTCTTCGTCGTCGTGGCCGTGGTCCGCGACAGCCAGGGCAACGCGGGCACCGCGGCCGGTTGCCCGGAGGGGTGGCCGCTGGCGGACCTGACGCTGCGCGAGCGCAAGGACGTCAAGATCAACGTGATCAACGGCACCGACCAGCCGGGCCTCGCCCGCACCGTCGCCGACGAGTTCAGCAACAGGCAGTTCCAGGTCAAGAAGACCTCGACCGAGAAGAAGCAGGTCGACGGCGTCGCGGTGTTGCGCTTCGGCCCGAAGGGCGTCGGCTCCGCGCACCTGCTGCAGGCGTACTTCCTCAACGACGCCGTGCCCGGCTACGACCCGAAGCGCGCCGACGACACCGTGGACGTGGTGCTCGGCAACGGCTTCCAGCAGCTCGCCACCACCACCGAGGTCAACCAGTCGCTCGGCGACTCCGGCCCGCCGGTGGCGCCCAAGGGCTCCTGCCCGTCCCCGCCGGCGAAGAAGTAACGGCCCGGCGCCCGGCCGTCGAGCACCCGGCCCGGATCGAGGCCGTGCGGCGCGGCACGGGTCAGGGTCCGCCGGAGGCGTCCAGCGCGGCCAGCCGGTCGTGCAGCGGCGCGAAGAGCGCGGGTGGGGCCGCGACGACCAGGTCGGGACCCGGCGCACGACCGGCCAGGCCGGCGACGCGGACCCCCGCCTCGGCGGCCACCAGCCCGCCCGCCGCCAGGTCCCACGCCGCGAGCCCCTTCTCGAAGTACGCGTCGAGCCGCCCCTCCGCGACCAGGCACAGATCGATCGCGGCGGCGCCGAGCCGGCGGATGTCCCGCACGTGGGCGATCAGCCCGGCGACCACCTTCGCCTGGTGGGCACGGCGGGCGGCGTCGTAACCGAAGCCGGTGCCGACGAGCGCCTGACCCAGGTCGGTCTCGCCGGAGCAGCGCAGTCGGACCCCGTCGCGCCAGGCCCCGCCGCCGGCGGTGGCGGTCCATTCCTCGCCGGTGTAGAGGTTGCGGACGACGCCGGCGACCACCACCCCGTCCACCTCGACCGCCAGCGAGACAGCGGAGTGACGCAGCCCGTACAGGTAGTTGACCGTCCCGTCGATGGGATCGATGATCCAGCGCACGCCGTTGCGGGCCTCCCCCGGGGCCTTCTCGCCGTACTCCTCGCCGAGCACCGAGTCGCCCGGCCGCCGCGCGGCGAGCGCGTCGAGGATCTGGCGCTCGACCGCCCGGTCGGCGGCGGTGACCACATCGGTGACGGTGCTCTTGGTCGCGGCCACCTCGACCCCCTCGACGCGCATCCGGTACGCGGTGTCCGCCGCGTCCCGGGCAACCTCGACCGCGATCGCGAGCAGTTCCTGCGGCGTGGGTGCCGAGTTGGTCATGGTTCGCCTCTTTCCGCACTCCGGGTGTGTCGTGGCGGGGTGAAACTACCGGCCCGGCCCAGTACGCCCTCATCCGTCTGGACGCGCCGGGTCGCGGAGCCTACGCAATATGACCGTTTCGCTTGGTATTGTCGCTTAAGTGCATAGCGCCCCTGTCCATGCCCGGCGGGCAGCCTCCGCCCAACCGCGCCCGCGGCACCGCAAGGCTGGCCCGGTCTTGGCTGCTCACACAACAGTTCGGTCGCGATCCGCCCGCCGCCGTGCTCGGCGAGGGCCGCCCGCCATCGTGAGCACGGTTATCCTTACGTCAAAGTCCACATCTCCGCCGCACCGACCCTCCCCACCTGCGGTACGCGGTGCGGAGCAGGATGATCGCCGCAGACGGCGTTACAATTCACCCCTGCCCACGCGGCACGGACCGCCGAGCACCGGCCGGACCGTGACACGAGGGTCCCTCAACCACACCGCCCGGCGCGGTAACCCTCGCTGCGCCGGACGAACCCGCCGTGCCCGCTCTTCGCCTCCGGAAGGTCATTCGTGACAGAACCCCGCCAGCCCGGCGCCGACGTTCGCTCGCTCACCGACACCCTGATCGCCCACGCGCAGAGCGCCGGTGGCCAGCTCACGTCGGCTCAGCTCGCGCGCACCGTCGAGTCCGCCGAGGTGACTCCGGCCCAGGCCAAGAAGATCCTGCGGGCGCTCTCCGAGGCGGGAGTGACAGTCGTGGTGGACGGCTCGGCGAGCACCCGCCGCCGTGTCGCCGCGGCCCGCTCGACCACGCCGGCATCCCGGGCCACCACCGCCAAGACCACCAAGAAGGCCGCCGCGCCGGCCCCGAAGCAGGCGCCCGCCGCGGACGACGCTCCGGCGACTCCGGCACCGCGCAAGGTGGCCGCTCGCAAGGCCACCGGCAGCCCCGCCGAGGCGGCCACGCCGGCGAAGGCGACCAAGTCGACCCGGGCCACCAAGGCGACGGTGGCCGCCGCCGCTGGCGCGAAGCCGACCAAGACCGCCGCGAAGGCCAAGGGCGAGGGCGCCGAGGGCGACATCGACCCGGAGGAGCTGGCCGCCGCGATCGAGGACGTCGTCGTGGAGGAGCCGGCCGAGCTGGCCCAGGCCGCCGAGACCGACGCCGCCGCCTCGGCGACCGACAACGACTTCGAGTGGGACGACGAGGAGTCCGAGGCGCTCAAGCAGGCCCGCCGCGACGCCGAGCTGACCGCCTCCGCCGACTCCGTCCGGGCGTACCTGAAGCAGATCGGCAAGGTTCCGCTGCTCAACGCCGAGCAGGAGGTGGAGCTGGCCAAGCGAATCGAGGCCGGGCTCTACGCCGCCGAGCGGCTGCGGGCGGCCGACGAGGGCGAGGAGAAGCTCGCCCGGGAGATGGTCCGTGACCTGGGCTGGATCTCCCGGGACGGTGAGCGGGCCAAGAACCACCTCCTGGAGGCGAACCTGCGGCTGGTGGTGTCGCTGGCCAAGCGCTACACCGGCCGGGGCATGGCGTTCCTCGACCTGATCCAGGAGGGCAACCTCGGCCTGATCCGCGCGGTCGAGAAGTTCGACTACACCAAGGGCTACAAGTTCTCCACGTACGCCACCTGGTGGATCCGGCAGGCCATCACCCGCGCCATGGCCGACCAGGCCCGCACCATCCGCATCCCGGTGCACATGGTCGAGGTCATCAACAAGCTCGGCCGCATCCAGCGCGAGCTGCTCCAGGACCTGGGCCGCGAGCCCACCCCGGAGGAGCTGGCCAAGGAGATGGACATCACACCCGAGAAGGTGCTGGAGATCCAGCAGTACGCTCGGGAGCCCATCTCACTGGACCAGACCATCGGTGACGAGGGCGACAGCCAGCTCGGCGACTTCATCGAGGACTCCGAGGCCGTGGTCGCCGTCGACGCGGTGTCGTTCTCGCTCCTGCAGGACCAGCTCCAGCAGGTGCTGCAGACGCTCTCCGAGCGTGAGGCGGGTGTGGTACGCCTGCGCTTCGGCCTGACCGACGGCCAGCCACGGACGCTGGACGAGATCGGCCAGGTCTACGGGGTGACCCGGGAACGGATCCGGCAGATCGAGTCCAAGACGATGTCCAAGCTGCGTCACCCGTCCCGGTCGCAGGTTCTCCGGGATTACCTGGACTGACCGGGTTTCGTCAACCCAACGTGTCGTTTTGATCACCTGGCGTGCAACACCAGATGGTGATCGTCCGGATGCACGAATGTGATCGTTGACGTGGCACCCTGGGTGCACGGCACACTGTCCCTTCCAGGTGTGACCTCGGTCCCCCGCGGGCACACAGGGAAGGCAGTGCCTAGTAAGGGTGTTGCACGATAGGTGAGCAACGACCGAAGAGATTGTTCATCGGTGACGACCAGAGGAGGAAGGCGATGACCCCGACCCTCACGCCGCCGCCCGAGACGGTGGCGCCCCCAGCCGCCGATGAACGGTGCGACCGCTGCAATGCTGCCGGGAAGCTCCGGATCACTCTGGCGGGTGGAAGCGAGCTGGTGTTCTGCGGACACCACGCGAACAAGTACGCGGAGGATCTCGTGAAGATCACCGAGCGGTTCGCGACTGATCCCGATTTCAGCTGGCGTGGCGCCGATCTGATGGCGAACTAGATCAGCAACCAACCGACATAGCCGGCCGGAGGCACCCCGAGGGTGCCTCCGGCCGGCTTCTTGCTACCACCCCGGCCCTGGTCCGGCCTGACCCGGCCGGGCCGCGTCCGGGCCGGGCCGCGTCGGGGCCGGCCTGGTCGATCATGAAGTTGTGACCACGACACGCCGAGTGGGCGGGCAATAACTTCATGATCGACAGAGCCGGGACCGCGCCCCGCGCCCCGCGCCCCGCGCCCCGCGCCCCGCGCCCCGCGCCCCGCGCCCCGCGCCCCGCGCCCCGCGCCCCGCGCCCCGCGCCCCGCGCCCCGCGCCCCGCGCCCCGCGCCCCGCGCCCCGCGCCCCGCGCCCCGCGCCCCGCGCCCCGCGCCCCGCGCCCCGCGCCCCGCGCCCCGCGCCCCGCGCCGAAGATCGTGCTCGAACCACGATGTAGTGGCCTCGCCGACACGCTGAGACCACTCAATCCAGGATCGAGCGCGATCAAGGGGCGGACACCACGGAAGACCGCGAGGGCCGGGATGGGCAGCGGCGCGCCCGACTCCGCACGGACCGGGAGGCGGTGCCGACGCGACAGAGTTCCCGAGCGCAGGGCCCGCCGGGGCAGCCCCCCGCCGGGCTCAAACCGTTCGCAGCGGCCGGCGACGCCGGGATGGGGACCACCAGCGCACAGCCAACAACACCGGACGAAAACCGCCGGACCAGAACCGCCAGGCTGAAGCCGCCGATCAGGTCACCGGACAGCGCCCGCTCGGGCGGTCTAGAGGGTCTGCACGGTGGCGATGCGTTCCTCCAGCTGCTCGATGGTGGCTTGGGCGCTCGGCGGGCCACCGCAGAGTCGGCG
Source organism: Micromonospora sp. WMMD1120 (assembly GCF_029626235.1). NCBI lineage: Bacteria > Bacillati > Actinomycetota > Actinomycetes > Micromonosporales > Micromonosporaceae > Micromonospora > Micromonospora sp. WMMD1120. The sequence continues at coordinate 3,711,274 of NZ_JARUBO010000005.1, read as the reverse complement.
CAGCTCGGCATGGATCTTGCCGTGCGGCTGGCCGGTGCGGTGGTGCCGGGCGGCCACCAGAGCGTTGAGCTGGCGTCTGAGCGCCACGCGGCGCTGGGCGGCACTCATTGGTGCCGGCGGCGCTGCCGTGGGCGCAGCGGCCGGCTCAGCGGCCCGTTCGGCGGTACGACGACGTTGGGCGGCGAGTTGGGCGGCCTGCCGCTTGGTCAGCAGCAGCGAGACCTGGTCGGCGGTGAGCAGACCGGGCAGGCCGAGGTATTCCTCCTCCTCGGGGGTGCCGGCCTGGGCCGCGGTGCCGAACGACGCGCCGTCGAAGATCACCTGATCCAGTTCGGCGGTGGCGGAGAGCGCGGCGAACCGCTTCTCCAGCTCCCCGCTGGCCTGGTCGTCGCGCTGCGCCCGTTCCAGCAGGTCGTCGTCGAAGCCGTCGGCTTCCTTGGGCTTGCCGAGCACGTGGTCGCGCTCGGTCTCCATCTCGCTGGCCAGCCCGAGCAGGTGCGGCACGCTGGGCAGGAAGACCGACGCGGTCTCGCCCGGCCGGCGGGCCCGGACGAACCGGCCGATCGCCTGGGCGAAGTAGAGCGGGGTGCTGGCGCTGGTGGCGTAGACCCCGACCGCCAGTCGGGGGATGTCGACGCCCTCGGACACCATTCGCACCGCCACCAACCAGCGCTGGTCGGACGCCGCGAACGTCGCGATCCGGGCGGACGCCCCCAGGTCGTCGGAGAGCACCACGGCGGCCTTCTCGCCGGTCACCTGCTCGATCAGCTTGGCGTACGAGCGGGCGGTCTGCTGATCGGTGGCGATGATCAGGCCACCGGCGTCGGGCATGCCGGCGTTGCGCAGCACGGTGAGCCGCGCGTCGGCGGCCCGCAGCACCTGCGGCATCCAGTCGCCGGCCGGGTCCAGGGCGGTACGCCAGGCCTGCGCCACCAGGTCCTGGGTCATCGGCTCGCCCAGTCGGGCCGCCAACTCGTCTCCCGCGTTGGTTCGCCAGCGGGTCTCCCCGGAGTAGGCCAGGAAGAGCACCGGCCGGACGACGCCGTCGCGCAGCGCGTCGGAGTAGCCGTACACCGAGTCGGCGCGGGAGCGCAGCAACCCGTCCCCGCCCCGCTCGTAGCTGACGAACGGGATGGGGTTGTCGTCGGAGCGGAACGGCGTACCGGTGAGCATCAGCCGGCGTACGGCGGGCTCGAACGCGGCCTTCACCCCGTCGCCCCAGGTACGGGAGTCGCCGGCGTGGTGGATCTCGTCGAGGATGACCAGGGTGCGCCGGGTCATCGTGCGCCGCCGGTGCACCTGCGGGGCCATCCCGACCTGCGCGTAGGTGATCACCGCCCCGTGGAAGTCGGCGGCGGAGTGCACGTCGGCGTTGCGGAACGCGGCGTCGAGCTGGATGCCCACCCGGGCGGCGGCCTCGGCCCACTGGGTCTTCAGGTGCTCGGTCGGCGCGACCACGGTGACCGCCTCGACGGTGCCGTCGGCCAGCAGTTCCGCCGCGATCCGCAGGGCGAAGGTGGTCTTGCCGGCGCCGGGGGTGGCGACGGCGGTGAAGTCCTCGGAACGCCGGCGCAGGTACTCCACCAGCGCCTTGCGTTGCCAGGCACGTAGGGCAGGGAACGTCTCGAGCACCGGCGTCCGGGCTGCCACGCGAAGCTCCTCTCCGACCGCACGACGGCGGACCCCGGGCGAGGGCCACGAGTATCCGCCGCCCATGAAAACGCCTCCGCGCAGAAGCTGCCGCGAAGGCCGACTCAGCATAACCAGCGCGGGCCGGAGGGCCCAGGCGACACCACGCTGGTCGCCTCCACCACCGGAGTGGAAGGCGTCACCACTCCGGGTCACCGGTACGTGGTGGCCGCAGCGTCGCCACCGGTGCCGACCAGCGTCGACGCAGCGCGAGGAGACGCAGCCCGAAGACCAGCAGGGCGGCGACGGTCAGTGGGGCGGGCGCGGCCTGCCCGGTGACGTACAGCAGCACCACGGTGACCGAGCCGGCCAGCGCGGCCAGCGCGTAGATCTCGCGCCGCAGGACGACGGGGATCTCGGCGGTGAGCAGATCCCGCCCGAGCCCGCCGCCGATGGCGGTCAGCATGCCGATGAGGCAGGCACCGACCGCCGGCACCCGGGCGTCGAGCGCCTTGAGCGTTCCGGTGACGGTGAACAGCGCCAGGCCGGCCGCGTCCAGCACGAGGACCGTCGTACGCAGGCGGGCCAGTTGCGGGTGCAGCCAGAAGACGGCGAGCGCGGTGATCGCGGCGGTGGCCGCGTACCGCCAGTCGGCGAAGGCCAGTGGCGGGACCTCGTCGATGACCAGGTCCCGGATGATCCCACCGCCGAGGGCGGCCACGAAGCCGACGAACGCGACACCGAACAGGTCCAGCCGCTTGGCCACCGCCGCCGAGGCGCCGGAGGCGGCGAAGACCGCGACCCCGGTCAGGTCGGCGAGGAGCAGCGCGGTGGAGGTGGTCACCGCCGCAGGCTACGTCGCCGGCCGCGACTCCGGCCGACTGTTACTCGCTGTACGAGTCGTAGATCTCCTTGCACTTCGGGCAGACCGGCGAACCCGGCTTGGCCGCCTTGGTGACCGGGAAGGTCTCGCCGCACAGAGCGACGACGAACGTGCCCATGACGGCACTTTCGGCGATCTTCTCCTTACGGACGTAATGGAACATCTCGGGACCGGTGTCGGCGTCCTTCAGCTCCGGACGCTCGAGAACCTCTGTGCTCACGACTGCACCTCCAACCGCCAAGTTTGGCAGGTCGTCACGGACGGGTCCACTTGAGGCCAGCGGCGGTGCGACCCCGTACGGTGCCCGTGTGAATGACTTTCGCATCACTTGTGGCACCGAGGTCGCCGAAGCCCTGCGTGCCGGTCGACCCGTCGTCGCCCTGGAGAGCACCATCGTCTCGCACGGGCTGCCCCGGCCGGAGAACCTGCGGGTGGCCAGGGAGATCGAGGAGACGGTCCGCGCCGCCGGGGCCGTTCCGGCGACGATCGGCATGATCGGCGGCGAGCTGGTGGTCGGCTTGGACGACACGCAGCTCACCCGGCTGGCCACCGTCGACGGCGTGAGCAAGCTCTCGGTCCGTGACCTGGCGGTGGCGGCCGCGACCGGCGCGGACGGCGCGACCACCGTGGCGGCGACCAGCGCGGTGGCCGCCGCCGCCGGCATCGGGGTGTTCGCCACCGGCGGCCTGGGCGGGGTGCACCGGGAGGCCGCGCACACGTTCGACGAGTCCGCCGACCTGGTCACCCTCGCGCAGACTCCGATCGCGGTGGTCTGCGCCGGGGTCAAGTCGATCCTCGACGTGGGCGCCACGCTGGAGCGCCTGGAGACCCTCGGGGTCGCCGTGATCGGTTACCGCACCCGTCGGTTCCCCGGCTTCTACCTCACCGACGCGGGCTTCGACCTGGACTGGTCGGTGGACTCGCCGGAGCAGGTGGCGGCCGTGCTCGCCGCCCGCGACGGGCAGGCCGTACACACCGGTGGGGTGCTCATCGCCAACCCGCTGCCGGTCGACGAGCAGCTCGACCCGGAGCTGCACGACCGCACCCTCGCCGACGGCCTGGCCCTGCTGGAGCGGGACGGGATCACCGGCAAGGCCGTCACCCCGTACCTGCTCGCGCACTTCCACTCGGCCACCGAGGGAGCCAGCCTGGCGGTGAACGTCCGGATCATCCTGCGCAACGCCGACCTGGCCGCGCGGATCGCGGTCGCCGCCGCCGCCCGCAACACCACCGCCCCCGCATGACCCGACCGGCCCGGGTGGTTGTGGTCGGGGACGTGCTCACCGACGTGGTCGCCGTGCTCTCCGGGCCGCTGGTGGCCGGCTCCGACACCGGCGCCGAAATCAGTATCGGCGGCGGCGGTCAGGCGGCCAACACCGCCGCGTGGATCGCCGCGCAGCGGGTCGACGTCACGCTCGTCGGCGCCGTGGGTGACGACGACGCGGGGCGGGTCCGGGTGGCCGAGTTGCGCCAGGCCGGCGTCGACTGCGCCGTCGACCGGGTCGAGGGCCTCCCGACCGGCACCGTCATCGTGCTGGCCGACGGCGACGAGCGGACCATGGTCAGCCAGCGGGGCGCGAACCTGCGACTGAGCGCCGCGCACGTCGACAGCGCCCTCGCCGGGGTGCCCGACGCCGGGCATCTGCACCTGTCCGCGTACACCCTGCTGGACCCGGAGTCGCGCGGCGCGGGGCTGCGGGCGTTGGCCGCCGCCCGCGAGCGCGGGCTCACCACGAGCGTCGACGCGGCCTCCGCGGCGCCGCTGCGGCGGGTCGGCGCCGCGGCGTTCCTGAGTTGGGTACGCGAGATCGACCTGCTCCTGGTCAACGCGGACGAGGCCACGGTGCTGGCCGGCGGGCTCGACCCGGCGGCGCAGGGGCGGGCGTTGTCGGCGACGGCGCGGCGGGTCGTGGTCAAGCGCGGCGCGGCCGGCGCGGTCTGGGTCGACCGCACGGCGGCCGTCTGCGCGGCCCCGGCCCGCCGGGTGGCGGTGGCGGACGTCACCGGGGCGGGGGACGCGTTCGCGGCGGGCCTGCTCACCGCCTGGCTCGCCGGCGCCACTCCGACCGCTGCGCTCAGCCGCGCCACCGATCTGGGCGCGCTGGCCGTCTCCACCGTCGGAGCGCGGCCCCATCCGTAGTCGCCGTCCGGCGACCACAGCGACGGATCGAGCCCTGGCCCGCGGACGGGTCAGGGCTCGGCGTCGATGATCTTGTGCGGACGCTCCTCGGCGGTCAGGCTCATCGGCGGGGTGTCGTCCCGCTGGCGCGGGTGGAACCGGTTGGCCAGCCGGTGCTCCTCCTTCGGCGGCCGGTCGTTGGCCAGCAGCACGGCCAGCCAGGGAATGAGCACCATGCCGACGCCGCACAGCGGCAGCCAGAGCCAGAGCAGCGGAGCCTTCGCGCCGACCAGGATCGCGCCGGCGATCACGCAGAGCACCCGGATGCCCATCATCAGGGCGTACCGGCGCTGCCGGCTGGTGAGCTGGTCGTCCTGGCTGCGCGACGCATCGGTGATCAGGATCGGCTGGTACGCCTGACGCTTCACCGCGGACCTCCTCGAGGGGATGACAACTCATCCTGTCACCGCAGGTCCTTGATCAGCGAACTTCGACCCATCCCATCCCGTGTTACGTGCGTGGTACGCTCCCGGTCGTGGGCAGCAGGTTCAGCTTCACCGACGAGGCGTTGGCCAACCTGAGGGTCTACGACGTCACGCCCGGGGAAGTCTGGGAGGCGCTGCACAGCGCCCGACGGGTCATCCGCCATCTGGGCGACGACGTGATGGTGGTCTACGCCGCCGCCCGTCGGGGCCGCCGACTGGCGGTGCTGCTCGCCGAGGCGGATGGCACCGACAACGACTGGGACATCCTCTCCGCCCGTGAGCTGAGCGACGTCGAGTCCAAGCGCTACGACGAGGCCGTGCGGAGATCTCGCCGATAGGGGGGCCGTGACGATGCACCGAAACGACGCGACCAAGCAGTTCCACGGCGGCGACGACCGGATCGCCGACCTGATCGACGAGAGCCCGGCGGTGGACCTACCCACCCCCGACACCGACGTGCCGATGGTGAGCCGGTCCGTCCGGCTGCCCCTGGAGACGTACGAGCGGGTCCGGGCCGCCGCCGACGCCCGGGGCATCGGCGTCACCACGCTGATGCGCCAGTGGATCGAGGCCGGCCTCGCCGACCTGGACGACTCCGCCACCGTCTCGCTCGCCGACGTGCGTCGGGCGCTGGCCTCGCTGGCCCACCCCACCGCCGCCTGAACGTCAGCCCTTCTCGGCCTTGGCCGCCGCCTTCATCTGCTGCTTGTACTCCCGCACCTGACGCAGCGAGTCGGCGTCGGTGACGTCGGCCACCGACCGGCGCGCGCCCGGGTCGCCGTAGTCTCCGGCCGCCTGCCGCCAGTCCTGCGGGGTCACCCCGAACCGCTTGCCGAGCAGGGCCACGAAGATCTGCGCCTTCTGCCTCCCGAAACCGGGCAGCGCGGACACCCGGCGCAGCAACTCCGACCCGTCCGCGACGTCGGACCAGAGCAGCGCCGCGTCGCCGTCGTAGCGCTCCACCAGCACCTGGCAGACCTCCTGCACCCGCGCCGCCATCGCCTTCGGGAACCGGTGCAGCGCGGGCGGTTGGGCGAACAGCGCGACGAGCGCCTCGGGGTCGTACCCGGCCAACTCCGCCGCGTCCAGTTCGTGGCCGAGCCGCCGACTCAGCACGTACGGCGACGAGAACGCCTTCTCCATCGGCACCTGCTGGTCGAGGACCATGCCGAGGAGCAGGGCCAGCGGACTGCGTTCCAGCAGCTTGTTGGCTTCCGGGTCGATGGGCAGCACAAGCGTCATACGGACCATCCTGCCTGTCCCCGCCGCCTGAGCGGGCAGCGACGCCCCGAGGTTACCGGCGGGTGGCACCGACGCGGGACGGCGCAGGAGGCAGGATGTCCGGGTGGACGAACACGACATGCTGCTCTCCCCCGCCGGCGTCGACGCGCTCCGGACGGCGCTGACCCGGGCCGGGTTCACCAGCAACGGCATCGCCGGGCGGCTCGGCGCGCAGGCCACCGGCGCGGTGGCCCGCAACGACTACCGGGCCGCGCTGCGCGCCACCGAGGAGCGTGACCCGCTCGCCACCCTGATCCGGGTGTTCATCTGTGACCAGACCGAGTCGGAGGCGGCAGTGGCCGCCGCGCTGGCACCGCTGAGCCTCGAGGAGGCGCTGTCCGGTGGACTCGTCGAGCGGCACGGCGACGGGCTACGCGCCGGTGTCGACCTGGAGCCGTACGGCGACGACTGGTGGGTGCTCGCCGACGTGCCGGCCAGCGCACGGCCGGGGCGCCCGCTGCACGCCGAGCACGTCCTCGGTATCGGTGGCGCCACCCAGACCCTGATCGGCGCGACCATGCGACGGCCGGTCGACACCGCGCTGGACCTCGGCACCGGCTCCGGTGTCCAAGCCCTGCACCTGGCCACCCACGCCGCCTCGGTGACCGCCACCGACCTCTCGGAGCGTGCGCTGCGCTTCGCCGCGACCACCGCTGCGCTCAACGGCCAGGACTGGGAGTTGCTGCACGGTGACCTGGTCGCGCCGGTGGCCGGTCGACGCTTCGACCTGGTGGTGAGCAACCCACCGTTCGTGGTCGGGCCCGGCACCACCACGCACGTCTACCGCGACTCGGGTCGGGTCGGTGACGCGATCGGCGCCGAACTGGCGGCGGCCGCCCCGAACCTGCTCACCGAGGGTGGCACCATGCAGTACCTCGCGAACTGGGTGCACGTCGCCGGCGAGGAGTGGGACGAGCGGGTCGCCGGCTGGTTCGCCGGCACCGGCCTGGACGCCTGGGTGATCCAGCGTGAGGTGGCCGACCCGATGGCGTACGTCGACCTGTGGCTCACCGACGTCGGCGAGCGCGCCGACCCGCAGCGGATGGCCGCCTGGCTCGACTGGTTCGACGCGCACAAGGTGGAGGGGATCGGCTTCGGCATCGTGTCGCTGCGGCGCAGCGGGCACGCCGATCCGGTGGTCCGGGTGGAGGACCTGCGGCAACGGGTACGTCCACCGCTGGGCGACCAGATCGCCGCCTGGTTCGACCGCCAGGACTTCCTCCGGGTACGCGACACCGAACAGTTGCTCGCCGAGCGCTACCGGGCCGCCGAGGGCCTGCAGCTGCGGCAGGAGGCGACCATGGGCGACGAGGGGTGGGCGGTGGACCGGCAGGTCCTCGCCATGCCGCAGGGGCTGCGCTGGACCGAGGAGATCGACCCGCTGGTGCTCGCCCTTGTCGGCGGCGCGGACGGCCGGTTGCCGCTACGCGACCAGATCGCCCTGCTGGCGGCCGCGCACGACGTCGAACCGGACGAGATGGCCGAGGCCGCCGGCCCGATCGTGGCGCACCTGGTGGAACGCGGCTTCATCGAGCGGGTGGCCCCGTGACCCGGGTGGCCCCGGGCGACGCTCCGGCGGTCGCGGGCGGCGCGGCGGTTGACGGTACCGGGGCGGTCGCGGGCGGCGCGGCGGTTGACGGTACCGGGGCGGTCGCGGGCGGCGCGGCGGTTGACGGTACCGGGGCGGTCGCTGCCGGTGCCGCGGTTGGTGAGGCGGTCGCTTCCGGTGCCGTGGCGGTCGCTGCCGGTGCCGTGGTTGGCGGGACGGTGTTGACCTGATGCGTGCCGTGGTGCAGACCGTCGGGCGGGCCAGCGTGGCAGTGGACGGCGAAGTGGTCGGCGCGATCGAGAACGGCCTGCTGGTACTGCTCGGAGTGACCCACACGGACACGACGACGACCGCGCAGACGATGGCCCGCAAGGTGCACGAGCTGCGCATCCTGGACAACGAACGGTCCGCCGCCGACACCGGCGCGCCGATCCTGGTGGTCAGCCAGTTCACGCTCTACGGCGACGCCCGCAAGGGCCGCCGCCCCAGCTGGCTCGCCGCCGCCCCCGCCGAGGTGGCCGAGCCACTGGTGACGGCGGTCGTCGACGCGCTCCGGCAACGCGGGGCGACTGTCGAAACCGGCCGCTTCCGCACCCACATGCACGTGGAAAGCGTCAACATCGGCCCCCAAACCCTCCTCCTAGACCTCTAACACCCCCAACCCCACCCGCCCCACCCCTACCCGCCCCTGCCCCTGCCCCGCCCCGCCCGCCCCCGCCCCGTTGATCATGAAGTTATTGCCAACCACGTCGGCTTGGGGTCAAGGGGTGAGTGCAATCGTTAGGCGGCGATGAGGTGGTCTAGGCGTTCGGCTGGGGTTGCCCAGTCGAGTGTTTGGCGGGGGCGGGTGTTCAGTTCGTGGGCGATCTCGTCGAGGCCGCTCTGGTTGATGCTGCGGAAGTCGTAGCTGCCTTTGGGGAAGTACTGGCGTAGCAGGCCGTTGGTGTTCTCGTTGCTGCCGCGTTGCCAGGGGCTGTGGGGGTCGCAGAAGTAGACCGGGCAGCCGGTGGCGACGGTGAAGACCGCGTGGGCGGCCATCTCGCTGCCTTGGTCCCAGGTCAGTGAGCGGCGTAGGTGCGTCGGTAGTCGGGCGGCGAGGTCGGTGAGCACGCCGATGACGGCTTCGGTGTCACGCCCGTGCGGCAGCGCGCCGAGCATCACGTAGCGGGTGGCGCGTTCGACCAGTGTCACGATCGCCGAGCGGCCGCCCTTGCCGATGACCAGATCACCTTCCCAGTGACCCGGCACGGCCCGGTCGGTGGCCTCGGCGGGCCGGTTACTGATGTGCAGGTCCCCGATCCAGGGGCGGCGGCCCCGATCCGCTGCCGCCAGCCGCGACTGGGCACGCCGGTCGGCGCGTCCCGAGCGCAGAGCGACCTGCCGAGTCAACTCCTCCCGCAGGCTGCCCCGCGACTGAACGTAGATCGCCTGGTAGATCGTCTCGTGAGACACCTGCAACTCCGGCCGGTCAGCGAACATGGCCCGCAGCCACGCGGCGATCTGCGTCGGAGACCACCTACGCGCCAGTCTGCCCCGCACCACCTGCCGCAGCCGCGTCCCGGCCCCCAACTTCGTCGCCTTCGGCCGACGCCGCGCCGCGTCAGCACGCCGCTGCGCCCACTGCGCCTGATACCCCCACCGATACGGCGCCCGAGCCCGCCCCGACGGCAACGACCGCCCCAACGGGTTCTTCGTCCCATGCCGGGCACTGTGATACCGGCCCACCTCCCGCGAGACCGTGCTCACCGACACCCCAAGCACACCCGCGATCTGCGAAATCGTCCGCCCTGCCCCCCACAGATGCTCCAACACCTGCCGATGCCCAAACGTCACCACACCCGGCCTCGCCACCAGCACCCCCAGCCCAACCAAGATCAGTTGCACTGAAGCCTAGAAACCACCCGGCGTGTCCTGGCCATAACTTCATGATCAACCGGGCGGAGAGGACGGGGCGGGGCGGAGGACGGGGCGGGGCGGAGGGCGGGGCGGGGCGGAGGGCCGGGGGGCTGTTAGGAGAAGAGGCCTCGGCGGGTTAGGGACTGTTGGAGCCAACTGTCCAGTTCGGTCGGCCAGTCGGTGCTGTCGGCGGTGGCGTGGTCGACAGTGAACCGGCCGAAGGCGTCCCGGCCCTCGCTGAAGACGCCGCCGCGCTTGTCGACCTCCAGCACCACCTGTAGCTGCCGGGCGTCGGCGATGAACGTGACCTCCAACTGGTTGATCGAGCGTGCGTACCGGGGTGCCGGGTCGAACTCGATCTCCTGGTAGAACGGCAGTGTCTGGCGTACCCCGTAGATGTGGCCACGCTCCACATCGGCGCGCGCAAAGCGGAAGCCCAGCCGTAGCAACCCGTCGAGCACTCGCTCCTGCGCCGGCAGCGGGTGCACCGACACGGCGTCCAGGTCCCCGGCGTCGACGGCGCGGGCGACTTCCAACTCGGTACGCAGGCCCATCGTCATCCCGTGCAGGTGTTGGCCGTACAGCTCGGTGACCGGTGTCTCCCACGGCACGTCGAAGCGGAACGGAAGGTCGTAGCGCTGCCCCGGCTCCAGCCGGAACGCGCCGGTGATTCGCTGGCGGTGGAACTCCTGCGTGGTGTCGTAGTCGTTGTCGCCGCTCTCGACCTCGACGCGGGTCACCAGCCCGAGGCTGACGTGGTCGATGTCGACCTGGTGCTCCCCGCCCAGCACCTCGATGCGGCCCTCCAACCGGCCGCCGGGACGGCAGCTCGGGTCGACCAGCACCGTCTGCACCGACGGGCCGCCGACACCCATCGCCTTCATCAGCCGTTTGAAGACCACGCCGTCCTCCATCACTCGTCCCCACCGACCGCTGTGGTCGACCGTCCGCAACGTAACCGTCACCGACAAGCACGGGACCTGACGACACACCGCACCACCGGTCCGACCGATTCCTGTCGGGTGCCCGATCGCCTCACTCCCGTTTTACGCCCCGCCCGCCAAGCTGTTCTCACACCGGCACCACTGGGCCGGAGGCACGGCACAGACGTGGAAACGGGGAGACAGAGATGGTCCTGCAGATGACGGAACAGCGGAAGCGACAGGCCACCACGACCGACACCGACGGGACCGTCGAGGGCCTCGTCGACCTGGACGCCACCGACGAGCGCGGCATCTCCACCGACCTGGTCCGGGCCTACCTCAACGGCATCGGCCGGACGAAGCTGCTGACCGCCGCGCAGGAGGTCGACCTGGCCCGACGCATCGAGGCCGGGCTGTTCGCCGACGAGAAGCTCGCCACCTGCACCCCGGTCTCCGCCGAGTTGCGGGCCGACCTGGAGCTGATCGTCGCTGAGGGGCGGGCGGCCAAGGATCACCTGTTGGAGGCGAACCTGCGGCTGGTGGTCAGCATCGCCAAGCGCTACACCGGCCGGGGCATGGCGTTCCTCGACCTGATCCAGGAGGGCAACCTCGGCCTGATCCGCGCGGTCGAGAAGTTCGACTACACCAAGGGCTACAAGTTCTCCACGTACGCCACCTGGTGGATCCGGCAGGCCATCACCCGCGCCATGGCCGACCAGGCCCGCACCATCCGCATCCCGGTGCACATGGTCGAGCAGGTCAACCGGATGGTCCGGGCCCGCCGCGAGCTGTCGGTCACGCTCGGCCGCGAGCCGACGGTCGCGGAGGTCGCCCGCGCGCTGGAGATCCCGGAGATCCAGGTCATCGAGCTGATCTCGTACGACCGGGAGCCGGTGAGCCTGGACCAGGCGGTCGGCGACGACGGTGAGAGCGCCCTCGGCGACTTCGTGGCCGCTGTGGATCCCCGTGCCGACGCGGGCGACGCCGCCGCCCAGGGCGAGCTGCGCAACGAGGTGAGCGTCGTGCTGGCCACGCTGTCCCAGCGGGAGCAGGCGGTCATCCGGCTGCGGTTCGGTCTGGACGACGGCCGGCAGCGCACCCTGGACGAGGTCGGCCGGGAGTTCGGCCTGTCCCGGGAGCGGATCCGGCAGATCGAGAAGGGCACGCTGCTCAAGTTGCGCGCTCCGGAGCGGGCCCAGCGCCTCGAGGCGTACGCCTGCTGAGGCACCCGGTTCCCAGGGGAGGCTCCGGCGGTTCGCCGGGGCCTCCCCTGCTGTCGGGTGTGTGAGGCTAGCGGCACCGGTTCCACGACGACGTGAGGAGAGCCTGATGAACTGGACGCTGGAAGTGGTGATCGTGCCGGTTTCGGATCTGGACCGCGCCAAGGCGTTCTACGCCGACCAGCTCGGCTTCACGGTGGACCACGACACGGTGATCGGTGACGGCCAGCGCCTGATCCAGCTGACCCCGCCGGGCTCGGGCTGCTCGATCGTGATCGGCGAGGGTGTCGTACCGGACATGCCGCCGGGCTCGCTCAAGGGCCTGCAACTGGTGGTGCCCGACATCGAGCGGGCCCGGGCGCACCTGGTCGACAGTGGGGTCAAGGTCAGCGAGATCCAGGTGGTCGGCGTGAACCCGCGGCCCACGCCGCATCCACTGGACAACGTCGGCTTCGTGTTCTTCACCGACCCGGACGGCAACTCGTGGGGAGTCCAGCAGATCTCCAGCCGCGCCTGAACGGGTCCGGTCAGAGGCGGCGCGGGCCGGTGTCGGGGCGTACGGCCGCGCCGCCGACGCGTACCTCGGCGTGCAGGATCGAGATGCCGTCCGGGCGGGCGAGCACCGGATTGAGGGTCAGCGAGCGCACCCGGGGCTGCTCGTCGGCGAGCTGACCCACCCGCAGCAGCAGCTCCACCAGCGCCGAGTGGTCGACCGGCGCGGCGCCCCGGTGCCCGCGCAGCAGGGGCGCCGCGCGGGGCTCGTCGACCAGCTCGGCGGCGTCGATGTCGGTAAGCGGCACCGCCCGCCAGGCCCGGTCGCCGAGCAGTTCGGTGGCCACCCCGCCGAGACCGAAACCGACCACCGGCCCGAACGCCGGGTCCTCCACCATCTCCACCACGCAGGCCACCCCGGGCCTGACCATCGGCTGGACCAGCGCGTCCGCGCCGAACGTCGCCGCCACCTCCGCGTACGCCCGCCGGAGGCTCGGCTCGTCGGGTAGGTCGAGGCGGACCGCGCCGAGGTCGAGCCGGTGCCGCAGCCCGGGGGCCGCCGCCTTGAGCGCCACCGGAAAACCCAGGTGTACGGCCGCGTCGACGGCCGCGTCGACCGAGTCGACGGGCACCGAGGCCACCACGTCGATGCCGTACGCGGCCAGCAGCGGGCCCGGGTCGGTGGTGTCGGCGCGCAGGGCGGTGTGCGCGGCGTCCCGATCGATGCCGGGCAGCTCGGGCACCGTTCCGGGCGGGCGGCGCAGCCACTCGGCGTACCGGTGCACCCGGGCGAGAGCCCGCACCGCCTCCTCCACGCCGCCGTACGCCGGAACGCCCGACGGCAGCCGCCCGACCAGGAACGTCGCCACTGTCGGCTTGCCCTGCGCGAGGGCGGCCGGCAGCGCGGCGGTCACGTCGGCGTCCAGGTCGGTCAGTTGGCCGGGCAGGGCCGGTGCGAAGACCACCACCAGGGCATCCACCCAGGGGTCGCCGGCCGTCTCGGCGAGCGCCGCGGCGAACTCGGCGGCGCCGGCGCTCGGCCCGACGTCGCGGGGATAGCCGTCCGCGACGGTCAGGCCGTGCCCGACGCACGCGGTGGCGGCGAGGCCGGTCAGGGCCGACGAGTTGCCGACCACACCGACCCGACCGCCCGCCGGCAGCGGCTGGTTGGCCAGCAGCACACCCACGTCGAGCAGTTCTCCGACGGTGTCCACCCGGATCACCCCGGACTGGGCGAACAGCGCGGCCACCGCCACCTCGTCCGGTCCGGCAGCACCGAAGACCCCGACCGGGCGGGCCGGTGCGGCGAGCGCGACCACCGGCTTGGCGCGGCCGATCCGCCGGGCCAGCCGGGCGAACTTGCGCGGGTTACCGAAGGTCTCCAGGTACAACATGATCACGTCCGTGCCGCTGTCGTCCTGCCAGTACTGCAGGAGGTCGTTGCCGGAGACGTCGGCCCGGTTCCCCGCCGAGACGAAGCTGGACAGCCCGAGACCACGCCGGTCCGACTCGGCGAGCAGCGCCACTCCGAACGCGCCGGACTGACTGAAGATGCCGACCCGGCCGGCCGGCGGCAGCGCCGGGGCGAGGGTGGCGTTGAGGCGTACCGTCGGGTCGGTGTTGGCCACCCCCAGGCAGTTCGGGCCGACGACCCGCATGCCCGCGGCGTGCGCCGCGCGGACCAGCGCCCGTTGGCTGGCCGCGCCCTCGGCGCCGGCCTCGGCGAAGCCGGCGGAGATGACCACCAGGCCGTGCACCCCGGCGGCCGCGGCGTCGGCGACCACGGCTGTCGCCGCCGACGGCGGGACCGCCACCACGGCCAGGTCCAGCGGCGTCGCGGCGTCGCGCGCCGACGGGTACGCCCGCAGCCCGGCCACCGTCGACGCGCTCGGATGCACTGGCACCACCGCGCCGGTGAAACCGCCGTCGCGCAGGTGCCCGAGCACCGCCGCGCCGACGCCCTGGCCGGTGGCGCTGGCGCCGTAGACGGCGATGCCACGCGGGGCGAGCAACCGGGCTATCGAGCGGGCCTCGGTGCGGTGCTCCCGGCCGCGCTGCACCTCGAGGGTCGCCTCGGTGGGCGCGATCGGGAAGCTGAGGTGCACCACGCCGTCGGCGTACTCGCGCTGGACCTGGTAGCCGAAGTCGGCGAAGACCCGCAGCATCGTCCCGTTGGCCGGTAGCACCTCCGCGACGAAGCTCATGATGTCGTTGCGGCGGGCGGCCTCCGCCAGATGCTCCATCAGCACCGAACCGATGCCCCGGCCCTGGTAGGCGTCCTCCACCACGAAGGCCACCTCCGCCTCGGGCGCCTGCGGGCCGAGCCGCTCGTACCGGCCGACGGCGACGATCCGGTCGCCGGCCAGCACCACGAACGCCTCCCGGTCCCGGTGGTCCACGGTGACGAACCGGACCAGGTCCCGTTCCGGGATACGCGGGTACGGCGAGAAGTAGCGCAGGTAACGGGTGCGCTCGGAGAACCGGCTGTGCATCGCCACGATGCCCGGCGCGTCGGTCGGCTCGATGGGTCGCAACTGGACCGTGCTGCCGTCGCTGAGCAGCACGTCGACGGGGTGGTCCACGCTCGTCACCGGAGTCGGCCCCGGCTCAGTCCCGCGGATCGTGCGGGTCGAGCCCGAGCAGCGGGAACACCGTCTTGCGGGTGGCCGCGATCGCCCGGTCCACCGCGTTCGGCTCGCCGGTGGGCTGCCACGGCTCGTACGACGGGTCGGCATCGTCGGTCATCCGCAGCGGCACCTCCCGGCCGGGGCGACGCGCGGCGGCCAGGTCACGCCAGGCGGGCGGGGTGAGGGTGGCCGGGTCGACGGGGTGACCGGTGGCCACCGCCAACAGGTGGGTCCAGGCGCGGGGCACCACCTCGACGAGCGCGTACCCACCGCCGCCGGTGGCCACCCACCGGCCGTCGCACAGCTCGTCGGCGAGGGCACGCAACGCCAGGTAGGTGGCGCGCTGGCCGTCCACCGTCAGGTTGAGGTCGGCGAGCGGGTCCAGCCGGTGCCCGTCGGCGCCGCACTGGCTGACCAGCACCTGCGGCCGGAACGTGCGCAGCACCGACGGCACGATCGCGTGGAACGCCCGCTGCCAGCCGCTGTTGTCGACACCCGGCGGCAGCGGCATGTTGACAGCGCTGCCCTGCGCGCCCGGCCCACCCGTCTCGTCGGGGAAACCGCTGCCCGGAAAGAGAGCCAGCGGCGTCTCGTGCAGGCTGACGGTGAGCACCCGGGGGTCGTCCCAGAAGATCTGCTGCACCCCGTCGCCGTGGTGCACGTCGACGTCCACGTACGCGATCCGCTCCGCGCCCAGGTCGAGCAGGCGGGCGATCGCCACCGCGGGGTCGTTGTAGACGCAGAACCCGGAGGCCCGGGCGGACATCGCGTGGTGCAGGCCACCGGCCACGTTCACCGCCCGCCGGGCCTCGCCGCGCCACACCGCCTCGGCGGCCACGACCGTCGCGCCGGCGATCAGCGCGCTGGCCTCGTGCATGCCCTCGAAGACCGGGTTGTCGGAGGTGCCCAGCCCGTAGCCGGCGAAGAGCGGGTCGCGCGGGGCGTTGCGCACCGCGGCGAGGTAGGCCGGGTCGTGCACCCGGGTGAGCAGGGCATCGTCGGCGGGCACCGGCTTGACCACGCGTACCCCGGGCCGGGCCAGGACGCCCAGTTCGCGGGCGAGGGCCATGGTCAGCTCCACCCGGACCGGGTCGAGTGGATGGTCACCCATGTCGTAGGCGAGCAGCGACTCGTCCCACACAACCACAGTGTCGTCGGACATCAGCCCATCGTCGCACGAGGCCCGGCAACCACCCACCGCACGCGCTGGTCAGCCGCCAGGCGTCGGCCCGGAGGCGACCGGTCGGGTGCTGTCGGCCACCCAGTTGCTCCACGATCCGACGTAGAGCGCCGCGTCCGTACGGCCGGCCAGGTGCAGGGCGAGCACCGCCTGCGCGGCGGTCACCCCGGAGCCGCAGTACGCCCCGACCGCGCGCGCAGCGCTCACCCCGGCGGCCGCGAACCGCTCCCGCAACACGTCGGCGGTCACGAACCGGCCGTCCGGGCCGACGTACTCCCCGGCGGGCAGGTTCGCGGCGCCCGGCACGTGCCCGGCGACCGGGTCGATCGGCTCCACCTCACCCCGGTAGCGGGGCGCCACCCGCACGTCCAGCAGCACGGCGTCGTCGGCGGCGGCCAGCGCGGCGGCCTGCCCCGCGTCGAGCACCGGCAGCTCACCGGGGCGGACCACGACGTCGCCGGGGAGCGGGTTCGGCGGGTCGGTGGAGACCGGCCGGCCGGCGGCGACCCAGGCCGGATAACCGCCGTGCAGCAGGCGCACCGACCGGTGCCCTGCCCAGCGCAACGTCCACCAGGCCCGCGCGGCGGCCATGCCGTCGCCGCCGTCGTACACCACGACGGGGTGACCGGCGCGGACGCCGGCGGCCCGCAGCGCGGCCTGGAGGGCGGCCGGGTCGGGCAGGGGGTGCCGGCCGGCCGCGCCCGGCGGCCCGCAGAGGGCGGTGTCCAGATCGACGAAGACCGCCCCGGGCAGGTGACCGGCGAGGTAGTCGGCGTGGCCGGGCGGACCGGCGAGCCGCCAGCGGACGTCGAGCAGGGTGGGGGGATCGGCGTGGTCGAGCTCGACGCCGAGCCGATCGACCTCGACCAGCGGCTCCTGGGTACCGGACATGGCGACCATCAAACACCAATCGGCCGTGCGGCACGCGGTTCGGCGACGGCTGCCGGTCGGGCCGGCGAGGTACCATCGTTCACCGGAGGGCCGCTGAAGCTATGAAGTCTCACGACCTGGTCGACACGACCGAGATGTATCTGCGCACCATCCTCGAGTTGGAAGAGGAAGGGGTGCCACCGCTGCGTGCCCGCATCGCCGAGCGGCTACGCCAGAGCGGCCCCACCGTGAGCCAGACCGTCGCCCGGATGGAGCGTGACGGGCTGCTCACCGTCGAAGGTGACCGGCACCTCACCCTCACCGCGCTGGGCCGCAACACGGCCGTGTCCGTGATGCGCAAGCACCGCCTGGCCGAGCTGCTGCTGGTCAACGTCATCGGGATGCCCTACGAGGAGGCCCACGAAGAGGCCTGCCGGTGGGAGCACGTGATGAGTGACGCGGTGGAGAAGCGGGTCTACGACCTGCTCAACCGGCCGACCCGCTCGCCGTACGGCAACCCGATCCCCGGTCTGGAGGGGTTGGGCTCACCCGAGGCGGAGACGCCCGAGATCGGCGAGAGCGAGCGCAACCTGGCATTCCCCGGCCTCTCCGGGCCGGTCGTGGTCCGCCGGATCTGCGAGAGCGTGCAGACCGACGGCGACGTGCTGCGCCAGTTGCACGCCGCCGGTGTCGACCCGGGCGCCACCGTGACGGTCGCCCAGGAGCGCGACGGGGTGTCGATCGACCGCTCCGGCGACCGGGTCCGGCTCCCCCGCGAGGTCGCCTCCCGGGTCTTCGTCGCCGCCAACTGACACACGCGGCACCCAGGCGTCACAGCGCCCGGGTGTCGACCTTCTTGGCCAGCGCGGTCAGGCTGCCGGTCAGCTTCTCCACCGCCGCACGCTCGCTGCCCCGCGCAGCGGTCCAGCCCAACGTCGCCAGTCGGCCATCGGCGGCCAGCCAGCCCACCTCGGCGCCCGGTCCCCGGCCACTCGCGGAGGCGGTGGTGCGCTGGTACGCCTGCTGGCCCAGCCCGGTGACCTTCGCCGCCCGGTCCGGCACCACGTCCGCGGCGAAGGTGGCCTTGTCGATCGTGGTCTCGGACACGCTGAGGGTCAGCTCCGGCAGCGTCGCGCCCGCAGCCCGGACCACACAGCTGTGGGTGTCGCCCTGCTCGCTGGCTGCCGCCACGTCGAAGCGCACCTTGGTCACCTGCTCGATCACCCCGAAGTCCAGCAACCGGCAGGCGCCGCCGGAGGAGGCCGCCGCGGCCTGCACCGCGGGCGGCACCGGTGGCGGCACCCGTGGCGGCTCGGCCTCGGCGGAGCACCCGCTCACCAGCAGCCCCGCCAGCCCGCCGACCATGATCCGCCCGCGCACGCTTCACCCTCTCGAACCGACCGACGGCACAAGGCGCCCGCCAGATGCCCGTCGGACACCGTACGGGGTGTCGGTGGCGTGCGGAAGCCCTCGCCGACGCCTATCCGGACGGTGGATCGTCCACGTACGGGCAGTGCCGGCAGCCGCGTCCACAGCACGTGCCGCGGCGGGCCAGGAAGGCCGCGCTGAGCACGAACAACCCGCTCGCCGGGTCCAGGTAGCCGGCCTCCCCGGCGGCGAGCGCGGCGGCGTGCGCGGCGAGGATTCCGGCCCGGTCGGGGTGCTCGGGCGGCAGCCGGGACGGGTGCGGCTCGGTGAGCGGCCGGTCGGCCAGGGGTTTCCGCTCTCCGCTCACCGCAGCAGTCTAGGGACGCCACCGGGAACGGGTTCCGCTGGACGGCCGGCCCTGACACGGTGTGCTCATGACCTCGTTCACCGCGGCCGACGGAACCAGCCTCACCTACCGGACCGTCGGCGGCGGCGATCCGCTGGTCTGCCTGCCGGGCGGTCCGATGCGCGACTCGGCGTACCTCGGTGACCTCGGTGGTCTGGGCGTACACCGGACGCTCGTCATTCCTGACAGTCGCGGCACCGGCCACTCGGCCGTCCCGGCGGACGTCTCCACCTACCGCTGCGACCGGCTGGTCGACGACGTGGAGGCACTGCGCCGGCATCTGGGTCTGGATCGGCTGGACGTGCTCGGGCACTCCGCCGGGGCGAACGTGGCACTCCAGTACGCGACCCGCCACCCCGAGCGGGTGGGCCGGCTCGCGCTGGTCACCCCGAGCACCCGGGCGGTCGGTCTGACGGCGACCGCCGCCCTGCGTCAGGAGGTCACCCGGGCCCGGGTGGGCGAGCCGTGGTTCCCGGCGGCGGCAGCGGCGCTGGACGCCATGGTGGCGGGCCGCGCCAGCGCCGACGCCTGGCAGGAGATCGCGCCGTTCTTCTACGGCCGGTGGGACGAGGCGGCGAGGGCCCACCAGGCGGCCGAGCCCGGTCAGCGCAACGAGGAGGCGGCGCGGATCTTCGGCGCCGACGGCGCCTTCGACCCGCCGGCCACCCGTGCCGCGCTTGCCGTGCGCCGAGAGCCGGTGCTGTTGCTCGCCGGTGAGGTTGACCTGGGCGCGCCGCCGGGCCTGGTGGCGCAGCTCGAGGAGCTGATTCCGCACGCCGAGATGGTCGTTCAACCGGGCGCGGGGCACTACCCGTGGCTGGACGACCCCGAGGCGTTCACCGCGACGATCACGACCTTCCTCGCCGGCCCGGCGGCGGCTTGAGTCTCCACCGGAGGGAGACACGAGGGTGGGGGCATGAGCGGGGAGACGCGACAGACGATCGGTGACCTGGCCCGGCGGACCGGGTTGAGCGTCAGGACAATCCGGTACTACGCCGACAGCGGGATCGTGCCACCGACCGACCGGAGCCCGGCCGGCTACCGGCGGTTCGGTCCGGACGCCGTGGCCCGGCTGGAGCTGGTCCGTACGCTGCGCGACCTCGGCGTGGATCTCGCCGCCATCCGGCGGGTGGTGAACCATGAGGTGCCGCTGCGCGAGGTGGCCGCCACGCACGCCGAGGCGGTGGCGGTGCAGATCCGGGTGCTCCGGCTGCGCCAGGCGGTGCTCACGTTGGCGGCGCGACGCGGGGCGGGGCCGGCGGAGATGGAGGAGCTGCACCGGTTGGCCCGGCTCACCGCCCAGGAACGGAGGCAGCTTGTCGAGGACTTCCTCGGCACGCTCTTCGCCGACCTGGGTGACCGGCCCGCGTGTTCGGGTGTGCTGGTGTCGATGACGCCGGAGCTGCCCGAGGACCCCACCACCGCGCAGATCGAGGCATGGTTGGAGCTGGCCGAGCTGTGCCGGGACCCCACCTTCCGGGCGAGCATGCGACGGTTGACCCGGCAGCACGCCGCCGACCACGACGTCCCGGGGCTGCCCCGCCCGGACGCCGTCGCTGTGGTCCGGGACGTGGTGGCCCCCGCCCTCGCGGCCGGTCTCGATCCGTTCGGTCCGGAGGCCGACGGTGTGGTCGCGGCGGCCACCGACCGGTACGCGCGGCTGCACCGACGAGCCGACGACGCCGCGTTGCGCCGGTGGCTGTGGGACCGGCTGACCGTCGCGAACGATCCCCGTCGGGACCGGTACCTCGACCTGCTGTCGGTCGTCAACGGCTGGTCGACAGGCGTTCCGGTGACACCGGCGGTGGACTGGTTCCTCCAGGCCCTGCGTGCCCGGCTGCCCGAACCGACGGGCTGAGCGGTGCGGCGTGACACGTCGGGCGCGTCACGGTGCGGCGTGACACGTCGGCGCGCGTCACGGTGCGGCGTGACACGTCGGCGCGCTCAGCCGAACCAGGTCATCGCCTGGCCGTGCCCCCTGGTCCAGGCCAGCGGCCGGCCGTCCAGGGCGAGGACGTTGTGCAGCGCGTCGCTCGGCGGGGTCGGCAGCCCGTCGTACCGGAGCACGTCCGGGCCCTCGATCGCGACCCAGTGCCCGGGTAGCTCGCGGACCAGCCGGGCGAACGCCTCCCGGCGTGGCGGCGGCACCTGGTAGAGGACCGAGGTGTGGAACACCACGAGCGTCGCGCCGGCCGGCGCCCGTGCGGCGAGCGCCGGCAGGTCGTCCACCAGATCGCCGCGGACCAGCAGCGGCGGGTCGGCCGCCGCGACCGCCACCGCGGCCCGCAACCGGTCCCGCCGGTGCTCCTGCTCCGGCCAGATCAACGCGTCCAACCAGGACACGTCGCCGCCGTCGGTCACGTCGAGCGGGTTGAGGTCCAGGCCGGCCCGCCACACCACATCGGGTACGCGGGTCGGCGGCGTCAGCCCGTCGGCGGCGCACT
This sequence comes from Micromonospora sp. WMMD1120, assembly GCF_029626235.1. Classification (NCBI taxonomy): domain Bacteria; kingdom Bacillati; phylum Actinomycetota; class Actinomycetes; order Micromonosporales; family Micromonosporaceae; genus Micromonospora; species Micromonospora sp. WMMD1120. The sequence goes on along the minus strand of NZ_JARUBO010000005.1, from coordinate 3,689,902 downwards.
CCAGCACCGGCTCGCCCGAACCCACACCGTGCTCGCCGTAGCGGTACGCGTACCGGTCCGGGTAGAGGCAGAGGCCGGCCGACGCACCGACCTCCAGTAGGGCGAGAGGCTGCGGCAGCGCGGCGAGCACCGGCAGCAGCAGCGCGCACCGGCCGGCCTCGTTGGTCTGGGTGGCCCGGGTGAGCAGCTCCGCCTCGACGGCGGGCCAGTGCGACACGGCGTAGTCGTGGAACGCGGCCGGGTCGTCGACCGGGCCACCGAGCCAGCGGACGACGCCGAACAGCAGGTTCGGCTGCCGTTTGCCCGGCGGGAGCCGGTCGAGCAGGGCGAGCAGCTCGTCGTCACGGGACACCGCCAGCGACAGACGCTCGTACGCGGGCGAGACACCGTGCGCCTCGCGGCTGGCGAATTCGACGTACGCCTCGGCGGTTGTCATGAGCGTGATCTTCGCAGCCTTTTTCCGCCGGTTCAGCCCCCGTTCCGGCGCGCCTCGTAGAGTGCTGCCTCGGTCGGCGCTCTGAGCAGCAGCTCAGCGGGGTGATGTTGACGGGAGGACCGGGTCGTGCGGGGAACTGGTGTCCGGGTACTGATCGTCGGCGGGGGCGTCGCCGGGCTGGCGACGGTTGCCGCGTTGCGGGACTGGGGCGCGACCGTCGACGTGGTCGAACGGGCCTCCGGGCCGACCGACTCCGGCGCCGGCATCTACCTGACCGGCAACGCGACACGGGTGCTCGACGTGCTCAATTTCCGGGAACCGGTCGCCGACGTCGCCGTGGAGATCAGGCGTCAGCGCAGCGCCAACCAGCGGGGCCGGCGCCTCTTCGACATCGACGTGGCCGCGCTGTGGCAGGGCGTCGGGCCGTGCGTGTCACTGCCCCGGGCACTGCTGCACCGGGCGCTGCTCGCCGGCGTCGCCGACGCCCCGATCCGCTGGGGCCGCCAACCGGTGGCGCTCGCGCGGGAGGGCGATCTGATCGCCGTCGAGTTCGACGACGGCAGTGCCGGACGGTACGACCTGGTGATCGGCGCGGACGGGGTGCACTCGGCGGTCCGCCGGCTGGCCTTCGACGGCCACCCGGCCCGTGACCTCGGCCAGTACGCGTACCGGTGGGTGGCGCCCCGGATCGACGACGAACCGTTCTGGTCGGTGCAGTTGGGGCGCGGCAGGCAGTTCCTGACCATTCCGATCAGCGCCGAGCAGACGTACTGCTACTACAACGACGGCCCGGCGGTCGATCGGCCAGGCTGGCGCGACGACGTCGCCGCGACGTTCACCGAGCCGGCCGCCATCATGCTCAAGGCCCTCGACCACGACGACAGCACAGTGCACGCCGGCCCGAACCAGGAGGTCGTGCTCGACTCCTGGACCCGGGGTCCGGTGCTGCTGATCGGCGACGCCGCCCACGCCACCTCGCCGAACATGGCCCAGGGAGCGGCGATGGCCCTGGAGGACGCCGTCGTGCTGGCATCGTCGTTGGCCGCCGCCGACTCCGTCGCCGAGGCGTTGCGGGGGTACGAGGCGCGGCGTCGCCCGCGTACCGACTGGGTGCTCAGCCAGACCCACCGGCGGGACCGGGCCACCGGGCTCCCACCCGCGTTGCGTGACCTGGTCATGCGGCGGCTCGGCGAGCAGATGTTCCGCTCGAACTACGGTCCCCTGTTCACCCAGCCCTGACCGGTCCGGCCCTGCGGGCCCGTCGTCGCTCAGGGCACCTGGCCCGGCCGGTCGACGATGGCGATACGCAGCACCGCGACGGCGTCGTACAGGGACTCCTTGCCGTCGCGTATCACCGACCCTCGGGTGCCGAGGTAGACGTGGGAGTCCCGGTCGAAGATGAGGTCCATGTTGCCCCCGATGACACCGGGCATCCGGATCGCCACCCCATGACGGCCGGCCGCGTCCACCACGTCGCCCGAGATGACGACCGCTCCGGGCTGCCGTGCCAGCACCTCGAACAGCGCCGCGAGCGTCCGGGGCGGCACGTAACCGCGGAGCATCGACCGCGCGGTCGTGTACGCCATGCTCTCGTCCCCGTAGACGGCCTCCTCGTCGGCGCCTTCGGAGAGATGCAGGTCGACCGGGTGTTCCCGAAGGTATCGAAACAGCTCGTCCGGATCGGTGGGCAGGTCACCGTGGTACGCGGGCGGCTGGAACGCGTCGAGTTCCTTCTCGGGATCGTCGGGATCGTCGATGCGCAGCACCCTCAGTTCGCTCCACCCGTTCGGATCGGTCTCCGGTCGATAACGTCCCTGCGTGTACGCGATTCCGCCGGCCGACTGCCACAGTTGGTTCCGGATGGTTCGGTACGGGCCGCTGGCCGGCAGCTCGCGGAACGTCGCCAGGGACTCCGTGAAGACGTACTGGTCGGGCCGTGCGGTGAGCTCCGGCTGCTGCCGGGCGGCGTCGGCGGCCAGCCGGAAGATCTCCGACGCGCTCGCCGTGGGCGGCGGCTGTTCGCCCACCCTCATCGTCTGCACCGCCAGCGCGCCGACGGTCAGCGTCACCGCCAGCCCGAACGCTCCGGCGAGACGCCAACCGCCCAGGAGCCGGGTACGGCGTCGGGCCGGACGGGCCACCGACACCACCTCGGCCCGTTGGGCGACGTGTGCCGTCAGGTCCCGGAGAAGTTGCTCCTCGAAACCCCGCGGCGACAGTTCGGTCTCGTTCATCGTCAGCTCCGTCTCATCAAGCGAGGGTGGCGGCCGGTCGGGCGAGCACGGCGCGGACGACACGGCGGGCCCGGTGCAGGCGCACCCGGGCGGCGACCGGCGACATCCCGAGCACCGTCGCCGCCTCCGCGACGGTGAGGCCGTCCACCGCGACGAGTTCGACAAGCGTCCGGGTGCCCTCGGGTAGCTCGCCCAACGCCCGACAGGTACGCCGGGCGGCCGACTCGGCGTCGATCCGCTCCTCGATGCGGGCGATGTCATCGGGCCCGAGGTCGCGTCGTCCGGCCAGGCGGCCGTGCACCCGCAACCGTTGGGCCGCCCGACGTCGCTCGTCGCCGATGACGTTGCGGGCCACCCCGTACAGCCAGCCGATCTGGCTCCCCCGATCCGGCCGGTAGCCGGCCGCCGACTCGATCACCGCCAGGAACACGTCGGCGGTCAGGTCCGCGGCGAGGTGTGGATCGTCGACCCGCCGCGCCACGAACCGGCCCACCGCCTCCAGGTGCCGGCGGTAGAAGACCTCGAAGGCGACCGGATCGGCACCGATGCCGGAGATGTCGTCGTCGACTTGGCTCGGCTCACTCACCGGCAGCCCTCCCTCGTAACCCTCACACCCCTTCTTCGTACGGCGGAGCACAGGTGTTACCGAGGCACTCCCCTATGGTGATCGAATGATCACCTGCGTCGTGCACTACACGATCGACCCCGCGCAGATCGACGCGTTCGAGGACTTCGCCCGAACATGGATGCGGTTGGTGGCCGAGCACGGTGGTGTGCACCATGGCTATTTCCTGCCCGCCGAGGGCGCCAGTGACAAGGCCGAGGCGCTGTTCAGCTTCGAGAGCCTGGCGGCCTACGAGCGTTACCGCGCCCGGTTCGGCGACGACCCGGAGTTCGTCGCCGCCGACCGCATCCGCGACGAGTCGGGTTGTGTCGTGCGGTACGAGCGAACGTTCATGCGACCGCTGCTGCCGACCGACTGACTCCGTTGGGCAAACCGCCCTGGTGATCCGGCATCGTCGAACGCGAGCCAGTAGGGCGTTCCGCCGCCAAATTCAAGATCATTTGATGCTGAGTAGTCAGCCCGGTTCGCCTGCAACTACTCAGCATCAAATGATCGAGAGGGCTTCCTGCGGCTGGAGACCTCCTCCAGGTGCTGGAGTTGGTGCTGCCGGACCATCTCGGTCCAGACCTCCTGGTCGTGGTCCGGTTCGGGCGGGATCCACTTGTGCGAGTTGTCGCTGTGGTGGAACCGTTCGTCACCCCGCCGGATCAGGCTCACCGGATCCAGCCCAGGAAGCGCCGATGCAGCAGCCCGGCGGGCACCCAGGTCAGGTCCTCGGCCGCCCAGATCAGGTAGGACCCCATGTAGAGGGCCAACGACACAGGTGCGCCGTCGAACTCGGCAACCAGCTCGGTGCGCCGGGTCCGGCAGGGCCAAAGTGAGTCGCAGCCACCGCAGATCCACAGCGGAAGGACCGGGGCGTGCGTGGTCACTCCTGCTCCTCCCCCGGCCAGAAGCCTCGGCGGATCGGGATGCGGTGGCGGGCACGGCACGGCAGATCCGCCCCACAGCGGCAGATCCGCCGCCAATGCCTCCACGACCAGACCGGACGGTGCCGGCGCGCCAGAGTCAGCGCCACGGCCAGCAGGTAGTCGTCGTACGGCACGTGCTTCGGCACCTGGCCTCCTGACGATCTGCTGTCGCCTGGTATGGACTACTCCACCACACACCACCTCTCCCTCACTTGTCAATCTGTAAGTGGCAATAGTCAAGCTTTAGATACGCCTACTTTCAGGCCGTGAAGCGACCGCGCTTGTACGGGCCTGGTGAGTTAGCCGCCCTGTTCAACGTGTCGCGGCAGCGGGTCCTCCAGATCACCCGCCGACCGGGCTTCCCCGAGCCGATCGCCCGGTTGATCGGAACGACGATCTGGGACGCGGACGAGGTCGACGAGTGGGCCAAGCACAACCGCCCGCCACGCCCCACCGAAGGCGACGAAGACCGCTGATCCGGTAGCTCGCCACGCCACGACGAACCCCTCGGTCCGCACCCGAAGCGCCTCGGCCGGGGCGGCACTCCCGGGGCGCATGGCACGGCGGTGAAGCAGCTGGCTTGTCAGACGATCAGCCCGGCGGGGACGATTCCAGGTCGCGACGGGTGAGGGCGGCGTGCAAGCGCAGCCCTTCGGCCGCCAGATTCTCACGCCCGCCCTGCTCGCGATCGATAGCGCAGACCACCGTTTCGACCATCGCGCCGCCGGCCCGCAGCTGGCGGCATGATGCCAGCAACGCGCCGCCTGTGGTGACCACGTCCTCGATCACCACCACCCGCCGGCCGACCACGGGGGCGCCCTCGGCGGCCTTGCCGGTGCCGTACTCCTTCGCCTGCTTCCGGACGAACGCGGTCGGCAGCCCGGTCAGCTGCGACATCACGGTGGCGATCGGGATGCCGCCCATCTCCATCCCCGCCAGCACGTCACACTCTGGCAGCAGGGTGACCATCACCTCGGCCACCGCACACAACAGGCCAGGTTGTGCCTCGAATAGGTACTTGTCGAAGTACTCGTCGCTCGTCTGACCTGAGCGCAAGCGGAACGATCCGGTCAGGTGACACGTTTCGTAGACGCGACGCGCAAGGGGAGAAGTCACGCGACGAGCCTCGCACCCTTCCCGGCCGTCAACCAACCTCTGCATTGAGGCCACAAAGAGCGCTGCCCCGACCTCCACGAGGGAGGCCGGGGCAGCGCCCTTCGTCGCGTACGTCAGCTGCAGCCGCTGGTGGAGCCGCAGCCCTCGCAGACGTAGCAGCTTCCGGCGGGGCGCATCTTCGTACCGCAGGTGAAGCAGAGCGGTGCGTCGGCGGCCTTGCCGATGACGGCCTCCAGCAACTCGGTGCTGGAACCCACGCCCGGGGCCGGCTTGGCGGCGGCCACGTCGGCCACCTCCTGTGCCGGCTGGGCGACGGCCTCGGGCTTGGCCGGGGTCTCCACCGGCGCGGAGGACGCCATCGCGGTGAGGTCCGCACCGCTCACGGCGGCCTCCGCGTCGGCCTCGGCGCGGAGCTGGGCGGCCCGCTCCGAGGCGGTGAAGATGCCCAACTCGGCGCGGCGCTCGTAGGGCAGGAAGTCCAGCGCGAGGCGACGGAAGATGTAGTCCATCACCGAGGCCGCCATCCGCACGTCCGGGTCGTCGGTCATGCCGGCCGGCTCGAAGCGCATGTTGGTGAACTTGCTGACGAACGTCTCCAGCGGCACGCCGTACTGGAGGCCGATGCTGATGGCCACCGAGAAGGCGTCCATCACCCCGGCCAGGGTCGAGCCCTGCTTGGACATCTTCAGGAAGACCTCACCGAGGCCGTCGTCCGGGTAGGACGACGCGGTCAGGTAGCCCTCGGCGCCGCCGACGGAGAAGCTGACCGTCTCGGACGGGCGCTTCTTCGGCAGGCGCTTGCGCACCGGCCGGTACTCGATGACCTTCTCGACCGCGGCCGGCGCGGCCTCGACCGCAGCCGGCTCGGTGGCCTTGTTGTTCTTGGCCACGGAGAGCGGCTGGCCGACCTTGCAGTTGTCCCGGTAGATCGCCAGCGCCTTGAGGCCGAGCTTCCAACCCTCGAAGTAGATCTTCTCGACGTCCTCGACGGTGGCCGCCTCCGGCATGTTGACCGTCTTGGAGATGGCGCCGGAGACGAACGGCTGGATGGCCGCCATCATCCGCACGTGACCCATCGGCGCGATCGTCCGCTCGCCCATCGCGCAGTCGAAGACCGCGTAGTGCTCCGGCTTGAGGCCCGGGGCGTCCACCACGTGGCCGTGGTCGGCGATGTGCTCGACGATGGCCTCGACCTGCTCCTCGGGGTAGCCGAGGCTGCGCAGGGCGCGCGGCACCGTCTGGTTGACGATCTGCATCGAGCCGCCGCCGACCAGCTTCTTGAACTTGACCAGCGCCAGGTCCGGCTCCACGCCGGTGGTGTCGCAGTCCATCATGAAGCCGATGGTGCCGGTCGGGGCGAGGACGCTGGCCTGCGCGTTGCGCCAACCGTTCTTGTCACCGATCTTGTTGCCCTGGGTCCACTGCTTGGTCGCCTCGCGAACGATCGCGGTGGCCACCGGGCTGGTCGGCTTTATCTCGTCGTTGGCGGCGGCGTGCTTGCGCATGACCCGCTTGTGCGGCTCGGCGTTGCGGGCGTAACCGTCGTACGGGCCGACGACGCCGGCCAGCTCGGCCGAGCGACGGTACGCGGTGCCGGTCATCAGGGACGTGATCGCGGCGGCGACCGAGCGCCCCTGGTCCGAGTCGTACGGCAGGCCGGAGGCCATCAGCAGGGCGCCCAGGTTGGCGTAGCCGATGCCGAGCTGACGGTAGGCGCGGGACGTCTCACCGATCTTGTCGGTCGGGAAGTCGGCGAAGCAGATCGAGATGTCCATCGCGGTGATGACGAACTCGACGGACTTGACGAACTTCTCCACCTCGAAGCCACCGTCGGCACGGAGGAACTTCATCAGGTTGAGCGAGGCCAGGTTGCACGAGGAGTTGTCCAGGTGCAGGTACTCCGAGCACGGGTTCGACGCGGTGATCCGCCCGGTCTCCGGGCAGGTGTGCCAGTCGTTGATGGTGTCGTCGTACTGCAGGCCCGGGTCGGCGCACTCCCAGGCGGCCTGGGAGATGGTCCGGAACAGCTTCTTGGCGTCGACGGTGTCGATCACCGAGCCGTCCAGCCGGCCGCGCAGGTCGAAGCCCTTGCCGTTCTCCACCGCCGACATGAACTCGTCGGAGACCCGGACCGAGTTGTTGGCGTTCTGGTACTGCACGCTGACGATGTCGGAACCGCCGAGGTCCATGTCGAACCCGGCGTCGCGCAGCGCGCGGATCTTGTCCTCCTCGCGCGCCTTGGTGACCACGAACTCCTCGATGTCCGGGTGGTCCACGTCGAGGATGACCATCTTGGCCGCCCGACGGGTCGCGCCGCCGGACTTGATGGTGCCGGCGGAGGCGTCCGCGCCGCGCATGAAGCTGACCGGGCCGGAGGCGGTGCCGCCGGAGGACAGCAGCTCACGGGACGAACGGATGCGCGACAGGTTGACGCCGGAGCCGGAGCCGCCCTTGAAGATCAGCCCCTCCTCCTTGTACCAGTCCAGGATGGAGTCCATCGAGTCGTCGACGGCCAGGATGAAGCAGGCGCTGACCTGCTGCGGCGACGGGGTTCCGACGTTGAACCAGACCGGCGAGTTGAAGCTGAACACCTGGTGCAGCAGCATCCAGGTCAGCTCGTGCGCGAAGACCTCGGCGTCGGCCGGGCTGGCGAAGTAGCCGTACTCCTCACCGGCGGTGCGGTAGGTGGTGACCACCCGGTCGATGAGCTGCTTGAGCGACCACTCCCGCTCCGGGGTCCCCACCGCGCCCCGGAAGTACTTCGTGGTGACGATGTTGGCCGCGTTGACGCTCCACGACTCGGGGAACTCGACCCCCCGCTGCTCGAAGTTGATCGAGCCGTCCCGCCAGTTCGTCATCACGACGTCCCGGCGCTCCCAGCTGACCTCGTCGTACGGGTGGACCCCCTCGGTCGTCCACACCCGGTCGATCTTCAGCCCCACGCCTGCCTTGCCCCGTGAACGGCTCGTTGTCACGCCGTTGCCCCCCTCGTCTACGCGGTCAGCCACCGCGTCTTGATCTCTCGAAAATCCGTGCAGATTCAGCTGGTGCGGCCGGCGGCGTCAACCGCGTCGGCCCGGTCCTGCTCCCGGGCGCGCGCAGCGGCCCGCAACGTCTCGATCTCGCGCTCGAAGTCGGCAAGCGAGTCGAAGGAACGGTAGACACTGGCGAACCGCAGGTAGGCGATCTCGTCCAGGTCGCGCAACGGACCCAGGATCGCCAGGCCCACCTCGTGACTGGGGATCTCGGCGGCCCCCTTGGCCCGGACGGTCTCCTCGACCCGTTGCGCGAGCAGCGCGAGCGAGTCGTCGTCGACCGGCCGGCCCTGGCACGCCTTGCGCACCCCGCCGATGATCTTCGTGCGGCTGAACGGCTCGGTCACCCCGCTGCGCTTGACGACCGCGAGGACCGCCTCCTCGACCGTGGTGAACCGCTTGCCGCACTCCGGACAGGACCGCCGCCGCCGGATGAGTTGGCCGTCGTCGGCCTCGCGCGAGTCGACCACCCGGGAGTCGGCGTGCCGGCAGTACGGACACCGCATCGCGGACCCCCTAATCATGATCAACCACGCCGAACCGGACGCACCCGGGCACGACTCACCACGACGGTGCCCCGCGCTCGTGGCGCCCGCCGTGATCAACCTTACGGGAGTGCGGTCGGTAGTCGGACCCAACCTGTAGGCAACTTACGCCCGTGTCACTACTACATCTAGGGGTCGACCGTATGTCGCCGGGGAAGCCCGGTCAAGTTGGCCGGCGTGTCCGGCGCGTCACGGACCATCCGGTCATCCCCCACCATCGCGCCACCCGAAGCCTCAACGCCACGACCCCGCCCGGGTTACCGGTCGACGTGTCGGCAGCGGACCGGAAACCGACCGACAATCGAACACCAGTGCTATCTGACGTACCATTTATCAGAACATCAGTACGAGCAGCGTGGTTTTTCACCCCGACACGCCGGTGAGAGGTCGTACAGATGTTTGAAAATGACCGATCTCACCTATACGGTCATGAACATCGTGGCACCACCGCACGCACCACGAGCCGACGAGGCACCCAGCGCCGACCAGGGAGGACGGACGTGACCGAGGACCGGGCCAGCCGGCCGAAGAGCCCGCAGCAGATCACCGAGGCGGGCCCGCCGGCCACCCGACGCCGCAGCGCCGCCCGCAGCCGGACGGGCCAACCCGCCGTGCGTCAGGTCACTCCGGTGGTCAGCGCCTTCCCCGACCCGGCTGCGGTCGACCTGACCGCCCGCCAACGCCGCATCCTGGAATTCATCCGCACCTGGGTCGAGCGGCACGGCTACCCACCGAGCGTCCGCGAGATCGGCGAGGCGGTCGGCCTGGTGTCGCCGTCCAGCGTCGCCTACCAGCTCAAGGAGCTGGAAAAGAAGGGCTTCCTCCGCCGCGACCCGAACCGGCCGCGCGCGGTCGACGTCCGGGCCCCCAGCGAGGCCATCGACGACGAGTTGTCCCGGGCACAGCGGCCCGCACCGGCGTACGTGCCGATGCTCGGCCGGATCGCCGCCGGTGGGCCGATCCTCGCCGAGCAGGCGGTGGAGGACATCTTCCCCCTCCCTCGCGAGTTGGTCGGCGAGGGCGAGGTCTTCATGCTCCAGGTCAAGGGCGACTCGATGCTCGACGCGGCCATCTGCGACGGCGACTGGGTGGTCGTCCGGCAGCAGCCGACCGCCGACTCGGGCGAGATCGTGGCGGCCATGCTCGACGGTGAGGCGACTGTCAAGACCTACCGGAGGCGCGACGGGCACGTCTGGCTGATGCCGCAGAACCCGGCCTTCGACCCGATCCCCGGTGACGACGCCACCATCATGGGTCGGGTCGTGGCGGTGCTCCGCCGGATCTGACCGGTTCGACGGGTGGACGCCACGCGCGTCCACCCGTACCGCTGGTCGAGGCTAGTGAGCGCAGCGGCTCAGATCAGTAGCGGTCGCCCCGATGCCCGCGACCACCGCCGGGATACTGCCCGTACGGGTCCACGGGTGGTTCCTCGTCGCGTCGGCGTGCTGGTCGCTGGCCCCGGTAGTCCGGCTCCTGTCCCCCGCGCCGGGGCGGTTCGGCACGGCCGGCCCCGGGCTGACCACCACCGCCGCCGTAGACACCGCCGCCCTGCGGGCGACCACCACCACCCTGGGCACGACCGCCACCGCCCTGCGGGCGACCGCCACCGCCCTGCGGCCGACCGCCGCCACCGCCCTGCGGGCGACCACCACCGCCCTGGGGACGGCCGCCACCGCCCTGCGGGCGACCACCGCCGCCAGCGGGGCGGGCTCCGCCACCGCCATACACGCCACCGCCCGGCCGCGGGGCACCGTAGCCACCGTCGGCGACGGCGGGGCGGGCACCACCGCCGCCGTACACGGCACCACCCGCCGGAGCCGGGCCGCCGCGACCCGCGCCACCGCCGTAGACCGCACCGCCGGCCGCCGCACCACTCCCGTAGACGCCGTTCCTGCGGTCGTCGCTACCGAAGGAACCGTCGGCGCGGCCGGACCGGGAGCCGAACGGCTCGTCGTCGAGATCCGACGGATCGGCAGCGTCGTCGGTCGGCGGGCGGCGGCGGGCTCGGACGATGCCGACGATCCCGGCGCCGACCAGCAGCAGCCCGAGCAACCCGACCGCGCCGACCAGGTACGTGATGTCGTCGAGGCTCAACCCGGCCGTCCAGGACTTCGAGGCCGCCGGCTTGGGAGCATCCTCCGCGGCCAGCGGCACCGCCGTGGAGGTCGACGGCGAGTAGCTGAGGATGTCGAGCGGGTCGTCCTCGGTGAACCGGGCCGCGTCGGAGACCGTGAGGAACGATTTCCCGTCCGGGCTGTAGGTGATCGCCTCACCGAACGGGTCGGTCAACGGCGTCACTCGCGGCTTGCCGGTGGTGAGGGCGCCGACGATGTCGCCATTGGTGACGTCGAACTCGAAGGCGTCCGCGTAGGTGCGCAGGACGACCCGGGAGCCGTCCGGCGAGCGGGCGGCACCGGTGATGGCGATCCGGCCGAACGTGTTCAGCGGATTTTCGGTCTGCGTCTTGGGCAGCAGGATCTCGCCGGCCTTGCGCATCGGCACCGGGTCGGTCTCGCCGCTCTTCAACGCCCCCGTCGGGGTGTAGATCTCGGCCTTGCCTTTGGTCACCTTGGTGATGATCAGCGGCTTGCCGTCGTCGCCGATGAGCAGCGCCTCGGCGTCGTGCGGTTTGGCCTCCGGGTACGACAGCCGGTGCAGGACTGGCTGTTTGGAGCCACTGACCGGCATCGACCAGAGGGCGACGCGGGTGCGGCGCTGCTTGGAGTCGGCGTTGTCACCGGTGTCGGCGATCCAGAGGGTCCTGCCGTCCTTGGACAGCGCCAGATCCTCGGTGTCGGACGGGCCCTGACCCGAGTAGCGGACCGGCTCCTTCGAGATCTCACACTTGGTGTCGAGGAAGAAGACCCGCTCGCGCGCCGCGACATCGGTGCCGTCGTTGACCGCGATGTAGCCGCTCTTGGTCGCGACCAGCCCGGACAGCTCCCGCAGACGCTCGTCGGTGATCGTGCACCGCTTCTGGCCGGGGGCGGCGGCGAGCAGCCCGGCGGACCCGGCGACGGGTGCCGCGGCGGCTGCTCCGGCGAACGCCACGGTTGCCCCAAACAGGCCGAGGGCAACCGTGACCGAGGAAACAACGCGGCGCATTCGGCCAGTGTCGCATGCCGCGCGTTTCCGATGGATGACGCCGTGGCCGCTCAGGACCGGCTGCCGGCCGCCTGCTCCTGCCGCTGGACGTCGTACGGAGCCAGCTCCGCGGCCAGCTCCGCGTTGACGCGGACGTGCAACAGTGTGCCCTCGGGCAGGTGCGACGTGCTGAGCACATCGCCCGTGCGGTGGGCCCGGGCGACCAGGTCCCCCCTGTCGTACGGGAGCACGGCCCGGACCTCGACGGCCGGGCTCGGCAGCCGCTCCTCGATCGCCGCGCGCAGCTCGTCGACACCCCGCCCGGAGTGTGCGGACACGAAGATCGCGTCCGGCCAGAGTCGCTTGAGGCGCAGCAGAGTGTCCTCGTCGGTGGCGTCGGTCTTGTTGACCACCAGCAACTCCGGCAGCCGGTCCGCGCTCACCTCGGCGAGCACCGCGTGCACGGCCCGGACCTGCTCCTCCGGATCGGGGTGGGTGCCGTCCACCACGTGCACCACCAGGTCCGCCTCGGCGACCTCCTCCAGCGTCGAGCGGAACGCCTCGACGATCTGGTGCGGCAGGTGCCGGACGAAGCCGACGGTGTCGGAGAGGGTGTAGAGGCGCCCGTCCGAGGTCGTGGCCTTGCGGGTGGTGGGGTCCAGTGTGGCGAACAGCGCGTTCTCCACCAGCACGCCAGCCCCGGTCAGGCGGTTGAGCAGGCTGGACTTGCCGGCGTTCGTGTAGCCGGCGATGGCCACCGCGGGAACGGCGTTGCGGGAGCGACGGGAGCGCTTGGTCACGCGTACCGTCCGCATGCCCTTGATCTCGCGGCGCAGCCGGGAGATCCGGTGGCGGATGCGGCGCCGGTCGGTCTCCAGCTTGGTCTCACCCGGACCACGGACACCCACACCGCCGCCGGCGCCGCCACCCCGACCGGAGCCACCGGTCTGCCGGGAGAGCGTCTCACCCCAACCGCGCAGCCGGGGCAGCAGGTATTCGAGCTGGGCCAGCTCGACCTGCGCCTTACCCTCCTTGCTCTTGGCGTGCTGGGCGAAGATGTCAAGGATCAGCGCGGTCCGGTCGACGACCTTGACCTTGGTGCGCTGCTCCAGGTTGCGCAGCTGCGACGGTGACAGCTCACCGTCGCAGATGACGGTGTCGGCACCGGTGGAACGCACCACCGCGCCGAGGTCGTCGACCTTGCCACGGCCGATGTACGTGGCCGGGTCGGGACGGGTGCGGCGTTGGATGAGCCCTTCGAGCACCTGGGAGCCGGCGGTCTCGGCGAGCGCGGCGAGCTCGGTCAGGGAATTCTCGGCGTCGGTCACCGTGCCGTCGGTCCAGACGCCCACCAGGACCACCCGCTCCAGCCGCAGCTGGCGGTATTCCACCTCGGTGACGTCACTGAGCTCGGTGGAGAGGCCGGGAACGCGCCGGAGAGACTGCCGCTCCGACAGGTCCAGCTCGCCGGTGGTGACGTCGTCGAACTCGTCCTCGACAGGGACGAAGCTCTCCTGGTCTCGCAAGCGGTTCTCCTGTCCGTTTTGATAAGTAGAACGTAATCCTGACATGACTCAACGCCGAACGCACCTGCTATATGCCCATGGTGAACCTCGCCAAAAGTGGGGCCGCATGCTGGTCGGCCGCGACAACCCGGTAGAAATGCGGACGGCGGCCGACCGGCCGCACAGCCGTGACGGAGGGATCCCGTGGCCATCACCCGACTGCCGAGCGCCGGATTTTCGATCACCATCCGGATCGCCGTAACCGCGGACGCCTCCTCGATCGGCCGGCTCACCACCTCCGTCGGCGAGGCCGGGGCGATCGTCACGGCGCTGGACGTGGTGGACTCCGACCCGACCAACGTGATCGTCGACCTGACCTGCGACACGGCCGATGCCAAGCACGCCGACCAGGTGGTCGACGCGCTCCGGGCGCTCGACGGGGTGGACGTGCGCAAGGTGTCCGACCGGACGTTCCTCCTGCATCTCGGCGGCAAGATCGAGGTGACCTCGAAGGTCGCGCTGCGCAACCGTGACGAGCTGTCCCGCGCGTACACCCCGGGGGTTGCCCGGGTTTGCATGGCGATCGCCGAGAACCCGGCGGACGCCCGGCGGCTGACCATCAAGCGCAACACCGTCGCGGTGGTCAGCGACGGCTCCGCTGTGCTCGGCCTGGGTAACCTGGGCCCGGCCGCGTCGCTGCCGGTGATGGAGGGCAAGGCGGCGCTGTTCAAGCGCTTCGGCGGGGTGGACGCCTGGCCGGTGGTGCTGGACACGCAGGACACCGACGAGATCGTGCAGATCGTCAAGGCGATCGCACCGGCCTACGGCGGTATCAACCTGGAGGACATCGCCGCGCCGCGCTGCTTCGAGATCGAGGCCCGGCTGCGCGAGGCGCTGGACATCCCGGTCTTCCACGACGACCAGCACGGCACCGCGATCTGCGTGCTGGCCGCGCTGACCAACGCGCTGCGGGTGGTCGGCAAGGAACTCAAGGACGTCCGGGTGGTCGTCTCCGGCGCCGGCGCGGCCGGCACCGCGATCATGAAGCTGCTGCTGCGCCAGGGCGTCGGCGACATCATCGCGTACGACCGGGAGGGCGCCCTGCACCGCGGGCTGACCGGGCTCAACCCGGCGTGGCAGTGGCTGGCGGAGAACACCAACAGGGAGAACTACTCGGGCGACCTGCCGGGGGCGATCCAGGGTGCCGACGTCTTCATCGGGGTCAGCGCCCCGAACCTGCTCACCGGCGACGACATCGCCCAGATGGCGAAGGACGCGATCGTCTTCGCCCTGGCCAACCCGGACCCGGAGGTCGACCCGCGGGAGGCGCGTAAGCACGCCGCGGTGGTGGCCACCGGCCGCTCCGACCAGCCGAACCAGATCAACAACGTGCTCGCGTTCCCCGGCGTGTTCCGCGGCATGCTCGACGCGCACGCCGAGGAGTTCACCGAGGAGATGGCGATCGCCGCCGCGCAGGCCATCGCCGACGTGGTGGGCGAAGACAAGATCAACCCAACGGTGATCGTGCCGAGCGTCTTCGACTCTCGGGTGGCCCCGGCGGTCGCCGCCGCCGTCCGCGCCGCCGCGCACAACCCCAGCCCGCTCCCGGCCGCCGACCCCGGCCCGGCCGACCTTCCCGAGATCGCCGCCAACGCCAGCGCCACCCCGTAAACCCCGCACCCCGGGCCTGCGGGGCCTCCGGGGCCTCCGGGGCCTCCGGGGCCTCCGGGGCCTCCGGGGCCTCCGGGGCCTCCGGGGCCTCCGGGGCCTCCGGTTTGATCATGAAGTTATGGTCACGACACGCCGAGCACGGTGACCATAACTTCATGATCAACCGGGAAGCTCACCGGTAAGGGACAGCCGGGAAGGGGCAGCCGGGAAGGCCGGCCGGGGGTTAGGCCGGGAGGGTTACCTCGCCGGTTGCTACCAGGACTGCTGGGCCGGACAGCCAGCAGGAATCCGCGGTGACCGTGACCGTGACGCGTCCGCCGGGGACGTCGACGGCTACCACGCCGGTGTCCCGGCCGGCGTCGCGCAGGGCCACCGCGCCCACCGCGCAGGCACCGGTGCCGCAGGACAGCGTCTCGGCGCTGCCGCGCTCGTACACCCGCATCAGGGTGTGCCCGTCGGTGCCGTCGACCGGGTCCCCCGCCACAATGAACTCCACGTTCACCCCGGACGGGAACACCACCGGGTCGAATCCGGGCGCGACGGTCAGGTCCAGCGCGGACAGCTCGACACCGGTCGGCAGGACACAGACCAGGTGCGGGTTGCCGACGTCCACGACGGTGCCGGACAGGGTCAGACCGCCGAGGGTGGCGCTCGAACTGTCGTACAGCCGGGGTCGGCGCATCTCGACGGACACGGCGTCGCCCTCGACCAGCGCGCGCACGACGCCGGCCCGGGTGGCCACCGGCAGGGCCGCGCCGGCGGGCGTGGCCAGCCCGGTGTCGAGCAGGTAGCGCACGAAGACCCGGGCGCCGTTGCCGCACATCTCGGCGAAGGAACCGTCGGCGTTCCAGTAGTCCATGAACCACTCGGCCTCGCCGGCCTGCCCGGCGCCGTCGGGATGCTTGGCCGCGCGGACCACCCGCAGGACGCCGTCCGCGCCGATGCCCCGCCGCCGGTCACAGAGCGCCGCGACCAGCTCCGGGGTCAGGTCGAGCTGACCGTCCGGGTCGGGAAGGAGGACGAAGTCGTTGCCGGTGCCGTGGCCCTTGGTGAACTCCACGCCCCCATCATCGCGCAGCGGCGGGCAGCAGGCGCAGGGCGGCCCCGATCAGGTCCGGCCCGGCCGAGTCCAGCCAGTGGATCCGCGGGTCACGCCGGAACCAGGACCGCTGCCGCCGGACGAAGCGCCGCGTGGCCCGGACCGTCTCCTCGCGCGCCTGCTCCTCGGTCAGCTCACCCGCGAGCAGGCGCAGCACCTGCTGGTAGCCGAGCGCCCGACTCGCCGTCCGCCCCTCGGGCAACCCACGCCCGACCAGCTCGCGGGTCTCCGCCACCAGACCATCGGCGAACATCCGGTCGACCCGCAGCGCGATCCGCTCGTCGAGCAGGGCGGTGTCCAGGTCCACGCCGAGCTGCACCGCCGGGTAGTACGGCGTGGGCTGCGGCAGCGAGGCGGTGAACGGCGCGCCGGTCAGCTCGATCACCTCCAGGGCTCGGACGATCCGGCGACCGTTGCCGGGCAGGATGCTCTCGGCGGCGACCGGGTCGGCGGCCCGCAGCCGCGCGTAGAGCGGGGCGGGGCCGGCCTCGGCCAACTCGCGTTCCAGCCGTTCGCGCAGCGCCGCGTCGGTGCCGGGGAACTCGAAGTGCTCCAGCACCGCCCGCACGTACAGCCCGGACCCGCCGACGAGCAACGGCACCCGCCCTCGGGACAGGATGTCGTCCACCGCCGCGCGGGCCCGCCGCTGGTACTCCGCGACGCTCGCCGGCTCGGTGACGTCCCAGATGTCCAGTAGGTGGTGCGGCACCCCGCCGCGCTCGGCGACTGTCAGCTTGGCGGTGCCGATGTCCATGCCCCGGTAGAGCTGCATCGAGTCGGCGTTCACCACCTCCCCGTCGAGGCCGTGCGCCAAAGCGATGCTCAGCGCCGACTTACCGGCGGCCGTCGGACCGACCACCGCGACGACGCCGCCGCTCACGCCGGCTCCCAGAACGCCACGAAGTAGGCGACGCCGTAGGGCGCCGACTCGTGCAGCAGCTCGCCACGCCAGGCACCGCCCGCCGCGCGGGCCGCGCCGGCGAGCACCTGCCAGGGAGCGCGACCGGCGGCCTTCAGCTCCGCCGACACGACCGGGTCGAGGTCGCGCAGGACGTCCAGGTCCGCCTCGGCCAGGGCTGCGGCAACCCGCCTGTCGTACGGGAGGGCGCGCGCGTCGTCGTACCCGGGCGACTTGTCCCCTCGGCAGGCCGACCCGTCCCCGAGCACCAGCAACGCCACCCGGTCACCGGCGGCGTCGATCCCGTCGGCGAGCGCGGCCAGCTCGGCTGGCCCGGCGTCCGCGGCCACCTGGACGGCGGTGGTCCGCGCCGCCGTGGGCGCGCCGGCGCTGGACGGCGCGGCGGCGGGCGGGGCGGCGCTGGGCGGCGCGGCGGCAGGCGGCGCGGCGGCAGGCGGCGCGGCGGCAGGCGGCGCGGCGGCAGGCGGCGCTTCGTGCCGGGCGAGCAGCCACGCGCCGATGGTCAGGCTCAGCGGCAGGACCGCGCCCCGGTCGGGCTGACCGGGAGCCAGCGGCACGTCCAGGTCGACACCCCAGGGCTGAAGGGAGCCGGTGGCCGGGGAGGGGATCGCGCCGGTCGCCGGGCCGGTGCCCAGCAGCACCACGATGTCCGGTTGGGCGGTCAGCAGTCGGCGTACGGCGGTGTCGCAGGCCGCCCGCACGTCGTCCATCTCCGGGGCCGCGGAGCCGGCCACCTCCGGCACGAGCAGGGGCGGATGCGGGCAGACAGCTGCGGCGACCAGTGGCACCCATTCACCGTAGCGGGAATCGCCGGTGCGTCTCCGAGCCGATCCGGTCATTGAGGCCCTAGGACACCGTATGGTCACGGTCGGCGATAGGCGCTCGACGCGGACCGGGTCGGACCTGTGACAATGCCGGAAGCAACTTGGCTGCGCCGTGGCGGCGGCGGGGGATCGATCCCTCGACGCCGGGAGAACGAGGATGGGCACATGAGCGACTGGACTGCCTTTGGACGGGTGGACGCGGACGGCACCGTGTACGTCAAGACCGCCGAGGGCGAGCGGGTGGTCGGATCCTGGCAGGCGGGAGCACCTGAGGAGGGCCTGGCGCACTTCGCACGGCGCTTCGCCGACCTGGTCACCGAGGTGGACCTGACTGAGGCGCGACTCAAGTCGGGTGCGGCGGACGCCGGGCACTCGTTGAGCACGATCCGGCGGATCCGCGCCACGCTGCCCGAAGCCAACGTGGTCGGCGACATCGACGCCCTGACCGCCCGCCTGGACAAGCTGGCCACCCTCGCCGAGGAGAAGGCCGGTGAGGCGCGCGCCGCCCGGGACGCCGCTCGCGTCGAGGCCCTGGCCCGCAAGACCGCTCTGGTCGAGGAGGCCGAGAAGCTGGCCGCCGAGTCCACCGGATGGAAGACCGCCGGGGACCGGCTCAAGGAGATCCTCGACGAGTGGAAGACCATTCGCGGGGTCGACAAGAAGGCCGACGGAGAGCTGTGGAAGCGGTTCGCCGCGGCCCGGGACGGTTTCACCCGCCGCCGGGGCGCCCACTTCGCCTCTTTGGACTCGCAGCGTAAGCAGGCGCAGACGGTCAAGGAGGAACTCGTCGCCGAGGCGGAGAAGCTCCGGGACTCCACCGACTGGGCCGCCACCGCCAACCAGCTCAAGGACCTGATGACCCAGTGGAAGGCCGCTCCCCGCGCCTCCAAGGAGGCCGAGCAGAAGCTCTGGGAACGGTTCCGGGGTGCGCAGGACGCCTTCTTCAGCCGGCGCAGTGAGGTCTTCTCCGCACGGGACAACGAGCAGCGCGGCAACCTGGAGCGCAAGCAGGCCCTGCTCGCCGAGGCCGAGGCGTTGGACGTCGACGCCGACCCGAAGGGCGCACAGGCCAAGCTGCGGGAGATCCAGGCGCAGTGGCACGAGGCGGGCCGGGTCCCCCGCGAGGCGGCAGCCGGGCTGGAGCGCCGGCTGCGTGCCGTCGACGACAAGGTCCGCGAGGTGATGGACTCGGCGTGGCGGCGTACCACCAAGGAGGACAACCCGCTGCTCGCCCAGATGCGGGCGCAGGTGGCGGAAGCCGAGGACCGGCTGGCCCGGGCCCAGAGCGCCGGCGACGCGCGCCGCATCAAGGAGGCCGAGCAGGCGCTCAACGCCAAGCGGCAGTTCCTCCAACTCGCCGAGCAGGCCGGCTGAGCCCCGCGCCCCGCGCCAAGAACCTGCTCGATCCTGGATGTAGTGGCATCCTGCTCGCTCCCAGGCCACTACATCCAGGACAACGCCGTTGCGTTTGGCGATCGGGGCTTGAGTCAAGGCTTTGAAGACGCGAACGGGACTTCTGATAGATCAGCTTGTGTCGAGCAAGGTGATCGTTGTCAGGAGTCCCGTTGCAGGAGAAGTCTGTCATCAGCCGGTCGTTCGGGGTGGCCGGGGGTGTGTACGCGCCCGGTCATCTGGGTGAGTTGACGCAGATCATCGATTTTGACCTGGTAGACGCGGTGTTGGAGGAGACCGGGACACGGGAGAAGCGGCTGCGGCTGCTGCCGTCTCGGGTCGTGGTGTATTTCGTCCTCGCGCTCGCTCTGTTCGAGCGCTGTTCCTATCTGGCGACCTGGGGGAAGCTGACCGCCGCCCTGACGGACCTGCGCCTGACGCGCCCGAGCGTCTCCTCACTTGCCCGCGCCCGCCGCCGGATCGGAGCGGCGCCGCTACGGCGGCTGTTCGAGACGTTGGCTGGTGTCGTCGGCCTGCCCAGCCAGCCCGGCGTGTTCTACCGGGGCCTGCGCACCGTAGCCATCGACGGCACTCACCTGCACGTGCCCGACCGGGAACAGGTCACCTGGCGCTACCGCAAACGGGTAGGAGACCGGCGGGAGTTCGGCTACCCGCTGCTGCGACTGCTCGTGGTGATCGAGTGCGGGACCCGCGCCCTGCTCGCCGCGGACTTCGGCCCCGATGCAGGAGGCGAACTGCCCTATGCCCACCGCCTGGTAGGCGCACTGGACCGCGCGATGCTGCTGCTGGCCGACGCCGGCTTCGACGCCGCGCGATTCCTGCACGACGTGGCCGCCACCGGCGCGCAGTTCCTCGTCCGCTCCACCGCCTGCCGCCGCCCGACCATCGCGCAACGCCTGCCCGATGGCTCCTACCTGACCCGCATCGGCTACGGCACCCTACCCGCCCTCATCCTGATACGAGTCATCGAAGCGCAGGTCACCATCACCCTGGCCGACGGCACGGTGCGCCGCGAGCAGTGGCGCCTGATCACCAGCCTGACCGATCACGCCCGCTACCCCGCCCGAGAACTCATCAACCTCTACCACGAACGCTGGCAGGCCGAGACCACCTACTACTCGATCAAAGCCACCATGCTCAACGGCCGCGTCCTGCGCTCTCACAGCATCCCCGGCATCGAGCAAGAGGTATATGCCCTCCTCACCACCTACCAAGCCCTCATCCGCGCCGCCGCAGACGCCGCGTCAACCCAACCGGGCCTGGACATGGACCGGCTCAGCTTCACCATCCTCATCGACACCGCCGTCAACACGATCACCACCGCCAGCGCGATCCACCCCGACGGCCCCGCCGATCTCCTCGGCGCGATAGGCCAGGCCGCGCTGGCCAACCTCCTACCCACACAGCGCCGCCCCCGCGTCAAAGCCCGCACCCGCAAGAACCCGACCAGCAAGTACGGCCCGAACACGCGACAACACCCCCCAACCGCACAGACCTACAGCTTCCACGCCGACATCACAGTCTTCGAGAAAGGACTTGCCTCCCGCTCACAGCGCTAAACGCAACGGCGTTGACAACCAGGATTGAGCGCGATCATGCGTACGAGTCGGACACGAAGCCTGGTCTTGGGCACCATTCGCCGCATTCCACGCCCCGCGTCCCACGATCCCGCACCGCACCTCGTGCCCCGCCTCGCAATATCCCTGAAGTTGCTGCCTCAGGGGTGGCGTAGGCGACAACTTCCCCGAAGTTGCGTGGATCATGGCGGCTGCGCCGGCCGGCCTGGCTCCGTCCGGCGGCGAAACGTGCGAAGAGGGCGATACGCGCGACGGGGCAGCGCGCGGTCAGACCGGACAGCGCGGGCAGACCGGACAGCGCGCGGTCAGACCGTACAGGGCGCGGTCAGACCGGACAGGGCGCGGTCAGACCGGACAGGGCGCGGCATGGAGGGCCGAGGGCCGCGCGGATGCTCGGCCAGGCCACGTGAACGTTGGCGGAGGGGCGGATTGGGGCAGCCGGAGGGCTGATTGACGCATCGACCCGGGCTGATCAGAATGAGCGACGGAGTCTGGTAGGGCCACCGGCACGAGGGCGACGACGGCGAAGCACCGCCGACGACGGCGAAGCACCGCCGACGAGGGTGCCGGTGCGCGTTCGCGAGTGGCCGTGTCCGCGTGACCTGGGCTGTCGCGCACTGTCCGCGTACCCGATGGGAGCGGAGGGTGCGGACGGCCGCCCGCCGGCGTCGTCAGCGGACGGCGTCGGAACTCCGAAGTGGAGCTCGAATGTTTCGTCCCAAGGCTTTGGGCGGCGCGGTCACCGCGCTCGCCACCGTCGCGGCGGGGGTGGGCGTCGCCGTCGCCGTCGGTGCCGGCCCGGCGGTGGCCGCCGGCACCGGTACCGGATATCTGCACACCGTCGGCAACCAGATCCAGGACAGCACCGGTGCCACGGTCCGGTTGACCGGTATCAACTGGTTCGGCATGGAGACCGACAACAAGACCTTCCACGGTCTGTGGTCGAGCAACCCGTGGCGGGGGCAGCTCGACACGATGGCGCGGTTGGGTTACAACACGTTGCGGGTGCCGTTCTCGAACGACGCGTTGAAGCCGGGCGCGACCGCCACCGGGATCAACGACTTTGTCAACCCGGACCTGGTGGGGCTGTCGCCGTTGCAGATCCTGGACAAGGTCATCGACTACGCCGGCAGCAAGGGGATGCGGATCATCCTGGACCGGCACCGGCCGACGTCGGCCGGGCAGTCGGCGTTGTGGTACACGCCGACGGTCTCCGAGGCGACCTGGATCAACGACTGGAAGATGCTCGCCCAGCGGTACGCGGGCAACACCACTGTGATCGGCGCGGACCTGCACAACGAGCCGCACGCCGAGGGCACCAATCCGGCGGCCACCGGCGCGTGTTGGGGTTGCGGCGACACCGCCCGGGACTGGCGGCTGGCCGCCGAGCGGGCCGGCAACGCGATCCTCGGCGTGCAGCCGAACTGGTTGATCTTCGTGGAGGGGGTGAGCTGCCCGAGCGGCGGCCTCTCCAACGTGTGGGACAACGACCCGAGCAACGACGAGGACTGCGGCTGGTGGGGCGGCAACCTGTCGAAGGCGGGCCAGTACCCGGTACGGCTGAACGTGGCGAACCGGCTGGTCTACTCGCCGCACGAGTACGCCACCTCGGTGTACCGGCAGACCTGGTTCGACGCCCCTGACTATCCGGCGAACATGCCGGCGATCTGGGACAAATACTGGGGTTACCTCTACAAGCAGAACATCGCGCCGATCATGATGGGCGAGTTCGGCAGCACCCTGGCCGACCCGAAGGACCGGGTGTGGCTGGAGAACCTGATGGCGTACACGGGGACCGGGGTCACCGGGATGTCCTTCACCTACTGGTCGTGGAACCCGAACTCGGGTGACACCGGCGGCATCGCGCTCGACGACTGGACCAACGTCAACACCACCAAGCAGGCGATCCTCCAGCCGTACCTGATCGCCCCCACCGGTGGCGGCACCACCCCGCCGACCGGTGGGCCGACGGACCCGCCGTCCGGCGCGTGCACGGCCACCTACCGCCAGGTCAACGCCTGGCAGGGCGGCTTCCAGGGCGAGCTGACCGTCACGAACACCGGTTCGGCTGCGGCGAACCCGTGGTCGGTCAGCTGGGCCTGGCCGTCCGGGGTGACGCTGGGCAGTGGGTGGAACGCCACCGTCTCGCAGTCCGGCACGACGGTCACCGCGGCCGCCCCGAGTCACGCTCCGTCGCTGCCGGCCGGCGGGTCGGTCACCGTGGGCTTCACCGCCAACGGTACGGCCAGCGCCCCGGCGACGGTGAAGCTGAACGGCACCGGCTGCTGACCTGTCGGGACGGCCGGTGCGGGCGGGTACCGCATCGGCCGTCCCGGCCATTTACATCCAGATGCTTCTATGCTTTCATCGGGAAAGCGCTTGCCTGTCCACGGCCGGCGCACGCGCAGGAGCCGCTTTCTTCACGTACCAGCACTGGCGGGCCCGCGGACCACAGGTCCGGCCGGGAGTCGCGGCCCACGGGCATGGGCGCAGCGACGGGTCGTCCGCCTCATCGAAAGGAAGCAGCATGCGCACAGGACGGCGTCGATCGACGCTGATCGCCACCACCGCCGCAGCCACCGCCACCCTCGTCGCCGCCGGTCTGCTGACCTCGGTGTCCGCCCAGGCCGCCGCCGGGTGCCAGGTGACCTACTCGGTCGCCAGCCAGTGGCCCGGCGGCTTCACCGGCAACGTCACAGTCACCAACCTGGGCGACCCGCTCTCCGGGTGGACGTTGCGCTGGACGTACGGGGCCGGTCAGCAGACCAGCCAGGCGTGGGGCGCCACCGTCACGCAGAGCGGCAGCCAGGTCTCCGCGACGAACGTCGACTACAACGGCAACCTGGCGACGAACGGCAGCGCGTCGTTCGGCTTCAACGCGAGCTGGAACAACTCCAGCAATCCCGCCCCGACCAGCTTCTCCCTGAACAACGTCGCCTGCACCGGCAGCACCACGCCGACCACCCCGACCACGCCACCGCCGACCACCCCGCCGCCGTCGAGCACTCCCCCGCCGACCAACCAGCAGCCGTCGAACCTCGTCGGCTGGGCCACCCAGAACGGCGGCACCACGGGTGGCGGCAACGCCGCCACGACCACCGTCAGCAACGCCTCGGGCCTGACCAGCGCGCTGAACGCGACAGGCGCCGCGGTGATCCGAGTGACCGGGACGATCACCTGCTCGGGGATGCTGCGGGTCCGCTCCAACAAGACCATCATCGGCAACTACGGGGCGACGATCGTCGGCTGCGGGTTCAACATCAACGGTGACCGCAACGTGATCATCCGCAACCTGACCTTCCGCAGCTGGAACGACGACGCGATCAACGTGCAGGAGTCGGCCAGCAACATCTGGATCGACCACAACACCTTCAGCAACGGGTACGACGGCGCCGTCGACATCAAGCGCGGCTCGGACTTCGTCACGGTGTCCTGGAACCGGGTGTTCAGCCACGACA
Source organism: Micromonospora sp. WMMD1120 (assembly GCF_029626235.1). NCBI lineage: Bacteria > Bacillati > Actinomycetota > Actinomycetes > Micromonosporales > Micromonosporaceae > Micromonospora > Micromonospora sp. WMMD1120. Next base: position 3,665,450 of record NZ_JARUBO010000005.1, on the reverse strand, counting down.
AGACGATGCTGCTCGGGCACAGCGACGACAACGCGAGCCAGGACGTCGGCCACCTGCGGGTGAGCTACCACCACAACTACTTCGACGGCAGCAACCAGCGCAACCCCCGGGTGCGGTTCGGCAACCCGGTGCACGTCTACAACAACTACTACCGGGCCAACGGCGGCTACGGCATCGCGTCCACCGAGCGGGCCGGCGTGCTCGTCGAGGGCAACTACTTCGAGAACGTCGACGACCCGTACCACCTGGGTGAGGGCGACTCGGGGCCCGGCAGCCTGGTCGCCCGCAACAACCACTTCGTCAACTCGCCCACCGGCCAGGCCGGTGGCAGCGTGGCCAGCATCCCGTACCCGTACCAGCTGGACCCGGCCAGCAACGTCAAGTCCATCGTGCTGGCGGGCGCCGGCGCCGGCAAGATCACCATCTGACCGCGGCGGGGCCCCCTCGGCGAGGGGCCCCCTCGCGCGGTCAGTGCGCGGCGCAGCCCGCGGTGGGCGCGGCCACGACCGGCGGCGCGCCGATCGTCGGCAGACCGAGCAACACCCCGGGGGTACGCGGGGAGCGTCCCGCCTCGGCCGCGTCACCGGCCCGGGTGCGGCGGTGCGCCACCAGCGCCCCGTCGGCGTTCAGGTGGTGCGGCGCGGCGTACGTGATGGTGGTGTGCACGATGTCGCCCGGCCGGATCTGGCCGGCGAGGGACTCCCCGCCCGGCCCGTCGGTGGCGAAGTGCACCAGGCGGCCGTCCCGGGCCCGGCCGGACATCCGGCCGGTGCGCTCGTCCTTGCGGCCCTCGCCGACAGCCACCAGCACCTCGACGGTCTCCCCGACGAGGCGCTTGTTCTCCGCCCAGGTGATCTCCTCGACGGTCGCCACCAGCCGCTCGTAGCGCTCCTGCACGACCTGCTTGGGCAGCTGGTCGTCCATGGTCGCCGCCGGGGTGCCGGGTCGCTTGGAGTACTGGAACGTGAAGGCCGAGGAGAACCGCGCCTCGCGGACCACGTCCAGGGTGCGCTGGAAGTCGGCCTCGGTCTCACCGGGGAAGCCGACGATGATGTCGGTGGTGATCGCCGCGTCCGGCATCGCCGCCCGGACCTTCTCGATGATGCCCAGGTAGCGCTCGGAGCGGTAGGACCGGCGCATCGCCCTCAGCACGTCGTCGGAGCCGGACTGCAACGGCATGTGCAGCGAGTGGCAGACGTTCGGCGTCTCGGCCATCGCGGCGATCACGTCGTCGGTGAAGTCCTTCGGGTGCGGGCTGGTGAAGCGGACCCGCTCCAGGCCGTCGATGTCGCCGCAGGCGCGCAGCAGCTTGCCGAACGCGTACCGGTCGCCGAACTCGACGCCGTAGGAGTTGACGTTCTGCCCGAGCAGGGTCACCTCCAGCACGCCCTCGTCGACCAGGGCGCGCACCTCGGAGAGGATGTCGCCGGGACGCCGGTCCTTCTCCTTGCCACGCAGCGCCGGCACGATGCAGAAGGTGCAGGTGTTGTTGCAGCCCACCGAGATCGACACCCAGCCGGCGTACGTCGACTCGCGGCGGGTCGGCAGCGTGGAGGGGAACACGTCGAGGGATTCCAGGATCTCCACCTCGGCGGCGGCGTTGTGCCGGGCGCGCTCCAGCAGCACCGGGAGGGACCCGATGTTGTGGGTGCCGAAGACGACGTCCACCCAGGGCGCCTTGCGGACGATGTCGCCCCGGTCCTTCTGGGCCAGGCAGCCGCCGACCGCGATCTGCATGCCGGGATGCTTGTCCTTCACCGGGCGCAGGCGACCGAGGTTGCCGTAGAGCCGGTTGTCCGCGTTCTCCCGTACCGCGCAAGTGTTGAAGACGACGATGTCCGGGGTGTCGTCGGTCGGCGTCGCGCGCACGTAGCCGGCCTGTTCGAGCAGGCCGGATATCCGCTCGGAGTCGTGCACGTTCATCTGGCAGCCGTACGTCACGACGTTGTAGGTCCTCGCCACCGGATTGGTGCCCCTTCCCCTCGGGCTACCAGGGTAGCGGCCCCTGCCGGGGCCCCGGCCCACCGGCATTGACCCGGTGGCCAATGGCGGGCATCCACGACGGGCAGTACGCTGCACACAAGAATGTGTTCTGGGCGATTTCGGGGGCTTTGCACTCGGCGCCGACGATGCGCGGCTCCGTTCACGGGGGAGCACATGACGACCCGCGGGAGGCCAACCGTGACGCGACAAGACGCGACACAGCGCACCGTCACGACGGCGGACGGGCGGCACCTCGCGGTGGAGACATCGGGCGCGCCGGACGGCCCGGCGGTGTTTCTCCTGCACGGCACCCCGGGCAGTCGCAGCGGCCCCCGCCCCCGGGGCATCGTCGTCTATCGCCTCGGCGTGCACCTGGTCTGCTACGACAGGCCCGGTTACGGCGACTCCGACCGGCACGAGGGCCGGCGGGTGGCCGACGCCGCGGCCGACGTGGCGGCGATCGCCGACGACCTCGGCATCGAACGGTTCGCGGTGGTGGGGCGCTCCGGCGGTGGGCCGCACGCCCTGGCCTGCGCCGCCCTGCTGCCGGAGCGGGTCACCCGGGCCGCCGTGCTGGTGGGTCTCGCCCCGGCCGGGGCGCCCGACCTGGACTGGTACGCCGGCATGGCCGAGTCGAACGTGGAGGACTTCGGGCAGGCCGACGACGACCTGGCCGAGCTCACGCTCAACCTGAAGGTCCGGGCCGAGGAGGCCCGCCGGGACCCGATGACGCTGCTGGAGTTCCTGCGCCCCCAGTTGCCCGACGAGGACATCCGGGTCGTCGACGACGTCGCGATCCGCCGGCTGCTGACCGACATGTACTCCGAGGCGCTGCGGCACGGCCCGGAGGGCTGGATCGACGACGTGCTGGCGATCCGCCGCGGCTGGGGGTTCGACCTCGGCGCCATCCGCGCGGAGGTCCGGCTCTGGCACGGCGAGCAGGACCGATTCTCGCCCGTCGAACACTCGCACTGGCTCGCGTCGAAGATCAGCCGGGCGGAGGTCCAGGTGCAGCCCGGCGCCGCGCACTTCGGGGCCGTGGAGATCCTGCCGCAGACCCTGACCTGGCTGGCCACGCCGGACCTCGCGACCAGCCCGCGACTCTGACGTCAGGTCGGGGGCCGGTGGGCCGGACGCGCGGCCCACCGGCGACCAACCGTCAGATCGTGTGCGGGTCGATCACGCGGACGATGAAGCGGCGTTCCCGCAGCGTCTGCACCGTCGGGTGGTCCTGGCCGATCACGTCGGCCAGGCGGTCCGCCACCGTGCTGACGTCGTCGGCCGGGGCGCCGTCGGCGGCCCGGCGCAACACCAGGGCGAGGTCGCCGAGGCAGCGCAGCGTGTCCGGGTGGTCGGCGCCGATCACCGTGGCCAGCCGGCCGGCGGTCTCCCGCAGCCGGTCCCGCGCCGTCTCCCAGTCGCCCTCCTCGGCGGTGCACACCGCGTGGTTCACCTCGGCGGCGAGGGTGTGCGGATGGTCGGGACCCAGCACCTTGCGCAGGTCACCGACCGCCCTGGCGGCGGACTGGCGGGCGTCCGAACCGCGCCCGAGGGCACGCTGCGCTGCGGAGATGTTGCTGATCGTCGCCAGGGTGAGCGGATGCTCCGGTCCGAGTCGCAACTCCGTCTCGTACGCCTGGCCGACGGCGGTCATCTCGGTCAGCGCCCGACCCGCGTCACCGACGGCCAGCAGGTTCGCCGCACGGCTCGACCGGCACGCGACGGTGTCCGGGTTGTCCGGGCCGAAGAGCTCGTCGAACTTGCGGTAGGCCGCGTCGAACAGCGGCGCCGCCTCGGTCCCCCGGCCGGCGCTGCGCAGGGACACCGCCAGGTTGACCTGGGCGCTGAGGCTTCTGGCGTCGTCCGGACCGAGCACCTCGCAGTACGACTCGTAGACGGTGCGCAGCAGGGTCGCCGACCTCTCGTACTCGCCGGCCTCCCGCAGGTCGCTGCCCAGGCGGAGCGCCGAGACCAGGGTGTACGGGTCGGTGGGCCCGAGGACCACCCGTCGCCGCTGGTGCACCTCGTCGTCCCACCGGCGGGCCGACCGGTAGTCGCCGACCAACCGGTACGAGACCGCGAGGTTGTTGGCCGCGCTCAACGTACGGGGGTGGTCCTCGCCGAACACCTGCAGCCAGGAGGCGTAGGTGGACCGGTCCCGCTCCAGGGCCTCGGCGTAGCGACCGAGCGCCCGCAGGTCACCACCGAGGCTACCGGCGGTCATCAGGCTGTGCGGGTGCAGCGGACCCAGCAGCCGCCGTTGCTCGGCCAACACCGCCTCGTCCAGGTCCCGCGCCTCGTCGAACCGACCCAGGCTGCGCAGGATGTTGGCCCGGTTGAACCGCAGGTGCAGCAACTGCCGGCTCAACGGCGTCGCCTCGGTCTGCTCCCGGACGTCGCCGAGCCGGGCGGACCAGGTCTCGTCCACCTCGTGGCTGAACTCGTCGGCCTGGTCCAGGCCGCCCCGCTGCCAGAGGTAGCGGACCCGGTCGATCAGCAGCTGGCACACCGCCTCGTCCGGACAGCTGACCGCCTCGGAGACCTCCAGGTGCGGCCAGAGCATCCGCAACCGGTCCCAGGTGTTCGGGTCGTCCACCTCGCCACGGGGCCGGGAGGCGGCCAGCACCAGGTGCACCTGGTGCCGGGCGGCGCTGATCTCGTCGTCGGTCATCCGGTCCCGGACCACCGCCTGCAACAGCCGGTGCACCTGGATCCGACCGCCCTGCACGTCGAGTTTGAGCAGCGCCAGCCGGTTGATCTGCTGGACCAGGGCGCCGCGCACGAGCCGCTCCGACACCGACGGGTCGAACGGCGTGAGGGCCGCCGCCATCTCGTCGCTGTAGACCAGATCGAGGGCGATCTCGGGGGCCAGCACCGAGCAGAGCTGCAACAGCCGGTACGCGGCGGGCGCCTGCTCCAGCAACCGGTTTAGCGACAGGTCCCAGGTGGCCTCCACGGAGAGGGCGCTGGGGCCGTGCCTGTCGATCTGCCGAAGGTAGTCGCCCACCGGCGTGCCGGTGTCGGCGAGCCACGCGCCCGCCGCGGCCACCGCGATCGGCAGGTCGCCGAGCGCCTCGGCCACCTGGTCGGCCTCCTCGGCGCTGATCGTCGGCACCCGCTGGGCGAGGTGCGCGACGCTCTCCGTCCGGGCGAAGACATCCACCTGGATCGGGTTCGCCCGGTCACCCCAGGCCCGGTTGCGGGACGTCAGCAGCACGTGGCCCGGCCCCTGGGGCAGGAACGGCTCGATCTGGTCCAGCTCCTCGGCGTTGTCCAGCACGACGAGCCACCGCTCGTACGGCTCGCCCCGACTGAGCACCTGGAGCACCGACCGGACGGTGTCCGGCAGGGTGGGCCCGGCCAGGACCCCGAGGCGACTCGCGAGGTCGGCCAGGGCGGTGTCGACGAACTGCGGCGGGTCGGCCACGATCCACCAGACCACGTCGTACGCGGCCTTGAACCGGTGCACGTACTCCAGCGCCACCTGCGTCTTACCCACGCCGCCCATGCCCTGCAGGGCGACCGGCAGCACCACCGCGCTGCCACCGCTCTGCAACTGCGTGCGCAGCCGGGCCAGGTCGTCCTCGCGGCCGGTGAAGCGCGCGTTCCGGTTCGGGGCGTTGAAGATCAGCGGCTCGGTGCCGGGATAGCGGGTGGAGCCGGCCACCGGACCGTCCGCCGACGAGGGCACCGGCCGGCCCACCAGTCGCAACACCCGCTCCACAGCGGTCGCGGCGCTCACGTTGACCAGGTTGGTGGAACTCTGCGACGGGAACTCCGCGAGCGGTCGCAGGTCGGCTACGTACACCGCGAGGGCGGTGGACCCGGTGCTGGTGTCGCGGGCCGGCAGGCCGCCGGACGGCGTCGCCACGTAGGCCGGCGAGACCACCGTCAGCGTGCGCGGGGCCGGTGTGCCGGCGGACCCGACGGCGGCGGTGGGCTCCACCACCCGCAGCCCGGCAGAGCTGAGCACCCGCTCCAGCCACTCGGCCCAGATGGCGTCCTCCGGGGCGTACCGGAGGACGATCTGGTCGTCGACGGCCTCGGTGCGCCGCCGGAACCGCGCCTTGCCCCGCTCCCGCACCGACTCGTCCATCACCGGCAGCGCTGTCACCGCCCCGTCGGTGAGGATCCCGGTCAGGGTCTCGAACGCGGCCAGCAGCGACGTCGGCGAACCGGGCGGGTCACCGAACGTCGCCAGGGTCTCCTCGTACGCGTAGAACGGGCGGTACGGGACCTCGACAGCCGCCCAGTACCGCCGTCGCTCCGCCTCGGTCATGCCGGCCGGCAACCCGGCGAACCGGCGCATGGCCAGCAGCCGGCCCGCCTCGGCCCGCTCCTTCTCGGCCTGGTCCACGCGCATCGGCACCGGCAGCACCCGGATGTCGCGCCGCCGGTAGCGGTCCCGGACCGAGTGCGCCACCCGGGCCGCGCCGTCGATGCCCTGGTCGCTGAGCGTGAAGCAGTCGACGAGCGTGTCCGGTAGGTGCAGGGTGCAGATGTCGGCGACGTCGCTCAACCCCGTCCGGCTGTCGATCAGGGTGAAGTCGTACTGCCGCTTCATGTCCGCCCGCAGCGCCTCGAAGAACTGCGCCCCGCCCAGCCGGTTGTAGAAGTTGTCCCAGTCCAGCCCGCTCACCGAGACCGCGTAGTCGCTGTTCTGCCGGCCGGCGGAGAGGAAGTCGAGGCCGCCGCCCTCCGGAAAGTTCCAGCGCAGGGAGAACGCGTGCCGCCCGACCCGGGCGTACTGCTCCATCCAGCGGTCCGGTCGCTCGTCGACCCGGGTCGTCTCCCACTCGTAGTCACGGATCATGTCGATCACGCCGCTGGTGCCTTGGATGGCCTCGGCGTCGAGGAACGGGTGGAAGAAGCGGTGCAGGCCGGGGGACTCCAGGTCCCAGTCCGCGACCAGCACCCGCCGGCCGCTGGCCGCCAGGATCCAGGCCACGTTGGCCAGCGCCATCGTCCGGCCCGTCCCACCCTTGAACGAGTAGAAGGTGACGACCTGACCTTCACGATCGTTGTTCATCGGTTTTCTCCGTGTGGACGCGGTGAGCCCGGATCATCAGGCGGGGACGCGGTGTCGAGGGAGCCGGTGGCGCCCAGGCCGTCCCGCAGGCTCGGCACCGGCTCCGGCGGTGGTTCGAAGGGGACGACCGGGCCGTACTTGAGGAACTGGCGGCGGGCCTCGGTGACCAGCGCCGGCATCAGGTCAACGAACTCCGGCACGTTGCAGGCGCGCTTGACCTGGGGCAGACCGACATCGTGCAGCAGCTGGGTGACCTCGGTGGCCCATTCGGTCGCGTCCTGGCTGTCGTCGTCGTCGGTGACCACCAGCGGCACGACCCACTCCCGCAGGCCGGCCAGCATCCGGGCGAGGGTCGCGGTCCCGTCCGGTGTCGCCGCGATCCACGGGTCGACGAGCAGCACCGCCGGCCGGCGTGCGAGCAGATCGGCGGCGTGCGCGAAGTCCTCCGTGCGGGCCACCAGCCCGAGCCGCTCGGCGGTGCTGGCCGCGTACTCGGCAGCGGGCAGCTCCTGGCGTCGCCCGTACGGCCGCCAGCGCCGGCCGCTGGTCGCATAGGCGGCGGGGTCGCGGCTGGTCGGCAGGTGGTCGCGGGTCGGGGCCAGGACGGCGACGACGAAGTCCGGGTCGGTGGACGCCGGGCGGACGACCTCGTCGAGGCCCGGCGCCCGGGACGGGCCCATCGGCCGGCGCTCGGCGGTGTGCACGATCCGGCTCGCCAGGCGGCGCAGCAACAGCTCGTAGCGGTCCCGGTAGGAGGCCAGCATGCAGAACGCGCGCAGGCCGTCGGCGGCGTACTCCGGGACGTCCCGGCCCAGGTCCAGGGCGCCGTCCAGCTCCGGGTGGGTCTCCCACGGAGGGAACGGGATCCACAGCACCGGGGTGAGGTGACCCGCGGTGACCCGGGCCGGCCCCGCGGCGGCCAGCCGGGCCCGGAACGACTCCTGCTCGCCGAGCGCCCACGGACGGCTGAAGTAGCCGGGCGAGTAGAGCGGGACGAACACCTCGGCGTCACCGAGCGCCTCGGCGAGGGCGGCCTTCCAGTCGGCGCCCAGCGGGATGTGCTGGTCGAAGAAGCCGATCCGCATCCCCGCCACCGGTCGCGCCTGACGTCGCACCTCGTCGGTCAGGTCGGCGAAGAACTGACCGACCCACACGTCGGCGTCGGCCCGAGCGCCCGGCGGCGGCGCCGAGTGGGCGTAGCTCAGGAAGAAGTACGTCCCGCGCGTCGCCGGCCGGCCACGACCCCCCGGCGGGCTCACGCCGGCTCCTCGGTGAACCGGTTGCGCAGCTCCTCCATGTTCGCCGGCACCCAGGGCTCGACCAGGTACGACCGGTGGATGGCCACGATCCGCTGGGCGAGTCGCCAGACCACCGCCCGGTACGCGTTCTCCCACTGCATGGTCAACAAGCCGTAGACCCCGTCCCGCTGGTAGTGCACCGCGATGTCCGGATCCGGCATCGCGGTCGGGGAGAATCGCTGGATGTCGCGGAGCACCCGGGGCAGCACGGTGCCGTTCGTCGGCGACCAGGTGACCGGCACGATCGCCGTCTCGTGCACCGAGGCGGAGCTGTGCCGGGGGACGATGCGCCGGCGGGAGAACGCGTCCCACTCCCGACCACACCAGTCGCTGCCGATCAGCGCGCTGGACACCAGCGGCACGAAGACCTGACAGGTGCCGGCGGCCTGGAGCAGCTCCGGGCTCCAGCGCTCGCCGCCCGCGATCGAGGTGTCCAGGAAGCCGGCGTCCACTCCGGTCACCGGGCCGACCAACTCGCTCACGTGAACGGAGAGGTCCTCGAAGAATCGGGAGACGTACTCGGCGGGCTTGCCGGTGGCGCGGCCGACCGGGGCCCGGGAATAGCTGACGAAGAAGAGCGGGGCACGCGTCGCGGAGGGTGCGTCCACTGTGGTCACGACTGCCCCTCCGCCCTCCCCACGCGGCCGGAACATCAGCGTAGTCCGTGCGTCAACGTCGCGCCGCCAACCGGTTTGTCGTGAACCAGTCAACGGCGAAGTCCACAGCGGCCCGCGCCGGCAGCAGCCGGGCGTCGGCGCGCCCGACCCGACCCCGGCGCACGATCGGCGTGTCGTCGAGCGCGGCCCCCACCATCGGAAAGTCGCTGTCGTCCAGGTCGAGGGCGCGGAAGTCCAGCGCCACCCGGCGCCCGGCGACCAGCCGGAAGCAGCGGTAGTCCCGCTCGGGCGGAGGCACCGGCAGCCGGTATTCCGCCAGGTGCAGGGCGCTGCACGCCTCATAGCCGAGGCCGAGCAGCAGGACCTGCCCGTCGGCCGCGTAGAGGGCGCCCATCGGTGAGCGTTCGCCGAGGTGACAGTGGAGGTCATGGTCGTCGGTGAGCTGCCGGGCCCGGGGGCCGAGCGCGGCGAACGAGGTCTGGGGATGGTCGCTGCGCACCGCGCCGGGGGCGGACCGGACGTACTCGGCGAGCGCACCCATCCGCTGCGACGGGGTGGTCCGGCGGTCCCAGCCGGGCAGCGTCGCCTCGTACCGCTCCCGTTGCGCCCGGTCCATCCCGGCGGTGGCGGCCAGGTGCGCCCGGGAGGTCGTCGAGTTGCCGTCGGTGTGGGTGGGCACCAGCAGCGTGCCGGCCGGACCGAGGACGTCGCGCAGGGCGCCGGCGAGGGTCGCGGGGCCGTGGTCCAGCGGACCGACCCGACGCAGGCCGCAGTGCACCACGAGGCACGCGCCCGGGCGTACGCCCAGGGCCCGCAGGTCGTCGGCGAGGCGGGATCGGCCCAGCCTGGGCGGGGACGACTCATCCGGACCCGACACAGGTCTCCTCCAGGGCCCGACGCAGCTGGCCGACGAATCGCTCGCCGGGCTCGGTTAGCGAGCGGCTGGCGAGTAACGCGTCGGCGCCGTCCCGGGTCCAGGCCAGGAAACGGGCGGCGTGCGCCGGGGCCTCGGTGTCGTCGACCATCGCCCGGGACTGCCAGACCTGGGTGACCGCCAGGTGGGCGTAGACGCCCTGGAGCACCCCCTCCGGAGGTCGGGGGTCGGGGCGCCAGGGCACCCGGATCAGGGCGTCCCGCCCCGGCTCGACGAGGTCGAACAGGTCCAGCACGGCGCCCAGCTTCGCGTGCTGCCACTCGTGCACGAGCAGCACCGCCATCGTCGCCGGGTCGAGGGCCGGAGTGATGGAGACCGCGCCGAACGCGTGCCGCGCCGTCGCGCTGCGCAGCGGCCGCGCCGGGTCGTGAGCCAACGGCACGGCCGCCCGCAGACCGCCGTCGAGCGTCGCCGCGTGCGCCGGCACGTCACGCCGCACGACACGCAGGGCCTCGGCCAGGGTACGGCCGAACGCCAGCGCCGCGGCAGGCGTGAGGCGCGACGACACCGTCTCGCCGTAGCAGTCCCGGTACGGATCGCCGTCCTCGATGAGCAGCCGCCCACCGGGCACCGGCACGTCCCGCGTCGGTGACCAGCCGGCCGACGGCGACGCCAGCGGGTCGAGTGGGATCGTCCGCTCGGCGGACCCGCTGCCCAGCCGGATCTCGTCCGGCCGCACTGTCACCTCGACGGTCGGCAGCGGGGCGGGCAACGCGACGGTGCCCAGCGTGGGCAACGCGACCACCCCGGCCCGCGTCGGGACCCGCACCGTCGCCGGGACGCCGGCCCGCGCGGCCGCGGCGACGGCGAGGGCCGGCAGCGGATCGACGGTCGCGTCGGCGCCGGACGAGGTCGACCGGTCGAGGTGCCACACCAGCGCCGGCCGGACGAAGGGATGCTCCAGCACCGCCCGGACGATCTCGGGCGCCGCCTGCTCGACAGCGACGAGCAGCTCCCAGGCGGCGCTGGGGCCGGACCGGTCCCGGCAGGCGCCCAGCAGCGCCCGGGTGATGGAGAGCTGGGTGGCGGCGAGCAGGGCGAGCGTGGACGGCGAGCCGGGCCCGGTGGCGAGGTCGTCGAGCAACGCCTCGACGGGCGCGGACCCGGCGTCGACCGGCGCGGCGCTGACGCGGGCCGGTGGCGGGCGGGAGTCCACGATGTCGATCAGACGGAGCAGGTCGGGGCAGTACACCGAGGGATTGTCGAAGCCGGTGCCGGCGCGCCAGCGGTGCGCGTACAGACCGCCGCCGCACCTGTCGACCACCGGGCAGGCCCGGCAGGTCGCGCAGAGCCCCGCCGCACCGTCCTGCCGGACCGCGACGCCGGGGTGCCGGGCAACCTCGTCCACCGAATGGCCGAACACGTCGAGCCCGGTGTCGGCCGCGCCGTGGTAGGCGGTCTTCAGTGAGTCGGCCTGCTCCCAACTGCCGTCCGCCTCGATGACCAGCAGGTCGGCCGGCGCGAGCCCGAACGCCTCGCTGCCACCGCCACCCGGCCGCAGCGCCTCGAACATCCGGATCGAGATCGGGCACCCGTCGTCCGTCCACCGGCGGTGCAGTCGGCTCAGCCAGTCCGCGTACGGCGTGGGCCCGGGGCCGGGGCGGTGCGGCGGGTTGTCCCAGGTGGCGTGGGGCAGGAGCAGATCGACCCGGGGCGGGCTCTCGGCCCGCAGCGCCTCGTAGACCCGGTCGGGGTCGTTACGCACGTCGACGGTGCAGAGGATGCCGGCGTAGCTGGCGCGGTGCTCCGGCCGGCGGAGCAGCGCCAGGGCGCGCCGAACCTGGTCGTAGCTGCTGCCGCCGTGGGCGAAGACCCGGTGCCGGTCGTTGGCGGCCCGGTCGCCGTCGAACGACACCCCGACCCGCACGTCGAACTCGACGAACAGCCGGCACAGCTCCTCGTCCAGCAGCACGCCGTTGGTCTGCATGCGCAGGTCGAGTCGGGTCCACGGGGTGATGGTCGTGCGCAGCTCGGTCAGCACCTCGCGCAGGCCGGCGGCGCCGAGCAGCAGCGGCTCACCGCCGTGCAGCACCACGTGCACGACCGGAAGCCCGTGCGCGCGGGCGTGCTCGGCGACGCGTCGCGCGGCGGCCCGCACCGTGGCCGGCGCCATCCGCACCGGACGACCACGCCAGGTCTGGTCGGCGTGCTGGTAGACGTAGCAGTGGTCGCAGCTCAGGTCACAGCGGCTGTGGACCTTCAGCACGAACTGGCTGATCCGCCGGCACGACCCGCCCACGGCGGACGGATCGCACCGGCAGGCCATCACTCAGATGCACGAGTTGAAGAGGGCCACGGCCACGCTGCCGGAGGGCACGGAATCGTCGGTGACGACGCGTCGGCGCACCGCCTCGACGAGATCGGCGTGCTCGACGACGATCCGTTCCAGCGGGGTGTGCAGGCTACGTGTCAGGTCGTCGAGGACTGGACGGGATGAGCGACTGGGGACATGGTCCACAATGAGTCTCCGGGGGCCCGGGGCGCTGGGAGCGCGAGTGGCGACGATGGCTCGAAAGGCTCTGGTCCGAGACCAGGATAGACAAATATCGACCCAGTGTCACCGTCGGTACCACCGTCGGCACCAAGGGTGGCAGCGGGTCGACGGAGGAGGAGCGCACATGTGCCGGAGCATCAAGACGCTGCGTGAGCCGTTCACGCCGCAGGTGACCGACGCCGACGTCGAGGCGGCGGCGTTGCAGTACGTCCGGAAGATCTCTGGCTTCCGGGCGCCCGCCGCGCACAACGCCGCCGCGTTCGACACCGCTGTCGCCGCCGTGGCCGAGGCGACCCGCACCCTCCTCGACCAGTTGGTGGTGCGAGGCGCGGGCGCCCCGACCACCCGGGCCTGAGGCCCGGGGGTCAGGCCGCGGCGAGCGCCGGCGCGACGGTGTCGGGCGCCCACCGCGAGCGGTGGCACTGCGACCAGCCCCGGCAGCCCGGGTCGCCGAGCGAGCACAGCCGCAGTTTGCTGAGCACCTCGCCGTCGTCGGTGTCCCGCACGTCGAAGTGCACCGGACGCACCGTGCCGTCCGGGGCGACCAGCAGGTGCCGACCCGCGTCGAGCGTGTCGTCCCGCAGCAGGCAGTTGCGGCCGAGCAGTCGGGCGAGCGCGGCGATGCTCGCGTGCTCGGGCAGCCGCTCGGGCACCCCGTAGCAGTCCACCACCGTGGCGAACTCGCCCGGCGCCTCCCAGACGTCGCACACCACCGCGTACGTCGGCAGCCGCGCCGGGTCGGCCGCGGCCAACGGCATCACCACCCGACCGAGCGCCTCGGCCAACGCCGGGTAGACCTCCACGGGTCGAGCGCCGTCGATTCTCCAGTTCCACAGCTCGGTCATTCCGCCTCCTCGCTGCGTTCGTCCCCACCGGCCTCCGGATCGGGCCTTATGAACGATGGTGGGGGGCATTTGACCCCAGCCGGGGGCAAGTTACCGGTCTGTGACCATTCCGGGCAAAATTTCCCTGAGCCGCATTGCTCGGAGTAGCGGGAAGGTGACAGTTTATCGGGTATGGTGCGCCGCTCCGCACCAGCCCCGCGGCGTGTCCCGGCTTCCCGCCCGCCGCCTGCCGGTGGCGTCCGGGCCGGTCTGATGGCCTTCCGTTCGGGCCGCCTCAGCGCAGGACGACCCGATGCTCACCCCGGGGCAGCAGCTCGCCCACCACCGGCGCGCCGGGCACCTCGCCGGCGACCAGCAGGCCGCCCGAGGTCTGCGCGTCGGCGAGCAACAGCCGCTCCGCCTCGCCGGCCGCGCCGAAGTCGGTCCACGGGGTCACCCAGTCCAGGTTGCGCCGGCTTCCGCCGCTGACGAAGCCGTCGCGCACCGCCTCGCGCGCACCCGCCAGCAGAGGCACCCGGGCGACGTCGATGGCCACCGTGAGCTGGCTGGCACGGGCCAGCTTCGAGGCGTGCCCGAGCAGCCCGAAACCGGTCACGTCGGTTCCGCAACGGATGCCGGCCGCGACCGCCGCCCGAGCGGCGTCCCGGTTGAGCGCGCTCATCGACGCGACCGCCTCCGGGAAGCTCTCGCCGGTGGCCTTGTGCCGGGTGTTCAGCACGCCCACCCCGAGCGGTTTCGTCAGCGACAACGGCAGTCCAGCGCGGCCCGCGTCGAGGGTGATCAGCTCCTCCGGCCGGACCGTGCCGGTGACCGCCAGGCCGTACTTCGGGCCGTCGTCGTCCACGCTGTGCCCGCCGGCCAGGTGACAACCGGCCTGCCGGGCCACGTCCTGACCGCCGCGCAGCACCTCCCGGGCCAGCTCCAGCGGCAGCACGTCCCGTGGCCAGCACAGCAGGTTGAGCGCCACCAGCGGGGTGCCGCCCATGGCGTAGACGTCGGAGAGCGCGTTGGCCGCCGCGATCCGCCCCCAGTCGTACGCGTCGTCGACCACCGGGGTGAAGAAGTCGGCGGTGCTGACCACGCCGGTCCGCTCGTCCAGACGCACCACCGCCGCGTCGTCACCGTGGTCCAACCCGACCAGCAGTTCCGCGGTGCCGGTCGCCGGGCCGAGGCCGGCCACCATGATCTCCAACTCACCCGGGGGGATCTTGCAGGCGCAGCCACCGCCTCGGGCGTACTTCGTCAGCCGTACCGGTTCGGTCATTCCCTCATGATCTCGACAACAGGCCACGATCGCCACCGCCGGCCGCCCGCCCGGTGACCGAAATCGGACCCCCGACGACGATCGTGACCGGTGTTACCGCTCCGTGACCCGCTGGGTTGCGTTCTGCCACATCAGGCCGCCTACAGTGGCCGCACCGGGGGTCATCCGACCCCGATCCGGGAGACGACAGGGGACGGTGGACGACGTGACGACGGGCGAACCGCTCATCGTGCTGGACGCGGTCAACAAGTGGTTCGGGCCGCTGCACGTGCTGGACGACGTCTCGCTGTCGGTGGGCCGGGGCGAGGTGGTCGTGGTGATCGGCCCGTCCGGCTCCGGCAAGTCGACGCTGTGCCGCGCGATCAACCGACTGGAGCCGATCAACTCCGGCACCATCACCTTCGACGGCCAGCCTCTGCCGGCCGAGGGCAAGCCCCTCGCCAAGCTGCGCAGCGAGGTGGGCATGGTCTTCCAGTCCTTCAACCTCTTCGCCCACAAGACCATCCTGGAGAACGTCACCCTCGGCCCGATCAAGGTCCGCAAGGAGAAGCCGGCCGCGGCCCGCGAGCGCGGCCTGGCCCTGCTCGACCGGGTGGGCATCGCCAACCAGGCGGACAAGTTCCCGGCCCAGCTCTCCGGCGGTCAGCAGCAGCGGGCGGCCATCGCCCGCGCGCTGGCCATGCAGCCCAAGGCGATGCTCTTCGACGAGCCGACCAGCGCCCTGGACCCGGAGATGGTCGGCGAGGTGCTGGACGTGATGACCTCGCTGGCCAGCGAGGGCATGACGATGGTCGTGGTCACGCACGAGATGGGCTTCGCGCGGCACGCCGCCAACCGGGTCATCTTCATGGCCGACGGCAAGCTGGTCGAGGACGCCTCCCCGGCGGAGTTCTTCGAGAACCCGCGCAGCGACCGGGCGAAGGACTTCCTCTCCAAGATCCTCACGCACTAGGCGTCTGTAGTGGAGCGCGCCGACCACCGGCGGGCTCCGTCGAAGAAGGAGAAGAGTATGCGTATGAAGCGCGTGGCGGCGGTCGCCATGATGGCGTCCCTCGCCCTGTCGGCCGCGGCCTGTGGCAAGGAGGGTGAGCCGACCCCGAGCGCGGGCGGAAACGCCTCCGGGGCCGCCCAGTCCGACACCTGCAAGAGCTCCGGCGCGACCTTCACCCCCAAGACGGATGCGGCCATCGCCGGCAGCCCGACCTTCGACAAGATCAAGGCGGCGGGCAAGGTCTCCATCGGGGTCAAGTTCGACCAGCCGAACCTCGGCTACAAGGACGCCCAGGGCAAGCGGTGCGGCTTCGACATCGAGATCGCCCAGTACGTGGCGAGCACGCTGGGCATCGACCCGGCGAAGATCGAGTACAAGGAGATCGCCTCCGCCAACCGGGAGACCGCGATCAAGGGTGGTGAGGTCGACTACTACGTCGGCACCTACTCGATCACCGACAAGCGCAAGAACGACATCTCCTTCGCCGGCCCGTACTTCGTGGCCGGGCAGGACCTGCTGGTCCGCAAGGACGAGACGTCGATCACCGGCAAGGACACCCTCAAGGGCAAGAAGGTCTGCTCGGCCACCGGCTCGACGCCGATCCAGAAGGTCCGGGACGAGGGTCTGACCGAGCCGGACAACATCGTCGAGTTCAAGACCTACTCGGAGTGCGTCTCGCAGCTGCTCGACAAGAAGGTCGACGCCGTCACCACCGACGACGCCATCCTCAAGGGCTACGCGGCGCAGAGCCCGACCGAGCTGAAGGTCGTCGGCCAGCCGTTCAGCACCGAGAAGTACGGCATCGGCCTGCCGAAGGACGACAAGGCGCTGCGCGACTACGTCAACAACCAGATCGAGGCGGCGTTCGGCAACGGCACCTGGCAGAAGATCTACGACGGCACGCTCGGCCTGTCCGGCTCGGCGGGCACCCCGCCCACCCTCGAGCGGTACTGATCGACAGGCTCGACACGAGTTGTGGCGCCGGGCGGGGCATGGTCCCTGTCCGGCGCCCGTCCGAGGACTGAGAGCGAGGCATGGGCGAGTTCTTCCGGGTACTGACGGACAACGGATCGCTGTTCGTTGAGGGGTTCACCAACACCGTCAAACTTTTCCTGATCGCCGCGGTCGGCAGCCTCGTCCTCGGCACGCTGCTCGGCGCGATGCGGGTCTCCCCCGTACCGGCGCTGCGCGCGTTCGGCGCCACCTACGTCAACCTGGTGCGCAACACCCCGCTGACGCTGGTCTTCGCGTTCCTCGTGTTCGCGGTGCCGAAGCTGGACGTCAACATCGACTACTTCGCCAGCGCCACGATCGCGCTGACCGTCTACACGTCGGCGTTCGTGTGCGAGGTGATCCGCTCCGGCGTCAACACGGTCGCCGCGGGGCAGGCCGAGGCGGCCCGCGCGCTGGGCATGACCTTCGGTCAGGTGCTGACCCTGATCGTGCTGCCGCAGGCACTGCGGGCGATGGTCCCGCCGATGGTGAGCGTGTTCATCGCCATGTTGAAGAACACCACGATCGCCGCCGGTTTCTCGGTGCTGGAGGCCGGCGCGATCCCCGCGTACATGGCCGAGCGGGGCGAGCCGCAGTTCGCCGTCCTGCTCTGGATCACCATCGGCTTCCTGATCCTGATCCTGCCGTTGGTGGCGTTGCAGCGCTTCCTGGAGCGCAAGTGGAGGGTGGCCCGATGAACGAGTTGGCGAACGGAAGGTGGCTGAGGTGAGCCAGGCATCGGTCCTCTACGACCTGCCCGGGCCCCGCGCGAAGCGGCGCAACGCGATCCTGGGCGTGGTCTCCACCGCCGGCATCATCGCGCTGATCGCCTACATCGGCTACAAATTCGCCGACACCGGCCAGTTCGAGGCCCGCAAGTGGGAGCAGTTCCAGTACGCCTCGGTGCAGCGCGAACTGCTCACCGGCCTGTGGGCGACGCTGAAGGCCGCCGGCATCGCCGCGGTGCTGGCGCTGCTCTTCGGCGCGGTGTTCGCCAGCGCCCGGCTGAGCGACAAGTGGATCCTGCGCAGCCCGGCCACCTTCGTGGTCGAGCTGTTCCGGGCGATCCCGCTGCTCATCCTGATCTTCTTCGGCTACTACGTGCCGTTGCAGTACGGCTGGTCGATCGACAAGCTGTGGGCGCTGGTCATCGGGCTGACGCTGTACAACGGCTCGGTGCTCGCGGAGATCTTCCGGGCCGGCATCAACGCGGTGCCGTACGGGCAGAGCGAGGGCGCGTACGCGATCGGCATGCGCAAGAACCAGGTGCTGCGGCTGATCCTGCTGCCGCAGGCGGTGCGGTCGATGCTCCCGGCGATCGTCAGCCAGCTCGTCGTGCTGCTCAAGGACACCGCGCTGGGCTTCATCATCACGTACCCCGAGTTGCTCTTCGTGGGTAAGCAGATCGGCGGCCGGTTGCCGTTCGGGCTGCCGTACGTGCCGACGTACCTGATCGTGGCGGCGATCTACATCGCCATCTGCGGCGCGCTGTCGATCCTCGCCTGGTGGCTGCAGAAGCGGATGGGCCGCAGCCGGCGGTCGGCGGCGCCGGTGCTGCCCGCACAGGACGCCGGCGAGGACGCCGCGCGGATGGTCTGACCGAAAGCGGGAGTGAGCGACGGGCGGGTGGCCAGGCCACCCGCCCGTCGTCCGTTCGTGGGTCAGCGGGCGATCTCGGTGACCCGGGACTCGCGGACCACCGTCACCCGGATCTGACCCGGGTAGGTCAGCTCCTCCTCGATCTGCTTGGCCACGTCGCGGGCCAGCACCGCCGCCCCGATGTCGTCCACGTCGTCCGGCTTGACCATCACCCGGATCTCCCGCCCCGCCTGCATGGCGAAGACCTTGTCCACGCCGAGCTTGCCGGCCGCGATCTCCTCGATCCGCTCCAGCCGCTTGACGTACGCCTCGAGGCTCTCCCGGCGCGCGCCCGGCCGACCACCGGAACAGGCGTCGGAGGCCTGGGTGAGGACGGCCTCGATGGTCTGCGGTGGCACCTCGTTGTGGTGCGCCTCGATGGCGTGCACCACGTCCTCGTGCTCGCCGTACTTGCGGGCCAGGTCCGCGCCGATGATGGCGTGGCTGCCCTCCACCTCGTGGGTGAGCGCCTTGCCGATGTCGTGCAGGAAGGCCGACCGCTTGATGGTGGGCACGTCCAGGCGCAGCTCGGCGGCCATGACGCCGGCGATGTGCGCCGTCTCGACCAGGTGCTTGAGCACGTTCTGCCCGTACGAGGTGCGGTAGCGCAGCCGGCCGAGCAGGGTGACCAGCTCCGGGTGGATCTCGGTGATGCCGACCTCGACCAGGGCGTCCTCGGCGGCCCGCAGGCAGAGCTGCTCCACCTCCTGCCGGGCCAGGTCGAAGACCTCCTCGATGCGGTGCGGGTGGATGCGCCCGTCCAGCACCAGCTTCTCCAGGGTGAGCCGGCCGACCTCCCGCCGGACCGGGTCGAAGCAGGAGAGCAGCACCGCCTCGGGGGTGTCGTCGATGATCAGGTTGACCCCGGTGACCGACTCGAAGGCGCGGATGTTGCGCCCCTCCCGGCCGATGATCCGCCCCTTCATCTCGTCGCCGGGCAGGTGCAGGACGCTGACCACGCTCTCCGCGGTCTGCTCGCTGGCGACCCGCTGGATCGCGTCCACGACGATGTGTCGGGCCCGCTGCTCGGCGGTGTTGCGCGCGTCGGACTCGATGTCCCGCACGAGCAGCGCCGCCTCCCGCTTGGCCTGCGTCTCGATCGCCTCGATCAGCTCCAGGCGCGCGGACTCGGCGGTGAGCCCGGCGACGCGTTCCAACTCCCGGCGGCGCAGCTCCTCCGACTCGGCCAGCTCGGCCTCCCGCTGGGCGAGCGCCGCCTCGCGGGCGGCGAGGGCGGCGCTGGCGGCGGTGAGCTGCCGTTCCCGCTCGGCGAACCGCTCCACCTCCTCGGTGTGCATCCGTTCCCGCTCGTCCATCCGCGCCGCTCGGCGTTCCACCTCGGCGGCCTGCTCGCGGGTGGTGGCCGCGAGCACCGCTACCTCCCGCTCGCCGCTGCGCCGGGCCGCCGTCCGCAGTTGCTCGGCGTCCGCCTCGGCCTGCTTGTGGGCGCGCTCCAGAACGGTGTCCGCCTCGGCGCGGGCGTCGTCGAGCACCCGGCGCGCCTCGGCGCGGGCCGCCTTCGCCTCGGCCTTGGCCGCCGCCGCCTCGGTGCGCGCCGCAGCGGCCGCGGACTTCGCCACGTCGATGGTGCTGTTCGCCTCGTCGGCCGCGCTCCGCAGGGCGGCGAGGGACTGCTCCTGGCGATCCTTCTCGGCGATGAAGGCGGGGTCCTCCGGCGCCGGCGCGGCGCCCATCCGGCGCAGGGTCCGGACGCCGACGAGCACGGCCCCGATCACCACAACGGCGAGGACGAGGACGGCCGCGAGGAGCACGACGTCGAAGGCGTTCATACCGGGACCCCGTCGGGTCCACCGGTGAACCTGTGCCGCCGCCCCGCCATGGCCGCCTCCCCTAACGTCGAGACCGCAGCGACCGTGCCGGGGCACACTCCTGCGGCTGTGGACGCCCGACCGGAGCGGCTGGCCGTGGATAGCTTTCTCCACCGGCGGTGCCCTGGGCACCGTCGGCGGCCGGGTGCAGTTGTCGCAGCGCCCCGGACCGGCCTGTCCGGAGCTGCCGCCAAAGGCCGTGGAGCCGGCCAAAGTGATGCTGTTCTGTTACGCGTTCTATGTTGTGCGCTTAGCCTGCGCTGGTCGGGCAATGTGAGCCTGTATGGCGAGGCTAGGTGTCCGGGGGTGCTCAGGTCAAGGAGTCATGATCAAACCCCCCGAACGGAGAGAAGTTGATTCGTCACGGTGCGCTGATGGCGTTGCGGACACTGACGGACAAACACGGCGGGACGACCGCCTTCTATGGGAATATCGTGCCTGTTCAGCTACGCAGAGAGCACGTCGGCAAGCCCACTGTGTGACACCAGCAACCCCGCGCCCGGCCCACTCGCCACGATCGTGCCGAGTCGTGGAATTGACGGTGTCGTCACGGCGACGCGGTCGCCGCCCGTGGTCTCACTCGGCCGCGCGGTCGTCGCGCTCCAGCTCGCCCTCGGCGTCGGCGAGCGCGTCGGCGTCGATCTGCTCGGCGAACTCGGCCGCCTCGGCGCTCTGCGCGGCGAGCGCGTCCTTCACCGCCCGGATCGCCACACCGGGCGGATAGCCCTTGCGGGCCAGCATGCCCACCAGCCGGCGGAAGACCGCGTCCGGCTCACCCCGGGCGGTACGCAGCTTGCGCTCCACGAGGGCACGGGCGGTCTCCGCCTCGGTCTCCTCGTCCAGCTCGCCCAGCGCCTCGGTGGCCACCTCGCCGTCCACGCCCTTGCGACGCAGCTCGTTGGCGAGCGCCCGGCGGGCGAGACCGCGTCCGGAGTGTCGACTCGACACCCAGGCTCGGGCGAAGGCGGCGTCGTCGATGATGCCGACCTCGTCGTAGCGGTCGAGCACCTCGGCCGACACCTCGTCGGAGATGCCGCGTTTGGCCAGCGCCCCGGCCAGCTCGGCCCGGGTGCGTGGCCGGACGGCGAGCTGCCGCAGGCAGATCTCGCGGGCCAGCTCGGACTCGTCGCGCGGAGTGGACGTCGGCTCGTCGGCCGGCGACTCGGCCCGACGCCCCCGGCGGGGGCGCGGCGCGGCGTCACCCGTACGAGGCGGACTGGCATCCCAGCCCCGCCCCGTACGGGCGCGT
Source organism: Micromonospora sp. WMMD1120 (assembly GCF_029626235.1). Lineage (NCBI taxonomy): Bacteria > Bacillati > Actinomycetota > Actinomycetes > Micromonosporales > Micromonosporaceae > Micromonospora > Micromonospora sp. WMMD1120. Next base: position 3,644,286 of record NZ_JARUBO010000005.1, on the reverse strand, counting down.
CGTCCTGCCATTGGTCAGCGACCGGTCAGAAGTCGACCGGCGGCAGCTCCGGGCCACCGGCGGCGTCACCGGCGCCGACACCGACGCCGAGCTTCTCCAGGATCTTCTTCTCGATCTCGGCGGCCACGTCCGGGTTCTCCTTCAGGAACTCCCGGGCCTTCTCCTTGCCCTGGCCGAGCTGGTCGCCGTCGTACGTGTACCACGCGCCGGACTTGCGGATGATCGCCTGCTCCACGCCGACGTCGATCAGCGAGCCCTCGCGCGAGATGCCCTTGCCATACATGATGTCGAACTCGGCCTGCTTGAACGGTGCGGCGACCTTGTTCTTGACGACCTTGACCCGGGTGCGGTTGCCGACCACGTCGGTGCCGTCCTTGAGGCTCTCGATGCGGCGCACGTCGAGGCGGACCGAGGCGTAGAACTTCAGCGCCCGACCACCGGTGGTGGTCTCCGGGCTGCCGAACATGACGCCGATCTTCTCCCGGAGCTGGTTGATGAAGATCGCCGTGGTGCCGGTGTTGCTGAGCACACCGGTGATCTTCCGGAGGGCCTGGCTCATCAGCCGGGCCTGGAGGCCCACGTGGCTGTCGCCCATCTCGCCCTCGATCTCGGCGCGCGGCACCAGGGCCGCCACCGAGTCGATCACGATGATGTCCAGAGCGCCGGAACGGATCAGCATGTCGGCGATCTCCAGCGCCTGCTCGCCGGTGTCCGGCTGGGAGACCAGCATCGCGTCGGTGTCGACGCCGAGGGCCTTCGCGTATTCCGGGTCGAGCGCGTGCTCGGCGTCGATGAAGGCGGCGATGCCGCCGTTGCGCTGGGCATTGGCCACCGCGTGCAAGGCCACCGTGGTCTTACCGCTGGACTCGGGACCGTAGACCTCGATCACCCGGCCGCGCGGCAGACCGCCCACACCGAGCGCCACGTCGAGCGCGATGGAGCCGGTCGGGATCACGGCGGTCTGGACGACGGGCCGCTCCCCCAGCCGCATCACCGAGCCCTTGCCGAACTGCTTGTCGATCTGAGCGAGAGCAAGGTCGAGTGCCTTCTCCCGGTCAGGTCCTGCTGCCATGGTTGCCACCCCTGCCTTCGCCGGCGTCTTTGCTGAGCTTCGCGTCACGCGGACACGCTAGGCGCTGGGTCCGACAGAAAACCAGCCGACGGGCCGCGAGCTGTGGACGAGCACCCCGCTGTGGACAATAGCCGAACAGGTGTACGACTCGACAAGCGACACGCGGAGGCGGCAAAAAGGCTGCTCAGCGTAGTCGAGCGGGCACCCGGTCGGGATACGCGGCGCAGACCGCCCGCCACACCACGTGCGTCTGCTCACCCGACGCCAGCGCCTGCTCGATGGTCCGTCCGCCGAGCTGGGACAGCACCTGGTCGCGGGCGATGCTGGCCGCGTAGCCCGGCCCGAACGCCTCCTCCAGCCGCGCCCAGAAGTCGGTCAGCCGCACGAGATCAGCCCTCCTTGTCCGACGCCCCGGTCGGCGCCGGGCGCAACGCTAGCGCCACCAGGGGTGCCGCCGCGACCGCCGCGAGCAGGGTCAGCACGGGATAACCGGCCAACTGCATGACAAACCCGCTGACCACAGCGGCGCCGGCGCCGGCCAGCCCCATGATCAGGTCACAGAGCCCCTGGACGTTCGGCCGCACCTCGGCCGGCACCGACTCGGACAGCAGCGTCGAGCCGGCCACCATCGTCCCCGACCAGCCCAGCCCGAGCAGGACCAGACCCACCGAGAGCCGGGGCGTGTGGTGCCCGGCCGTGCCGGCGACCGCGCAGGCGGCCAGCAGCAGCCCGACCCCACCGAGGATCACCGCCCGCCGACCGAGCCGGTCGGTGAGCCACCCGACCACCGGGGAGAACGCGTACATACCGGCGATGTGCAGACTCAGCACGATCCCGACCAGCCGCAACACGTCGGCGTCGGCGTGCGACTCACCGAGGCGCACCGGGGTCATCGCCATCACCGCCACCATCACCAGGTGGCCCACCGCCACGGCGGCGATGCCGAGCCGGGCGGCGGGCTGTGCGCGTACCACCGACCAGGCCGCACGCATCCCGGCCCGGCGCCGCCCGCTCGCCTCGACCGGCGCGGACGCCGGCGCCCCGGTCGCCGTCGCGTCGGCGGTGGGCTCCCCGGCCGCCGCGACTTGCCGCGCGGTGAGCAGCGGGTCGGGCCGGAGCAACCCGAGGAGTACGACGGCAGCCAGCACGAACGCCGCCGCGCTGAACGCGAACGGACCGGCCAGCGGCGGCAGCCCCCAGCCGGTGGTGATCCGGTCGGCCAGCGCGGCGAAGTTCGGCGCGGCCACCGCGCCGATGGTGGTGGCCCAGACGATCACGGAGAGCTGTCGGCCCCGTCGGGCCGGCTCGGCGAGGTCCACGGCCGTGTAGCGCGCCTGGAGGTTCGCGGCGGTGCCCCCGCCGAAGAGGAGCATGCCGAGCAGGAGCAGCGGCACCGAGCGGAGCACGGCGGCCAGCACCACCAGCAGGCCACCGACGGTGCCGACCGCGTACGCCAGCACCAGGCCCGGCCGTCGACCGTGCCGGGCCATGACCCGGGTGACCGGGACGGCGAGCAGCGCCGCGCCGACCACACCGGCGCTCTGCGCGACGCCGGCCAGCGCGGTGCCGGCGATCCGGGCGGCGAGCAGCGCACCGACGGCGATGCCGATGGTCACGCCGATGCCGCCGATGATCTGGGTGGTGAAGAGCAGCCGCAGGGTACGCCGCTGGATCGCCGCGACGTCGGGTCGGACGCCGGCACGCGGCGCGGTCAGCTCGGTCGCCATCGGCGCGCTCCTGTCGGATGGGGGTGACCTCATCCTCGCGCACCCGCACCGAGCGGCGGCAGTGGGTTTTGCGGGGGGACGCCGGCCGGGACGTGTCCGGCACGATCGGGTAGGGCGACCGGCCGCCCTACCCGAGCTGTCGGCGGGTCTCCGGTCGGTTGGGCACGGCCAGCGAGGATGCCAGCCGGTGGATTCGGGTCAGAGTGAGCGCGGCGACGGCCACGCTGACGGCGACGACCACGCCGAAGACCACAGCGAAGCCCTCGTTGTCGGCGGCGAACAGAGCGAGCAGGACCAGCCCGAGGGAGATGCCCAGGATGGACGCCAGCGCCCGCCAGGTGGCCCGCCGCTGCCCGGCCAGGTAACCGGGCAACTCGACCCGCGCCGCGCCGTCCCCGGGCGCGGTGCCGGTACGCAGCGCCTCGCGCAGCGGGTACCCCTCGGGGTCCCGCCGGGCGCCCTGCTCACCCGCCACCCGCCTGCCCAGATAGAGCGCGGGGCCGATCACGACCGCGTTCAGCGCGGCGTTCAGCACGAGCTCGACCAGTGGCTCGTGCCGGTCGAAGAGCCACCGCACCGGCACCCCGATGAGCAGTGTCGCCGGCACCCAGTAGACGGCCACCAACTGCAACACGGTCGCCCGCTCGACGAATCGTCGCCACCTGGAGCGGCCGATGGCCGCGGTGGGCGCACCGGTACGACGCTCGTTGCTGTCCGCATCCATCGACACCCGGTACCCAGCCGCAGGGATCGTGAAGCACGGTCGATGGTGGACGGTCCCAGCCGGCGGCTGGGCGGAGACCGTCCACGATCTGGGGCCTCAGCCGGCCATCACCCGCTGGTGCAGCGCGGAGACCGCCGAACGGGCCGCCACGAAAGCGCCGTGTTGCCAGGCCACCTCGTGGCTGAGCCAGTCACCGGCGAAGTAGACCCGACCGGCCGGCTGGAGCAGCAGGTTGTAGCCCGGCGTGCCGTACCGGGGTGAGGTCCAGGCGCCCTCGATGTAGCGGGTCCGGTCCCAGGCGTGGGAGTACGAGGTGACCAGCTCACTGCGGTACTTGTCACCATGGATCTTCACACCCTGGCTGATCGCGCGCTCGCTACGCTGCTCCGGCGTCAGCCCGCTGTACGCACGGGCGTTCGCCCCGGTGTTGTAGTAGCCGACGACCAGGCCGCGCTTGCCGTGGAACCCGTACGACGGGTACCAGATGTGCGAGAGGTCCAGGTCGGTCTCGGTGATGCCGCCGTAGATCCGCTGGTCGGTCTCCCACCAACGGCTGCGGTATTCCAGGCCGATCTTTCCGGAAGCGGTGACCGGGAAGTCGGCAAGGGCCGCGGTCACCGCCGCGCCGAGGTTGTGCGGTACGCGGGCCATCAGGTGCGGCGGCATCGTGGCCACGCAGTAGTCGGCGGTGATCTGCGACTGCCGGCCGCCCTGCCGGTAGGTCACCTCGACCCGGCTGCCCCGGTCGGTCACCTCGGTCACCTCGGCGTTGAGTCGGATGCGGTGCGGGCCCACCGCCCTGGCCAGGGCTCGGGGGATCTGGTCCATGCCGCCGACCGGCTGGAACATCAGCATGGCCTGGTCGTAGCCGAACTCGAAGGAGAAGTACCGACCCACGTTGCTGGCGAAGACGTCGGAGAGCGCGGGCGGGGCGCCGAGCGGACTGCCCACGTCGTTGCCCGCGCCCGGGTACGCGGAGAAGCCACGACGGCTGCCTCCGGTGTACGCCCAGTCGCTGGCACGTCCGCCGATCGCGCCGAAGCTCTGCAGGAACGACAGCAGCCGCTCGCGGTCCTCGGCGGTCAGCCGCGCGTCCAGCGCACCCTGGTCGGTGGCCTTCGCCAGCAGTTCCGAGACGTAGCCGTAGACGTCCGCCTTGGCGGTGCGGTACCGGACCGGCTCGGTCATCCCGGCGGACTCGTTGTAGATCCACGCGTCGGCGTTCTGGTTGGTGAACACCTCGACGGGTACGCCGAGTTCCCGGCAGTAGTCCATCGTGACCATCCACTGCGCGATCCGACCCGGCCCGGCGTTGAAGTAGATCCCGTCGGAGAAGCCCGCCCGCTGGGTGCGGCCGTCCAGGTCCGTCTCGACGTCGCCGCCCCGGATGGTCAGGTTGCGCCCACCGACGCGGTGCCGCGCCTCGAGGACGGTGCAGTGGTAACCCGCCTTGCCCAGCTCGTACGCGGTGGTGAGCCCCGCGATGCCACCACCGAGGACGACCACGCTCGCGCCCGGTCGTCCGGTCAGCGTGAAGTCGGAGCGCTCCGGCGCGCGGAAGGCCGGCGACACCGCCCCGGCCGGGTTGGGGGCGAGCCCGATGGCGCCCATCGTGGCGAGCATCGCGCCGGCGCCGCCACTGATACCCACCGTACGGAGAAACCCGCGTCGGCTGACCATCGACTGCGTCTGATCGCTCATAACGGCCTCCCTGCAAGATCGACTCGCCTGAGTCTGCAGAGGACCTGTTACGCGCGTCACGCATCGACGTTTCGGACCCGTATCGCCTCGCCGCCCGACCGGGGCGTCGCTGTCCGCAGGCAGCGTCCACAGTGCGGTCCGCACGACCTGGGGACGGGGACGGCTGGCGCCGTCGCTAGCCGGGCAGGGCGCGCGCGACGACGGTGAGGTCGGTGACCAGCCCCTCGTACGCCCTGTCCTGGTCGTCGGCGCGCAGCACGGCGGACGGGTGGATGGTCGCCAGCAGCCGGGCCTCCGGCGCGTCGGCCACCGCGCCGGCGCTGTCGATCGGCACCCGGGCGAAGTCCTCCGGGCGCTGGGCCGACTGCGGCCACGGCAGCAGCTCGCCCCGCTGCCGGGTGACCCGGAAGGACGGGCCGAGCAGCGCCTTGGCGGCTGTCGCGCCGAGCACCACCACGATCTCCGGGCGCAGTCGGGCGAACTCGGCGACCAGCCAGGGCCGGCAGGCGGTGATGTGCACCTGGTCCGGAGTCTGGTGGATCCGCCGCTTGCCGCGCAGCTCGAAGCGGAAGTGCTTGACGGTGTTGGTCAGGTAGAGGTGACGCGGGTCCAGGCCCGCGTCGTCGACCGCCCGGCGCAGCAGGCGCCCGGCCGGGCCGACGAAGGGCAGCCCTTTCTGGTCCTCCATGTCGCCGGGCTGCTCGCCGACGAGCACCACGCGGGCGCTCTCGTCACCGCGGCCGAAGACCGTCTGGGAGGCGTCCCGGTACAGCTCGCAGCCGCGACAGCCGCCGGCGGCGGCGCGCAGGTCGTCAATGGTGTCGGCGTCGGGCGGGATGAACCGCTGGGCGCCCGGCGCGTTCCCGGTCTGCTCGGCCATGCCGACTGTTATATACCCCTTCGATGCGCGCTGCCGGATACGCTCCAGCGCATCGACCGCACCGGTCAGTAACCGTTGCCACCGCCGTCGCCACCGGACGCGATCGCGATCAGCACGATGACGATGATGATCACCGCGACCGCGACCGCGATCCAGACACCCCGCCGAGACCCACCTGAAGCCATAACCGTCACACCTCCGGCGGCCCGCATACCCGCCAGCACCACCCCGAATCCGCGCGATCTTGTGCTTTCTGTCGGGACAAAGATTCTCATACCGGGATGTTTCAGCTACACAACCCGCAAGATCGCGGCGGTGGGTGGTGCGGGTCAGATGAGGAAGCCGTGGGGTGGAGTGGGGCTCTCGGCCCGGGCCAGGGCGGCGGCCAAAGGGGCCAGGTCGGACTGATCCAGGGAGCTGACGGTGATGCGCACGGCGGGCGGGGCGGCGATCCGGTAGAGGGCGCCGGGCGCCACCGCCCAGCCGGCGTCGCGCAGCGCGGTCACCGCGCTGGTCTCGTCCGCCACCGGCAGCCACACGTTGATGCCGCTGCGGCCGTGCGCGCTCAGGCCGTGCCCGGCCAGCGCGGCCAGCAGCCCGGCGCGCCGCTCCTCGTAGCTGTGCGCCGCCCGCTCCACCAGCTCGGTGACCGCCGGGTCCCGCCAGAGGGCGAGCACCAGGCGTTGCAGCACCGTGGAGACCCAGCCGGCGCCGACCCGCGCCCGGCCGCTCACCCGGGCCACCGTCGTCTCGTCGCCGACCAGCACCGCCAGCCGCAGGTCCGGCCCGAAGGGCTTGCTCACCGAACGGAGGAAGGCCCAACTCGCGGTCGCGCCGGCAAGAACGTTCAGGGGTACGCGGGCCAGCTCGGCAGCGTGGTCATCCTCGATCAACAGCAGGTCCCGCCGACCCGCGAGCAGCGCCCGGAGCGCCTCGGCGCGGGAGGCGGAGACGGCGGCGCCGGTCGGGTTCTGCGCCCGGCTGGTGACCACCAGCGCCCGCGCCCCGGCGGCGAGCGCGGCGGCGACCCCGGCGACCAGCGGCCCCTCGTCGTCAAGTGGTACGCCGATCGGCCGCAGGCCCAGCGCGGCGACCAGGTCGAGCAGGTTGGCCCAGCCCGGGTCCTCGACCGCCACCGCGTCGCCGGGACGCAGGTGGGCGCCGAGCAGCCGTTCGATGCCGTCCAGCGCGCCACCGGTGAGCGTCAACTCTCCGGCCGGCACCCCGTCGGCGCTCAGCCGGGCACGGGCCACCTCGGCCAGTTCGGGCAACACCCCGGCGTCGGAGTAGCCGACCGACGGGCCACCGTCGGCGGCGAGCGCCGCCAGGTGCGGGCCCAGCGGGGGAAGGAGTCGGGTGTCGGGCTCGCCCCGGGACAGGTCCCGGGTGCCGGCCAGCGGTGGCGGGCGCAGCGCGGAGCGACGGGCGGCCACCGGCGGGCGGGGGCGTACCCGGGTGCCGTGCCGACCGGCGGTGGCGAGCAGCCCGCGTTGGCGTAGCTCCTGGTAGGCGCGGGCGACGGTGGCCGGGCTGACCCCCAGCTCGGCCGCGAGCGCCCGGACCGGCGGCACCGCGGCACCCGGCGGCAGCGCTCCGGTACGGATGCCCGACTCGACGCTGGCCGAAATCTCGACGGCCGTCCCACCGGTGAACTGATAGCGTGCTGACACAATTCAGAGATTGTACTAGAACAAAGGGGCGCGCATGTATCCACCCACCGCCCGGACCACCCCCAACCGCTCCCGCGACCGGATGAGCTACGACAAGGCCGCCGCTCACGCCGTCCTCGACGAGGCGTACGACTGCGCGCTCGGCTTCACCGTCGACGGCCGGCCGCGGGTGCTCCCCACCCTGCACGTACGCGTCGGCGAGACGCTCTACCTGCACGGCTCCACCGGCAGCAGGCCGCTGCTCGCCGCCCGGGGCGACGACGGGCTGCCGGTCTGCGTCGCGGTGACGGTGCTCGACGGGCTGGTCTACGCCCGCTCCCAGTTCCACCACAGCGCCAACTACCGCTCGGTGGTCGCGCACGGCACCGCCCGGCTGGTCACCGACGAGCGGGAGAAGCTCACCATGCTCACCGCGCTCGTCGAGAAGGTCGGCGCGGGACGCAGCACGGCCTCCCGCCCACCCAACCGGCGCGAGCTGGCCGAGACCGCCGTGCTGGCGCTGCCACTGCGCGAGGTGTCCGTCCGGGTCCGCGCCGGTGGGGTCCGCGAGGACGAGGCCGACGCCGACCTGCCGTACTGGGCCGGCGTGCTGCCGCTGCGGCTGACCCCCGGGGCGCCCGAGCCGGACAGCGGGGTCACCGCGCCGCTGCCGCCGTTCCTGCGGGCCGCCCGCACGCCCTGGCACGACCCGGTGCCGTTGCACGGCGAGCACGTCCGGCTCGAACCGCTGACCCTGGCGCACGCCGACGAGTTGCACGCCGCCACAGCGGACGCCGAGGTGTGGCGGCACCTCAACGTGGCACAGCCGGCCACGCCGGCCGGGATCGCCGAGGTGATCGGCACCGCCCTCGCCGCCCAGCACCGCGGTGAGCGGGTGGCCTGGGTGCAGCGGTGCGCGGCGACCGGGGCGGTGGTCGGCAGCACGTCCTACTACGACATCGACCCGCAGCGCCGGGCGGTGGCGATCGGGCACACCTTCCTCGGCCGACCCTGGTGGCGTACCGGGATCAACACCGAGGCGAAGCTGCTCCTGCTCGGCAGGGCCTTCGACGACCTGGGCGCGGTACGGGTCGCGCTGCACACCGACATCCGCAACCTCCGCTCGCAGGCGGCCATCGAACGGCTCGGCGCCACCCGGGAGGGGGTGCTGCGGATGCACCGGCAGCGCCCGGACGGTTCCTGGCGGGACACCGTCACCTACTCGATGACCGTCGACGAGTGGCCGAGCGCACAACTCCGGCTGCGAGAAAGACTTCGCCGTACGGCACCGGTGGCGTGATGATGGCGGGCGTGCTGGGGATCACCGACATCTGGACTTACGTGCTGGGCACCGTGGCCATCATCCTGCTGCCCGGGCCGAACTCGCTCTTCGTGCTCTCCACCGCCGCCAAACGGGGCGTGGCGACCGGCTACCGGGCGGCCGGCGGGGTGTTCGTCGGTGACGGGGTGCTGATGATCCTCTCCGCGGCCGGAGTGGCGTCGCTGCTCAAGGCGTACCCCCCGCTGTTCTTGGTGATCAAGTACGCCGGCGCCGCGTACCTCGGTTATGTCGGGGTGACCATGCTGCTCGGCGCCGTGCGGCGCTGGCGCGACCGCAACGACCCCGGCACGCCGCGGCTCATCGACGCCGCGGAGCCGGCGGCGATGCGCAGCCCGTTCCGCAAGGCGCTGGTGATCAGCCTGCTCAATCCGAAGGCGATCCTGTTCTTCATCTCGTTCTTCATCCAGTTCGTCGACCCCGGGTACGCGTGGCCGGCGCTGTCCTTCCTGCTGCTCGGGCTGATCGCCACGTTGACGAGCGCGCTGTACCTGACCGCGTTGATCTTCGCGGGCACCTTCCTGGCCACCCAGTTCCGCCAACGCCGCCGCCTGGCGGCCAGCGGCACGACCGCCGTGGCCGCCCTCTTCCTGGCCTTCAGCCTCAAACTAGCCACCGCCACCACCACCTAACCCCTACCCCCTGCCCCCGCCCGCCCTCGCCCCGTTGATCATGAAGTTGGCGCCACGACACGCCGGGCAAAGTGGCAATAACTTCATGGTCAACGGGGCGAGACGGGCGCAGGGGGTGGGGGATGCGGTGTTAGGTGCCGTCGCCGCCGGCGCTGCCTTCTCCGGCGGTGCCGGCGCGGCCGTAGCCGGGGCGGACCGGCTCGTCGGGGTGGCGGCTGACGTGGGCGGACCCGGTGATCTGCGCCGACCAGTCGGCGTGTGCCGCCGCGGCGGCGTGCCGGTTGATGGCGTGGCGGACCCAGCCGTCCACCGTGGCGACCCAGTCGCGCCGGTCGGCGTCCTCGTGCCAGATCCGGAACCGGCTGATGCTCTGGTGGGTGATCCCGGCCAGCGCCAGCCGGCGATCCATCCAGAGGATCGCCTCCAGACCGGCCGAGTTGGTCACCAGGATCACCTCCATCTCGGTAATCGGCCCGGCGTAGAGCGGACCCACCCAGTATCCCCAGCGCTGGTGCAACGGCAGTGTGTGCTGCACCCCGGGCAGCCCACCCTCCTGCAACCCGGCCTGACGGATCGTGAAGCCGAGCGTGTCGAGCGCCGCGAACAGGTGCTGCTGGGTGGGGATCGGGTGCACGAAGACCGGCACCATCGCCCCCTGGTCGAGGTCGGGGTCGAGGGACACCTCGGTCCGTAGGCCCATCCGCAGGCTCAGCAGCGGCACCCCGCCGAAGATCGTCACCGGGGTCTCCCACGGCAACGGCAGCGCGAAGTCGACAGCGCGCCGCCGATTGGCCGGTACGACGAACCGGCCGGCGATCGGCACCTGGTGGAACTGCACCAGGCGTTTGGGCGCGGCCGGGTCGTCCGGCTCGACGGTGGTGACCAACCCGAGCCGGATGTGCCGGACCGGCACGTCCTCCGGCCCGGCCGCGACCGTCACCCGCCCCGGCAGGTGCAGGCCCGGCCGGGTGCTCGGGTTGGGGAGCGTGGTGTGTACGGACAGCCCGGTCCCGCCGGACTCCGGGGACACACCCGTCAGCCGCACCGCGCGCCCCCCTCCGCCACGAACCCCGGCGGCCCGCACCAGCAGCGCCTACCCGGTCGGGGCGACCTCACGCCCGGCCGGACGGCCCCGGAACGGCACGACCCGGCCGCGCTCGGTCAACGCGGCCGGGTCAACAGTCACGGCACGACCCGGCCGCGCTCGATCAGCACGATTGGGCCAACGGTCACGGCACGACCCGGCCGCGCTCGGTCAACGCGGCCGGGTCGACGGTCAGCGCAGCCGCCTCCCGCGCGGCACCGCGTCGGTCTCGTCGTCGAACTCGCCGATGACCTCCTCCAGGAGATCTTCCAGAGCCACGAAGCCGATCGGACGGGCCGGGCCGCCGCCGTTGCGCACCAACGCGAGCTGCGACTGCCGGGCCCGCATGGCCGCCACCGCCTCGGTGACGGTGGACGTCGCGGGCAGCGTGAACGCGGGCGACATCAGCTCACCGGCGGTGGCGACCCGGCCGGTGGTGACCACCCGCACCGCCTCCCGTACGTGCACCAGGCCGCACACGTCGCCGGCCTCGTCCAGGACGGCGAGGCGTGATCGCCCGCTGTCCCGGCTGACCTCCTCGATCCGTCCGGCCGGGTCGTCGCGGCGGACGGTGACCATGGTGTCGAACGGTTCCATCACCTGCGCCACCGACGTGCCCTGCAACTCCAGCATGCTGGTCAGCAACTGGTGCTGCTCGGCGCCGAGCAGCCCGTGCTCCCGGGACTGCTCCAGCAGGATGCGCAGCTCGTCCGGGCCGTGCACCTGGGCGAGCTGATCCTGCTGTTCGACCCCGAACAGCCGCAGGACCGCGTTGGCCAGGGCGTTGAGCGCGGAGAGCACCGGCCGGGAGACCCGGGCGAAGGCACGGAACGGCAGCGCCAGCAGTGTCGCCGAGCGCTCCGCGTCGGTGATCGCCCACGACTTCGGCGCCATCTCCCCCACCACCAGGTGCAGGAAGGTCACCAGCGCCAACGCGAAGATCAGGGCGACGAGGTGACTGGCCGCGTCCGGCAGGCCCACCGCGTGCAGCAGCGGGCTGATCAGGTGCTCGATCGCCGGCTCGGCCAACGCGCCGAGCCCCAGGGTGCACAGCGTGATGCCGAGCTGCGCGCCGGCCAACATCAGGGACAGCTCCCGGACGCCGTCCAGCGCGGCCCGCGCCGCGCGGCCGCCGGAGGCCGCCGCCTGCTCCAGGCGGTACCGCTTGCTGGCCACCAGGGCGAACTCGGCGGCCACGAAGAACCCGTTCAGCGCCAGCAGGATCACCGAGAGGAACAGCGCGATTCCGGGGCTCACGCGGTCACCTCCGGGCGGCTGAGCTGCAACCGCACCGAGTCGGCCACGTGCCGGTCCACCGCCAGCACCTCGACCAACGCGCGGGGCGGCACCTCGCCGTCCTCGGCCTCGGCGCCCTCGGGCAGCAGGCTGATCTCCAACCGGTCACCGACCTCGGGCACCCGGCCCAGCTCCCGCATCACCAGTCCGGAGAGCGTGTCGTACTCCGGCGCCTCGGGCAGGGCGATGCCGGTGCTGTCGGCGACCTCGTCGATGCGCCAGCGGGCGGGCACCACCCACGACCCGTCGTCCTGCCGGGCCGGCGCCCGCTCCGGCGGGTCGTCCTCGTCCCGGATCGGACCGACCAGCTCCTCGGCGATGTCCTCGAGCGTGATCACACCGGCGAAGCCGCCGTACTCGTCGACCACGCACGCCATCTGCCGGTGCCCGGACCGCAGGCGGTCCAGCACCGTGGGCAGGGGCAACGTCTCCGGTACGAGCAGCGGCGGGCCGGCCACCGCGCTCACCGGCGTGGTCGCCCGCTTCGCCGGCGGTACGCCGAGCACGTCGGCGATGCCGACGACGCCGACCAGGTCGTCGACGCCCTCCGCACCGCGCACCGGGAAGCGGGAGTGGCCGGTGTCCAGCAGCTCGACAACCCGGCTGACCGGTTCCTGCGCCCGTACGGTGTGCACGTCGACCCGGGGCACCATCGCCTCCCCGGCGGTCAGCTCACGGAAGTCGAGACCCCGGTCCAGCAGCGTGGACGTCTCGGCGTCCAGGCTGCCCTCCTCGCGGGACTCGGCGATGATCTGCTCGAGGTCGGCCGGCGTGGCGCCGCTGGGCAGCTCCTCGATCGGCTCGATGCCGATCCGGCGCAGCAGCCGGACCGCCGCCCTGTCGAAGAGCCGGATCACCGGCCCGGCGATGGCCAGGTAGATGAGGGTGGACCGGCTCAACGCCCGCGCCAACGGCTCGGCCCGGGCGATGGCCAGGTTCTTCGGGGCCAGCTCACCGAGGACCATCTGGACCACGGTGGCGATGATCAGGGCCAGCACCACCGAGAGTGGCAGGCTGACCGCCTCGCTGACGCCGGCCAGCCCGAGCACGTCGGCGAGGCCACCGCCCAGGTACGGCTCGGCGACGTAACCGACGAGCAGCGCCGTGACGGTGATGCCGAGTTGGGCGCCGGAGAGCATGAAGGAGAGCCGGCTGGTGACGGTCAGGGCCCGGGCGGCGGCCTGGTCGCCGTCATCGGCGAGCTGGCGCAGCTTGCCCCGGTCCACGGCGACATAGCCGAATTCCTGCGCCACGAAGTAACCGGTGGCGGCAGTGAGAACAATGATCAGAAGAAGACCGACGACGATCAACACGGGTCGCTCAGGGCTCCCGGGGTCGTCGGTACGGGGATATGCCGGGCACGACCCGGCTGGCTACTGCTGCCCTCCTGGGCAGAGGAGTCGATCATGCCGCCATTTTATCGGCGCTGACTGGGACTCCGCTGAGGGTGGGCCGAAGGAGCGGATCGTCTGTTTTGCCGGGATCTATCCGGTGCTGCGCGTCAACCGCGCCGCGGGCGTCGGCCGAGTCGTCACCCCGGCCCCGCCGATCCACCGCTCGATCCGCGTTCGGCCAGCTCGTCGGTGTCGAGAAGGTCCCGGTCGAGCCGACCCGCCCGGTACGCGGCCCGCCCGATCATCTGGGCCGCGACCGGCGCGGTCGACAGTTGGAAGACCGCCACCAGGCCGATCATGCCCAGATCCGCCGGGGAGCGCAGCCGCAACGCGATGCCCAGCAGCAGCAGGAGCACCCCGAGCACCTGCGGCTTGGTGGCGGCGTGCATCCGCGACAGCGCGTCCGGGAACCGCAGCACCCCGATCGCGGCGGCCAGCCCGAGCAGCGCGCCGGCCACCAGGCAGCCGGCCCCGAGCCAGTCGACGACCGTGCTGATCACCGCTGCTCCCGGACGGCGAAACGGACCAGCGACACCGAGCCCACGAAGCCGAGCAGGGAGAGCACCACGAGCACGGGCAGCGTGGTGGCGTGCCGGTTCACCGCCGCCTCGGCGCCCACCGCGCTGACCATCGTGGCGAGCAGCATGTCCGCGGCGATCACCCGGTCCACCAGCGACGGCCCACGGTAGAGGCGGGTGAGGGCGAGCAGCGCGGTCACCGACAACAGCGCGGTGAGGACGACGGCCAGAAACATGATCACGGTCGGGTTCCCCTCTCGGGTGACGCCTTCTCGGCGCGGCGCAGTTCGGCATCGGACCCCACCGCCCGGACGATGCGCCGCTCGACGGTCAGGGTTCGGTCACGGGCCACGTCCAGGTCGGCCGGCTCGTGGGTGTCCAGCACGTGCAGGTAGAGCGTCCCGGAGTCCCGGTCCACCTCGAGGACCAGCGTGCCCGGCACCAACGAGATCACCTCCGCGGTGAGCGCCAGGTTCAGGTCGCTGGCCACCCGCAGCCGTACCGCGATGATCGCTCCACGCGGGCGGTATCCGGGCTGCACCGCGATCCGGGCGACGTGCAGACTCGCGCTGACCAGCTGGACGACGAACCGGGCCGCGAACACCAGCAGCGGCCAGGGCCGCAGTCGCCCGCCGAAGCTGACCGCCGGCAGCGGGAAGAAGACCAGCACCGCGCCGCCGACCAGCAGGCCACCGACCAGGTTCCCCCAGGTGAGGTCGCCCCAGAGCAGGTTCCAGACCAGCACCAGCCAGCCGAGCGCCACCGCCTGGTCCCGCCACCGTCCGAGCCGGCCGCGCGCTCTCCGCGGCCCGACCGCCGCCGGCGACGAGCCGGTCACGGTACGTCCCCGGGCAGCACGGCATTGACGTACGGGGTGCGCAGGCGCAGGTCGGCGGCGGCGTCGGCGGTGACGTCGAAGAGCGGCCCGGCCACCACTGTCAGCGCCAGCCCGAGGGCGACCAGGGCCACCGTGGCACCGACCATCAGCTTCGGCAGCCGGACGATCGGCTCGTCAGTGGCCAGCCGGGGTGAGCGCCAGAACGCGATGTTCCACACCCGGGACGCGACGTAGAGGGTGAGCAGGCTGGTCAGCGTGCCCGCCGCGACCAGCGCCCCGGGTAGCGGTCCACCGGCCGCCACCCCGGCCTGGAGCAGGCCGAGCTTGCCGAGGAAGCCGGAGAACGGTGGCACCCCGGCGAGGTTCATGGCCGGGACGAAGAACAGCACACCGAGGAGCGGCGCCACCCGGGCCAGCCCGCCGATGCGGCGCAGGTCGGTGCTGCCGGCGCGCTCCTCGACCAGCCCGGCGACGAGGAACAGCGTGGTCTGGATGGTGATGTGGTGCACCACGTAGAAGATCGCGCCGGAGAGCCCCGCGGCGGTGCTCAACGCCACCCCGAAGATCATGTAACCGATGTGGCTGACCAGGGTGAACGAGAAGAGCCGTTTCAGGTCGGACTGGGCCACCGCGCCGAGGATGCCGATCACCATGGTCAGCCCGGCGACGACCATGAGCAACGTGTTCGCGTGCCCGCCGGGGAACAGCAACGTCTCGGTACGGATGATCGCGTAGACACCGACCTTGGTGAGCAGGCCCGCGAACACCGCGGTGACCGGTGCCGGCGCGGTCGGATAGCTGTCCGGCAGCCACGCCGACAGCGGAAAGACCGCCGCCTTGATCGCGAAGGCCAGTAGCAGCGTCAGCTCCAACGTCAGCCGGACAGCGTCGGGCAGGTCGTCGAGGCGCTGGGCGAGCTGGGCGAGGTTGAGCGTGCCGGTGGCCGCGTACACCAGACCCACCGCCGTCAGGAAGAGCATCGAGGAGAGGATGCTGACCACCACGTACGTCGATCCGGTCCGGATCCGGGCCTCGGTGCCTCCCAGGGTGATCAGCACGAAGCTGGCCGTCAGCAGGATCTCGAACCCCACGAAGAGGTTGAACAGGTCACCGGCCAGGAAGGCGTTCGTCACGCCGGCGGTGAGCACCAGGTACGTCGGGTGGAAGATCGACACTGGCGTCGACTCGCTGATCTCGCTGCGGCCCTGCCCGATCGAGTAGAGCAGCACGCACAGGGTCACCGCCGAGGAGACCACCAGCATCAGCGCGGCGAGTTGGTCGGCCACCAGGACGATCCCGACCGGCGCCGGCCACGCGCCGACCGCCACCACCACCGGCCCGAACCGGTACGCCTGCACCAGCAACACCACCGCCACGGCGAGGGTGCCACCCAGACAGAGCACGCTCGTCGCGCGCTGGAGCCGGGGCATCCCCGCCAGCAGCAGGGTCAGCGCCGCGCCCAGCAGCGGCACCACCACCGGCAGCGGCACCAGCATGCCCATCACGGCCCCTCCCCCCGACGCAGCCGACGCCGGGCGGGCTCGGGATCGACCTGCTCCGGGTCGCCGTTCGGGCCCTCACCGCCACGGTCGACGGCGCCTACCTCGTCGCCCTCGGCGAGGCTGATGATCTGCCGGTCCTCCAGGTCGTCGGGCACCTCGTCGTCGCCGGAGAGATACCAGCTGCGGTAGGCGACGGCGAGCAGGAACGCGGTGAACCCGAACGTGATCACGATGGACGTCAACACCATCGCCTGCGGCAGCGGGTCACTCATCTCGCCCACCGGGCCGGTGCCGATGATCGGAGCCCCACCGGGCCGGCCGCCCAACAGGATCAACAGGTTGACCCCGTTGCCGAGCATGACCACCCCGAGCAGGATCCGGGTCAGGGTGCGTTCCAACAGCAGCATCACCCCGCCACCGACGAGCACCGCGACGGCCAGCACCACCACCAACGTCGGCCCCGCGCCACCGTTCCTCATGCCCGATCGCCCTTGTCGACCGCCAGACCTCCGGTCGCCTGCCCGGTCGCCTCGATGTGCCGGTCCACCTCGGCGCCGAGGCTGCGCAGGATGTCCAGCACCAGTCCGATCACCACCAGGTACACGCCGATGTCGAAGAAGAGCGACGTGACCAGGTGGACGTCACCGACCACCGGCAGCGCCTGATCGATCTTGGCGCTCTCCAGCACCGACCCGCTGACCAGCAGTGCCAGCGCACCGCTGCCCACCGACAGCGCCAGGCCGGCCCCGAGGATCGCGCCGGCGCCGATCGGGGCGGCCTCGGTCAGCTCGTACCGGCCACCGGCCAGGTAGCGGACCACCAGGGCCAGACCCGCCACCAGACCACCGGCGAACCCACCGCCCGGCGCGTTGTGCCCGGAGAAGAGCAGGAACAGCGAGAACAGCACCACGGTATGGAAGATCAACCGGATGACCACCTCCAGCACGATCGAGCGGCGCTCCTCGTACAGGGTGGGTCCGCCACGCAGCCACACCGGCCGACCCGCCCCGGTGGCCCGCTGGTCCGACCCCGGGCGGCGTGGGCGCGGCCCGGTGCGGGACCGCTCGAAGATCAGGCTGGCCACCCCCGTCGCCGCCACCACCAGCACCGCCAGCTCGCCCATCGTGTCCCAGGCGCGGATGTCGACGAGGGTCACGTTGACCACGTTGCGGCCGTACCCCTGCGTGACGGCGAGATCCGGGAAGGCGGCGGCGATGTCCGGCGCCCGCCGGGCACTCGCCGCGGTGAGGGCGAGCCCGGCCGCCACCGCGCCCGCCGCCACGCCGATCGTCCGCCGAATCCATCGGGTACGGCGCAGCGGCCGGGCCGAGAACCGCTCCGGCAGGCGACGCAGCACCAGCACGAAGACCGCGATCGTCGCGGTCTCCACCAGGAACTGGGTGAGCGCCAGATCGGGCGCGCCGTACAGGACGAACAGCATCGCGGTGCCGTAGCCGGTCATTCCCACCAGCAGCATCGCGGTCAGGCGACGACGGGCGCGCACCGCCAGCACCGCCGCCACAGTGATCACCACGACGACCACCGATTGCAGCAGGCTGTCCCAGAGCGGGACCCGGGCCCGCCACGGGGCCGCCGAGAGCATCGCCGTGCCGGGCACCAGCACCAGGGTGACCAGGATGATGCCCAGATACTGCGGCAGCGAGCCCCGCTGGGTCGCCCCGGTGACCTCGATCGCCAGGCGGTCGAACCGGCCCACGACCCACTCGTACCCCTGGTTGCCGCTCACCGGCGCGCGGAGCCGGCACAGCACCGGGGCGAGCGGCCCGCGCACGGCGAAGAGCAGGCCGCCGCCGGCGAGCGCCAACACGGACAGGCCGAGCGCCGGGGTCGGTCCGGACCAGAGCGCCAGGTGCGCGTCCACCACACCGAGCAGTTCGGCGTACGGGTGCAGCACGCCCTCCAGCGCACCCGCCGCCGGACCGGCGACCAGTCCGACACCGGCGAGCACCCCGGGCGGGACCAGCAACGACGCGGCGATCGGCCCCGGCGCGACGGGCTCCACACCCGGGCGGTCGGCGAACGCGCCCCAGAGGAAGCGCACGCTGTACGCGACGGTGAGCACGGTTCCGGCGACCAGCCCGGTGAGCAGCGCCGGCTGGTTGGTGAACGCCGCGAACACCGCCTCCTTGGCGACGAAGCCGACCAGCGGCGGCACCCCGGCCATCGACGCCGCCGCCAGCACCGCGACCACGAACAACGGCCGGGACCAGTGCCGCAGGCCGGACAACTCGCGCAGGTCGCGGGTGCCGGCGCCGTGGTCGATGATGCCGACCACCAGGAACAGCGCCGCCTTGAACAGGGCGTGCGCCAGCAGCATCGCGGCGCCGGCCAGCGCCGCGTCCGGCGTGCCCGAGCCGGTCACCGCGACAAGCAGTCCCAGCTGGCTCACGGTGCCGTATGCCAGCAGCAGCTTCAGGTCGGTCTGCCGCAGCGCCGCCCAACCACCGACCAGCATCGTCGCCACCCCGGCGACCTGCACCACCGGCCGCCACGGGCCGACTGTGGCGAGCACCGGCGCGAGCAGTCCGACCAGGTAGACCCCGGCCTTGACCATGGCGGCCGCGTGCAGATAGGCGCTCACCGGAGTGGGCGCCGCCATCGCGACCGGCAACCAGGAGCTGAACGGCAGCACCGCCGACTTGGACAGCGCGCCGAGCAGGATCAGCAGCACCGCGCCCACCAGGTACCCGCCACCGGGCAGCGGGGCGGCGGCGATCTCCGACCAGCGGTACGTGCCGGCGTGCTCGCCCAGCATGATGAACCCGACGAGCATGGCGAGGCCGCCCAGCGTGGTGACCGTCAACGCCTGCGCGGCCGCCCACCGGCTGGAGCGCCGCTCGGTGCTGTGCCCGATCAGCAGGTACGAGAAGATCGTGGTCAGCTCCCAGCCGACGTAGAGCAGCAGCAGGTCGTCGGCGAAGACCAGGAGGAGCATCGCGCCGGCGAAGGCCACCAGCACCGCGGCGAACCGCGCCAGCCCGACGGAGTCGGCGCCGAAGTAGCGGGCGCTGTAGACCAGCACCAGCGCGCCGACGCCGCCGATCAGCAGCGTCATCAACCAGGACAGCGTGCCGAGCCGGAGCGCGACGTCGAGACCCAACTGCCTGATCCACGGGTACGTCTCGACCACCGCCCCGCCGTCGCGCACGGTCGGCGTGCGGGCCAGCGCCCAGCAGAACGCGGCGGCCGGGGCCAGCGCCAGCGAGTAACCCGCCCGTGGTCCCCACCGACGGACCAGCGACGGCGCGAGGACCGCGGCCACGACGTGGAGGATGAGCAGTACCAGCACGCGCTCTCCCGATCGTGGTGGCCGGCGTCCGTGGCCGCGAGGACGCCTACCAGCGATCAGACGACAGTTTGTGAGCCCACGGGCGGTTTTACCGGAATTGCCACAATCCGCCCCCGCACCGCACCCCACGCCCCCAAGCCGCAGCCCTCACCCCTCACCCCTCACCCCTCACCCCTCACCCCTCACCCCTCACCCGCGCGATCTTG
Organism: Micromonospora sp. WMMD1120; assembly: GCF_029626235.1. Classification (NCBI taxonomy): domain Bacteria; kingdom Bacillati; phylum Actinomycetota; class Actinomycetes; order Micromonosporales; family Micromonosporaceae; genus Micromonospora; species Micromonospora sp. WMMD1120. Next base: position 3,624,414 of record NZ_JARUBO010000005.1, on the reverse strand, counting down.
CAGTTTTGGTTGTCGAGATGCGCGGAATGCCCCTTATGCCGCCGCAGCTAGTGCAAGATCGCGGGGAGGGAGGGGTCAGGGATGGGAGGGGTCAGCGCAGCAGCGGGTCGCCGAGGGGGTGGGTGTTCTCGGGGGCCTGGTGGCCGGGGTTGGGGTCGGCGAGCAGGTCGGCTCGACCGAGCTGACGCGCGACCCGGCCGATCACCCGCTCCGCGGCGGTCAGCGACCGCACCGAGAGCAGTCGGCCCCGGCTCTCCCGCCGCAGCACGAAGTAGTGCACGGCGACCCGGACCTGACCCCGGTCGGCGGCACTGGCCTGGGCGGTGCACAGCACCAGCTCACGCAGGCAGTCGGCGAGGCGCTCGGCGAGCGCCAACTCGGGGCCGTGCAGGCCGGCACGGAGCGCGGCGAGGTGGCTGTCGACCTTGCGAATCAGCACGTCGGTGCCCGCTTCGACGATGCGCCGCTCGCCAGCCATCACACCCCCACCCCGGTTCGCGTTGCGAGTGAAGTTACTTTATGTTGCTCTGTAGAAGCAAGCAGTTAAGTGAGACTTAACGGTCTAAGCGCACCTTCCACGCTTTCTGCTTTTTGTGGGGTTATTCCGCAGCGGACCGCTCGTGGTTGTCGTACCGGCGGGGCACCATGTACCGGTGACCGGGGCAGACGCAGACGCCGGCGCGGTGCTCGCCGGGTTCGGCGCGGCGACCCGCGCCTGGTTCGACGCCGCCTTCGCCGCGCCCACCGCCGCGCAGACCGGCGCGTGGCGGTCGGTCGCCGCCGGCCGCAACGCCCTCGTGGTGGCGCCCACCGGCTCCGGAAAGACGCTGGCGGCGTTCCTCTGGTCACTGGACCGGCTGGCCCGGGAGCCCGCGCCGGCCGAGGCCCGCCAACGGTGCCGGGTGCTCTACGTCAGCCCGCTCAAGGCCCTCGCCGTCGATGTCGAGCGCAACCTGCGCGCCCCCCTGGCCGGCATCCGCCAGGCGGCCACCCGGCTGGGGGTCACGCCGCCCGACATCACCGTCGGCATGCGCACCGGCGACACCCCCGCAGACGAGCGACGGGCCTTCGCCCGCACCCCACCCGACATCCTCATCACCACACCGGAGTCGCTGTTCCTGCTGCTCACCTCGGCGGCCCGCGACTCGCTGCGCGGCGTCCAGACGGTCATCGTCGACGAGGTGCACGCGGTGGCCGGCAGCAAGCGGGGCGCGCACCTCGCGCTCTCCCTCGAACGCCTCGACGAGTTGCTCCCCGCCCCGGCGCAGCGCATCGGCCTATCGGCCACCGTCCGGCCGATCGACGCGTGCGCGCGGTTCCTCGGCGGGGCCCGCCCGGTCGACGTGGTGCAGCCGGCCACGCCGAAGACCATCGAGGTCAGCGTGCAGGTCCCGGTCGAGGACATGACCCGCCTCGACGAGCATGAGCAGCCACCGGAGGACGACCTCGGTGGGCCGGGCCCGCGCCGGGCGTCGATCTGGCCGGCGGTGGAGGAGCGGGTCTTCTCCCTCATCGGGCAGCACCGTTCGACGATCGTCTTCACCAACTCGCGGCGCAGCGCCGAACGCCTCTGCGCCCGCCTCAACGAGCTGGCCGCCGAGGAGGTGGAGGCCGCGTCCGCCGGCGTACCGGAGGGGTCGTTCCCGGGTGACGACCGCGCGGGTGACACCGGCCCGGCGACCGGCGGGCAGCGGTGGGGTGGCCCGGCCGGTCCGCTGCGCAACCGGCCACCGGCCGAGGTGATGGCCCAGTCCGGCGCGGCCGGCGGCGCCACCCCCGTGATCGCCCGTGCCCACCACGGCAGCGTCTCGCGGGAGGAGCGCAAGCACATCGAGGAGGCGTTGAAGTCCGGTCAGCTTCCGGCGGTGGTGGCCACCTCCAGCCTGGAGTTGGGCATCGACATGGGCGCCGTCGACCTGGTGGTGCAGGTCGAGGCCCCGCCGAGCGTGGCCGCCGGGCTGCAACGGGTCGGCCGGGCCGGGCACCAGGTGGGCGCCGTCTCCCGTGGCGTGGTGTTCCCCAAGCACCGGGGCGACCTGCTCTCCTGCGCGGTGGTCGCGGAGCGGATGACCGAGGGCGCGATCGAGGAGCTGCACTACCCGCGCAACCCGCTGGACGTGCTGGCCCAGCAGATCGTCGCGATGGTGGCGCTGGAGCCGTGGCCGCTCGCCGACCTGGCCACGCTGGTCCGTCGCGCCGCGCCCTTCGCCGAGCTGCCCGACTCGGCGCTGCACGCCGTGCTGGACATGCTCTCCGGCCGCTACCCGTCCACCGCCTTCGCCGAGCTGCGCCCCCGCCTGGTCTGGGACCGGGCGACCGACCAGCTCACCGGCCGCCCCGGCGCGCAGCGGCTCGCGGTGACCAGCGGCGGCACCATTCCCGACCGGGGTCTGTTCGGCGTCTTCCTGGCCGGCGCGGAGCGGGCCGCCCGGGTCGGCGAGCTGGACGAGGAGATGGTCTACGAGTCGCGGGTCGGCGACGTCTTCCTGCTCGGCTCCTCCTCCTGGCGGATCGAGGACATCACCCCCGACCGGGTGCTGGTCTCGCCGGCGCCCGGGCAGGCCGCACGCATGCCGTTCTGGAAGGGCGACCAGTTGGGGCGGCCGGTGGAGCTGGGCCGGGCCATCGGCGCCCGGGTCCGCACCCTGCTGCGGCAGGGTGACGAGGCGGCGCTGACCGCGCTGCGTGACGGCGGGCTGGACGACTGGGCCGCCGGCAACCTGCTGGCCTACCTCCGTGACCAGCGCGAGGCCACCCGCTCGCTGCCCGACGACCGGACGATAGTGGTCGAGCGGTTCCGCGACGAGCTGGGCGACTGGCGGCTGGCCGTGCACAGCGTCCTCGGCGCCCGGGTCAACGGACCGTGGGCGCTCGCCGTGGGCCGCCGGCTGGCCGAACGCTACGGGGTGGACGCCCAGGTGATGCCCTCGGACGACGGCATCGTGGTGCGCCTGCCCGACACCGCCGACGAGCCGCCCGGCGCCGACGTGGTGGTCTTCGAGCCGGACGAGATCACCCAGCTCGTGGAGGAGTCGGTCGGCACCTCCGCCCTCTTCGCCGCCCGGTTCCGGGAGTGCGCGGCCCGGTCACTGCTGCTGCCCCGCCGCGACCCGCGCCGCCGTCAGCCGCTCTGGCAGCAGCGGCAGCGCGCCGCGCAACTACTCGACGTCGCCCGCGAGTACGCGGACTTCCCGGTCACGCTGGAGGCGGCCCGGGAGTGCCTCCAGGACGTCTTCGACCAGCCGGCGCTAGCCGACCTGATGCGTGACCTGGCCACCCGCAAGGTGCGGCTGGTCGAGGTGGAGACCAGCGCGCCGTCGCCGTTCGCCCGGTCGTTGCTCTTCGGCTACGTCGGCGCGTTCCTCTACGAGGGCGACGCCCCGCTGGCCGAGCGTCGCGCGGCCGCGCTCGCGCTGGACTCCACGCTCCTCGGTGAACTGCTCGGCCGGGTCGACCTGCGCGAGTTGCTGGACCCGGCGGTGCTCGACGAGACCGACCGGCAGCTGCGCTGGCTGACCGAGCAGCGCCGGCCCCGCGACGCCGAGGACGTCGTCGAGCTGCTACGGGTGCTCGGTGACCTGAGCGACGCCGAGCTGACCGAGCGGGGCGTGCCCGAGACGTGGCTCAGCGAGCTGGAGGCGACCCGTCGGGTGCTGCGGGTCCGCATCGCGGGCGAGCAGCGCTGGGTCGGTGTGGAGGACGCCGCCCGGCTGCGCGACGCCCTGGGTGTGGCGCTGCCGGTGGGGGTGGCCGAGGCGTACCTCGCCCCGGTGGCCGACCCGCTCGGCGACCTGGTGGCCCGCTACGCGCGTACCCACGGGCCGTTCGCCGCCGCGAGCTGCGCGGCACGCTTCGGGCTCGGCGTGTTCGTGGTCGAGCAGGCGCTGCGCCGGCTCGGCGCCACCGGGCGTGTGGTGTCCGGCGAGTTCACGCCGGATTCGACCGGCGCGCAGTGGTGCGACGCCGAGGTGTTGCGGATGCTGCGCCGTCGCTCGCTCGCCGCGCTGCGCCGCGAGATCGAGCCGGTGCCGCCCCGGGCGCTCGCCACGTTCCTGCCGCGCTGGCAGCAGGTGGGTTCGTCCGCCCGGGGTGTCGAAGCGCTCGCCGCGACGGTGGAGCAGTTGCAGGGCGCGGCGGTGCCGGCGTCCGCCCTGGAGCGGCTGGTGCTGCCCGCGCGGGTCGCCGACTACTCCCCCGCGCACCTCGACGAGTTGTGCGCGAGCGGTGAGGTCGTCTGGGCCGGGTCGGGCGCGATCTCCGGCGGTGACGGCTGGGTCACCCTGGCGTACGCGGACGCCGCGCCGCTGCTGCTTCCGCCGCCCGACGAGGCGCTGACCCGCACCCCGCTGCACGAGGCGGTGCTGGACGCGCTCGGCGACGGCCAGGCGTTGTTCTTCCGCTCGCTCGCCGACCGGGTCGGTGCGACAGACGACGCCGCCCTGACCGGTGTGATCTGGGACCTGGTCTGGGCGGGGCACCTCACCAACGACACCCTCGCGCCGCTGCGCGCGGTGCTCGGCGCCGGGGGCGCGCACCGCTCCCGGCCGTCCGCGCCCCGCACCCGTTACCGGCGACCCGGCAGGGTGGCGCTGCCCGCCCGTGGTGGTCCGCCGACCGTGGCGGGCCGCTGGTCGCGCCTGCCCGATCGGGACCTCGACCCGACCCGTCGGGCCGCCGCCCTCGCCGACCTGCTGCTGGAGCGACACGGGGTCGTCACCCGCGGCGCGGTGCTGGCCGAGCAGGTGGTCGGCGGGTTCTCGGCGGTCTACCCGGTGCTGTCCGCGCTCGAGGAGCGCGGCGCGGCCCGCCGGGGCTACTTCGTCGAGGGCCTCGGCGCGGCGCAGTTCGCGGTGCCCGGCGCCGTGGATCGGCTCCGCGCGCTGGCCGAGCCGACCGACGGCGGCCGGGGCCGGGGCGCGCCCGCCACTGTGCTCGCCGCCACCGATCCCGCCAACCCCTACGGCGCGGCGCTGCCCTGGCCGGAGCGGGTGGTCGACTCCGGCGACGGCACCGCACCGGCGACCGGGCACCGGGCCGGCCGCAAGGCGGGTGCCCTGGTGGTGCAGGTGGGCGGCGATCTCGTGCTTTACGTCGAGCGCGGCGGCCGGACGCTGCTGTCCTTCACCGACGACACCGACACGCTCGCCGCGGCCGGCAAGGCGCTCGCCGACGCCGTCCACTCCGGAGCCCTCGGCGCGATGTCGGTGGAGCGTGCCGACGGCGAGGCGGTGCACTCCTCGCCCCTGCGTGACGCGCTGACAACCGCCGGTTTCCGGGCCACCCCGCGCGGCCTGCGCCTACGCGGCTGACCGTCCGCTCGCGCCTGACGCGGAGCAACGCCAGACGGCCACTCGCGCCCGACGCGGAGCAACGCCGGGCTGCCGTCACCTCGTCAGCCGGTATACCTCGGTGTCATATTTATGCCTCACAGTCATACCGCTCCGCAGTAACACCGGCCCCGGACCGCTCAGCCGAGACTGTTGAGGACCTTCTCGTAGCGTGGCCGGTCGGCGGCCGGGGTCCGCGCCTCCAGATAGTTGAGCACCACCGCGCCGCGCCGGTACGACTGGCCGCCCCAGGTGTCGGCGATGTCGCTGGCGCTGGTCTCGTCGGGGAACACGTACACGGTGACGGCGCCGGTGGCGACGATCTCGGAGCAGCCCAGCCCGAGCCCGTCGGGGCCACAGTCGACCGAGCGGTCCTTCGGGGAGGGCACCTTCAGACCGGCCTTCCTGAACGCGTCGACCACCTGCGTCGCGCCCGGCGCGCCGGCCGGCCGTTGCGGCAGCACCACAGGCGACGGGCTGGCCGGCCGATGCTGGGTGGGCCCCTGCGGCGCGACAGACGGCGCGGTCGTCGGGGGCGCGACCTGGCCGGCGCCGGACGCCGCCGCCGAGGGAGTCGGCGCTTCTGGGAGACCGGTCGCCGCCGGGGCCGACACGGACGAGACGCTGGGCGCCGCCGTCGACGGGTCGGCGTCGTCAGCACCGCCGCAGCCGGTGGTGAGGGCGACGACGAACAGCAGGACTCCGACGGCGGGCAGGTTCCGAACTGTCACCTGCGCAGTCTGCCCAACCGGGACCGGCCGCGCGAGGGGCCGGTCGGTCACCGCACTATCGCGAATCCGCCAGCACCGGTCGACCGCTCGTCGGCCGGTACGAACTCGTCCTGGAACGACGCACCGGCGCAGGGGGTTAACCTGCGGGCATGTCCGCCACGCCCTGGATCTCGCTGACCACCGACTACGGCCTCACCGACGGCTTCGTCGCCGCCTGCCACGGGGTGATCGCCCGGATCGCGCCGGCCGCCCGGGTGATCGACGTGACCCACCTGGTGCCGCCGGCCGATGTCCGGCGGGGTGCGGCAGTGCTGGCGCAGACAGTCGCGTACCTGCCGGTGGGGGTGCACGTGGCGGTGGTCGATCCGGGGGTGGGCACCGCCCGGCGGGGCGTCGCGCTCGCCACCCCGGATGGCTTCCTGGTCGGTCCGGACAACGGGTTGCTGCTCGACGCCGCCACCGCCCTCGGCGGGGTGACCGACGCGGTCGAGTTGACCGAGCCGCGCTGGCAGGCCAGCCGGGTGTCCCGCACCTTCCACGGTCGGGATGTCTTCGCGCCGGTGGCGGCCCAGCTTGCCCTCGGCGCGCCGCTGGCCGAGGCGGGGACCCCGGTGGACCCGGCCCGACTGGTACGGCTGCCGACGCCGACGCTCACCCGGGACGCCGACGGGTTCACCGCCGAGGTGCTGACCGTCGACCACTTCGGCAACGTCCAGCTCGCCGCGCCCGCCGACCTACTCACCGTGCTGCCGAGCACGCTCCGGGTGCGCCCGCCGGAACCGGCGGCGGCCCGTACGGCGGTACGCGGACTGACGTTCGGCGACGCCCCGGCCGGCGGACTGGTGGCGTACGTCGACTCGGCCGGCCTGGTGGCGGTCGCCGTCAACGGCGGACGGGCGGTTGACCTCCTCCGGGTGTCCCCCGGGGACCTGCTGCGGGTATCGGGCTGACGTTCGACTGTGGAATGCTTCCCCGGTGGGTGAACACGGTGTGCCTGTGCGTTGTCCCTGCTGCGCGTCCCGGACCGGCGGCGGCACCTGCCCGGTCTGTTTCTGGACCGACGACGGCCAGAGCGACGCCGACGCCGACGTCGTCCGGGGTGGCCCCAACGGCGACCTGAGCCTGTCGCACGCCCGACTCAACTACGCCGTCTACGGCGCCAGCCACCCCCGCTACCAGGACATGGTGCGCGCGGCCCGCCCCGACGAGCGCCCCTGACGCGACGCCCGACGGGCGGGTGTGGCTCAGCAGACCGGCACGCTGCCGCCGTACACCGCCGAGATGTACGCGTGGCTGACGTACTGCCCGGCGGCCAGGCGGTTCCAACGGCTGGTGGTGCGGTAGGGGCCGGCGACCAACTGGCCGACGACGTAGCACTCGATCGGCACGTGGGCCAGCCGGGCGGCGAGACCGCGGATCGATGCCGACGTGCTGGCCCCGGTGCGGATGTTCAGCGGCCCGTCGCCGACCACGCCGCGCGGCCCGCCCCCGGTCCACAGGTAGGCGACATCAACCCAGGCGTTGGTGGTCAGCCGCAACCCGTCCCAGAAGGTGCCGTCGGCCAGGTCGATGCCGGCCGGGTTGAGCACGGTCCGGCCGAACTGGTCCCGCCCCGCGTTGTAGCCGGACTGGTACGCGGCCTGCGCCTCGGGCAACCCCTGCGGCAGGTTCTTCCAGTTCTCCCGCACCGAGGAGGGGTTCCAGTAGTCGTCGCGGGTGTTCCACGGGCCGACGTCCCAGACCGGCGCGTACTCGCAGCGGGAGCCGGTGGTGGTGCACACCCGTACCGTGTAGTCGCCGGTGTTCAGCGGGGAGAGGCCGCGTCGCGACGGCAACGCCACGAAATGGTCCCGGGGTTGGACGGTACGTCCGTTGGCGGTCAACTCTCCCACCAGACCGATGCGCGTCGCGTACACCCGGTAGGTCCGGCCGGGGGTGGCGGCGGCCACGGCGGCGGTGGCGTCGGCGGTGAGCCGCACGGCGCGTACCGTCGCGGTGGCGCCGGAGGGTGAGGCGGTCAGCACCACGCGGGCCTGCACCCGGGTGACCGGCTGGTCGAAGGCCGCGCCGGCGGTCGCCGCCCGCCACTCCGTCCAGCCGGCGGCCCGCCAACCACGCACCTGCGCCTCGACCACGGCGCCGCGCGGAACGGAGGCGCTGACCTCGGCACGTACCCGGGTGGCCGGCCGGGCGAGGACGCGGGGGGCGGTCAGCAGCATGCCGTCGGCGACGGCGCTGTGCGGGCTGCCGGCGCCGCGCCCGGTGGGTCGGGCCTCCCGCAGCCGTAGACCGGCGGTGGTCCGGCGGACGTTGACGTCGTCGCGGTCGACGGCCGAGAGGTCGGCGCTCCACCGCTCGGCCCAGGAACCGGCGGCGGTGAGGGTGATCGGGGTGTCGGGGGCGGGGGCGGCCGGCACAGCGCCGACGGTGGGTAGGAGGGTGCTGGCGAGCAGGAGGGCGAGGGTGGCGACGAGGATGGCGGACAGGGTATGACAACGGGGTCGCGTCATGGGCATTCTCCTCAGAACACCCTGACCCTCGCATGTCAGGAGATCATGAGGAACCTGGCTACAAATAGCGACACATGCGAATCCTGCTCAAAAGAGGGAGGATGGCAGGATGCCCGAGGGTGACACCGTCTGGAACACCGCGCGCGTGCTGCACCGCGCGCTCGCCGGCGCGCGGATCACGAGCAGTGACTTTCGGGTGCCGCAGCTCGCCACCACCGACCTCGCCGGCTGGACCGTCGGCGAGTCGGCCAGCCGCGGCAAACACCTGCTGCTCCGGCTCACCAACCCGGACGGGGCGCCCTGGACCCTGCACTCGCACCTGCGGATGGACGGCGCCTGGCGGGCCTACGCGCCCGGGGAGCGCTGGAGCGGGCGACCCGCGCACCTGATCCGGGTGGTGCTGCGCAGTCCCGGCGCTGTCGCTGTCGGCTACCACCTGCACGACATGGCGCTGGTGCCGACTGCCGAGGAGGACCGGCTGGTCGGGCACCTCGGCCCGGACCTGCTCGGCGGCGACTGGGACCCGGCGGAGGCGGTCCGACGCCTCGCCGACCACGGCGACCAGAGCATCGGCGAGGCGCTGCTCGACCAGCGCAACCTGGCCGGCGTGGGCAACCTCTACAAGTGTGAGGTGCTGTTCCTGCGTGGGGTGTCCCCGTGGACGCCGGTCGCCGCGGTGCCCGACCTGCCCGGCCTGGTGACCCTCGCGCAGCGGCTGCTCGCCGCCAACCGTGGCCGATGGACGCAGAGCAGCACCGGCTCGCTGCACCGGGGGCAGACCAGCTACGTGTACGGCCGCCGCGCCCAGCCCTGCCGCCGCTGCGGCACCGCCATCCGCAAGGAGGAGCTGGGTGAGCGGGTCACCTACTGGTGCCCGACCTGCCAGCCGGAGAACCCGGCGCAGAAACGGACGATTGGGTAATTCCTATCCGGCCGCCGACGTCGCATGCTGCGGTTGAGCGCTCACCGACCGTCAGCAGAGTGCCGGGGTCCCCACACCGGGGTGGCCGACCTCGTGCCCCGAACCGGGGAGAGTCATGGCGATGTTCCGCAGACTCCGCTCCACCTTCTTCGAGCGGGCCAGCCGCGGCACCGACGGCGCGCACGGCCAAGCCGCGACGGTGCCGACCGCGCGTACCGCCGAGACGACCGCCCCCGCGCCGAGCCTCGACCCGGCCGTGCGGCCCCACTACTTCGGGCCGGTGCCGAACTTCGCGCACAGCCCCCGCCCCGAGCGCGACCCCGACGGGCGGGTGGTCGCGGGCACCGGGCTGCGCAAGTTCGTCGACCCGCTGCCCGTCCCCGGGCCACCGGGCCGCACCGCGTCCGGCGGCCACCTGCCGGTGGCCACGCCGGACACGATCACCTACCCCGGCTGCGACTACTACGAGATCGGCCTCCAGGAGTACGCGCAACGACTGCACCGGGACCTGCCGGCCACCCGACTGCGCGGCTACCGGCAGCTCAACCTCGGCACCGACGCCCAGGGGCACAACACCGTCGCGCCACCGGAACGGCCCTGGCACCTCGGCCCGCTGATCCTCGCCCGCCGGGGACGACCGGTCCGGGTGAAGTTCATCAACCAGCTCCCCACCGGCCGGGCCGGTGAGCTGTTCCTACCCGTCGACGACACCGTCGAGGGCGCCGGGCTCGGCCCGCTGGACGGACCGGCGCCGTACCCGCAGAACCGGGCGGTGCTGCACCTGGCCGGGGCGCAGACCGGCTGGACCAGCGCGGGCAACCCCGGGCAGTGGATCACCCCCGCCGGGGAGATCACCCCGTACCCCGGCGGGCCCGGCCTGACCCACGTGCCGGACATGCCGCCGCCCGGCGCCGGGGCGACAACGCTCTACTTCCCCAACGAGCAGAGCGGCCGGCTGCTGTGGTGGCACGACAACACCCTCGGCCTGGCCCGGCTCACCGTCTACGGCGGACAGCTCGCGCTCTACCTGCTCACCGATCCGGTCGAGGATCAGCTCGTGGCCGACGGGGTGCTGCCGGCCGACCAACTGCCGTTGGTGATCGAGGACAAGACGTTCGTCCCGGACGACGCCCAACTCGCCGCCGAGGACCCGACCTGGGACCGGGAACGCTGGGGCGCCCGGGGCAGCCTGTGGCACCCCCACGTCTACCAACCCCGGCAGAACCCGTACCACCCGACGGGGCGCAACCCGACCGGCCGGTGGGGCTACGGCCCCTGGTCGCGCGACCCCGCGCCGGACGACGCGCGCCTCGTCGACCCGGCACCCAACCCGCACCACGACCCGGTCGGCGCGCCGGACGAGCCGCCGCTGAGCCCCGCCCTACCGCACCCGTCCGCCGTCCCCGAGGCGTACGGCGACACCCCGCTGGTCAACGGCGTCGCCTACCCGTACCTGGAGGTCGCGCCGCGGGCGTACCGGTTCCGGATCCTCAACGCGTGCCTGGACCGCAGCCTCAACCTCCAGCTCTACCGGGCCCGCTCCGACGCGCCGATGTGGACCGCCGACGGCGTGCTCGCCGACGCCGACGCCGGTGAGGTGCCGATGGTGCCCGCCGTACGGGCGGCGGACCGGCCAGCGGGATGGCCCACCGACGGCCGCGACGGCGGCGTGCCGGACCCGCGCGCCGCCGGGCCGGAGTTCGTCCAGATCGGCAACGAGGCCGGCCTGCTGCCCGCCCCCGTGGTGCTGCCGAACCGGCCGATCGGCTACCGCTACGACCGGCTCGACCCGACGGTGCTCAACGTCGACGGGCACACCCTGCTGCTCGCCCCGGGCGAACGCACCGACGTGCTCGTCGACTTCTCCGCGGTGCCGCCGGGCAGCACGCTCATCCTGTACAACGACGCGCCGGCCCCGCTGCCCGGCTTCGACAACCGCTACGACCAGCACACCGACGCGCCGGACCGGACCGCCGAGGGCGGCCCACCGGGCACCGAGCCGGGGTACGGTCCGAACACCCGTACCCTGCTCCAGTTCCGGGTCCGCGGGGTGCCCGCGCCGACCTACGACAGGGACCGGCTGCGGGCGCGCCTCCCCCTGGCGTACGCGGCCAGCCAGCGCCCACCGATCGTGCCGCAACCGGCGTACGACCCGGCGTTCGGCACCCGCACCACGACGGTGACGACGGTGCCGGTGCACGCCAGCAGCGTGACGTTCACACCGGCGGACGGGACCGGCCCGGTGACGCTGCCGGTGCTGGTGAAGTCCGCGCAGCCGGCCTTCGAGCCGGATCATGGGCGGCTGACCGGGCGGCTCGGCGTCGGACACCCGCACGCCGGCCCGCTGCACCCGACCACCCTGCCGCTCGGCCCGACCGACCCGGTCACCGAGGTGCTGTTCGCCACCGACCCCGCCACGCCGGTCGGCGCTCCCAGCGACGGCACCCAGCTGTGGCGGATCAGCGGCAACGTACGACAGACCGAGCCGTTGCACTTCGGCGGTTGTGACGTGCAGGTGGTCAACCGGGTCGGCTGGGACGGCACGCTGCGGCCCCCGCACGACACGGAACTGGGCTGGAAGGGGATCGTCCGGGTGAACCCCCGCGAGGACGTGGTGGTGGCGCTGCGCCCGGTCGCGCCGGCCCTGCCGTTCAAGCTGGGCGACAGCGTCCGGCTCCTCGATCCCTGTCGTCCGGCCGGGGCCCGAACCGGGTCGACCCCGATCAGCCCGGCGGACGGGCGACCCGCCTCGGTGGTCAACCACCTGGTCAACCTCGGTTGGGAGTACCGCTGGCACAGCCAGCTCGCCGGGCACCGCGACGGCGGGATGACCCGGCCGCTGGTGCTGCGGGTGGCCCCGAAGGCGCCGACCGGCCTGACCGCCACGCCGGTGCCCGGCTCGGCCACCGCGCTACCGGCGATCGCGCTGGCCTGGACCAGCAACGGCGGCCGCCCGGCCGCAACCAGTCACCTGCTGCAACGGGCCACCGAGGCGACCTTCGGCGGCGAGGTCACCACGATCACCGTGGCGGCCGCCGCCACCCGGTACGTCGACGCCACAGTCACCCCGGGAGTGACCTACCACTACCGGATCCGGGCGGAGAACGCGGTGAGCTACTCCTCCTGGTCCAACGGGGTGCCCGCCTCGGTGCACCTGACCGCGCCGTACGGCCTGGTCGCGGCGCTCCCGCCGGCCGCCCCGCTGCGCGTGGCGCTGCGCTGGACCAACCGGTCGTTCGCCACCGGCATCGACGTGCAGCGGGCCACCAACCCGACGTTCACCAGCGGGCCGGGGACCACGGCGATCGGGGTCGGGGACAACCACCTGGACTCGACCGTCGCCCCGGACACGACCTACTACTACCGGGTGCGGACCACCTACCTGGGCGCCGCCTCGGCATGGTCGACGGTCGCCACGGTGACCTCGCCGCCCGTTCCGGGCACGCCCACCGCCGTGGCGGCCACCGTCAGCACGCCGGGGCCGGACACCGCGACAGTGGCCCTGACCTGGGCGGCGACCACACCCACCGGCCCGGGGGCGGGGTTCGTCGTGCAGCGGGCTCTCGACCCGGCGTTCGACCGGGAGGTGGCGATCTTCACGGTGACCGGCCGGGGCTTCACCAACACCGGGCTGGTCCGGGGCGTCACCTACCACTACCGGATCCGGTCGTTCAACGTCGTCGGCAGTTCCCCGTACAGCGGGCCCGTGGTGGTGACGACACCGGAGTGACAGAACACCTAGCGGGTCGGCGCGCGCAGCGGGGTGCCCACGGCGCGTAGCTCGGCGAGCGCCCCGGCGACACCGTGCAGCAGGTCGGTCGCCTCGGTGAGCCGGTCGGCGGCCGGGTGGGCGGCGTCCGGCCGGGCGTCCTCGGCGAGGTAACCGGCGGCGGCGACCACGAGCCGTTCGTAGGCGGCCACCCCGTCCTTCAGTTGGGCGGTCAACACGGCGTGCGCCTCGACCAGCGACGGTCGGGCATCGGCCGGAGCCAGCCGCAGGGCACGTTCGACGCTCGCCACCCGCCCGGCCAGGTCCCGCAACGACTGATCGGCGGCGGCGGCCTCCACCACCGCCGGCTCGGCCAGCCCGGTGAGGCGCGGGGCCATTCCGGCCAGGGTGAGCGCCGCCCGGTCCAGCCGCGCCCACTGCTCGCCGGCGCTAGTGCCACGCAGCGCGATCCGGGACCGAACCCGACGGACCTCGGCCAACACACCTGGACCGACCGGCAGCCGCTCGACGGCGGCCACCAGTCGGGCCCGCGAACGGGCCGCCGCCTCGGCCGGGTCGAGCGCCGGCGGCGCCGGCTGGGCGGCCAGGGCGCGCACGTCGATCCAGCGCCAGGCGGCGAGCGCCACCGCACTGCCCGCCGCGCCGGCCCAGGCCGCGTCGGGCAGACCGAGACCGGCGTACGGAGTGAGCACCGCTGCCGCCCCACCCAGCCCACCGGCCAGCACACTCCACCGGCGGGCGGACCGGCGCAGTCGAGCCAGCCTGCGGAAGTAGCGGGTCCGCTCGTCTGCCACGGTGACCTCCTCGATCCGGTCGCTCAGCCGGCGGCGGTCGGGTCGCCGGTGCCCCGCTCGCGGGCCATGCTGGCGCGCAGCTCGTCCAGCCGGGCGGCGGCCGTCGGGTCGGTGGCCGGGCCGGACTTCTCGGCCTGCGGCACGGCCGACCGCTGCGCAGCGCCACCGAGCTGCTCGCCGGCCATGCTGGAGCGGATCTGCTCCAACCGGGCGGAGCCCGCCGAGTCGATGGTGGCCTTCTGGATCTCCAACATACGGCCCTCGACGGAGTTGCCGGCCAGTTCGGCGCGACCCATCGCGTTGGCGTACCGGCGCTCGATGCGGTCCCGCACCTCGTCCAGCGAGGGGGTGGTGCCCGGCGCGGTCAGCGAGGACATCGACTCCAGCGAACGGGCCACCGACTCCTGCATCTTGGCCTGCTCCAGTTGGCTGAGCAGCTTGGTGCGCTCGGCGAGCTTCTGCTGGAGGATCATCGAGTTGTTCTCGACCGCGCGGCGGGCCTGGGCGGCGGCGCCCAGCGCCTGGTCGTGCAGGGTCTTCAGATCCTCGGTGGCCTGCTCGGCGGAGACCAGCTGGGTGGCCAGGGTCTGCGCCGACTGCTCGAACCGTGCCGCCTCGGCCTCGTCGCCCTTGGCCCGGGCCTGGTCGGAGAGCACCAGGGCCTGCCGGGCGTTGCCCTGCAAGCGTTCGACCTCGGACATCTGCCGGGACAGCTTCATCTCCAGCTGCCGCTGGTTGCCGATCACGGCGGCGGCCTGCTGGACGAGCGCCTGGTGCTGGCGCTGGGCATCCTCGATGGCCTGCTGGATCTGCACCTTGGGATCGGCGTGCTCGTCGATTTTGGCACCGAAGAGCGCCATCAGGTAGTTCCAACCCTTGACGAACGGGTTCGCCATATCCGCGACATCCCCTCAGTAGCGTCGCTCCACCACAGCCGGGTCGGCCGGGTCGGCTGGACCGGCACAGCCAGGTCGGCTGGACCGGCCGAAACAGCCGGCCGGCCTCCATCGTCCCAGTCGAACGCCACCGAGGCATCCCGTACCGGTAGTCGACGGCACCGGCAGCTCCTGCCAGCAACCCTACGCGGCCGGTGCCAGCCCGCCCATCGTCAACGCGATCGGCGGGTCAGGCGGCGCAGACCACGTCCCGGTCGCGCTCGGTCGGGCGCACCCGCGTGCTGCGCAGCGTGGCCTTGAGCGGCGAGTCCTGTCGGACCGAGACGGCGACCTTGCCGTCGGAGGTGACCTGGCGAACACCCCGGTTGGTGCTCTTGGACGCCGCCTCGGCCGGCTCGTCCGGCATCGGCACCAGCACCCCCGGCATCTGCTCGGCGAGCGCCACCGTATCGCTCACCTCGCGCAGCAGCTCGGACAGGCGTGCGCCGAGGGCGTCACAGATCGCGGCCAGCAGCTCGCTGGACGGCTCCTTGTGCCCCCGCTCGATCTCGGAGAGGTAGCCGAGGCTGACGTTGGCGGCGGTGGACACCTCACGCAGCGTGCGCTGCTGCCCCTGCCGGCGCGCTCGCAGTGCGTCACCGATCACCCGGCGTAGCAGGATCATCGCACCTCCCCCTGAGGGATACCTCGCGCCCGGCGTCGGGCAGCCGGTCGCGGTGGGCCGCGCCGACCCCGAACGTCGGAGCCTTCCCGCAACCGTACCCGTTGCGGGCCCCAGCGACATCCCGCCCCGCCCCGTCGATTCGCCGGAGCCCGGTCACCGGTGGGTGCCGCCGGCCGCTCCCGCGCCACCCCGGGCCGCCCCCGTCACGGCCCGGGAACCCGAACCCGGCCCGTCCGCGTCGGTCTGGGTGACCTCGACGTCCACCGCGCCGGCGTACACCTCGTCGGCCTCCGCCGAGTCGGCGTCGGCGTGGCCGGCGTCGGCGTCGGCGTGGTCGGCGTCGGCGTCGGCGTGGTCGGCGTCGGCGTCGGCGTGGTCGGCGTCGGCGTCGGCGTGGTCGGCGTCGGCGTCGGCGTGGTCGGCGGAGGCCTGGTCGGCGGAGGCGTGGCCGGCGTCGGCGGAGGCGTGGTCGGCGTCGGCGTCGGCGTGGTCGGCGGCGTGCAGCCGCTCGGCGAGCAGGCGCAGCGCCTCGACCACCGCCGCCGCGCGGACGTGGTCCCGGCCGCCGCCCAGCTCGAGCCGGCGGACGGTGCTGCCGTTCGGCCCGGCGACCGCGACGTAGACCAGACCGACAGGCTTGTCGTCCTGCGGCTCCGGGCCGGCGACACCGGTGGTGGCCAAACCCCAGTCCGCACCGCACCGCTCCCGGCCGCCCTCGGCGAGCGCCGTCGCGACCTCCGGGTCCACCGGGCCGCGCTCCGCCAACAGATCAGCGGGTACGCCCGCCAGGGTCCCCTTCAACTCGGTCGCGTAGACCACCAGGCCACCCCGGTAGACCGCGCTGACCCCGGCGATGTCCACGATCGACGAGGCCAACGACCCACCGGTGAGCGACTCGACGGTGGCGAGGGTCTCGTGCCGCTGGACCAGCCGGTGCACCACCCCCGCCGCCGCGCTCCCCGCGGTGGCGTCGTCCGCCCCGCCTCCCACCGGCTCCGGAGATCCCGCCGCGCGCTGCATCACCCGTTCCTTCCCCACCCGCCGCCCCCCAACCCTGCCCACCCTGCCCCCGTCCGGCTCTGCCCCCGTCCTGCCCTGCCCCCGTCCCGCCCTGCCCCCGTCCCGCCCTGCCCCGTTGATCATGAGGTTATGACCAGGACACGCCACGTGAGATGACGCTAACTTCATGATCAACACGGACTGGGCCGGACGGGGCCGGGCCGGGGGCAGGGCGGGCGGGGGCAGGGCGGGCGGGGGCAGGGCGGGCGGGGGCAGGGCGGGCGGCGGGGTTTAGCGGGGGCGGCGGAGGCGGAGGGCTTGAGCTACGTAGTCGAAGCCGGTGGCGACGGTGACCAGGACGGCGGCGCCCATGATCCAGGGGCCGACGGCGGCGAGGGCGTCGGGCATCGGCCAGAGGTACCAGGCGATGGCGAGGATCTGGAGCGCGGTCTTGACCTTGCCGCCTCGGCTGGCGGCGATCACGCCGTGCCGGATCACCCAGAACCGCAGCCCGGTGATGCCCAGCTCGCGGACGAGGATCAGCGCGGTCACCCACCAGGGCAGCCGGTCGTACCAGGAGAGCAGCACCAGGGCCGCGCCGGTGAGCGCCTTGTCGGCGATCGGGTCGGCCACCTTTCCGACCGACGTGACCAGCCCGAACCGGCGGGCGATCCAGCCGTCCACCAGGTCGGTCGCCGAGGCCACCGCGAAGATCAGACAGGCGGCGATGCGCCAACCGGAGTGGGTCATTCCGGACACGATCACCGAGGCGGCGAAGACCGGCACCAGCACCAACCGCAGCGCGGTCAACGCGTTCGCCGCGTTCACGACGGGCACCACGGCGACCACCCGGCCCGCCGTCGACTCCGTCGCCTCGGTCACCGCCGGGCTCCGCTCGGCCCCCTGCGGCGTTTCCGGCACCCCACCACCTGGCTCCCCCGCTCCGCTCGGACGCGCCGTCACCGTGCCGCGCCGGGCGCCGCCGAGATCATCTCATCCGGCACCGCGAGCAGGTCCACCCCTTCGGTGCCGGTCACCGTCGCGCGGACCAGGTCACCGGGGCGCAGCGCGGCCAGGTCGACCCCGCCCTCGGCCGGCGCGACGAGCGTGGTGGAGCCGTCCACCTCGGGCGCCTGGTGTGCCGCCCGGCCCTCCACCACGCCGTCGGTGATCGAGTCGACCAGCACCTCGACGGTGGAGCCCAGCCGGTCCTCGGCCCGCTGCGAGCACAGCTCGTCGGCGAGCGCGCTGAGCCGGTCGTAGCGCCGCTTGATCGTCGCGGCGGATACCTTGCCGGGCAGGCCGGCGGCCTCGGTGCCGTCCTCGTCGCTGTAGTCGAACATGCCGATCGCGTCGAGCCGGGCCTCGGTCAGGAACCGGACCAGCTCGTCGACGTCGGCGCGGGTCTCGCCGGGGAAGCCGACGATGAAGTTGCTCCGGGCGCCCGCCTCCGGGGCGAGCGCGCGGGCGCTCGCCAGCAGCTCCAGGAACCGGTCGGTGGAGCCGAACCGCCGCATCCGGCGCAGCACCGGCTCGCTGGAGTGCTGGAACGACAGGTCGAAGTACGGGGCCACGCCGGGCGTGGTGGCGATCGCCTCGACCAGCCCGGGGCGGGTCTCGGCCGGCTGGAGGTAGCTCGCCCGCACCCGGACGATGCCGGTCACCGCCGCGAGCTGCGGCAGCAGCTTCTCCAGCGCGCGCGGGTCACCCAGGTCCTTGCCGTACGACGTCGAGTTCTCGCTGACCAGCACCAGCTCGCGTACGCCGGTCTTGGCCAGCCACTCCGCCTCGGCGAGCAGCTCGTCCGGCGTACGCGAGACGAACGCCCCACGGAAGGCCGGAATGGCACAGAACGCGCAGCGGCGGTCGCAGCCGCTGGCCAGCTTCAGCGAGGCCACGGGGCCGGTGTCCAGCCGGCGACGCAGCACCTGTCGCAGGTGCGCCGGGGTGTGCTCGTCGGTGTCGACAACGGCGCGGGTCACGGTGCCGTGGCCGGGCAGCGACACCCCGCTGTCGCGCCGCTGCACCGGGGTCAACGGCAGCAGCTCCCGCCGGTCCCGGGGGGTGTGCGCGGGAACCTGCTCACCGGCGACGACAGCGTCCAGTCGGGCCGCGATGTCCGGGTAGTCGTCGAAGCTCAGCACCGCCTGCGCCTCGGGCAGACTGTCGGCCAACTCCCGGCCGTACCGCTCGGCCATGCAGCCCGCGGCGACCACCTTCGCGCCCGTGCCGGCGGCGGCGAGCAGCGTCTGGATCGAGTCCTGCTTGGCCTTCTCCACGAAACCGCAGGTGTTGACGACCACCACGTCGGCGCCCTCGCCGTCGGTGGTCACCTGCCAGCCGTCCGCGTGCAGGCGGGCGGCCAGCTCCTCCGAGTCGACCTCGTTGCGGGCACAGCCCAGGGTCAGCAGGGCGACGCGACGGCCCTCGGCGTGGTCAGCGGCGGCGGAAGGAGAGGTGGCAGACACCATCCGAGGGTACCGGGCCAGCCGGGAACGCCCACGCACGCGGGCGGTGGGACCGCTCGGCGCAGCCGGTCGCCGGCGCCCGGTGGTGGTCACCGTGTGGCGGCGCCCAGCCGGGTCAGCGCGTCGAGCAGGAACACCTCCGTGCCGGCCAGGCCGGTGGAGCAGAAGACGGAGACCTGGTCCGCCGTGGTCCGGCCGGCGACGGCCCCGGCCAGGATCGCGCCCAGGTCGTGCAACCGCCCGGCGTACGCCGGTGTCGCCGCGAGCATCGGCGGCCGGTAGTTCGCCGCCTGGGCCGGCGAGTCGGTGGCCAGCACCTCGGCGCGGTCCAGCAGGTCGGTGCCGAACTCGCTGCGATCGCGCTGCTTGAAGCCGACAGCGTTGACGTGCGTGCCGGGGCTCAGGTCGGCGGCGCGTAGGACCGGTGTCGGGCTGGTGGTCGCGAGCACCACGATGTCCCGCCCGGCGACGGCGGCACCCGGATCGGCGGCGCTGCGGGCCGGCACACCCAGCTCGCCGCGGACGCGGGCGGCGAAGGCGTCCCGACGCGCGGCGGAGCGGCTGTGCACCACCACCTCCCGCAGCGGTCGGACCGCCGCGGCGGCCCAGACCTGCGTCCACGCCTGCGCGCCGGAGCCGAGCACACCGAGGCTGGCCGCGTCGGGGCGGGCCAGCGCGTCGACGGCCACGCCGCCCAACCCTCCGGTACGCCGGGAGCCCAGCTCCTCGCCGACGGCGACGGCCCGGATCGCGCCGGTCCGGGCGTCGTGCAGCACCACCAGTTGCTCGCCCTGCGGGTGGCCGAACGTGTCGTACGAGCGGAAGCCGTACCACTCGCCGACCAGGTGCCCGGCGGTGAGCACCATCCGTCCGCCGCCCAGCGGCGCTGTCGCCCGGGGCGGGGCGATCAGGCGTCCCTCGTACGCGGCCAGGACGGCGGCGCGCATGGCGTCGACCGTGGTGGCGGCGTCCAGCGCGGCGGCGACGTCGCGGTCGGCGTAGAGCACTGTCATGACGCCAATAGTGCAAGTTGAAGTCACGTAGAGGTCAACAGCACGGTGGTCACTGTCACCGCCCGGCGATCGGATGCGGTGCTAGCGTCGGTGGCGGTGGCCCCGGGATGCCGGTGGCCGCTCCGGACGAGTCGTGGGCGTACCCGGTCAGGCCAAGACGCCCCGTGTGACACGCGGACCCGTCTCGTCCCGGTGCGGCAGCCCCGGGCACTTCCGGTGAGGTGAACGATGGCCTGGCTCGTACTCGTGCTCTCGGGGTTTCTGGAGACGGCCTGGGCGATCGCCCTGGACCGCAGCGCCGGCCTCAGCCGGCTGATCCCGTCCGTGGTGTTCGTGGTGACCCTGGCGCTGAGCATGGCCGGGCTGGCGTACGCGCTGCGCACCATCCCGGTCGGCACCGGCTACGCCGTCTGGGTCGGTATCGGCGCGGTCGGCACCGCGCTGGTCGGGATGCTGGCGCTCGGCGAGTCGGCGAGCCTGCCCCGCGTCCTCTCGCTGCTGCTGGTGGTCGCCGGCGTGGTCGGTCTCAAGATCTTCCACTGAGGTGCCCGGCAGGCAGGCGTGACGAGCCCCCACAGTGGGTAGTGATCGATTCGTCACGACAGGCTCTCACCAGGAGGAAGACATGGCCGACATGCCGAGCACCGCCCGTCCCCGCAGCAACGCCGCCCGCATCCTCACCATCGTGGGCTTCGTCTTCGCGGTCCTCGCGTTGCTGCTCAACCCGATCATCTTCGGTGTGCTCGGCGTCATCGCGGGCGTCGTCGGCGCGGTGCTCGGTGACAAGCCGCTGGGCTGGTACGCCGCCGCGGCCAGCGTCGTCGCCGCGATCATCGGCCTGGTGGTCATCGCCGCGCTGATCAACAACTGATCGTCCACACAGCACGGGCCCGCCGGATGCCGGCGGGCCCGTCGTGCGTCCGGGATCGGGTGGTCAGTCCCCGTCGCCGCGGAGGCCGACCAGGACCTCCTCCAGCTCGTCCGGCTTCACCAGGACGTCGCGCGCCTTCGACCCCTCGGACGGCCCGACCACGCCACGGGTCTCCATCAGGTCCATCAGGCGTCCCGCCTTCGCGAAACCGACACGCAGCTTGCGTTGGAGCATCGAGGTCGAGCCGAACTGCGACGTGACCACCAGCTCCACCGCCTGCACCAGCAGGTCCAGGTCGTCGCCGATGTCCTCGTCGATCTTCTTCTTGTTGTCCTGCGCCGGGGTCAGCACGTCCGGGCGGAACTCCGGCTCACGCTGGTCCTTGCAGAACTTCACCACGTCGGCGATCTCCCGCTCGGTGACCCAGGCGCCCTGGATGCGTACCGGCTTGGAGGCGCCCATCGGCAGGAAGAGGCCGTCGCCACGGCCGAGCAGCTTCTCCGCGCCCGGCTGGTCGAGGATGACCCGGGAGTCCGCGAGGGACGAGGTGGCGAACGCCAGCCGGGACGGCACGTTCGCCTTGATCAGGCCGGTCACCACGTCGACCGAGGGGCGCTGGGTGGCCAGCACTAGGTGGATGCCGGCGGCCCGGGCGAGCTGGGTGATGCGGACGACCGAGTCCTCCACGTCGCGCGGCGCGACCATCATCAGGTCGGCCAGCTCGTCCACGATCACCAACAGGTACGGGTACGGACGCATCTCCCGCTCGCTGCCCGGCGGCGCCGTGATCTCGCCGTTGCGGACCTTGCGGTTGAAGTCGTCGATGTGGCGTACCCCGTTGGCGGCGAGGTCGTCGTAGCGCATGTCCATCTCGCGGACCACCCAGTCCAGCGAGTCGGCGGCCTTCTTGGCGTTCGTCACGATCGGGGTGACCAGGTGGGGAATGCCCTCGTAGCCGGTCATCTCGACCCGCTTCGGGTCGATCAGCAGCAGCCGCACCTCGTCCGGGGTGGCCCGGGTGAGGATGGACACCAGCAGGCTGTTGAGGCAGCTGGACTTGCCCGCGCCGGTGGCGCCGGCGATCAGGATGTGCGGCATCTTGGCGAGGTTGGCCACCACGTAGCCACCCTCGATGTCCTTGCCGAGCGCCACCACCATCGGGTGGTGGTCGCTCGTCGCCGCCCGCGACCGCAGCACGTCGCCCAGCGCGACGTTCTCCGGGTCGGTGTTCGGGATCTCCACGCCGACCGCGCTCTTGCCCGGGATCGGGCTCAGGATGCGCACGTCCGGCGACTTCACCGCGTACGCGATGTTGCGGGAGAGCTGGGTGATCCGTTCGACCTTGACGCCGTGGCCCAGCTCCACCTCGTACCGGGTCACGGTCGGGCCACGGGTGAAGCCGGTCACGGCGGCGTCCACATCGAACTGGTCGAACACGCCGGTCAGGGCGGCGATCACGTCGTCGTTCGCCTTGCTGCGGGTCTTCGCGGCAGCCCCGGTGCTGAGCATGTTGGCCGGCGGCAGCGTGTAGTCCCCCGCCAGGCCGGTCAGCGCGAGTTGTTCGGCCCGGGTCGGTGCGGGCGAGTGCTCCGGCGGCTCGACCGGTGGCTTGCGGCTGGCCGGCACCTTCGGTGCCGACTTGCGCGGCAGCACCATGGTCTCCTGGAGGTCCACGCCGTCCAGGTCCTCGAAGTCGTCCGGGTCCACCGGCGAGGGCGTCCGCTTGGCGGGTCGGCGGCGCGCCGGCCGGGCCGCCGGCTCCTCCACTTCCTCGGCGCTCTCCGGTGGCGCGACCAGCCCGCCGGCGAGCAGGCCCAGCCGCTCGGGGATCTTGTTGATCGGCGTAGCGGTCACCACGAGCAGGCCGAACAGCAGCAGCAGGATCAGCAGCGGCACCGCCACCCAGGCCGTCACCGCCCGCTCCAGCAGCCCGCCGACACCCGCGCCGACCAGGCCGCCCGCGAAGTCGCGTTGCAGCGGGTCGGCCGGGGCCTGACCGATGTGGAGCAGCGCGGCCGTCGACACCAGCAGGGAACCCCAGCCGATCAGCCCGCGACCCCGGTGCTCCGGGTCCGCCGGCTGCCGCATCAGCCGCCACGCCCCGATGCCCAACAGCACCGGCACGACCACCGAGATCGCGCCGAGGAAGAGACGGACCGAGTCGGCGAGTCGGGCACCCACCGGACCCGCGCCGGAGAGCCAGAGCGCCACCGCGCTGAGCAGGGCGAGCCCGAACATGAACAGACCGGCCCCGTCGCGACGGTGCTCCGGGTCGAGGTCACGCGCCGAGGCGGCCTGCCGCCCGGCGGCCCGCACGGCCCAGCCCATCCCGTGCGCCAGCCCCATCCACAGTGCGCCGACCGCCCGACCAACGTAGACGGCCGGGCCGGGCCGCGGGGGCGCGGTGCGCCGTCGGACCGGCGCCCGGGTCTTCTTCGCCGGTTGACGGGCACGACTGTTGGTGCCACCGCGCGGCGACGCGCCGCGCCGCCGGCTCGCCTGAGAGGTACGGCCCGCCATAGAGTCACGGTAACGGTGGGGCCGGGCAGATCCCCGCTTTTCCGGGTCGTGTCCGCGCGTCGCAACACGAACCCCACCGCCGGTCGTGATATCCGCCTCAGAAGGGATGCCCCATGGCGTCGCCGGAGATCGAGGGCGATCCGGGTGATCCGTTGGCCGGGCACCCGGGCACGCTACGGCCACTGACCGACGAACTGGTCGCCGCGGTGCTGGCCGCCCGCGACCGGCCCGTCGGCCGGACCCCGGACGGCGAGCTGGTCGGTCACGTCGACGGCAACCTGATCTGGTTCCTCCGCCTCGGACGCGACGGCGAGCTGCTCCAGATCCGCACCATGGTCGGCCCGACCTTCGGCATCGAGTGGGTGCCCGATCTCTACGCGTTCTGCAACTCGTGGAATCACGACCGGCTCTGGCCCAAGGCGTTCGTGCACGTCGACGACGGCGGCCGGGCGCGGGTCTACGGAGAGGTGATCACCGACCTGGAGCGCGGGGTGACCCCGCACCAGCTCGACCACCTGCTCGACTGCGGCATCTCCACCGGCTGCCAACTCGCGGTGGCGGTCCGCCGGCTGCCCGGCGCGGTGCCGTCGTGACCGGTCCGGCCGAGCACACCGGCGGCCGCGCCGACCGGGCGGCCCGCGTCGGCCCGCCTCCCACCGACCACGGCACCCGCGTACCGGCGATGGCGGCCGCGCTCGCCGACGCCCGGGACCTCCCTGACGGCCCGGCCCGCCAGGTGGCCCTGGAACGGCTCGCCGAGCGCGCCGACGCGGCGGGGGACGTCCGCTACGGGATGGACGCGCGGTTCGCGCTGATCGAGGCGTACCTGCTGCACGGGGAACGCTGGCGACTGGTCGAGCCGGTCCGGCGCTGCCGGGCCGCCGCCGACCACCGGCCCGACCTGCTCACCGCCGCCGAGGCCGCCCTCCTGCTGCGCTACCAGAGGTACGCGGTGGAGGCGCTGCTCACCACGCCCCGGGTCGGGCTGGACCAGACCCGGTCCCTGCTGCACGACCTGGCGCACCGGGTCGGCGCGGACGGCGCGGACACGCCGACGGTCGCGGAGCTGCACTGCCGGATCGCCGACCACCTGGGCGACGAGCCGACCGCCCGGCACTGGTACGAGCGGTGGGCCGGGCAGCGCCCCGGTCCGGCCGGCGGCTGCCCCGGCTGCGCCTCGGCCCGGCGCGCCGAGGTGCTCGCCGGCTGGGGCGAGTGGGCCGCGGCGCGGGCCGAACTCGACGCGTCCGACGATCCGGCCGCCTGCACCGACCAACCCGAACGCGACCTGGTGGCCGGCCTGTTACCCGCGCTGCGCCTGGGTGAGCCGGAACGGGCGGCGGCGGCGCACGTGCGCGCGTACCGCCGGCACCGGCACGAGCGCGGGGCGTTTGCGCACCTCGCCGCGCACCTGCGGTTCTGCGCGTTGGGCGGGCACCTGGAACGGGGGCTGACCATCCTGGCCGAGCAGCTGCCCCGGCTGGACCGGGCGTCCGACGACCTCGCCGCCATGGAGTTCGCCGCCGCCGGAGCGCTGGTCTGCGGCCTGGCCACCGACGCCGGGCTGGGCGGCCGGACCATCCCCCGCCCGGCGTACGGCGAGCGGGCGGCCGGTGAGCTGGACGTCACCGCGCTCGGGGCGGTGCTGGTCGGGGTCGCCGGCGACCTGGCCGGCAGCTTCGACGCGCGCAACGGCACCGGGCACCACGCCGGGCGGATGGCCGCCTGGCTGGCCGAACGGCCGCTCGCGGCGCCGGTCCCGCTGCCCCCCGACGACGTCGACCAGCCCGGCGGGCACCCCGGCGAGGTGGACGGGCCGGGCGACGGCGAGCTGGCGGCGCTCTCCCTCGACCTGATCACGGCCGTGCTCGACGGGCGTGGCGACACCTACCGGGTGGACGAGGACGACACAGTGGTCGGCCACTGGGACGGCGCGGTGATCCAGTTCCGTCGGGCCGGTGAACGGGGCGAGGTCCTGCACGCCCGCGCGATGGCAAACCGTCGGCTGCCGACGGCCCGCCGGGCCGAGGCGTACGCGTTCTGCAACGCGTGGAACCACGACCGGCTGCTGCCCAAGGCGTACGCGCACGACCTCGGCGACGAGCTGGTGCTCGCCGGCGACGTGGCCACCGACCTGGCGCACGGCGTCGCCCCGGCGCAGCTACGGGTGCTGGTGGACGCCGCCATCGCGACCGGCGTCGCGTACGCCGAGGCGGTCGCCGCCCTGCCCTGACCGCGCTCTACGCGGCGACGCCGGCCCACCCGCGGAGGGCGGACCGGCGTCGGCGCGGTTGCTCAGACCTCGACCACCGAGGGCACGATCATCGGCCGACGGCGGTACGCGTCGTTCACCCACCGACCCACGGTCCGCCGGACGATCTGCTGGAGCTGGTGCGGGTCGGTGATACCGTCCGCCGCGGCCCGGTTGAGCGCCTCGGTGACCAGCGGGATCACCGGGTTGAACGCTTCCGGGTCCTCGGAGAAGCCCTTCGCGGACAGCGTCGGACCGGCGACCACCTTGCCGGTGACCGAGTCGACGACCACCGTGGTGGCGATGAAGCCGCCGTCACCGAGGATGCGCCGTTCGGTGAGCAGCGACTCGCTGACGTCACCGACGGCGAGGCCATCCACGTACACGTAGCGGCTCTTCACGTGCCCGACCAGGCTGGCGCGGCCCTCGACCAGGTCGACCACGTCGCCGTCCTCGCAGAGCACCACCCGGTCCGGGGCGACCCCGGACTCGATGCCGAGCCGGGCGTGCGCCCGCAGGTGACGCCACTCGCCGTGCACCGGCATCAGGTTGCTGGGCCGGACCACGTTGAGCAGGTAGAGCAGTTCTCCGGCGGGGGCGTGGCCGGAGACGTGCACCTTCGCCACGTCCTTGTGCACGACCACCGCGCCGGCCCGGGCCAGCCGGTTGATCACCCGGTAGACCGAGGTCTCGTTGCCGGGCACCAGCGAGGAGGCGAGCACGACGGTGTCGCCGGGGGCGATGGTGATGTGCCGGTGGTCGCCGCTGGCCATCCGGCCCAGCGCGCTCATCGGCTCACCCTGCGAACCGGTGGACATCAGCACGATCTGCTCCGGCGGCAGCGTGGTCGCCTCCTCGATCCCGATGACCAGGCCGGCCGGGATGTTGAGCAGGCCGAGGTCCCGGGCGATGCCCATGTTGCGGACCATGGAACGGCCGATCAGCGCGACCTTGCGGCCGTGCTCGACGGCGGAGTCGAAGACCTGCTGCACCCGGTGCACGTGGGAGGCGAACGAGGCCACGATGATCCGGCCCTTGGCCTTCGCGAAGATCGAGTCGAGGACCGGCCCGATCTCCCGCTCCGGGGTGACGAAGCCGGGGATCTCCGCGTTCGTGGAGTCGGACAGCAGCAGGTCGACGCCCTCCGCCCCGAGCCGGGCGAAGCCGGCCAGATCGGTGATCCGGCCGTCCAGCGGGAGCTGGTCCATCTTGAAGTCGCCGGTGTGCAGCACCAGGCCGGCGGGGGTGCGGATGGCCACCGCGAGGGCGTCCGGGATCGAGTGGTTCACCGCGAAGAACTCGCACTCGAACGGGCCGAGCCGCTCCCGGCCGCCCTCCCGCACGGTGAGCGTGTAGGGCTGGATCCGCCGCTCGGCGAGCTTCGCCTCGACCAGGGCGAGGGTGAACTGCGAGCCGACCAGCGGGATGTCGGGCTTGTGGGCGAGCAGGTACGGCACCGCGCCGATGTGGTCCTCGTGGCCGTGGGTCAGCACGATCGCCTGGATGTCGGCCAGCCGGTCCAGGATGGGACCGAAGTCGGGCAGGATCAGGTCCACGCCGGGCTGCTCGACGTCGGGGAAGAGCACCCCGCAGTCGACGATCAGCAGCTTGCCGTCGTACTCGAAGACGGTCATGTTCCGACCGATGGCGCCGAGCCCGCCGAGCGGGATGATCCGCAGGCCACCTTCCGGCAGCGGCGGGGGTAGTTCCGCCTCGATGTGCGCCTCGGTCACGCGTCCACCTCATTCTGCGACGCCGTCACCCGGCGTCCTTCGTGTCGTTCGTTCATTCGGGCAGCTCCAGGCCCGCCGCCGCGAAGTCCGCGCGCAGTCGGGCGATCTCGTCGTTGGTGGCGTCCACCAGCGGGGGCCGCACCGGGCCGCCCGGCAGGCCCAGCGCCGCGAGGCCGGCCTTCACCAGGATGGTGCCCTGGGTACGGAAGATGCCGGTGAACAGCGGCAGCAGCCGCCGGTGCAGGGCGAGCGCGGCCGGCATGTCCCCCGCGTCGTACCCGTCGATGAGCTGTGCGGTCAGCGCCCCGGTGAAGTGCGTCGAGGTGCCGACCACGCCCACGCAGCCGACGGCCAGCGCCGGCAGGGTGAGCGCGTCCTCGCCGCTGTAGTAGGCGAGGCTGGTCCGGCTGGTGACCCAGCTCGTGGCGGTCAGGTCGCCCTTGGCGTCCTTGACCGCGACGATCCGGCCGTGCTCGGCGAGCCGGACCAGCGTCTCGGTCTCGATCGGCACGCCGGAGCGGTGCGGGATGTCGTACAGCATCACGGGCAGGCTGCTGGCGTCGGCGACCGCGGTGAAGTGCCGCAGCAACCCGCTCTGCGGCGGCTTGTTGTAGTACGGGGTGACCACCAGCAGGCCGTGCGCGCCCGCCTTCTCGGCGGCGGCGGCCAGCTCGATGGTGTGCCGGGTGTCGTTGGTGCCGACCCCGGCGACCACCTTGGCACGGTCACCGACGGCCTCCACCACGGCCCGGATCAGGCGTTCCTTCTCCGCGTCGGTGGTGGTCGGCGATTCGCCGGTGGTGCCGTTGACGACCAGCGCGTCGTTGCCCTGCTCGTCGACCAGGTGGCTCGCCAGCCGGGCGGCACCGTCCAGGTCCAGCGAACCGTCGGCGGTGAACGGGCTCACCATGGCCGTGAGAACCCGGCCGAAGGGGCGGGACGCCGGTCGGGCGGCGGCGTCGAGGTGGTCGTGCGTCATACCCTCCAACCTAGCGGACGACCAGCCGGAGCCCGCCGGGGAAGGGCTCAGGACGCCTCGTGCGGGCTGGCCGCCACCTCGGTGCCGTCCGGCAGCGTGGAAATCACGAAGTCGGCGAACACGTTCGGCGCCACCCCCTGTAGCTGGCGCAGGCACTCCACGGCCAGCTCGCGGATCTCCACGTCGGCGTGCTCGGTGGCGCGCATCGCGATGAAGTGCCGCCAGGCCCGGTAGTTGCCGGTGACCACGATCCGGGTCTCGGTGGCGTTGGGCAGCACCGCCCGAGCCGCCTGCCGGGCCTGCTTGCGCCGCAGCGTCGGGTTCGGCTCGTCGGAGAAGCGCTGCTCGAGCCCCTCCAGCAACTCGGTGTACGCCCGGACGCTCGCCTCGGCGGCCTCGACGAACTTCTTGTGCAGCTCCGGGTCGTCGGCGATGACCGCCGGCTCGACCATCGCCGCGTCGCGCTCCGGGACGTAACGCTGGGACAGCTGCGAGTAGGAGAAGTGCCGGTGCCGGATCAGCTCGTGCGTGAAGGAGCGCGACACCCCGGTGAAGTAGAAGGTCACCGACCCGTGCTCCAGCACACTGAGGTGGCCGACCTCGAGGATGTGCGCCAGATAACCCGCGTTGGTGGCGGTCGCCGGATTCGGCTTCTTCCACGACTGGTAGCAGGCCCGGCCGGCGAACTCGGCGAGCGCCTGGCCACCCTCCGCGTCGGTCGACCACGGCACGTCGTCCGGGGCCGCGAATTGGGTCCACGCGATCAACTTGACCTGGGGCTGCACCATGTCCGGCATTCCTGGGACTGTAGTGGCCGGCGACTTCTTTCCGAATCACCGGGGCCGGTTGGTGTTCAAGGTCTCGACGGCCACGCCCGGTTCCGCGGCGGTCCGTGGGGGTTGCCTGGCTGCCTGTAGAGCTGCCCCGGATCTGGGGCAAGGGCCAGCCGACGCCCCCGCGGTCCCGCCGACCCCGCACCTGAACGGCCCGTCAGCCGCCCCCACCAGCAAGATCGCGCAACATCCTGGATGGAGTGGCATCCGGCGCGCCTGACACCGCGACATCCGGGATCGAGCACGATCTTGGGGTAGGCCGGGGTCGGCCGTCGCGCTTCGGAGGCGCGGGGGTGCGCAGCCGGCATCGGTGATCGACTCAGGTTTCCGGGAGTCGGGGGTGTGCGGGGCGAATGGATCGCCCGGTTTCCTGAAAACCGAGTCGATCACCGGGGCGGCGGTGGGGCAGGTCAGACGTAGAGCGAGGTGAACGGCGCCCAGGGCAGGTTGCGCAGCACCGAGAAGGCCAGCCACGCGCCCAGGAAACCGCCGATCACCTTGGAGCTGAGTCGCAGCTCCGGCAGTCGCCAACCGAAGGCCTGGTTTCCCGCCCAGGCCACGAAGAGGTACGCCAAAAACGGCAGCGCGAAGACGAACAAAAAGTGGTGCCGGGCAGCGGCCGGCAGGTCGCCGTGCAGCACGTACCAGAGCGCGCGGGTGCCGCCGCAGCCCGGGCAGTCCAGCCCGGTGGTCAACTTGAGCAGACAGCTGGGCGCGGCGTCCGGGTCGGCGTGGGTCGGGTTGCTGACCAGCGCGTAGGCCATGCCGAGGGCGACGCAGCCGAGCGCGGCCAGCGGCACCGCCCAGCGCGGCGACCGCTCGTAGACCTTCAGCACGAAGCGGGTGAGCCGGTCCGGCTCGGGTGCCGGGTAGCCACCCGGTGAAGTGGTCGGCCAGCCCTGGGCAACCGGTCCGCCGGAGCCCGCGCCGTCGGCGCCGAAACCGCCGGGAGCAGCGTCGGCCAGGGCGGCCGGGTGCGCCGCGCCGGGGGCGGGCTGCGGCTGGTCGACCGGTCCGGGAGCGCTCGTCACGCGCTCACGGTACACCGGACACGCCGGCCAACGCGGCGGTGAGCGGGCCAGCCAGGTCACCGGCGGCGGGTGGCGCGACCGCGTCCAGGCCGAGCCACCCGGCGAGCCGGTACAGCTCGGCGGCGAGCGCCACTGCGGTCTCCCCCGGGTCGGCGCCGGGCTCGACCCAGGCCGCCGGCACCAACAGCACTCCGGCCCTGCGGTCGGCCTTGAGGTCGACCCGGGCGGTGAACCGCTCGCCCTGGAGGAAGGGCAACACGTAGTAGCCGTAGACGCGCTGGGGCGCCGGGACGTAGATCTCGATCCGGTAGCTGAAGTCGAAGAGCCGCTCGGTGCGGGCCCGTTCCCAGATCAGCGGGTCGAAGGGGCTGACCAGGGTGTTGCCGCGCACCCACCGGGGCAGTCGGGCGGACGCGTGCAGCCAGGCCGGCTGCCGCCAGCCGGCCACCGTGACCGGCACCAGCTCACCGGCCTCGGCCAGCTCCGCGACGGCCTGCCGGGCACCGGCCACCGGCAGCCGGAAGTAGTCGCGCAGCTCGGGCTCGGCGGCCACCCCGAGCGACCGGGCGGCGAGGCCCACCAGCGTGCGGTACGCCTCGGCGTCGGTAGGGGTGGGCGCGGCCAGCACCGCCGCCGGCAGCACCCGCTCCGGCAGGTCGTAGCGGCGGGCGAACGAGGTGCTGCGCTCGGCGGCGGTCACCTCGCCCGCCCAGAACAAAAACTCCAGGGCCTGCTTGACCGCCGACCAGTTCCAGCCCCAGTTGCCGGTCTCCCGGGGCGCGTCGTGCTCGATCTCGGCGGCGGTCAACGGCCCCCGGGCGGCCACCTCGTCCCGGACCCAGGCGACCAGCTCGGGCTGTTCCTGGGCGATCCGCCGCATGCCGCCCCAGGACTCGCTGCGCGCCCGGGCCATCCGCCAGCGCAGCACCGGGTGCAGGGCGACCGGGACCAGTGACGCCTCGTGGCCCCAGTATTCGAACAGCTCGCGCGGCCGGCGGTAGGCGGCCTGGTCGAGCAGCGTGGTCGGGTAGGGCCCGAGTCGGCTGTAGAGCGGCAGGTAGTGCGCGCGGCGCAGCACGTTCACCGAGTCCATCTGGATCAGCCCGACCCGGTCGAGCACCCGGCGTAGGTGCCGGCGGGTGGGCACGCCGGTCGGCGCCGGGTCGGCGAAGCCCTGGGCGGCGAGCGCCACCCGGCGGGCCTGGGCGAGCGAGAGCGATTCCGGTGCGGTCATCGCCGGCGACCCTAATTCATTGGTACGACGCCGGTGCGGGAAGCTGGACTCGGACCGTCATCGGGGCATAGAACGGTGCAATGCTGACCATCCGCCCTGAGGAGCCGGACGACGCCGAGGCGGTCGCCCGGGTGCACGTGCACGGTTGGCAGGCGGGCTACGCCGGCTTCATGCCGGACGAGGTGCTGCGGCGGCTGAACGTGCTGGCCTGGGCGCAGCGCCGCCGGGATGTCGGCACCGCGGATCCGGAGCACCCGTTCACCACACTGCTCGGTGAGGCGGACGGGTCGGTCGTCGGCTTCACCACCTTCGGGCCGTACCGCCGCAACCAGGACCGGGACGACCTGGACCCGACGGTGGGCGAGGTGGTGGCGCTCTACGTGGAGCCGGCCCGCTGGGGCGACGGAACCGCCGTCGCGCTGCTGGCCGCCGCCCACGCCGGGCTCAGCGAGCGGGGCTGGACCGGATACCGGGCGTGGGTGCTGGCGGACAACCGGCGGGCCCGCCGGTTCTGCGAGCGCGTCGGGCTGTCAGCGGACGGTGAGCGGTCGACCTACCAGGTGCCGCTGGCCGGTGGGCACCCGCCGGTCGGGCTGGTCGAGCTGCGGTACGCCGGACGCCTCGACGGTTGACCCGCCCGGCGTCAGCCACCGGCGGATCGGCAGGAAGGCCAGCAGCGCCAGGCTGATCCACACGTACGCGTTGCTGCCCAGGAAACCGTCGACACCGGTGAAGTCCTTCTCCCAGTACCAGACGGTCCGGCTGATCAGCAGCGCGTACCCGATGGTCGCGGCGACCAGCAGGACCCACCGGCGGCGGCCGGCCGGCGCGGCCATCGCGTTGTCCACCAGCAGGATCAGCGCGGGCAGCAGCCAGACCAGGTGGTGCACCCAGGTGACCGGGCTGACCAGGCACATCACCGCGCCGGTGAGCGCCAGGCCGGTCGCCTCGTCGCCGGCGGCGACGGCGGCCCGCGACCGCCAGGCCCAGAGCGCCAGGGTGCCGAGCACCAGCAGCAACCACAGCAGGGTGCTCGGGTGCTGCGGGTCGAGCCGGGCGACCACGCCGCGCAGTGACTGGTTGGAGACGAAGGCCAGCTCACCGACGCGTCCGGTGTTCCACAGCGCCTCGGTCCAGAACTCCCGGGACGCGTCCGGGAAGAGCGCGCCGGCCAGCAGCGACACCCCGGCGGCGGTGCCGCTGGCGGTGAGCGCGGCCCGCCACCGCCCGGTCACCAGCAGGTAGACGACGAAGATGCCCGGGGTCAGTTTGATGGCGGTGGCGAGCCCGATGGCCGCCCCGGTCCACCGGCTACCCGCCGGCAGCAGCCGCAGCAGGTCCACCGCCACCAGGAACAGCAGCAGCGTGTTGACCTGGCCGAAGTTGACGGTCTCGCGCATCGGCTCGAACGCGGCGGCGAGGCAGAGCGCCACGGCGAGGGCGAACCAGCGGGTCCAGCCGGCACGCCGGGCGATCGGGTCGACCAGCCACCACAGCACCACTGTGGTGGTGACCACGCTGGCGAGCACGCTCACCACGATCGCCGCCGTCCAGGGCAGGAACGCCATCGGCAGCATGACCAGCGCGGCGAACGGCGGGTAGGTGAAGCCGTACTGGGTGTTCGGCTTGAGGTAGTCGTAGATCTCGCCGCCGTTGTGCACCCACCACGTCAACGCGCCGTAGTAGACCTTCAGGTCGAAGAAGCCGTGCCGGACGGCGGCGACGGCGAGGAACGCGGCGACCGCGGCGGCGAGCGCCACCACCCCGACGACCTGCGCGATCGTCCTGTTGGCACCCTGCACCACCGTCGCCTCCCCCGCCCTGCGTAGGCTTCCGTCCCATGGCTCTCGGGTACGTCCGCCCGGCGCGTCCCGAGGACGCCGGCGAGATCGCACGCATCCAGCTCGCGACCTGGCGGGTCGCGTACCGCCGGATCCTGCCTCGGCATGTGCTCGACAACCTGGACGAGGCGTTCCTCGCCCGGCGGTGGAGCGCCGCCGTGCTGGAGCCGCCCTCGGGCGCGCACCGGGTGCTGGTCGCCGTCGAACAGGCCGAGCAATCGTATCTGGTGGGGTTCGCCGCCTCCGGTCCGGCCGACGCCGAGGCGTTGGCCCCGGGTGAGCCGGCCGACGCGCTCGGGCCGGACGTGGCGGCGGTGACCGACCTGCTGGTCGAGCCGCGCTGGGGCCGGCGCGGACACGGCAGTCGGCTGCTCGCCGCGAGCGTCGACCTGTGGCGGGAGGACGGGATGGGTCGGGCGGTGGCGTGGGCGTTCGACGGTGACGAGGCGACCCGTGCGTTCCTCACCAGCACCGGCTGGGAGCCCGACGGCGCGGCCCGCGCGCTGGACGTCGACGACATGCTGGTGCCCCAGGTGCGCCTGCACGTGGCCGTCCCGGCCGAGAAGGTTCCGACCGAGTGAGCCGGTGCGGCGGCCGTGCGGCCGCCGCACCGACCGCGGTCAGCCCTTGTCGGCGCCGTCGTTGGCGTCCCGGACGAAGTACCGCTGGAACACCACGAAGATGATCGCCACCGGGATGGTGGCCAGCAGCGCGGCGCCCAGCTTCAGCGGGTACTGGGTGCCCTTGCCGAGTGAGCCGCTGACCAGGTCGGCCAGGCCGCGCGGCAGGGTGAACAGATCCGGGTCCTGCACCGACACGAGACTGTGCGGGAACTCGTTCCAGGAGCCCTGGAACGACAGGATGGTCAGGGTGATCAGCGCCGGTTTCGCCATCGGCAGCACCACCGACCAGAAGGTGCGGAAGATGCTCGCCCCGTCGATCCGGGCGGCCTCCTCGACGCTGACCGGGATCGACTCGAAGAACTGCTTCATGATGAACACGCCCGCCGCGTCGGCCAGCAACGGCACCACCAGACCGGCGTAGCTGTTGTAGAGGCCGAGCTGGTTGAGCACCAGGAACTTCGGGATCAGCAGCACCACCCCGGGCACCGCCATCACCGCGATGACGGCGGCGAACAGCCCGGATCGGCCCCGGAACCGCAGCCGGGCCAGCGCGTACCCGGCGAGCGAGTCGAAGAACACCCGGCCGACGGTGACCAGCACCGTCACCAGCAGCGAGTTGCCCAGCCAGAGGGGGAAGTTGGTGCCGGCGAAGACGCGCTCGAAGCCGGCGACCGTGAGCGGGTCCGGGAACGGCGACAGCGGGTTCGCCGCCGCGTCCGGCTCGGTCTTGAACGCGTTGCCGATCTGGATGACGAACGGGTAGAGGAACACCAGTCCGAAGAAGACCAGCGTCGCGTACCCCAGGAAGCGGGTGACCAGGGTGCGGGCCGCGCGGTGGTCGGGCCGCGCGGGCCCCGCCGGGCGGTCGGTGAGCACTGCCATCTCAGGACCCCTCCGGTACGCGCCGACGCCGCCAGCCGCGGCGCGGCCGGTCGGTGTCCCGCTCGGCCAGCGCCCGGCGCTGGACCAGCGTGAGCACGATGATGATCAGGAACAGGACGAACGAGATCGCCGCGCCGGCGCCGTAGTCGAAGTCCCGGAAGGCGGTCCGGTACGACAGGTAGGCGGGGGTGAGCGTGGTCTTGGCCGGGTCGCCCTGGCTCATCACGTACACCTGGTCGAAGACCTGCCAGGAGCCGATCATGCCGAGGGTGAGCACCAGGAAGGTGGTGGGTCGCAGCAGCGGCAGCGTGACGTGCCGGAAGCGCTGCCACCGGGACGCGCCGTCGAGGGTGCTGGCCTCGTCCAACGCGACCGGCACGTTCTGCAGACCGGCCAGGAACATCAGCATGAACGTGCCGGAGGTGGTCCAGACGACCAGGGTGATGATCGAGATCATCGCCACGCTGGGGCCGGCCAACCACTCCCACCAGGTCAGCCCGAACGGGCCACCGTCGGTCAGCGCCGCCGGGGGCGAGTCGACGCCGACCGCGCCGAACAGCAGGTGCAGCACGCCCCGGGAGTCGGCGAACCACTCCGGTCCGTCGATGCCGAGGACGCCGAGCAGCGCGTTCACCGCGCCGGAGTTGGCGAAGAGGAACAGGAACACCACGCTGATCGCGACCGAGCTGGTCACCGAGGGGAAGTAGAACGCGCTGCGGAAGAAGCTCTTGCCCTTGAGCATCCGGTTGTTGACGACCAGGGCCAGCCCCAGCGCGAGCACCGTCTGCGCCGGCACCACTATCGCCACGTAGTAGATGTTGTTGCGGATGCTGGTCATGAAGTCGCGGCGGGCCAGCCCGTCCTCGGTGAACAGCCTGGTGTAGTTGTCTGCTCCGACGAACGGGACCCGGCCGGTGAAGGGGCTGCCCTGGCCGTTCCAGTCGGTCAGGCTCACCCAGAGCGCCATCAGGATCGGCAACAGCAGGAACAGCCCCAGGATGACGATCACCGGCGCGACGAAGAGCCAGCCCGCGACTGTCTCGTTGCTCCGGATGCCGCCACGACGTCGGCGGGGGCCCGCCCCGGGCGTGGTCGCCACGGCGGTCAGTGTCTCGGTCGCCATCGTTCCTCCCTTCCTCTCTCGGGTTCTCCCGGCGGACACGCGCCCGCGCCGGGATCGCGGATGTGCGGCGGGGCCCGGGCGTTCGCCTGGGCCCCGCCGGCACCTCAGCTGGCGCCGAGCGCCGCCTTGGCGTTCTTGTCGAAGTTCTGCAGGATGGTCTTCGGGTCACCGTTGGCCAGACCCTGCAGGCCGGTGTCCAGGTCCTTGAGGACGCTGTCCATCTTCGGAGCGTTCACCGGGCCCTGGGCGTACGCGGCGCCGTCGATGAACGGCTTGTCGGCCGGGAAGGCGCTGGTGTACTGCGCGCCCGCGGACTGCCGCGACGGCATGACGCCGAACGCCTTGGCGAACGTCATCTGCTGCTCGCCGCTGGTCATCGCCTCGACGAACTTGATCGCCTGGTCCTTGTACCTGCTCTTCGCGGCAACACCCCAGCACTGGGTGAAGGAGAGCGTGCCCTGCCCCTTCGGACCGGCCGGCAGCGCCACGACCTTGTACTTCACGTTCGGGAAGTCGTTCTGCAGGGCACCCTTGATCCAGTTGCCCTCGATGGTCATCACCGCCTTGCCCTTGCCGAACGCCTCACCGGACCAGCCGGCGTCGAGCTGCTTCGGGTACTTGGCCAGGCCGGTGCTGAGCATGGTCTTGACGTACTGGAGAGCGGCCAGGTTCTCCGGGGTGTCGGCGGTGGGCTGCTTGCCGTCCTTGCTGGTCAGCCAGCCGCCGTTCTGCACCATGAACGCGCCGATCCGGTCCCGGGTGTCGCCGAGGGCGAGCGGGACCTGCCCCTTCGCCTTGATCTTCTGGGCGACGGCGGTGAGCTGCTCCCAGGTGGTCGGCACGTCGGCGTCGGTCAGCCCGGCCTTGGCCCACAGGTCCGTGTTGATCTGAAGGGCCAGGGTGGAGAAGTCCTTGGGCGCGCAGTAGAGCTTGCCGTCGTAGGTGAAGGTGGTGCGCAGGCTCTCGTAGAAGTCGCCCGAGTTGCTGATCTTGTCGCCGTACGGCTCCAGCGCGCCGACGCTGGCGTAGTCGGCGAACTGGGCCGCGTCCACGTAGAAGACATCCGGCGGGGTGCCGCCGGCCAGCGACTGACCGAGCTGCTGCGTGAGGTCCTGGGCGGGCGTGACCGTCGCGGTGTTGCCGGAGCCGCTGGCCCACTTCGCCGCGGCCTCCTGCACCGCCTTGGTCTCCGCGTCGCCGGACGAGCCGATGAGGATCTGCAGGCTGGCCGGGCCACTGGACTGGGTGGTGTCGCCGGAGGAGTCGTCGAAGCCGCTGCCACAGGCCGCGGAGCCGAGCAGCGCGACGGCCGCGAGGCCGGCGACCGCGGCGCGGGTGATTGTTCGAGGTGCCATGGTTCTCTCCTGGTGGGGGGTGGGTTACGCGGTGTGCCGCAGCGCCAGCGAGGGCTGGAGCAGCACGGGGGCGGAAGTCTGGTCGTCGTCGAGGACGCCGGTGAGCAGGTCCACGCAGCGGGCGGCGGCCTCGCCGAGCGGTTGGCTGACGCTGGTCAGCCCGACCGCGGCGGCCACCGGTGTGTCGTCGAACCCGATCACCGACACCTGCGGGTGGACGCCGCGGACCGCCTGGAGCGCGCCGAGGGCGAGGGAGTCGCTGGCGCAGACCACCGCTGTCGGCCCCGCGGCGACCAGGTCACGCATCAGCCGTTCGCCCTCGGCGATGCCGTCCTCGGTCTCCCGGTGCAGCCCGGTCGGATCGACGCCGGCCGCGCGCAGCGTGTCGTGCCAGCCGGCACGCCGGTCGTCGCCGACGCCGGAGCCGACCGGCCAGCCGAGGAACGCGATCCGTCGGTGGCCGGCGTCCAGCAGGTGTCGGGTGGCCAGGGCGGTGCCGGCGGCACCGTCGACGTCGACCCACGGATGCGCGTCGAGGGCGTCCCACGGGCGGCCGAACGTCACGAACGGCACCCCGCGCTCGGTGAGCCAGGCGGTGCGCGGGTCGTCGTGGGTGGTGCCGACCAGCACGAACGCGTCCAGCTCGTACGTGCCGAGCAGGTCGTCGTAGGTGGCGATCTCCCGGTCGTGGTCGGTGGCGGTGTAGAGCAGCACCCGGTAGCCGGCGGCGTCGGCGGTCTCGGTGAGGCCGTGCAGGAAGCGGTCGAGCACCGAGCCGTTGATGCCGTCGCGGGTCGGCTCGATGCGGGCGGCGATGAGTCGGGATCGTCCGGTGCGCATCTGTCGGGCGGCCTGGTTGGCCCGGTAGCCGAGCGCGGCGATGGCCTGCTCGACCCGCTCACGGGTCTCCTGCCGCACGATGTGCGGGCTGTTGAGCACGTTGGAGACTGTTTGGCGGCTCACTCGGGCGTGCCGGGCCACCGTCGCTATGGTCACCTTTTCGGCCACTTAATCCCTCTCGCCATCTTGAACGATCCAATTTGGATAAGGCAGGATTAGATCGTTCAAGTTTCTGGAATGTTTCGCACTTTGCACGGCCCGGGCCGCGATGTCAAGACATCCGCCCCGCACCCCGAGGATCTGGAGCCACACCGTGACCGAACGCCTGCTGCAACCCCTCCTGCACGAGTTGGCCGGGGCGGTCCTCGCCCCGACCAGCGCGCTGGGGGACGCGACCGGGCAGATCCGCCCGACCGGCGTCCAGGGCGTCTTCCACGCCGACGCCCGGGTGCTCTCCCGCGCCGAGCTGCGCGTCGACGAGCGGGAACTCGAAGGACTGACCCGTGGCGACGACGGCCCGCACGGCGCACGGTTCGTGAGCCTGGCCCGCTGGCTCGGCGACCCCACGCCGGACCCGACAGTCCGCGTCGACCGACTCCGCCGGGTCACCCGCGACGGCCTCACCGAGGAACTGCGGATCGTCTCCACCGCCACCGTCGGCGTACGGGCCACCGTCACCATCGACCTCGGCTGCGACCTCGCCCCCATCGAGACGGTCAAGTCCGGAGGAACCGCCGCCGCGCTAGAGGCCAAGACCGGCCATCCCGGCGCGCTCACCTGGTCGGCGAACGGGATCACCGTCACCGTCACCGCGCCCGGCGCGGACCTGCACGCCACCGGCGAGCGCGCCACGACGCCCCGACTGGCCTGGCCTGTCGACCTGCCTCCCGGCGGCGAGACCGTGCTGAGCTGGCAACTGACCGTCGAGGACCCGCGCGCCGTCGTCGTGGGCCCGGCCGGCGAGCCGGAGTGGTCCCGGCCCGAGGTGACCGCCGACGACCGGCGACTGGTCCGCCTGCTGCACCGCAGCCTCGACGACCTGCGCGGCCTACGACTGGCCGAGACCGGCGCCCCCGCCGACGTGTTCCTCGCCGCCGGGGTGCCCTGGTTCCTCACCCTGTTCGGCCGGGACAGCCTCTGGGCCGCCCGGATGATGCTGCCGCTCGGCACCGACCTGGCCGCCGGCACCCTGCGCGTGCTCGCCCGCCGGCAGGGAACCCGGGTCGACCCGGCGACCGGCGAGGCCCCCGGCAAGATCCTGCACGAGCTGCGCCGGCACGAGTTCGCGGTGCCCGGCAATGGTCTGCGCCTCCCGCCCGCCTACTACGGCACCGTCGACGCGACGATGCTCTGGGTCAACCTGCTGCACGACGCCTGGCGCTGGGGCCTGCCCGCCGAGCAGATCGAGCCGCTGCTGCCGCACCTGGAAGCGGCGCTGGGCTGGCTCGGCGAGCACGCCGACCCGGACGGCGACGGCCTTGTCGAGTACGTCGACACCACCGGCCACGGGCTGTCCAACCAGGGCTGGAAGGACTCCGGTGACGCCGTCCGCTTCCACGACGGCACCCTGGCCAGCGCGCCGATCGTGCTGGCCGAGGTGCAGGGGTACGCGCACGAGGCCGCGGTGAACGGCGCCGCCCTGCTGGACGCCTTCGGCCGGCCGGGCGGGGACCGCTGGCGCGAGCACGCCGCCGGGTTGGTCCGCCGGTTCCGGGACAGCTTCTGGGTGGACGGCCGGTACGGTCCGCAACCCGCCCTCGCCCTCGACCGGGACAAGCGTCCCGTCGACTCGCTGACCAGCAACATCGGCCACCTGCTCGGCACCGGCCTGCTCGACGGCGACGAGGAGGCCCAGGTCGCCAGACTGCTCACCACCGACGCCCTCGCCGGCGGTTTCGGGCTGCGGACCATGGCCACCGACGACGCCGGCTTCAGCCCGCTGTCGTACCACTGCGGTTCGATCTGGACCCACGACACCGCGATCGTGCTCGGTGGGCTGGCCCGCGCCGGGCACCGGGAGGCCGCGCTCGGCCTGGCCGAGGGGCTGCTCGGCGCCGCCGAGGCGTTCGACTACCGGATGCCCGAGCTGTACGGCGGCGACGACCGCGCGCTGCTGACCCGCCCGGTGCCGTACCCGGCTGCCTGCCGTCCACAGGCGTGGGCCGCGGCGGGCGCGGTGCTGCTGCTCCAGGCGGCGGCCGGCCTCTATCCGGACGTGCCGAACGGGACTGTCCAGCTGACGCCCCTGGCCGGTCCCG
The DNA here is from genome assembly GCF_029626235.1 of Micromonospora sp. WMMD1120. NCBI lineage: Bacteria > Bacillati > Actinomycetota > Actinomycetes > Micromonosporales > Micromonosporaceae > Micromonospora > Micromonospora sp. WMMD1120. The sequence continues at coordinate 3,583,986 of NZ_JARUBO010000005.1, read as the reverse complement.
AACTCGGCGCGCTGCACGTGGCCAACCTCCGCGTGGCCGGCGCCCCGGTGACGGTGACCGTCGACCGCACCGGCAACGCCACAGTCACCAATCTCCCCACCTCGCTGACGCAACTCCCCACCCTCCCCACCCCACGCCGCCCCACCCCAGCCCGCTCTTCCCTCGGTTGATCATGAAGTTGTTGTCACTCCACGCGGCGTGTCATGGCGATAACTTCATGATCAACGGGGTCAGGGTGGGGCGGGGCGGGGTGATCAGAAGGCCGTGGCCCGGCCGACGCCCCGGCCCTGCTCGGCGGCGTCGATCAGCATGCCGCCGATCCAGTGCGAGCCGTCGTCGTCCACACCCCACATGACGTGCCCGACGACTGTCTCGTCGGCGTAGACGGCGAGCGAGTTTCACACCTCGGAGCGCATGCTGAGCAGCAGGTAACGCGCGCCCAGCGCGGCCACGAACCGGCGCTGGTCGTCGCGCGGGGCGACGTCGGCCACCGCCCGCCAGTTGTCGTCGTCGACCGACCGGAGCGTGATCCGCCGCCCGGTCCGGTCCCGGTGTCCACCATCGATCATCGGCGGATGCTACCCGGCCGGCGCTCAGAGATCTTGGACACTTTCCGTCAGGCGCTGACGAAAGTGTCCAAGATCTGGGCTACGACGAGCGGCGGGGCGCAGTGCTCAGTCGAGCAGGGCGTCCAGACCGACGGTGAGGCCGGGACGGTCACCCACCGCCCGGACGGCCAGCAGGACACCCGGCATGAACGACACCCGGTCGTACGAGTCGTGCCGGATGGTCAGCGTCTCGCCGGTGCCGCCGAAGAGCACCTCCTGGTGCGCGACGAGGCCGGTGGCGCGCACCGCGTGCACACGTACCCCGTCGATGTCGGCGCCGCGCGCGCCCGGCACCTCGTCGGTGGTGGCGTCCGGCACCGGGCCGAGGCCGGCCTCGGCGCGGGCCCGGGCGATCTGCCGGGCGGTGTGCGTGGCGGTGCCGCTCGGAGCGTCCAGTTTGCGCGGGTGGTGCTGCTCGATGATCTCGACGGACTCGAAGTGTCGGGCGGCGCGCGCGGCGAACTGCATCATCAGCACCGCGCCGATGCCGAAGTTCGGGGCGATCACCACACCCACCTCGGGACGGCGGGCCAGCCAGGCGCGCACCTGCTCCAGCCGCTGCTCGGTGAAGCCGGTCGTGCCGACCACAGCGCTGATGCCCTGGTCGATGCACCACTCGAGGTTGTCCATGACGACGCTCGGCGTGGTGAAGTCGACGACCACGTCGGCGGCGACACCGGAACGGTCGTCGCCCTGGTCGATCGACGCCGTCAGAACGAGGTCGTCGGCCGACTCCACCGCCTTGCAGACCTCGATGCCCATCCGGCCGCGCGCGCCGAAAACGCCGACCCGCACCGGCCCGGCCGCGGTCTTCTCCTGCTCGTCAGTCACGGGGCACAACCTATCCCAATCAGGACGCGGGTCTTCCCCCGACCGGTGGCGCGGCCGATCAGACGGCGAAGTCGCCAGCGCCGAACGGACCCACCACGGCCAACGACATCGGCCGGCTGAGCAGCTCGGCGGCCAGGACGTTCACGTCCTCCACCGTCACCCCGTCGACCCGGCGGAGCAGCTCGTCGACAGGCATCAGATCGCCGTAGAGCAGCTCGCCCTTGGCCAGCCGGCTCATCCGGGAGCCGGTGTCCTCCAGGCCGAGCACGAAGGAGCCCTTGCTCATCCCCTTGCCCCGGGCCACCTCGGCCTCGGTCAACCCGTCGGCGGCCACCCGGGCCAGCTCGGCGCGGGTCAGGGCCAGCACCTCGTCCACCTTGCCCGGCGCGCAGCCGGCGTAGACGGCGAACAGGCCGCTGTCGGCGTACTGGCTGGCGTAGGAGTAGACCGAGTAGGCCAGGCCGCGCTGCTCGCGGATCTCCTGGAACAGCCGGCTGGACATGCCGCCGCCGAGCACGTTGTTGAGCACCCCGAGCGCGAAGCGGCGCTCGTCGAGGCGGTCGATGCCGGGGCAGCCGAGGATCACGTGCGCCTGCTCGGTCTCCTTCGGCTCGACCACAGTGGTCGGCGGCCTGGTGCGTACCCCGGGGGTCGCCGGGCGGTGCGGGGCCGGGCTGGCCGGGTCACTGTCCAGCGGGGTGCCGCGCACGGCCTGCCGGACCATCTTGACCACCGCGGCGTGGTCCAGGTTGCCGGCGGCGGCGATGACGATCTGCGGCGCGGTGTAGCGGCTGCGGTAGAAGCCCTGGATCTGCCGCCGGGTCATCGGGGTGACGGTCTCGGCGGTGCCGGAGATCAGCCGACCGAGCGGGTGCTCACCGTAGACGGCCTCGACGAAGAGGTCGTGCACCTCGTCACCGGGCTCGTCGTCGTGCATGGCGATCTCTTCCAGGATCACGCCACGCTCGGTCTCGACGTCGGCCGGCTCCAACAGCGAGTCGGCGACCAGGTCGCACATGACGTCGACGGCGAGCGGCAGGTCCTCGTCCAGCACCCGCGCGTAGTAGCAGGTGTATTCCTTCGTGGTGAACGCGTTGGTCTCACCCCCGACCGCCTCGATCTGCGAGGAGATCTCCAGCGCGGTGCGCTTGTGGGTCCCCTTGAAGAGCAGGTGTTCGAGGAAGTGCGCGGCACCCGCCTGCGGGCCGGTCTCGTCCCGCGAGCCGACCGCCACCCAGATGCCGAACGAGACGCTGCGCATCGCCGGGATCGCCTCGGTGAGCACGCGCAGGCCGCTGGGCAGCACGGTACGACGTACCGTGCCGCCCAGCGGATCGTCGCTGAGCGTCCGGGTCACCGCGCGGGCGGTGCCGCCGGAGCGGCCCGTCCCGGCGGCCGGAACTCGACTCGCTCGGCTGGCCCGCCAGCCGGAGGCCACCCCCCGTCGATCCGGTGGAAACGGCGCGCTGACGGCCCGACTCACGTGGTGCTCCCGGTTCGACGAGGGGTGGGTGATGCAGGGGTACGACGATCAGCTGTGCCGGGTCCGGCGGCGCGGACGCTCGCCGCCCTCGCCACCCTCGCCGCCGCCACCCTCGCCACGGTCACCGCGCTCCGGGCCACGCCCGCCACGGTCGCGGTCACCGCGGTCACGCGGACCCCGGTCGCCACGGTCCCGACCGGCCGGCCGGTCGCCACCGGCGGCCTCGCCGGCGGCGGGCGCCTCGGCACCCTCCGGGCGGACCTTGTCGAGGTAGATCTTGCCGCGGGCGTCGATGTCCGCGATCTCGACCTCGACCCGGTCACCGACGTTGAGGAAGTCCTCCACGCGCTCGACCCGCTTGCCGTCGCCCACCTTGGAGATGTGCAGCAGACCGTCCCGGCCCGGCAGGAGCGAGATGAACGCGCCGAACGCCGCGGTCTTGACGACGGTGCCGAGGAACCGCTCGCCCTGCTTCGGCAGGGTCGGGTTGGCGATCCCGTTGATCCGGTCGACGGCCGCCTGGGCCGCCGGGCCGTTGGTGGCGCCGACGTAGATCGTGCCGTCGTCCTCGATGGAGATCTCGGCGCCGGTCTCGTCCTGGATCGCGTTGATGGTCTGCCCCTTCGGGCCGATCACCATGCCGATCTTGTCCACCGGGATCTTGACGGTGGTGACCCGCGGCGCGTGGTCCGACATCTCGGCCGGCGCCTCGATCGCGGCCTTCATGACCCCGAGGATGACCTGCCGGGCCTCGTTCGCCTGCTGCAGCGCGGCGGCCAGCACGTCCGACGGGATGCCGTTGAGCTTGGTGTCGAGCTGGAGCGCGGTCACGAACTCCGGCGTGCCGGCGACCTTGAAGTCCATGTCACCGAACGCGTCCTCGGCGCCGAGGATGTCGGTCAGCGTCACGTACTGGGTCTTGCCGTCGACCTCGTCGGAGATGAGGCCCATCGCGATGCCGGCGACCGGCGCCTTCAGCGGCACACCGGCGGAGAGCAGGCCCAGCGTCGAGGCGCAGACCGAACCCATCGAGGTGGAGCCGTTGGAGCCGAGCGCCTCGGAGACCTGCCGGATGGCGTACGGGAACTCCTCGCGCGACGGGAGCACCGGGATCAGCGCGCGCTCGGCGAGGGCGCCGTGACCGATCTCGCGACGCTTCGGCGAACCGACCCGGCCGGTCTCACCGGTCGAGTACGGCGGGAAGTTGTAGTTGTGCATGTAGCGCTTGCGGTTCTCCGGGGACAGCGTGTCCACCATCTGCTCCATGCGGAGCATGTTCAGCGTGGTGACACCCAGGATCTGGGTCTCGCCGCGCTCGAACAGCGCCGAGCCGTGCACCCGGGGCAGCACGCCCACCTCGGCGGACAGCGGCCGGATGTCGCGCGGGCCACGACCGTCGATGCGAACCTGCTCCCGCAGGACCCGGTTGCGCACCTCGGACTTGGTCAGCGACCGGAAGGCCGCGGACAGCTCCTTCTCGCGCCCCTCGAAGCGGGCGCCCAGCTCCTCGGCGACCCGGGCCTTGACCCGGTCCAGGGCCTCCTCACGGTCGGCCTTGCCGGCGATGGTGAGCGCCTCGGCGACCTCGCCGCGGGCCAGCTCGGCCACCGCGTCGTAGGCGTCGTCCTGGTAGTCCAGGAAGACCGGGAACTCGGTGACCGGCTTGGCGGCGACCTCGGCCAGCTCGCTCTGCGCGCGGCACAGCTCGCGGATGGCCGGCTTGGCGGCCTCCAGACCGCTGGCGACGACCTCCTCGGTCGGGGCGGTGGCACCGGCCGAGATCAGCGTGACGGCGTTCGGGGTGGCCTCGGCCTCGACCATCATGATCGCGACCTCGCCGTCCTCGAGGGTACGACCGGCGACGACCATGTCGAAGGTGGCGCGGGCCAGCTCCTCGAGGGTCGGGAAGGCGACCCACTGGCCGTCGATGTGCGCGACCCGGGTCGCGCCGATCGGGCCGGAGAACGGCAGGCCGGAGAGCTTGGTCGACATCGAGGCGGCGTTGATCGCCACGACGTCGTACGGGTGCTGCGGGTCGAGCGCGAGGACGGTCTCGACGACCTGGACCTCGTTGCGCAGGCCCTTCACGAAGGACGGGCGCAGCGGCCGGTCGATCAGCCGGCAGGTGAGGATCGCGTCCTCGCTGGGCCGACCCTCACGGCGGAAGAACGAGCCGGGGATGCGGCCCGCGGCGTACATCCGCTCCTCGACGTCGACGGTCAGCGGGAAGAAGTCGAACTGCTCCTTCGGGTGCTTACCGGCGGTCGTGGCGGAGAGGACCACCGTCTCGCCCAGCTGGGCGATGACGGAACCGGCGGCCTGGCGGGCCAGCCGGCCGGTGGAGAAGGTGATCTCACGGGTGCCGAACGACCCGTTGTCGATCACCGCGGTGCGGGATTCGGTGCCGAGTTTGGTCTCGGTCATGTGCTGTCGTGCTCCTTCGCGTCGTGGGCCCACGACATCGGGGAGCTGCTCAGCCGGCCGGTCTTCGATCGAAGCGCCCGGGTGACCGGCGGATGCCGGGGTTCCCGGGGGCCACTACCGGAGACCGGTACGCTGACCGGCTCCCTCTCGGGTGGTCGCGCGGCCCGTGTGTGTTTCAGGTGGGACGCGGTACGGGGGAGCGGCCGTCCGGCCACTCCCCCGTCACGTCACCGGCGCAGACCGAGCCGCTCGATGAGCGACCGGTAGCGGTTGATGTCCTTCTTCTGGACGTAGTTGAGCAGCCGACGGCGACGGCCGACCAGCAGCAGCAGCCCACGGCGGCTGTGGTGGTCGTGCTTGTGCACCTTCAGGTGCTCGGTCAGCTCGGCGATCCGCTTGGTGAGGACCGCGACCTGGACCTCCGGCGAACCGGTGTCGCCCTCGGCGGTCGCGTACTCCGCGCGGATGCTGGCCTTGGCTTCCTGGTCGAGCGCCATGTTCTCCCTGTTTCGGTGGGTTGATCAGTGGGTGTCCGTCGTCCTGATGGACCGGGAACGGACCGGTACCTCGCACCCGCGGCGTCGAGCAGGCACGCGAGGCCCCACGCCGGTCACCCGACGTCCCGGCAAGACTACCAGCACTCGCCGGTAACACCCGGCCAAGGGCCGCCGCCGGGCCCGCCGATCAGGCCAGCGCGGTCCGGGTACGGGCGACGTCCTGGTTCATCTGGGCGATCAGCGGCTCGATCGAGTCGTACCGGATCTGACCGCGCAGGTGCGCCACGAAGTCCAGGGCCAGCCGCTCGCCGTACAGGTCGCCGCTGAAGTCCAGCGCGTACGCCTCGACCCGCCGCTCCCGGCCGGAGAAGGTCGGGTTGGTGCCCACGGACACGGCCGCCAGCAGGGGCTCACGCTGCCCGCGGCGGATCATCCGGGCCGCGTACACGCCGTCGGCGGGCACCGCCGCGTACCGGTGGCAGAGCAGGTTGGCGGTCGGGAAGCCGAGTTCCCGCCCCCGTTGGTCGCCCCGGACCACGACGCCCTCCAGCCGGTGCGGGCGGCCCAGCGCCGCGGCCGCCGCGCCCACGTCGCCCGCGTCGACGCAGGAGCGGATGTACGTGGAGGAGAAGACGGTGCCGTCCTCGGCGACCAGCGGAGCGCCCTCGACCCCGAAGCCGAAGGTCCGGCCCAGCCGCTCCAACAGGGCCACGTCGCCCGCGGCCCGGTGACCGAAGCGGAAGTTGCCGCCCACCACCACAAGCGCCGCGTGCAGGTGCTCGACCAGGACGTCGTGCACGAACTGCTCGGCCGGCAGCCGGGAGAACTCCGGGGTGAACGGCACCACGCAGAGCACGTCCACGCCCAGGGCCTCGATCAGCTCCGCCTTGCGGGCCGGCTCGGTCAGCACCGCCGGGTGCGAACCGGGGCGGACCACCTCGGCGGGGTGCGGGTCGAAGGTGACCACCACCGACCGCACGCCCAGCTCCCGGGCTCGGGCCACGGTGTGCCCGATGGTCGCCTGGTGCCCCTTGTGCACGCCGTCGAAGACGCCGATGGTGACGACCGCGCGCCCCCACCCACCGGGCGCCGCGTCGTAACCCCGCCACCGCTGCATGCCGTTCCTCCCCTACTGCCCGCCGGCCGGCGGGTCGACACCGCCGGCTACGGGCCGGCGGACCTGCGCCCGCGGTCAGGCCGGGGCGAGCACGATCTCCGCGCGGGCCCGCCCGTCCCGCTCGCTGACGATAGCGATCAGGCCGCCGGCCGGCCCGAAGACGGCGTACGGCCCGGTGCGGCCGGTCGGGTCCAGCGGCCCGCCGTGGGCGAGCACCCGGGCCTCGTCGGGGGTGGCCTCCCGGCGTGGGAAGAACCGGTCGGCCGCCGCGTCCAGCGGCAGGTTCACCACGTTCGGGGCGCGCTGCTCCAGCTCGTCGAGCGTGGCGGCCTCGGCGATGGTGAAACCGCCCACCGCGGTACGCCGCAACGCCGTCAGGTGCCCGCCGACACCGAGGGCCAGGCCCGCGTCCCGGGCGACGGCCCTGATGTACGTGCCGGAGGAGCAGGTCACGTCCACGTCCACGTCCACCACGTCCGGCTCGGTGCGGCGGATCGCCAGCACCTCCAGCCGGGAGATGGTGACCCGCCGCGCCGGCAGGTCGACGCTCTCCCCCTCGCGGACCCGCTTGTACGCCCGCTGCCCGTCGATCTTGATGGCGCTGACCGCGCTCGGCACCTGGTCGACCTCGCCGCTGAGCCCGGCCAGCGCGGACCGGATCGCCTCGTCGTCGACCTGACCGGCGGGCGTGGTGGCGATCACGTCGCCCTCCGCGTCGTCCGTGACGGTGGCCTGACCGAGGCGGATGGTGCCGGTGTAGCTCTTGCCCGCGCCGATGACGTAGGTGAGCAGCCGGGTGGCGCGACCCACACCGATCACCAGCACGCCGGTCGCCATCGGGTCGAGGGTGCCGCCGTGCCCCACCCGGCGGGTCTTCGCCAGCCGGCGGATCCGGGCCACCACGTCGTGCGACGTCATGCCGCCGGGCTTGTCGACAACGATCAGACCATCGGTGCTCACGTCGGCCAAGCCTGCCAGATGACACCCGCCCGGCGACGCCTGGGCGGCCCGGCGTGACAGTGGCGACCGCCGGGCCTCAGCGGACCGCGCCGACCACCGCCCACCTGCCGTCGCGCAGGCGCAGCAGCAGGGCGGCGAGGCGGATCACCACGAACAGAGTGAGCCCGGCCCAGATGCCACCGAGCCCGAGGTCGAGCCAGTACGTCAGCCAGATCGCCGGCAGGAACCCGCCGAGGACCGCGACGACGGTGAGGTTGCGCAGGTACCGCACGTCGCCGGCCCCGATCAGCACCCCGTCGAGGGCGAAGACCACACCCGCCAGCGGCAGCATGGCGACGAACCACGGCCAGGCCACCATGGCCTGCGCGCGTACCTCGGAATCGGAGCTGAACCACGACGGGACGATGCCGGCGCCGGCGGCGACGACGAGCGCGAAGGCCACGCCGCAGATGCCGCCGAGCAGCCCGATCCGGCGGGCGAGCGCCCGCGCGCCCGCGTCGTCGCCGGCACCGAGCGCCGCGCCCACCAGCGACTGGGCGGCGATGGCCAGCGCGTCGAGCACCAGCGCGGTGAAGAACCAGAGTTGCAGGGCGATCTGGTGGGCGCCCACGGCGGCGGCGCCGAACCGGGCGGCGACGGCCGTCGCGGACAGGAAGCTGGCCTGGAACGCCAGCCCACGGATGAGCAGGTCCCGGCTGAGCACCAGTTGCTGGCGGATCACGCCGGGTTGCGGCCGCAGCGACACCCGCTCGGCGACCAGGGCCGCGGCAAAGAGCACCCCGCAGAGCGTCTGCGCGATGACGTTCGCCACCGCCGAGCCGGCCAGGCCCAGCCCGGCGGGATAGACCAGCAGCGGGCAGAGGACCGCGCTGAGCAGGTTGGGGCCGAGCACGAAGTACAGCGGGCGGCGGGTGTCCTGCACACCGCGCAGCCAGCCGTTGCCGGCGGCGGCGAGGAGCAGGCCGGGGGCGCCGAGGGCCGCGATCCGCAGCCACTGTGCGGCGGCGTCGGCCACGTCGCCACCACCACCGGCGAGGGTACGCGCGAGCGCGCCCCCGCCGATCTGCATGCCGACGGCGATCAGCAGGCCGACGCCGAGGGCCAACCAGGACGACTGGACTCCTTCGGCCACCGCGGCAGCCCGGTCACCCGCCCCGAAGCGGCGGGCGGCGCGCCCGGTGGTGCCGTACGCGACGACGGTGCCCACCCAGGCGGTGAGCGTCATCACCGTGCCGGCGACGGCGAGCGCGGCGAGCGGCACCCGGCCGAGGTGACCGACCACCGCCGTGTCGACCAGCACGTAGAGCGGCTCGGCGGCGAGCACGACGAGGGCCGGCAGGGCGAGGCTGGCGATCCGCCGGGGAGAGACGGACCGGTCTGCGGCGGCGGCGGTCTGCGACATCGCCGCCGATCCTGGCACGCGCGCGGTAAGGATCGCAATCCCACCGAGTGCTTACGGGAGGGTCAGCTCACTGGCGGGTGTCCATCGACGTCTGCAGCGCGCGGCGGGCCTGCTCGCGGGCGTCGTCGGTGGTGGGCTCGGGCTTGGACTTCTGCGGCATGGTGGCGCTCCTTCCAGGGCGCGGACCGCCGTCGCGCGGCGGCCCTCACGGGCGGTCGTGCTGAGCGCCCCACGGCGGTCCGGGGTTACCGGAGCAGCCGACTGGGCAGCGTGAGCCCGGGTCGGTCCGACCCTGAAGGGAGGCAGCACGGGGTGTGGCGCCACCGCCCGTGACCTGCGCCGCTACCCGGCGCCGGCCATCTCCCAAATTATCGTTCAGGTCCACATACTGCTTAGGGTTCCCGCCATCTGGACAGTCGGGAGCCCGGCTCAGCGGGCCAGGAAATGCCAGCCCAGCCACCACCAGAACCCGAACAGACCGATCCGGCCCACCGGAACCGAGCCGACCTCGTAACGCATCACGTACGCGCAGACCTCGCCCAGGGTCGGCACGCGCGACCCTTCCCGGCGAGCCACCCACTCGACGGCCGCGAAGAGGACCAGCGCGGTGAGGAAACCGCCGATCGCGAGCGCTCGCATCATCGCCGCACCAGCCCCCAGAAGGCGGCCAACCAGGCGAACCATGCCGCCGATCGGGTCAGTTGATCTTCCAAGAGCGGGTCGGCCAGCCGCGAGAAGGTGGGGAAGTCGTCGCCGGCCGCCAGCACGAACGTCGCGCCCTCGAAGACCCCGAAGACCACCACCGGCACCGCCCACCAGACCGCGCCCGAGCCCAACCGGCGTGGCGCGGGGCGGCGAGGCACCCGGTTGCTCAGACCGAGCCAGATCAGCACGCCGCCGGTGCCGACGGTGAACAGATTCGCCTCGGTGGAGAAGGACGCGAACCGGCCGCCGACGAGCGACAGGCAGACGAGAACGGGAACGGAGACCGCGGGCCGGTCCCAGGCACGGGGGGCCTCCACGGTGAGGTCGTGCGGCTGCTCCATCCCGTAATTCTTCCCGGTCTCACGGAGCGCGGAAAGACCAACACTCCCCGGAGCTGTCCCTGATTCCCGGCCGACCGGTGGTGGTGAACGCCGCCGGCTCAGCGGTCGGAACGGATCAGCGCGGCGTCCAACTGCGCACGGATCGAGTCGACCACCCGTTCGACGGCGCCCCGACCGGTGAAGCCCGCCGCGAACCGGTGACCACCGCCACCCAGCGCCACCGCCACCCGGCTGACGTCCACCGCGCCCTTGCTGCGCATCGACACCGCCCACTCGGTGGGCGCGCTCTGCTTCAGCACACAGGCCACATCGGCCTCGGCGGTGCAGCGCACCGAGTCGATGAGCGCCTCCAGCACGTACGGCCGCTGATCGTGCTCGGCCAGGTCGTCGAGCGTGGCGAAGGTCCAGACCAGCCCCCGTCCGCTGGCGGCCTTCGGCTCCAGCCGGGCCCGGCCGAGCACCGCGCCGAACAGACGGACCGCGCCGAAGGGCCGCGTGTCGAAGACCCGCCGGGAGATGTCACCGGGAGAGATGCCGGTCGCCAACAGCCGGGCGGCCATCTGGTGCACCGCCGGGGTGGTCGCCTCGAACCGGAACGAGCCGGTGTCGGTGGTGAGCGCCACGTAGAGGCACTCGGCAATCGCCGCGTCCGCCACGACCCCGAGCCGGGTCAGCAACTGCTCGGCCACCACAGACGTCGCCGCCGCCCCCGGATCGACAAGGTTGACGGTGCCGAAGCCCGGATTGGAGGCATGGTGGTCGAGCACCAGCGCCGCGCCCGCCGTGGACAACCGGCCGGCCAGCTCGCCGAGGCGCGACTCGCTCGCCGCGTCGAAGCAGATCACCAGGTCCGGCGCCGGGTCCGCGGCGTCCGCCGGGACCAGCAGCTCCAGCCCGGGTAGCCCACGGAACGGCTCGGGCACCTCCGGCGGGCCGGGGAAGGTCGCCCGCACGTCAGACAGGCCGAACTGCCGCAGGCCCAGACCGAAGCCGAGCATGCTGCCGAGCGCGTCGCCGTCCGGGTTGACGTGACAGACGAGCAGCACCCGGCCGGTCGACGGAAGGGCCCGCAGCAACGCCTCGGCCGCGGCCCAGTCCGCCTCGACCGGGCCCGCCCCGGCGAGGGGGACGCTGGCGGTGCTGGTCACCGCGTTTCCCCACCCCGCGGGGTGTCAGTGACGTCGGTGGCGACGTCGGCCTCGTCGGTGTCGTCGGCCTCGTCCTCGTCCACCCGGTACGGCTGGGCGTCGCCCGCGTACTTCGCCTGGGCGGCGAGCCGCTGCACCTCGGCGTCGGCGTTGCGGGCGGCGGCGAGCAGGTCATCGATGTGCTTGACCTGATCCTGCACGTCGTCGAGGACGAACGTCAGGGTCGGCGAGTGGCGTAGCCCGAGGGCCTTGCCGACGGTGCTGCGCAGCATTCCCTTGGCGCTCTCCAGCGCCGCCGCGGTGTCCGCCTGGGCAACCGAGTCGCCGAGCACCGTGTAGAAGACGGTCGCGTCGCGCAGGTCGGCGGTGATCCGGGCGTCGGTGATGGTGATCATCCCGAGCCGCGGGTCCTTGATCTGGCTCCGCACCACCGACGCGACAAGCTCGCGCACCCGTTCCGCGTGCCGGCGTACCTTGGCCGGATCAGACATCTCGCCACCTCCACGGCGTCCCGCTCCCGATCGGCCCGGCGACCCACAGGCCGCCGGTCGACCGGCCAACATCTCGAACACTACCTTCGCGGCCGCACCGGTCGCCGGGCACAGCCGGCACCGTGGTCAGTCGTCGTCCACGCCGTGCAGCCGGCGGCGGACCGACAGCAGCTCGACCTCGGGGCGGCCGGCCACCAGGCGCTCACAGGAGTCGAGCACCTCGCGGACGTGCGCCGCCTCGGCGGCCACCACGGCCACCGCGATCTCCGCTCGACCGTGCAGGTCGAGCGCTCCCACCTCGGCGGCCGACACCTCGAAGCGGCGCAGCGCCGCGACGATCGGCCGTACATATGATCTCTTGGCTTTGAGCGACCGGGAGTCGCCCGGCAGCAGCAGGTCGAAGAGCGCGGTTCCGGTGAACATCGCCAGGGACGATACCGCCAACCCGCCCGGCATGATCAAGGGGTTTACGCCGGCCGGCGTAAACCCCTTGATCAGCGTGTCACCGCCGGATCAGGCGCGTGCCTTCTCCCGCATCTCGAAGGTCTCGATGATGTCGCCGACCTGGACGTTGTTGTAACCACCCAGGGTCAGACCACACTCGAAGCCCTCGCGGACCTCCGTCGCGTCGTCCTTGAACCGCTTGAGCGAGGTGATCGTGAGGTTGTCCGCCACGACCGTCCCGTCCCGGAGCAGGCGAGCCTTCGCGTTGCGCCGGATGATGCCCGACCGGACGATGCAACCGGAGATGTTGCCGATCTTGGACGAGCGGAAGACGTCGCGGATCTCCGCGGTGCCCAGCTCGGCCTCCTCGTACTCCGGCTTGAGCAGGCCCTTGAGCGCTGCCTCGATCTCCTCGATGGCCTGGTAGATGACGGTGTAGTACCGGATCTCCACGCCCTCGCGGTCGGCCATCTCGCGGACCTTGTTGGAGGCCCGCACGTTGAAGCCGATGATCGTGACCGGCTCGGACGACGCGCTCGCGAGCATGACGTTGCTCTCGGTGATCGCGCCGACGCCCCGGTCGAGGACCTTGAGCTGGACCTCCTCGGGGATGTCGAGGTTGAACAGCGCGTCCTCCAGGGCCTCCACCGAACCGGAGACATCGCCCTTGAGGATGAGGTTGAGCGAGGTCTTCTCGCCCTCCTTGAGCTGCTCCATGAGCGTCTCGAGGGTGGCCCGACCACGGGAGTTGGCGAACGCCGCCGCCCGCCGCCGCGCCTGCCGCTGCTCGGCGATCTGCCGCACCGTGCGGTCGTCCGCCGCGGCGAGGAAGGTGTCACCCGCACCGGGCGGCGCGGTCAGACCCAGCACCATGACCGGACGCGCCGGCCCAGCCTCCGAGACCTGGTTGCCGTTCTCGTCGAGCATGGCCCGGACCCGGCCGTGCGCCCCACCGGCGACGATCGAGTCGCCCGCCCGCAGGGTGCCCTTCTGCACCAGCACCGTCGCCACCGCACCGCGGCCCTTGTCGAGGTGCGCCTCGATGGCCACACCCTGCGCCGGCCCGTCGATCGGAGCGGTCAGCTCCAGCGACGCGTCGGCGGTCAGCAGGACGGCCTCGAGCAGCTCCTCGATGCCGATGCCCGGCTTGGCGGCCACGTTGACGAACATGGTCTCGCCGCCGTACTCCTCGGCGACCAGGCCGTACTCGGTCAACTGCTGGCGGACCTTGTCCGGGTTGGCGTCCGGCTTGTCGACCTTGTTGACCGCGACCACGATCGGCACGTCGGCCGCCTTGGCGTGGTTCAACGCCTCGATGGTCTGCGGCATGACGCCGTCGTCGGCCGCGACCACCAGGATCACGATGTCCGTCACCTGGGCACCACGGGCACGCATGGCGGTGAACGCCTCGTGACCGGGGGTGTCGATGAAGGTCACCGCGCGGTCCACACCCTCGTGCGGAACGTGCACCTGGTAGGCACCGATGTGCTGGGTGATGCCACCGGCCTCACCGGCGACGACGTTCGCCTTGCGGATCGCGTCGAGCAGCTTGGTCTTACCGTGGTCGACGTGACCCATGACGGTCACCACCGGCGCACGGCTGACCAGGCGCTCCTCGGCCACCTCGGCATCGAGGTCGATGTTGAACTGCGCGAGCAGCTCGCGGTCCTCGTCCTCCGGGCTGACGATCTGGACGTCGAAGCCCAGGTGCTCACCCAGCAACTGCAGGGTGTCGTCCGAGCAGGACTGGGTCGCGGTGACCATCTCGCCCAGGTTGAACATCTCCTGGACCAGCGAACCCGGGTTGGCGTTGATCTTGTCGGCGAAGTCCGACAGCGAGGCGCCACGGGAGAGCCGGACGACCTGACCCTGACCCCGGGGAGCACCCGAGCTCATGGTCGGAGCCGACAGGTTGTCGAACTCCTGTCTGCGCTGCTTCTTGGACTTGCGACCGCGCGTCGGCCGGCCACCCGGACGCCCGAAGGCACCCGCGGCGCCGCCGCCACGGCCACGACCACCGGCACCCGGACGACCGCCACCGCCACCCGGGGCACCCGGACGGAAACCGCCACCGGGGGCGCCGCCACCGCCGCCGGGACCGCCACGGTAGCCACCGCCACCGCCGGCACCCGCGCCACCGCCGGGGCCGCCGCGGTAACCGCCGCCGCCACCGCCACCGCCGGGACCGCCACGGAAGCCGCCGCCACCGGGGCGACCAGCGCCGCCACCGGGACGACCGGCGCCACCCGGGCCGGGGCGACCGGCAGCCGGACGCTGGCTCGGCATGGACGCCGGGCTGGGCCGCGGCGGCATCGAGTTCGGGCTGGGCCGCGGCGGCATACCCGCCGGGCTGTTGGGACGGGGGCCACCCGCACCGGCGGCCGGGGGCCGCTGCTGCTGCTGACCGCCCTGGATGCCGAACGGGTTGTTACCGGCGCCGCGCGCCGGCGGGCGACCGCCCGGCCGGGCACCCGGGCCGGGAGTCGGCGCGCTCGGACGCGCCGCCGGCGAACCAGGACGGGGCGGCATCGAGGCGGGACCCGGCCGAGGGCCGGGGCGGTTGCCGCCGTCTGCCGGAGGCTCCCGGCGGACGGGGTTCTCCCGCTGCTGCTGACGGGCGGCCTGCGCGGCCTTGACCGCGGCCTCCTGCTCAGCCTTCAACGCGGCGGCACGCGCCTCCGCGGCCGCCACCTCGATGTCGTGGGCACTCGCCGGCTTGGCGACCGGAGCCGCCGACTGCGGCGCACCGGGCACCGGACCCTTTGGCTTCGGACCGGGCACCGGCGCGGCCGGCCGCCGGGGCGGCATCGGCTTGGCCGAGACCCGGGGAGCGCCCGGGGTCGGGGGCGGCGTCGGGGTCGGAGGTGAAGCCGGCGTCGACGCGGGCGCCGACGGGGCAGCCGGAGCCGGGGCGCCGGCGGATGCGACGAATGCGTTACGCAGCCGTCGGGCGACGGGCGCCTCGACGGTGCTGGACGCGGACTTCACGAACTCGCCCATTTCCTTCAACTTGGCGAGAACGGTCTTACTCTCGACCCCGAGCTCTTTCGCAAGCTCGTGTACGCGGGCCTTGCCTGCCACTGCACTCCTCACTCCGAGGTCGTGCGGGCAGCACCCGCAGCGACCTCACTCGTGCACTTGAAGCCTGGTCATTTCAGGGACTTCATCGTGTGCTCATGTCGGTCGTCCTACCCTGCTAGCGACCCTCGCCCGGTCGGGTTGACCGGACGTAGTGGTTGGCGCATCGACGTGCTTCGCCAGCACACCGTGGTCGAGGACCTCGGTGCTGCGCAGCGCACGCCCGAAGGCGCGGCGCCGCACCGCCAGCGCGAAGCAGGCCGGATCCGGGTGCATGTTCGCTCCCCGACCCGGCAACCTGCGGAGCGGGTCAGGCCGGAGACTGTGACCAGCCCCGTCCGTGACCGCGACGATCCGCAGCAATTCGCTGGCCGGCGCACGTTGCCGGCAACCCACACAGGTGCGCTCCGGCTGCGCGCGTCGTACCACTGGAAGAAGTCTACCCCTAGCTGCCCGAGATCGCGCCGCCCGGTTCCCGCACGTGATCAGTCGCCCCCCGCGCGGCCGGGGCGGTCTGCTCCGCGTCGGAACGGATGTCGATCCGCCAACCGGTCAATCGGGCAGCGAGTCGGGCATTCTGCCCCTCCCGACCGATCGCCAGCGACAACTGGAAGTCGGGAACCGTCACCCGGGCGGCTCGACCGGCCAGGTCGACCACCTCGACCCGGAGCGCCTTCGCCGGCGACAACGCGTTGCCGACGAAGGTGGCCGGGTCGTCCGACCAGTCAATAATGTCGATCTTTTCGCCGTGCAGCTCGCTCATCACCGCCCGCACCCGCTGACCCATCGGGCCGATGCAGGCGCCCTTGGCGTTGACCCCGGGGGTGGTGGAGCGTACGGCGATCTTGGTGCGGTGACCTGCCTCACGGGCGATCGCGCTGATCTCCACGGTGCCGTCGGCGATCTCCGGAACCTCGAGCGCGAACAGCTTCTTGACCAACGCCGGGTGCGTCCGGGACAGGGTGATCTGCGGCCCGCGCATGCCCTTGGCGACGTGCACCACGACGCAGCGGACCCGCTCGCCGTGCGCGTAGCGCTCGCCGGGCACCTGCTCGGACTGCGGCAGCACGCCCTCCAGCTTGCCCAGGTCGACGCTGACGATGCCCTTCTCGGTACGCGTCTCGTGCGCCTGCACCACGCCGGTGACCAGGTCGCCCTCGCGCCCGACGTACTCGCCGAAGTGCACCTCGTCGGTGGCCTCCCGCAGCCGCTGGAGGATCACCTGCTTGGCGGTCATGGCGGCGATCCGGCCGAAGTCGTGCGGGGTGTCGTCCCACTCGCGCACGAGGGTGCCCTCGGCGTCCATCTCCTGCGCGTACACCAGGGCCGCGCCGGACTTACGGTCGATCTCCACCCGGGCGTGCGGCTCGGCCCCGTCGGTGTGCCGGTAGGCGGTCAGCAACGCGGTCTCGATCGCCGCGAGAATCGTGTCGAACGGGATCTCCCGCTCGCGCTCGAGTGCGCGCAGCGCCGCGAGGTCGATGTTCACCTCTCCTCGTCCTCCACATCGTCATCATCGTCGTCGATGTCGTCTGCATCGTCGAACTCGTCGGAATCGTCCGCGTCCTCGACCTCGTCGTCCGGCTCACCCAGCTCGGCGAGCCGGGTGAACTCGACCTGCACGCGACCGGGGCCCAGCTGGTCGTACGCCCAGGCGGCCCGACCGTCGTCGGTCTCCAGCCGCACGCCCGCGTCGTCGGCGGCGACCACCCGGGCGGTCAGCTGCCGGTCGCCGGCGGGCTGCTCGCCCCGCTGGCCGGGCAACGCCGTGGCCCCCCGGACGGTGACCTTGACCAGCCGACCCACGTTGCGCCGCCAGTGCCGGGGCAGGGTGAGCGGGCGGTCCACCCCGGGCGAGCTGACCTCCAGCTGGTACTCGCCGGCGACGATGTCGCCGCCGGTCTCCTCAGCGGCGTCCAGCGCGGCCGAGACCGCGCGGGAGACGTCGGCGACGGCGTCCAGGTCGATCCCGCCGTCGGCGTCCACCAGCACCCGCACCACGTGCCGGCGGCCGGCCCGGGAGACCGAGAGGTCCTCCAGGTCGTAGCCGGCGTCGGTGACGACCGGCTCGATCACGTCCCGCAACCGGGCGCGCCGCGCGGCGAGGTCACCGCCGCGGGGACCCGCGGCAACGCGGGGTCGACCCGTCGGCCTGGTGGCACGGCCACGCTGCGTCATCTCCGCACCCTCTCCCTGGTCGACGGCGACCCGTCGTCCCGCCATGCCGGTACGCCACCGGAGTGGACACGCCGGTGGCTGCGCAGAGCGTAACGCGCCTGCCCGGCCGTGGGCCGGGCGGCGCACCGACGCCGGTGGCCACCGGACCGGCGCGCATGGTGTTGACTTGGCCGGTGGGGATCGGCAGAACGACAGAGTGCGACCAGGCATCCGGGCATTCTCGGCGAAAGCTCCTGCGCGTCGGGGCGCTGCTGGCGGTCGGAGGCGCCGTCGCGTCGATGACCGGCTGTGATCTTTTCGACCGCGACGACGAACCGACGCCGCCTCCGGACCCGCTGCGACCGATGGTGGACGAGTCACTCGCGCTGGTCGCCGCGCACCGGGCGGCCGCGTCCGCCCATCCCGAACTCGCCGACCGCCTCAACCCGATCGCCGAGGCGCACAGCGCGCACGCCGCCGAGCTGGCGCGGGTGCTCGGCGTCGCGGTGCCGTCCGCGCCCCCCGCCACGCCGACCAGCGCGCCGGCGACCGACCCGGCCGCGGCGCTCGCCGCCCTGCGCGCGCTGGAGAAGACCGCCCAGCGCTCCGCCACCGCCGCCTGCGCCGCGGCGCCCGCGGAGCGGGCGGCACTGCTCGGGTCGATCGTCGCCGCCCGGGCCACCCACCAGGAGGCACTGAAGTGAGACAGCCGTCCGCCGGCGAGGCCCTGGCCTCCGCCCTCTCCGCCGAGTACGCCGCGATCTACGCCTACGGGCGCATCGGAGTGCGGCTCACCGGGGCGGCCCGGGACGCGGCGCGCCAGGCCGAGGCCACGCACCGACGCCGGCGCGACGCGCTGGTGGTGCAGCTCAGCGCGGCCGGCGGCGTCGTACCGGCGGACCGCGCCGGGTACGCGCTGCCGTTCCCGGTCACCGACCGGGCCAGCGCCCTGCGGCTCGCCGCCGAGGTGGAGGAACGCACCGCCGCGCACTGGCGGGCCGCCCTGGCGTCCACCACCGGCGCCGACCGCGACCAGGCGCTCGCCGCCCTGGTCGAGTACGCCGTACGGGCCACCCGGTGGCGCAGGACCGCTGGTCAGACCCCGCTCACAGTGCCGTTTCCCGGCCGACCGGCCTGAACCGGTCCGCTCCGGTTGCGGCGCGCATACCAGGTATGCATACTCCGTTTCCATGTCCATCCGTCACGGGTTGCTCGCCCTGCTCGAACGCGGCCAGATGTACGGCTACCAGCTTCGCGCCGCGTTCGAGGAGTCGACCGGTTCGACCTGGCCGCTGAACATCGGGCAGGTCTACACCACGCTGTCCCGGCTGGAGCGGGACGGGCTGGTGCGCCCGTTGCCGGAGAGCGAGGCCGGCCAGCGCCCGTACGAGATCACCGACGCCGGACGGGCGGACCTGGCGCTGTGGTTCGCCACCCCGATCAGCCGTACCGACCGGCCCCGGGACGAGCTGGCGATCAAACTCGCGCTGGCCCTGACCACCCCCGGGGTGGACGTCCGCTCGGTGGTGCAGGCCCAGCGCAGCGCGACGATGCGGACCCTGCAGGAGCTGACCCGGTTGAAGTACGGCAGCAACCGGCCGGAGGACCTTCCCTGGCGCCTCGTGCTGGACTCGATGGTGTTCCAGGCCGAGGCGGAGGTGCGCTGGCTGGACCACTGCGAGACCAGCCTGGTCCGGCAGCAGCCCACCGGCCCTACGCCACCGGCTCCCCGACCCGGCGACGCCGACGCGGCTGCGGCGGCACGCTGGGCCGGCGAGGCGGCACGGCGGTGAGCGGGTCGGACGACGCGGTGCTGGATCTCCGCGCCGTCCACCGCACGCACGGGGCCGGACCGGCCGCGGTGCACGCGCTGCGCGGGGTCAGCCTGGTCGTCCGGCCCGGCGAGCTGGTGGCCGTGATGGGGCCGTCCGGCTCGGGTAAGTCGACGTTGCTGGCCCTCGCCGGTGGGCTGGACCGCCCGTCCCGCGGCGAGGTGCGGGTCGAGGGGCAACCGTTGGCGGCTCTGGACCGCCGCGGGCTGGCCCAGTTGCGACGCCGCCGCATCGGTTACATCTTTCAGCAGCTCAATCTGCTGGGCAGCCTCAGCGCGCTGGAGAACGTGGCGCTCCCGTTGGAGCTCGACGGCACCAGCGGACGCCGCGCCCGAGCCCTGGCCAGGGCCGCGCTGACCGAGGTGGGTCTGCCCGGACTGGGTGACCGCTTCCCCGACCAGCTCTCCGGTGGGCAGCAGCAGCGGGTCGCCATCGCCCGGGCGCTCGTCGGCGAGCGCCGGCTGGTCCTCGCCGACGAGCCGACCGGCGCCCTGGACTCGCAGACCGGCGAGGCGATCCTGCACCTGCTGCGTCGTCGGATCGACGCGGGGGCCGCCGGGGTGCTGGTCACCCACGAGGCACGGCACGCGGGCTGGGCCGATCGGGTGGTGTTCCTCCGCGACGGCGTCCTGGTCGACACGACCGCTCCGCTGGGCAGCGTCGAGCAGTTGCTGTCCGGCAGCGACAGGTGACCACCCCCCGTACCACGCGGTCCCGCGAGGTCGAGAGCGCCGGCGCGGGGTCGGTCGCCACACCGGCCGCGTTGCGGCGGCGGCGGTTCGCCGAATTGATCGGCTCCTGGCGGGCGGCGCTGCGGATCGCCCGGCGGGAGTCCCGCCGGTCCCCGCGCCGGACCGGCCTGGTGCTCGCGATGATCGCCCTTCCGGTGGCGGCGCTGGCGTTTCTGGCGGCGAGCTACGACATGGCCGAGCTGACCCCGGGGGAACGGGTCGACCGCCGACTCGGCGTGGCCGACGCCGAGTTGCAGTGGCTCTCCACCGGCCCGGTGGGCCAGGACGAGTGGGGTGAGGGCTGGTACACGCAGGGCGGCGCCCCTCCGGCGCGGGTCACCGCGGCCCAGATAACCGCCCTGCTGGGGCCGGGCAGCCGGGTCACCGAGGTACGCCCACACGTCCCGCTGACGCTCCGCGGTCCGGACCGGGACGTGCGCGTGGAAGGTCGGGTACTGGACCTCAACGACCCGCTGGCCCGGGGGCTGGTGCGGTTCCGGGCCGGCCGGGCCCCGCAGCAGCCCGGCGAGGTGGCGGTGAGTCCGGCGCTGCTGCGCCGCCTGGACCTGCGTCTCGGTCAGGCGGTGACCCTCACCGACGGGAGCGCGGCGTACCCGGTGGTGGGGGTGGTCGAGTTCCCCGACGATCTGGGTTCGGTGGTGGCGTTGCACCCCGGGGCCGTTCCACCGACCGGCCCGCAGCCGGGCAGCGTCTGGCTGGCAGACGTACCCGGGGCGGTCGACGCCGCGCTGGTGTCCCGGCTCAACGCGCGGGGGGTGGTGGTCGCCGCACGCCATCCCGACGACCGGGCCGGCGGCAACCGGACGTGGTTCGGGTTGGTCGGCTACAGCGGGGCCAACGACCTGAGCACCGGCGTACTCATCGCCGGTCTGGGGCTGCTCGAGGTCGTCCTGCTGGTCGGGCCGGCCTTCGCCGTCGGCGTCCGTCGGCGACGGCGGGATCTGGCGCTGGTCGCGGTGGCCGGCGGGGACGCCGCCCAGTTACGCCGGGTCGTGCTGGCCGACGGCGTGGTGCTGGGCGTGCTGGGCGCCGCCGCCGGCCTGCTGGTCGGCGTCGGCGCGGCGTTCGCCGGTCGTCCGCTGATGGAGGAGTACGTCTTCGGCGCCCGCTTCGGCGGCTACCGCTGCTGGCCGGCGGCGCTGGTGCTGCTCGGTGGGGTCGCGGTGCTCGCCGGGGTGCTCGCCGCGCTGGCGCCGGCCTGGACGGCCGCCCGGCAGGACGTCAGCGCCGGGCTCGCCGGCCGACGCACCCCACCGACGTCCCGGGTCCGCTGGCTGCTGGTCGGGCTGGCGTTGGCGGCCGGCGGCGCGGGACTGGCGGCGTTCGGGGCCACCCGGACCTCCCCGGCGGTGATCCTCACCGGCCTGATCCTCGGCGAGTTGGGTCTGGTGTGCTGCACGCCCACGTTGATCGGGGCGCTCGCCCGCCTCGGGCGGGTGCTGCCGCTGGCGCCCCGGATCGCGCTGCGCGACGCCAGCCGTAACCGGGCCGCCGCGGCGCCGGCCATCTGCGCGGTGATGGCCGCCGTCGCCAGCAGCGTGGCGCTGGGCGGGTACCTGGCCAGTGACGGCGCCCGGGACGCGGGTGGCTACCGGCCCGCGCTGCCGACCGGCCACCTGATGGTCTACGCGCACCGGCCGGACGGGCAGCCCACGCTGGCCGAGGTCACCGACGCCGCGCGGGAGCAGTTGGGCACCGACGCGGTCGCCGTCGTGTACGCGCCCGGCTGCGCGCGGGACGCCGCGTACTGCGAGGTCAGGCCCGTGGTCCCGGCGGGCCGCGCCTGTCCCTGGCAGCCCGGCGACCACCTGTCCGCGCAGCAGCGTCGGCAGGCCCGCGCCGACCCACGCTGCCGGGTCGTCGAGTCGGACTACCCGGGCGGGTACGTCCAGCCCGGGGTGGACGACGGCACGGCGCTGCCGCTGCTCACCGGCGCGGACCCGGCGGAGGTCGCCGCGGCCGCGGCGGTGCTGCGCGCCGGCGGCGTCGTGGTGACCGATCCGCGCTACCTGCACGACGGTCTGGTGACCGTACGGGTCGACGAGGCGGACGCGGAACCGGGCCGGGCGGCCGCCACCCGCGACCTGCCGGGGTACGCGCTGCCCCGGGCCGTCGGCCACTCCCGCCTGCTGCTGTCCACCGACGCGGCCCGGCAACTCGGCCTGAACTGGTCTCCGGCCGGCTGGCTGATCGGTGCCTCGACCCCGCCGACGGAGGAACGGCAGGCACGGTTCACCGCCGCCCTGCGCTCGTTCGGGACGTTCACGCTCGACGTGGAGCACGGCGAGGCGCACAGCGACGTCTCCCCCCTGCTCCTGCTGCTCGCGGCGGCGGCGGGGCTGATCACGGTGGGGGCGGCGGGCATCGCCACCGCGCTCGCCGCCGCCGAGGGGCGCGTCGAGCTGACCACTCTGGCGGCGGTCGGCGCGGCGCCGGCCATGCGCCGGCTACTGGCGATCTGCCAGGCCGGGGTCATCGCCGGTCTGGGGTCGGCGCTCGGCATCGTGGCCGGGCTCGGCACCGCCGCGATCGTGCTGTTCTCGGTCAACAGGCAGTACGCGAGCGACTGGCCGGTGCCCGACCCGTACCCGATCCGGGTCCCGTGGCCCGCGCTCGGTGTGCTGGTGCTGGTGCCGATGGTGGCGATGCTCGGGGCGGGCCTGTTCACCCGCGCCCGGCTGCCGATCGAACGACGGCTGGACTGACCTCGGCCCGGCGGACAACCCGGAGCCGTCCGGGGGTGCCGCCGGGGCCGGGCAGCCGGCAGACTGATCAGCGTGTCAGCGCTGGCAAACCTCACCCGCCGAGTCGGTCACCACCGCTGGTTCGGGGCCGCCGCCCGGCTGCTGGTGCCCGCCGACCGGGTGATCGGTCGGCTCACCCGGGGCCGGGTGGTGGCACTCGGGCTGCTGCCGTCCCTGGTGATCACCACGACCGGTCGCCGCTCCGGCAAGCCCCGCAGCAACCCGCTGCTGTACGTGCCCGACGGCGACGCCTACGTGGTGATCGGCTCCAACTGGGGGCAGACCCACCACCCCGGCTGGGCGATGAACCTCCTCGCCGAGCCCAGCGCGGAGGTGGACGTGAAGGGCCGGCGCGTTCCGGTGCGGGCCGAGCTGGCGTCCGGCGTCGAACGGGACCGGCTGTGGCAGTTGCTGGTCGACGCCTGGCCCGCGTACCGCACGTACGTGCGGCGGGCCGGCGGCCGGGACATCCACATCTTCCGGCTGGTACCGACCGGGCGCGGCGCGGCGGCCGAACCGCCGCCGGCTGGCTAGGCTGACCCGCGGTGAGGGATCGGTGGCTGACGCTCGGTAGCGGAGGGGGAAGGTCCCGTGAGCGCGAGGAGTGAGCCGGGTTTGCGAGCCCCGCAGTCGCGAACAGCCGTGGTTCCCGTGAGCGCGAGGAGTGAGCCGGGTTTGCGAGCCCCGCAGCCGCGAACAGCCGTGGTTCCGTGAGCGAGCTGGTCGGTGTGGACCGGGGCCTCGACGATCGGCGGTGGACGGTCGCGGAGCGGGTGGCCGAGGCGATCCGGCGGCGCTTCCCCGCCGACGTGCTCGCGGTGGCGGTGCACGGCCCCCTGGCGCACGGCGACGACGACGGCGGTGGGGACGGCGAGGCGGGGATGCTCGTGGTCACCTACCGGCCGGGGACCGGCCCGCCGCCGGCGACCCGGCGGGTGGACGGGGTGCTCGTCGACCTGACGGTGGCCGCCGCCGAGGACTATCTGGCGCAGGCCCGGGTGCTCTCCCCGCTCTGGCCGTTGACAGCGGACCGGTACGTCACCACGCAGGCGCTGCACGACCCGACAGGTTGGTTGCGGACGCTGCGCGACGAGCACCTGGGGCGGCTGGCCCGAGCCCGGCCGGCGGAGTTCAGCGCGGCGGCCCGGCAGGCGTGGTACAGGGGTAGCGCGGCGCACGCCCGGGCCGCCCGCCTCGCCGAGTGGTACGAGACGGACCAGGCGTTGCTGATGCTCGGCGAGGCCCGGCTGGCGGCGGCCACGGTCACCGGGCTGCTGACCCGCACCTACTTCCGGGACCCGGGGGACGCGGTGCGGCGGACCGGCCTGGCCGGCGCGGACATGACCGAGGTGGGTGTGGTGCTGGGCCGCCAGGCGGACGAGTTGGCCGCTCGGGGTCGCGCCGTCGACGGCACGATCGACGATCTGCTCACCGCCTGAACCGGGTCACAGCCCGCCCGACACGCCGATCAGCGAGCCGATCAGGTAGGTGGCGGCGGCTGCCGCCGCGCCGAGCAGCAGTTGGCGCAGGCCGCTCGTCCACCAGGGCCGCTTGGTGAAGCGGGCCACCACCGCGCCGGCGCCGAACAGCCCCAGCCCGCCGACGGCGAGGGCCAGCCACAACGCGGTGGCGCCGAACAGGTAGGGCAGCAGCGGGATCAGCGCGCCGACCGAGAAGCACAGGAACGACGAGATCGCGGCCGCCCACGGGCTGGGCTGGTCGTCGGGGTCGACGCCCAGCTCCTCGCGGACGTGCACCCGCAGCGCCTCCTCGGGGTCGCGCCGGACCGCCTCGGCGACCTGGGTGGCGAGATCCCGCGGCAGGCCCCGGGCCACCCAGGCGTCGGCCAGCTCGCGGGCCTCCGCCTCGGGGTGCCGTTCCAGCTCCCGCCGTTCCTTGGCCACCTCGGCGGCGACCTGCTCGTTGGCGGAGCGCACGCTGGTGTACTCGCCGAGTCCCATCGAGATGGCGCCGGCGACCAGACCGGCGGCACCGGTGAGCACGATGTTGTGCGGCGACACCCCGCCGCCACCGACGCCCGCGATCAGGGCGATGTTGGTGACCAGGCCGTCCATCGCGCCGAAGACGGCGGGACGCAGCCAGCCACCGCTGACGTCCGCGTGGTGCGCCTCACGCAGCGCCGCCGGGGTGTCCGTCATGGAAGGGTGAGGATCTCGTGACCGTCCTCGGTCACCACGATGGTGTGCTCGAACTGCGCCGTCCACTTCCGGTCCTTGGTGACGACCGTCCACCCGTCGTCCCACATGTCGTACTGGTAGGTGCCGAGCGTGATCATCGGCTCGATGGTGAACGTCATTCCCGGCTCCATGACGTCGGTGGGGCGAGGGCTGTCGTAGTGCGGCACGTAGAGGCCGCTGTGGAAGGACTCGCCGATGCCGTGCCCGGTGAAGTCGCGTACCACGCCGTAGCCGAACCGCTTGGCGTACGACTCGATGACGCGCCCCACCACGTTGATCTGTCGGCCCGGGGCGACCGCGCGGATGCCCCGCATCATCGCCTCGTGGGTCCGCTCGACCAGCAGCCGGGCCTCCTCGCTGACCTCGCCGACGCAGAAGGTGGCATCGGTGTCACCGTGCACCCCACCGATGTACGCGGTCACGTCGACGTTGATGATGTCGCCGTCGTGCAGCACCGTCGAGTCCGGGATGCCGTGGCAAATGACCTCGTTGAGGCTGGTGCAGCAGGACTTCGGGAAGCCCCGGTAGCCGAGCGTCGACGGGTACGCCCCGTTGTCACACAGGAACTCGTGCACCACCTTGTCGATCTCGTCGGTGGTCACGCCGGGCTTGCAGTGCTCACCGGCGAGCTGGGTCGCCTGGGCGGCGAGCCGGCTCGCGAGCCGCATCTTCTCGATGGTCTCCGGCGTCTGCACGTGCGAGCCACGCCACTCCTGCGGGCGCTTCTTGCCCACGTACTCCGGTCGGGCGATGTGGGACGGCACCGGTCGCGTCGGGGAGAGCGTGCCTGGTGTCAGCGGCGGACGGACGGTCATGCTCCAAGCCTATCGCCGGGACCGTCGGTGACCCGCGCCACGGCCGGCCGGAGGAGGTTGTTGCCCCGCCCCGGTGGCTGTGCCATGGTGTCTGCGTGGATCAAGGGGGAGCACCGCCCGTCTTCTCCGCGAGCGCGCGGATCGACGGGGATCACCTCCAGGTGGTGGTGGCCGGTGAGGTCGACATGGCGACCGCTGACACGATGCTCCAGACGGCGCTACGCGAGCCCGCCGGGCGGATGACCCTCGACCTGCGCGCGGTCACCTTCTTCGACTCGGCCGCCATCCACGCCCTGGTCCGGCTCGCCCAGGAGTTCTCCGGCGCGCTCACCGTGCGCCCGTCCCGGCAGGTCCGCCGGGTGCTGGAGATCTCCGGCCTCGGCGAGCAGAGCTGGCTCAGCCCGACCTGACACGCCCCGGCCGCCGCCGGGCGCGCGGTCAGTCCCGCAGCTCCCGGCGCAGGGTCACCTCGGTGCCCTCATCGGTACGGCGTACCGACAGGTCCCCCAGCGCCTTGATCAGGGCCAGACCGCGCCCCCGGAACCCCGAACCGGTCGACTCGCGCCACTGCCCGCTGTCGCGCACGGTGGCCGTGACCGTCCGGCCCTCGATGGCCACCTCGACACTGATCATGGCCTCGGCGGGGTGCACCGGGTGTTCGATGGCGTTCGCGGCGGCCTCGCTGACCGCGACGGTCAGGTCGAACACGTCCGTCTCACCGACCGCGTGCGCGACCAGGAAGTCCTCCAGGCGCTTGCGCAGGACGCTGAGCCGGGTCGGGTCGGCCGGCAGCCGCAGCGCGAAGCGGTTCAGCTCCGCCGCCTCCAGGGCGAGGACCGCCACGTCGTCGCGGCGTGGCCGCCCGTCGACCCGCTCGACCACCGCGTCGATCAGGTCCGCCACGTGCTCGCTGGGGGTCGCCGCGTCGGCACGCAGCTGGGCCAGCGCCGAGTCGATGTCGAGCTGCCGATCCTCGATCAGCCCGTCGGTGTAGAGCAGCAGCCGGCTGCCCGGCGCCAACTCGCCCTCAACCGCCTCGTAGGTCACATCGGGCATCGCGCCGACCGGCGGACCGAGCGCCCGGGCGTGCAGGAAAGCCACGTCGCCTCCTCTGATCAGCAGTGGGGACGGATGACCCGCGCTCGCGTACCGCAGACGGCCGGTACGCGGGTTGAACAGCAGACACACCACGGTGGCGAAGGAGCGGCGCTCGGTGGACGCGACGAGCCGGTTGAGCCGGGTCAACGACTCCCCCGGGTCGTAGCCCTCCAGCAGGTACGCGCGCAGCGCGTTGCGGAGCTGTCCCATCGCGGCGGCGGCCTGCACGCCCTTGCCGACCACGTCGCCGATGACCAGCACCAGGTCGTCGTCGTCGAGGGTGATCGCGTCGTACCAGTCACCGCCGACCTCGACGTCGGCGGTGCCGGGAAGATACCGGCTGGCCACCACGGCGCCGGGCAGTTGGGGCAGCGACCGGGGCAGCAGGCTGTGCTGCAACGTGGTGGCGATGCGGTGCTCGGCCTCGTAGAGCTGGGCGTTCTCCAGGCGTACGCCGACCAGCCGGGCCAGTTGCGTCAGCGCGGCTTCGTCGGCCTGGGCGCCGTCGCCGGCCGGTCGCCAGACCCGCAGCTCGCCGAGCGTCTCGCCGGTGGTGCCGGTCAGCTCGGCCACGAAGGACGGTGCGTCGGCGGTGTCACCGCCGCCGTCCGCCTCGGACCGGGCGCCGCTGGCGCTGACCACCACCCGGGCGGCCTCGGCGAGGCTGAGCGCGTGCCGCGCGGCGACCTGGAGCACGTCGGCGGTGGAACGGGCGCTGTTCACCGCCACCGCCGCGTCGGCCAGCGCCCGGAGCCGACGGATGATCTGCCCCCGTAGCTGGCCCAGCTCGACGTTGGCCCGGACCCGGGCGATCAGCTCCTGGCTGGCGAACGGCTTGGTCAGGTAGTCGTCGGCGCCGACGGAGAGGCCCGCGACGGCCTCCGCCGCGCCGGCGCGGGCGGAGAGCAGCACGATCGGCACGTGTCGGGTACGCGGGTCCGCGCGCAGGGCGCTGACCAACCCGAACCCGTCCAGGCGGGGCATCATGACGTCGCTGAGCACCAGGTCGAAACCACCCTCCTGGGCCAGTGGCAACGCGGCCAGCCCGTCGCTGGCGGTGACCACCTCCCAGGTCGGGGAGAGCAGGCGGGTGACGTGCTCGCGCAGGTCGGCGTTGTCGTCGACGACCAGGATGCGCCCGGCCGAGGTGCCCTCGGCCGGGCGACTGTCGTATTCCGGCACCGGGCCGGTGCCGGCCCACAGGGCGGTCTCGGCCACGTAGAGCCGGGCCTGCTCGGGCTCCGTCGGGGGCAGCGCGGCGAACGTGACCACCCGGTCCGCTGGCAGGTGCGCCGACCCGAACGGAATGGTGACGGTGAAGGTGCTGCCCTGGTCGAGCTGACTGGTCAGGCCGACCTCGCCGCCGTGCATCTCGACCAGCTCCCGGACCAGCGCCAGGCCGATCCCGGTGCCCTCGTGGGTCCGGGCGCGCGCGCCCTGCACCCGGTGGAACCGCTCGAAGACGTGCGGCAGCTCCTCCGGCACGATGCCGATGCCGGTGTCCGCCACCTCCAGCTGGGCCGCGTCACCGACGACCCGGACCCGCACCCGGATCTCGCCGTCGAAGGTGAACTTGACCGCGTTGGACACCAGGTTGAGGACGATCTTCTCCCACATGTCCCGGTCGACGTAGACCGGCGTCGGCAGCGGCGGGCAGTCCACCACCAGGCGCAGCCCGGCCCGGTCGGTGGCCGAGCGGAAGGTGCTGGCCAGTCGGGCGGTGTAGCCGGAGAGGTCGGTGGGCTGGAAGCGGGCGGCGAGTCGACCGGACTCCAGCCGGGAGAAGTCCAGCACCGTGTTGACCAACTTGAGCAGGCGCAGCGCGTTGCGGTGCATCGTGGTGAGCCGGGCCGTCTCGGCGGCGGGCAGCTCCGGGTCGGCCAGCATGTCCTCCAGCGGACCGAGCACCAGGGTCAGGGGGGTACGGAACTCGTGGCTGACGTTGGCGAAGAAGTTGGTCTTCGCCCGGTCGAGCGCGGCCAGCTCGGCGGCGCGGGCCCGTTCCTGCTGGTACGCCCGCTGGGTGCCGATCGCCCGGGAGATCTGGGCGGCGACCAGGTGCAGGAAGTCGCGGTAGTCGTCGCCGAGCGGCAGTTGCCGGGCCACTCCGACGACC
Source organism: Micromonospora sp. WMMD1120 (assembly GCF_029626235.1). Taxonomy (NCBI): domain Bacteria; kingdom Bacillati; phylum Actinomycetota; class Actinomycetes; order Micromonosporales; family Micromonosporaceae; genus Micromonospora; species Micromonospora sp. WMMD1120. Next base: position 3,554,745 of record NZ_JARUBO010000005.1, on the reverse strand, counting down.
AGCGCGCCGACGGTCTCGTTGTTGGCGGTGAGCGGCAGCACGAGCGCCTGGGCGGCGGCGTCGGGCGGCGGCGTGTCGAAGAGGTCGGTCACCTCGACGGTGGCGGCGCCGCCGTCGGCGGTCACCCGGGCGAGCAGTTCCGCCACGACGTCCGTGGTGGGCGGGGTGACGCCGGTGAACCCGGCCGGGGTGAGCTGGCCACCGTCGTCGGCCAGGTAGATCAGGGCGAACGGCACGTCCGCGTTGTGCCGGCCGAGCACCTCGGCAGCGGTCCGGCCCAGTTCGGCGTCGTCGGCGATGTCGCTCAGCTCGGTGCCCAGATCGGAGAGCGCCCGCAGCCGCCGCTCGCCGAGCACCCGACCGGTGGTCTCGTTGACGATGCAGTAGACACCGTGCACCGAGCCGTCGTCGCCCCGGATCGGGTCGTACGAGACGTTGAAGTAGGTCTGCTCGACGAAGCCGTGCCGGTCCAGTAGGAAGGGGTGGTCCTCGCCACGGTAGGAGCGCCCCGTGCTGCGGACACCGTCGAGCAGCGGGCCGAGCACCGCCCAGGTCTCCGACCAGTACGCGCGGGCCGGCTGCCCGATCACGTCCGGGTGCTTGGCGCCGATCGTCGGCCGGTAGGCGTCGTTGTAGAAGGCGTACTGCTCGTCGCCCCAGAACATGACGATGGGCGCGCTGGAGGCGAGCATCATGCCGATCGCGCTGGACAGCGCCAGGGGCCAGCGGGCGGGCTCACCGACTTGGGCGGAGGACCAGTCGAAGCGGGCCAGGCGCTCGCCCATCTCGCCGCCGGCCGCGAACGCCGCCGCCAGCATCGGGGGGATGTCACGGCGGGACGCGACGGCATGCCGTTCGTCGGTGCCCCCCTGGGCCGAGCTCATGCAGCCTCCCGCTCCGGCCGTACCCCTCGACCGTTGATCTTCACCCGCTGTGCTCCGACTTGTACCCAAGCGGACCAGCAACGTAACGCATCACGAACGGCGGACGCTGCTTACGTTCGCCTGCCACGTCGGGCACCGGACAGCGCGGGCGCGGGTGGCGTCCGACGACGGTCGCCGAACCGCCCTGACCGGTCAGAAAACCGGCAGTCCGTCGATGCTCGCCGCGTTCTTGGTGGCCCGGTAGGTCACCAGGTCCTCGGTCGTACGACGCGAGTGTGAGGTGAGTAACAGACCACGTTCGGCGCGGAAGTCCATCAACGGCACCGCGTAGCCGCAGGAGTCGCTGACCCGCTCCACCTCGACGGTGATCACCGCCCGGACGGCGTGCACGTCCGGCGGCGTCGGGAACTCGGCGAGCCGGTCGGCGAACGCCTCCTCGGTCACCGCGACGCTGCTGCCCCGGCCGTGCAGCCGGACGATCTTCGGCGGCCCGTCGAAGGCGCAGAACATCAGTGTGATCCGACCGTTGTCCCGCAGGTGGGCGATGGTCTCCGCCCCGCTGCCGTGGTAGTCGAGGTAGGCCACCCGGTGTGGGCCGAGGATGACGAACGTGCCCCGCATGCCCTTCGGCGAGACGTTGACGTGCCCTCCGGCGCCGGACGGCGCGGTGGCGACGAAGAACATCGACTGGGCCGCGATGAATTCACGTAGTCGGTCATCGATCTCGGGATAAACCTTGCCCATGCGACGATCCTCCCATCGACGACGCCCACGGACGGGGGCGACGTCAGTCACAGCCGCTGTTCGGCGGCCCGCACCAGCGCGGCGATCGGGCGCGGGTCCGGCTCGTTCTCCGGGTGCCACTGCACCCCGAGCACGAACCGCCGCGCCGGGTCCTCCACCACCTCGACGACGCCGTCGGCGGCCCAGCCGGTGACGGTCAGCCGGCCCGCGTCGGCGACCGCCTGATGGTGGTACGAGTTCACCTCGTCGATGCCGGCCAGCACCGTCGCCGCCCGACTGCCCGCAGCGAACCGCACACGGTGGCGCCCGAAGACCCCGGGCGCCGGCCGGTGTCCGTCGTGCCCGACCACGTCCGGCAGGTGCTGGTGCAGGCTGCCGCCGTAGGCGACAGCGAGCAACTGCATCCCCCGGCACACCCCCAGCACCGGCAGGTCGGCGGCGAGCGCGGCGGCCAACAGCGTCAGCTCGCCGGCGTCCCGGTCCGGCCGGTCCTCGGTACGCGGGTCGGCCGGCTGGCCGTACCGCCCCGGGCCGACGTCCGCGCCACCGGCCAGCAGCAGCCCGTCGAGAACGCCCACCACGTCGCCGTCCACGTCGTCGGGGGGCAGCAGCACCGCCCGTCCTCCCGCGGCCGTCACCGCCCGCACGTACGCCTCCGGCAGGAGCACCGCCCGCACCCCCTGCCAGACGGCCCAACCGGCGGGCTCCACGTACGCGCTGATCCCGATCAGCGGACGTCGCCGCACAGCGCCGGCACCGGTTCGCGACTGCGGGGCTCGCAAACCCGGCTCACTCCTCACGCTCACAGCGCCGGCACCGGTTCGCGACTGCGGGGCTCGCAAACCCGGCTCACTCCTCACGCTCACAGTGGCGTGACGTAGGCGCCGGTGATGCCACCGTCCACGACGAACTGGGCGGCGGTCATGAACGAGGCATCGTCGCTGGCCAGGAACGCCACCGCGGCCGCGATCTCCTCCGGTGCGCCGAACCGGCCCATCGGCACGTGCACCAGCCGGCGGGCCGCCCGTTCCGGGTCGGCGGCGAACAGCTTCAGCAGCAGCGGCGTGGCCACCGGGCCTGGGCACAGCGCGTTGACCCGGATGCCCTCGCGGGCGAACTGCACGCCCAGCTCCCGGGTCATCGCCAGCACGCCACCCTTGCTCGCTGTGTACGCGATCTGCGACGTCGCCGCGCCCATCAGCGCCACGAACGAGGCGGTGTTGATGATCGACCCCTTGCCCTGGCGGCGCATGTGCGGGATCGCGTACTTGCAGCACAGGTAGACGCTCGTCGTGTTGACCCGCAGCACCCGCTCCCACGCGTCCAGGCCGGTGTCCAGGATCGAGTCGTCCTCCGGCGGTGAGATGCCGGCGTTGTTGAAGGCGATGTCCACCCGGCCGTGCCGGTCGACGACGCCGTCGAACAGGTCCCGTACCGCCGACTCGTCGGCGACGTCGGTGGCCACGAACTCTCCGCCGCACTCCTCGGCGGCCCTCGCGCCGGCCGTGGTGTCGATGTCCACACAGACCACCCGGGCCCCCTCGGCGGCGAACCGCCGCACGGTGGCCAGGCCGATACCGCTACCCGCCCCGGTGACCACTGCCACCCGGTCCCGCAACCGACTCTGCACTGGCGTCACTCCTCCGTCGCGATGAACACGTTCTTGACGTCCGTGAAGGAGTGCAACGCGTCCGGGCCCAGCTCACGGCCGAGCCCGGAGCGCTTCATCCCGCCGAACGGGGTCCAGTAGCGCACCGAGGAGTGCGAGTTGACGCTGAGGTTGCCCGATTCGACGGCGCGGGCCATCCGCAGCGCGCGACCCACGTCCCTGGTCCAGATCGAGCCGGAGAGGCCGTACTCGGTGTCGTTGGCGAGCCGGACGGCGTCCGCCTCGTCGTCGAACGGCAGCACCGACACCACCGGGCCGAAGATCTCCTCCCGCCAGTGCCGGTCGGCCGGCGAGTCGGCCAGCAGCACGGTCGGTGCGTGCCAGAACCCGGGGCCGTCCGGGCAGGAGCCGGTGAAGGCGACCGTCGCGCCGGTCAGGTACCCGGCGACCCGGTCCCGCTGGGCGGCGGAGATCAGCGGTCCCATCTCGGCGGTGTCCCGGGACGGGTCCTCCACCCGCACCGCGCGTACCGCTGGTTCGAGCAGGGCCAGGAACCTGTCGTACACCTGGCGTTGCACGAGGATCCGCGACCGCGCGCAGCAGTCCTGGCCGGCGTTGTCGAAGACCGCGGCCGGCGCGGTCGCGGCGGCGCGTTCCAGGTCGGCGTCGGCGAACACGATGTTGGCGCTCTTGCCGCCCAGCTCCAGGGTGAGTCGCTTCACCTGCTCGGCGCAGCCGGCCATGATCCGGGCGCCCACCGCTGTGGAGCCGGTGAAGCAGAGCTTGCGGACCGCGGGGTGGCTGACGAACCGCTCCCCCACCACCGCGCCCGACCCCGGTACGACGGTGAACACGCCCTCGGGCAGGCCCGCCTCGACGGCCAGCTCGGCCAGCCGCAGCGCGGTGAGCGGGGTCAGCTCGGCCGGCTTGAGCACCACCGTGTTGCCGGCGGCGAGGGCCGGGACGAATCCCCAGGCGGCGATCGGCATGGGGAAGTTCCACGGGACGATCACGCCGACCACACCGAGCGGCTCGTGGAAGGTGACGTCCACACCGCCCGGCACCGGGATCTGCCGCCCGGTCAGCCGCTCGGGCGCACCGGCGTAGTAGTCGAGCACGTCCCGGACGTTGCCGGCCTCCCACCGGGCGTTGCCGATGGTGTGCCCGGAGTTGCGGACCTCGATCGCGGCCAGCTCCTCGACGTGCGCGTCGACGACGGCGGCGAACCGCCGCAGCAGCCGCGCCCGATCCCCCGGCCCCACCCGTCGCCATGTCTCGAAGGCCCGCGCCGCGGCGGCGACAGCCGAGTCGACCTCGACCAGGGAGGCCGCGGATACCTCCCGAAACCCCTCCCCGGTAGCTGGATCAACAACAACAGTCACGCCCCCGCCCCCTCCCCTACGCGATCTTGCGGTTACGGTGCCGACACAAGGTGCACATCGGCGCGAATCGTCGACAGCACGTGCAAGATCGCGGAGGACGGGGGCGGTCAGAGGCGTTCGAATCCACGTCTCAGCTCCCAGTCCGTGACCGCGGCGTCGAAAGCCGAGAGCTCTACTCTCGCCTGGTTGGCGTAGTGGGCCACCACCTCGTCGCCGAAGGCGTCACGGGCCACCTCGGACGCCTCCCACAACGCCAGGGCGTCACGCAGGGTGGTCGGGACACGCTCGGCCTCCGGATCGTCGTACGCGTTGCCGGTGCACTCCGCGCCCAACTCCAGCTCGCTCTCGATGCCGTGCAGCGCCCCGGCGACCAGCCCGGCGATCGCCAGGTACGGGTTGACGTCCGCGCCGGGCACCCGGTTCTCCACCCGCATGCCCTGCCCGTGGCCCACCACCCGCAGCGCGCAGGTGCGGTTGTCGACGCCCCACCGCAGCGCGGTCGGCGCGAACGAGCCGGGCTGGTAGCGCTTGTAGGAGTTGATGTTCGGGGCGAAGAGCAGGCTGAACTCGCGCATCGTGGCCAGCAGCCCGGCGAGCACCCGCTGCCCAATAGGCGACAGGTGCGCCGGTCCGTCCCCGAGCATCGCCGACGCGCCGGACGCGTCGCGCAACGAGAAGTGGATGTGGCAGGAGTTGCCCTCCCGCTCGTTCGGCTTGGCCATGAAGGTGATCGACATCCCCTCCTGGGCGGCGATCTCCTTCGCGCCGTTCTTGTAGATCACGTGGTGGTCCGCGCAGGCCACCGCCTCGTCGTACCGGAAGGCGATCTCGTGCTGGCCGAGGTTGCACTCGCCCTTCGCACTCTCCGGCGTCAACCCGGCGGCGGCCATCTCGGTGCGGATCCGGCGTAGCAGCGGCTCCACCCGGGCCGTGCCGAGCAGCGAGTAGTCCACGTTGTACTGGTTGGCCGGGGTGAGGTCACGGTAGCCGCGCGCCCACGCGTCCTCGTACGAGTCGCGGAACAGCACGAACTCCAGCTCGGTGCCGGCGTACGCGGTCAACCCGTGTTCGGCCAGCCGCGCCAACTGCCGACGCAGGATCTGCCGGGGCGAGGCGACCACGTCACCCGAGCCGTCGAGCCAGGTCAGGTCGGCCAGCAGCAGCGCCGAGCCCGGCTGCCAGGGCATCCGGCGCAGGGTGCTGAGATCCGGCACCATCGCGAAGTCGCCGTAGCCGCGCTCCCAGCTCGACATCGCGTACCCGTCGACGGTGTTCATCTCGACGTCCACGGCGAGCAGGTAGTTGCACCCCTCGCTGCCGTGCTCGGCGACCTGGTCGAGGAAGAACGGCGCGTGGAAGCGTTTGCCCTGCAAGCGGCCCTGCATGTCGACGAGGGCCAGCACCACGGTGTCGATCTCACCGGCCTGGACGGCGACCCGCAACTCTTCCAGCGTGAACGGCGTTCTGCTCATCAGGGGCCCTCCATCACCAAGGTCTACTGGCAATCCGGATCACCGTCAATGCCCCCGGCCCGGTCGGCGGCAAACCACCGAGGAGCTGTCATGCGTCTTCGCGCGATCCTGACCGTCGCCGTCCTCGTCACCGGACTGGGCACCACCGTGCGCGCCGAGGCGGACGTACGGCCACCACCGACGCCGGTGGTCGCGGCGGACGCCGGGGGCGTCGACCTCGCCGACCCGGAGGTCGTCGCGACCGGGCTGGACGTGCCCTGGGGGCTCGCCTTCCTCCCGGACGGCAGCGCGCTCGTCGGCCAACGCGACCTCGGCACCGTGCTGCGGGTACGACCGGGCCGGCCGCCCGTGCCGGTCGCCCGGATCCCCGGCGTCGTCGCCGGTGGCGAGGGCGGGCTGCTCGGCCTGGCGGTGTCGCCCCGCTACCGACAGGACCGCTGGGTGTACGCCTGCTTCACCACCGCCTCCGACATCCGCATCACCCGCTTCCGGCTCCGCGCGCCGCAGACCCAGCAGGTGCTGGTCAGTGGCCTGACCCGGGCGGCGGTACACAACGGCGGCCGGATCGCCTTCGGCCCGGACGGGCTGCTCTACGCCGGCATCGGTGACGCCGGCACGCCCGCCAACGCGCAGAACCCGACCAGCCGCAACGGCAAGATCCTGCGGGTCCGGCCGAACGGCGGCATCCCGGCGGACAACCCCTTCCCGGGCTCAGCGGTCTACAGCTACGGGCACCGCAACGTGCAGGGGTTGGCCTGGGACCCGCGCGGTCGGCTGTTCGCCACCGAGTTCGGCCAGGCCACCTGGGACGAGGTGAACGTCATCGTCCGGGGCGGCAACTACGGCTGGCCGATCGTGGAGGGTCCGAGCGCCGACCCCCGGTTCCGCGCTCCCGTGGTGGCCTGGCCGCCGGCGCAGGCGTCGCCGAGCGGCGCCGCCTTCGCCGGCGGCACGCTGTACGTCGCCGCCCTGCGGGGCATGCGGCTCTGGACGGTGCCGGTGAGCGCCGCCGGAGCGGTCGGCACCCCGGTCGCCGCGCTGGTCGGCGTGTACGGCCGCCTCCGTACCGTCGCCACGGCCCCGGACGGCTCACTCTGGGTGACCACCAGCAACCGCGACGACAACGGCACGCCCACGCCGCCGGACGACCGCATCCTGCGGTTCCCTACCGGCGAGCGGCAACCGCCGCCCGTCGGTCGTGCCGGCACCGCACGGTCCTGACCCACCGCGCGGCAGCCGTCACTCCGGCCCGTCGACAGCCGCCGGCCGCGACGGGGCTGCCGGCTCCCCGACGGTACGCACCGGACCGGTGAACCATCTCCGCGCGGACGCGTACCACCAGACGGCGACCACCAGCAGCACCCCGCCGACGGCTATCGGCGCGTAGTTCACCGCCGACCAGGTGAACCCGTCGTTGCCGGGCACCCCCGCGGGCACGATCGGCAGCACGAAGTACACGGCGATGACCGCGATCTCGACCACCGCGATCCAGCCGAGCAGTTTGTACCTGCGGCCGAGCGTCCACGGTCCGGGGACGAACCGGTCCCCCATCCGCAGTCGCAGCGCGATCGGGATGAGAAAGGACAGGTAGAGCCCGAGCACCGCGACGGAGACCACCGCGTAGAAGGCGACCGGGATGCCCGCCGCGCTCTCGTAGAGGGCCGGCAGGGTCAGCACCAGACCGGCCAGCGTGGCGCCGATGATCGCCTTGACCGGGGTGCCGTTGCGGTCGACGGTCGCCCAGAGCCGCCATCCCGGCACCGCCCGGTCCCTGCTGAACGCGTACGCCATGCGACTCATCGACGTCACGCAGCTCATCCCGCAGAAGAACTGCCCGATGGTGCTGATGATGATGACAACCTTGAAGAAGACCGGGGTCAGGGCGGATTCGAAGATCGCGCCGGAGAAGCCGTCGGCGGCGTTCACCGCCTCGACGTCGGTGGCGGCGAAGAGGAACGCCAGCAGCAGGACCCAGCCACCGACCGCCGAGTAGAAGATCGACTGCCAGAGGCCACGGGCGGCGGCCTGCGAGGCGCCCCGGGTCTCCTCGGAGACGTGCGCGCAGGCGTCGAAGCCGGTGATCGTGTACTGGGTGAGCAGGAAGCCCAGCGGCAGCACGTAGATCCAGAACGTCAGGCCAGCGGTGTCGCCGTCGCCGAAGCCGGAGTTGTTGAACCGCTCGGTGAACACGAACTGGAAGCTCTGGTGGTCGTCGGGGACGAGGACCAGGATGGCCACCACCACCGCCGCGCCGGCCACGTGCCACCAGACCGAGACGTTCTGCAGGACGTCGATGATCCGGTGCCCGAAGATGTTGATCAGCCCGTGCAGCACCAGGATGATCACGAAGAGGACGAACGCCTGGCGCAGCGTCCCGGCCCAGCCGTCGAAGAGCGCCGACAGGGTCAAATTGAGAAACGTCGCGCAGCCGTAGTCGACCGACGCGGTGACCGCGACCAGGCCGATCAGGTTCAGCCAGCCGGTGAACCAGCCGTGCACCGGACGGCCCATGGTCGCCGCCCACCAGTAGATCCCCCCGGCGGTCGGATAGGCCGACACCAGCTCCGCCAGGCAGAAGCCGATGATCAGGATGAACAGCGATATCAGCGGCCAGCCCCAGGAGATGGCGACCGGTCCGCCGTTGTTCCACGCCTGGCCGAAGGTGGTGAAGCAGCCGGCCAGGATCGAGATGATCGAGAACGAGATGGCGAAGTTGGAGAAGCCGCTCCACTTGCGGCGCAACTCCTGTTTGTAGCCGAGTTCGGCGAGCCGGCGGGCGTCGTCGTCCATCGGTTGCTCGGCTGTCGGCACGGGCGTCGTGGCCACTGCACACCTCCCTGCTGTGGTAACGCGTGCGAGTGCGCAAAGTGTCGTCCCGGCCAATTAGGACGGTCAATACATCGCCGGCGGGAATCTCAGCGTCGTTCGGGCCCGCCGCAGGCCGGCCAGGGGCTTTGACACAGGCCCTAATTGCGTTGCCCGCCGCCACCGCGACACGCATCCTGAACAGGTGACCAGGCCCGCTCGGGGCCACCCGGGCGCTCGGACCGCCCGACCCGCGGCGCGGGGCACACCTCTCTCTCCGTACGGCGTCCCGCCGTACCCGAAAAGTGCCCCGCGCCCTCGCTCAGGTCAGCAGGAGGCCGGCCACCCAGAGAGCGGCGACGAGGACGCCGGCCAGGAACTCCACGAGCATCGACAGCCCGGCGGCCTTCAGCGCCTGGACGGTGGACGGCCAGGCCAGGCTGTTGCTGCCCAGCCGCAGGCGCTCCGCCGCCCAGACCCCGGCGACGAAACCGAGCACCAGCCCCACGACCGGCACCACGAAGAACCCGACGATGCCGAGCACCCCGCCGGCGAGCAGGGTGGACGTCGGCACACCGGTGCGTTTCAGGTTCCGGCCCGGCCAGGCGTACTTGATCACGGTGCCGCCGGCGACCACGAGCGTGGCGGCGGCGAACACCGCCCAACCACCCGGGCCGGCGCCGCCGAAGATCGCCCAGACCAGCACGCCGCCCCAGCACAGCGGCAACGCCGGCAGGCCCGGCACCACCACGCCGGCCAGACCGGCCAGGATGGCCAACCCGGCCACCACCGTCACCGCCGTCTGCGAGTCGGTCAGATCCACGTTGTCACCCTCTCCCGCCGCCGGCCGCGCCGCACCGGTCGCCGCCGTCGCCAGCCGCGATCCGCCAGAACGCCGGGCCTGCTGTCCGCTCGCTCACGCCGCCACCTGACCGTCCCGCAGCCGGGCGGTGATCGCGTCGGCCGGGGCCGGCGGCCCGAAGAACCGTCCCTGCCCGGTGTCGCAGCGCAGCGCCCGCAGCCGTTCCGCCTGCGCCCCGGTCTCCACCGCCTCGGCGGTGACCCACAGCTCCAGGGCGTGCGCCAACCGCACCAACGCGTCGACGATGCGTTCGTCGCGGTGGTCGGCCGCCAGGTCCACGCCGTCGGCCCGGATGCCCTCGACGAACGGGCCGGCGAGCTTCAGGCAGTGGATCGGCAGTCGCCGCAGATAGGCGAGGTTGGAGTAGCCGGTGCCGAAGTCGTCCACGGCCATCCGCACCCCGAGCTCGGCGAGCCGGTGCAGGCTGCGCAGGGGCTCACCGGCGCTGCCCATCACGGCGCTCTCGGTCAGCTCCAGTTGCAGCAGGTCCGCGGGGAGTCCGCTGTCGCGCAGCGCGTCCGCGACGGTGTCCACGATGGCGGGGTCGTCGGCCTGCCGCGCGGCCAGGTTGACGCTGACCACCAGCCGGGCGTCGGGGAACTCCCGCCACCACCGCTCGGCGTCCGCGCAGGCCCGCCGCAGCACCCACTCACCCAGGCGGACGATCAGGCCGGTCTCCTCCGCCAGGCCGATGAACCGGTCCGGCCCGATCAGGCCCAACTCGGGATGCTCCCACCGGACCAGCGCCTCCACCGCGAGCATCCGGCCCTCGAGCAGCGACACGATCGGCTGGTAGTGCAGCACGAACTCGCCCCGGTCCAGGGCGGCGGGCAGCCCGGCGACGAGCGCCGAGCGGGCCAGGTCACGGGCGGCGCGTTCCGGCTCGTAGACCGCCCACCGGCCCCGGCCCGCCGCCTTGGCCCAGTAGAGGGTGGTGTCGGCGGCCTTCATCAGCTCGGACGCGCTGGTCTCCGCGGCGGGGCACTGCACGATCCCGACACTCGCCGAGACGGCCAACTGGTGGTCACCGACATGCGCCGGGGCCGCCACGGCGGCCAGGGCGGCCTTCGCGACGGCGACCGGGTCGACGCTGTCGTTGCCCCCGTCGACGAGGATCACGAACTCGTCGCCGCCCATCCGGGCGACCAGGTGGCCGTGATCGGCCACGCACGCGGCGAGCCGCCGGCCGATCATCACCAGGAGGCGATCACCGAGGTCGTGGCCGAGGCTGTCGTTGATCGCCTTGAAGCCGTCCAGGTCGAGAAAGCACACCCCGACCCGCTGGCCGTCGCCGGCGCCGTCGAGCACCCGGCCGAGCGTCTCGAAGAACAGGGTCCGGTTCGGCAGCCCGGTCAACGGGTCGTGCAGCGCCTGGAAGCGCAGCCGTTGCTGGAGTTCGTGCCGCTGGGTGATGTCCTCGATCATCGCGACGGTGAAGCGCGGTCGACCCTCGTGCCGGATCAGCGAGAGAGCCACATCCGTCCAGACCACGCTGCCGTCCTTGCGGTGGTAGCGCTTCTCGACCCGGGCGGCGTCCCGCCTGCCCTCGATCAGCTCCTGGTACAGCTCCCACATCCCGGGGGCGTCGTCGGCGTGGCACAGCGCCGCCACGTCGGTCTCGCGCAACTCCTCGATCGCGTAGCCGAGCATGTCGGCGAACGCCTCGTTGACGTCGAGAATCCGGCCCTTCACGTCGGCGATCCCGATCCCGATCGCGGCGCCGGTGAAGACCGCCCGGAACCGGGCCTCGCTCTCGCGCAACGCCTGCTCGACCTCGTCGCGCGCCCGCCAGGCGGAGCGCGCGATCCGCTCCTGCTCGCCGAGGGTCCGCTCGCGCAGCGCGGCGGCGAAACCGGCGGCCAGTCCACCCTGCACCGCCGCGATCCGGTCGGTGAGGTCGGCCGGCCGGTCACCGGCTCCGAGGACCCGGCGCGGAAAGGTCGCGCCGAGGGCGTGCAGCGTCCACTCCAGAATCTGCGGATCGGTGAGGTGCGCCCGCACCAGCGCCCGTCCGACCTCCTCGGCCGGGCGCGCGTCGAACGGCTCCCCGCGCACCACGGCGGCCAGCCGGATCGTGTGCGCCAGCAGCATCCGCTCGGTCTCGGTGGTGCTGAACGGCACGAACCCGAGGCGGCGCACCGCGCGGGCCCAGTCGGCCGCGTACCCCTGCGTGTCGGCCCGGCCGGCGGCGCTGTCGGCGGGGTCCGGGACGGCGGCCACGGGATCAGTCGGCCGGCTGGTCGTACCGGGCGACGGCCCGCAGGGTGATCTCGGTTGGCAACCCGTCCGGCATCGGCACGCCCCCAGTTCGTTCACCGCGGCGCGGAACGGCACCGGCGCCGGGGCGGGCCGCGGGTCGTGTGGTGTGGACCACTCTAGGCGGCTGACTCCAGCATCAGCGAGATCCCCTGGCCCACCCCGATGCACATGGTGGCGAGGGCCCGGTGGCCGCCGCGACGACGCAGCTCCAGCGCCGCGGTCAACGCCAGCCGGGCGCCGCTGGCGCCGAGCGGGTGGCCGAGCGCGATGGCACCGCCGTGGGGGTTGACGTGCTCGGCGTCGACCGGCAGGCCCAACTCGCGCAGCACCGCCACCGACTGTGCGGCGAACGCCTCGTTCAGCTCCACCACGTCCACCGCGCCGAGGTCGACGCCGAGCCGGTCCAGCAGCCTGCGGGTGGCGGGCACCGGACCGATCCCCATGATCCGGGGCGGCACGCCGGCCGCCGCCGCGCCGGTGACGCGGGCCAGCGGGGTGAGGCCGTACCGCAGCACCGCCGCCTCGCTGGCCACCAGCAGCGCGACAGCGCCGTCGTTGACGCCTGAGGAGTTGCCGGCGGTCACCGTGCCGCCGTCGCGGAACGGGGTGGGCAGGGTCGCCAGCTTCTCCAGCGTGGTCTCCCGAGGGTGCTCGTCGACCTCGACCAGCCGGGTCTCGCGGCGACCGGCCGGCACGGACACCGGCACGATCTCCTCGGCGAACCGGCCGTCGGCCTGCGCCTTGGCCGCACGCTGCTGCGACCGGTACGCGAACGCGTCCTGCTCGGCGCGGCTCACGCCGTACTCGGCGGCGACGTTCTCCGCCGTCTCCGGCATCGAGTCGATGCCCCACCCGTCGCGCATCAGCGGGTTCACCAACCGCCAGCCGATGGTGGTGTCGTACACCTCGGCCGAGCGGGAGTACGCGGACGTCGCCTTCGGCATCACGAACGGCGCCCGACTCATGCTCTCCACCCCACCGGCGACGACCAGCTCCGCCTCCCCGGCCACGATCGCTCGCGTGGCGATGGCGAGGGCGTCCAGGCCGGAGCCGCAGAGCCGGTTGACGGTGCTGCCCGGCACCTCCTCGGGCAGGCCGGCCAGGAGGGCCGCCATCCGGGCCACGTTGCGGTTGTCCTCGCCGGCCTGGTTGGCGCAGCCGAGCACGACGTCGTCCACCCGCGCCCAGTCCACCGACGGGTGGCGGGCGACCAGCTCGCGGATCACGTGCGCGGCCAGGTCGTCGGGGCGGACGCCGGCCAGCGCGCCCGCGTACCGGCCGATCGGGGTGCGGACACCGGCCACCAGGTATGCCACTGTCATCGCGAGTCCTTAGGGGTGCAGACGGCGGGGGTGGGCACGCCCACCGGGTCGCGAGGGCTGCCAGCCGCCAGGATATCCACGCCGACAGCGGATAGGTTGACGGCATGGTCCGGGCCCAGTTCAGCGCAGAGACAAGCGGCGAAGGCGCGTTCGTCCGCCAACCCAACCGGTTCACCGGCCGGGTCACCGCCGACTCGACCTCCCCGCCGGGTGGCGGTCCGGACGAGCAGGACCGCTGGCCCCTGGAGGCGGGTCGCTACCGGCTGATCTGGTGCCGTGCCTGCCCATGGGCGCACCGCGCACTGATCGTGCGGGGTCTGCTCGGGCTGGACGACGCGATCTCGCTGGGCACCGTCGACCCGATCCGGGACGAGCGGGGCTGGGCGTTCGCCCTCGATCCGGACGGCTTCGACCCGGTCCTCGGGGTGCGCTTCCTCTCCGAGGCGTACCTGGCCACCGACGAGGACTACACCGGGCGGGTGACGGTGCCGGCGCTCGTCGACACAGTGACCGGCCGGGTGGTCACCAACGACTACCCGCAGCTCACCCTCGACCTCTCCACCGAGTGGCGCAACCTGCACGCGCCCGGCGCGCCGGACCTCTACCCGGTCGCGCTGCGCCCCGAGATGGACGCGCTGATGGCCGAGATCCACACCGACGTCAACAACGGCGTCTACCGGTGCGGCTTCGCCACCTCCCAGCAGGCGTACGACGAGGCGTTCCGGGCGCTCTTCGCCCGGCTGGACGCGCTCTCCGACCGACTGACCGGGCAGCGGTACCTGATGGGCGACACGATCACCGAGGCGGACGTCCGGCTGTTCACCACGCTGGTGCGCTTCGACGCCGCGTACCACGGGCACTTCAAGTGCAACCGCAACAAGCTGACCGAGCTACCGGTGCTCTGGGCGTACGCCCGGGACCTGTTCCAGACCCCGGGTTTCGGCGAGACCGTGGACTTCGACCACATCAAGCGGCACTACTACGGCACCCACCGGGAGATCAATCCGACCGGCATCGTGCCGTCGGGGCCCGACGAGTCCGGCTGGACGACGCCGCACGGACGTGGCTGAGCCGGGCCGGGCCGGCGCGACCGGGGTCGTCGCCCGCGGGGACGTCGCGCGCCGGGTCGCCGCGTCGGCCGCCGCCGGCTGCGCGGTCGCCGGGGCGGTCGCGGTGACGGTCGCGGTGGTCGCCGGTCCCGGTCCGGGCCTCACCGGGTACGTGAGCGAGGCCGGTATCGCCGGCAGCGCGCACGCGGTGACGTACCGGATCGGGGTGCTCGCCCTGGCCGGCGCGGTGCTGTTGATCGCCGCGGCGCTGCCGCCCGGGGTCCGGGTCGCGCCGGCGCTGCTCGCCTGCGGCGCCGTGCTCACGGCGGTGTCCGGGGCCGTGACCTGCTCCGCGGGCTGCCCGCTGCCGCCGTTCGAGCGGACCACGGTGGCCGACCTGGTGCACGGTGGCGCGAGCATCGCGGCGACGGCGGCGGTGGTCCTCGCCATGGTCGCGCTGGCCGTGTCCAGGCCGGCCGGCCCTGTGGTACGCCGGCTGGCGGCGGGGACGGCGACGCTCGCCCTGCCGCTGTGCGCCACGATCGGCCTGGCCATGCTCGTGGTCGGCCGAGGCTCGCTGGTCGGCGTGACGGAACGGCTGCTGCTCGGGCTGGCCGTGTTGTGGGGCGTGGCCACCGGCACGGCGCTCGCCCTGACTTGCCGTGACCGAAGTCTGTAAGGAGCATCACGAGCACCGCACCTTGCAGTTCGGGTGGATCGGGGTATCGTCGGCGAACGATGACCAATGTCTGGGGCCTCACCGTCCGCCTGTATGTCGATCTCCGACTACAGGCCAGCGGCGTCTGTCCGGCGTAGCCGTCCCGCACCCGCCTACCCCGACCAGACCACCTCACCTGGACATCTCATGCCCTTCGGCCTGCGCAAAATCCCCTTCTCCGTGCAGATCCTGCTCGGCCTCGTGCTCGGCGTGGCGCTCGGCTTCCTCGCCCGCGGCAACGACCTGGGCTGGCTGACCAGCACCCTGCACACCGTCGGCAACCTCTTCGTCCAACTACTCAAGCTGGCCGTGCCGCCGCTGGTCTTCACCGCCATCGTGGTCAGCGTGGTCAGCCTGCGCGGTGTCGCCAACGCCGCCCGGCTGGCGGTGAAGACCCTGCTGTGGTTCGCCATCACCGCCCTGATCGCGGTCAGCATCGGCATCGTCCTCGGCCTGCTCACCAACCCCGGCCGCGGCGTGACCCTCGACCTGGGCAGCGCCGCCGCGCCGAAGAAGACCGGCTCCTGGACCGACTTCCTCACCGGCATCGTGCCCACCAACCCGGTCGGCGCCTTCGTCGAGGGCAACGTGCTCCAGATCGTCTTCCTCGCCGTCGTGGTGGGCGCCGCCGCGCTGCTGGTCGGCGAGGCGGCCGAGCCGTTCGTGGCGCTGAACCGTTCGCTGCTGGAGATCGTGCAGAAGGCGCTCTGGTGGGTCATCCGCCTCGCGCCGATCGGCACCCTCGGCCTGATCGGCAACGCCGTCGCCTCGTACGGCTGGGACCTGCTGGCCCCGCTGGCGAAGTTCACCACCGCCGTCTACGTCGGCTGCGCCATCGTGCTCTTCGTGGTCTACCCGCTGGTGCTGATCCTCGCCGGCCGGCTCAACCCGCTGCGCTTCTTCGCCGGGGCCTGGCCGGCCATCGAGCTGGCCTTCGTGTCCCGCTCGTCGGTGGGCACCATGCCGGTGACCCAGCGGTCCGTGGAGCGGCTCGGCGTCCCCCGCGAGTACGCCTCGTTCGCGGTGCCGTTCGGCGCCACCACGAAGATGGACGGTTGCGCCGCCATCTACCCGGCACTCGCCGCGATCTTCGTGGCCCAGGTGTTCGGCGTGCAGCTCGGCCTCACCGACTACCTGCTGATCGCCTTCGTGTCGGTGGTCGGCTCGGCGGCCACCGCCGGCCTGACCGGCGCGATCGTGATGCTCACCCTGACCCTCAGCACACTGGGTCTGCCGCTGGCCGGCGCCGGTCTGCTGCTGGCCATCGACCCCATCCTGGACATGATGCGCACCGCCACCAACGTGGCGGGACAGGCGCTGGTGCCGACGGTGGTCGCGGCCCGCGAGGGCACCCTCGACCGGGCCGCGTACGAGGCGGCCGGTCGGCGCGACCTGACCGAGCCGGAGCCGGCCGTCGAGACCCGGCCCGACCTGACCCCTGCGCCTGCCTGACCAGACCACCCGGTACGGCGACGGGCCCCCTCCCCGGGGCCCGTCGCCGTCGCCGTATCGAGAGGATGTCCCCCATGAGCGCACTGTTCACCCCCCTCGCCCTGCGCGCGGTGACCCTGCCCAACCGGGTCGCCATGGCGCCGATGTGCCAGTACTCCACCGGCCCGGACGGCCTGCCCACCGACTGGCACCTCATCCACCTCGGCAGCCGGGCGGTCGGCGGCGCGGGCCTGATCCTGACCGAGGCGACCGCCGTCCTGCCCGAGGGTCGGATCAGCCCGCAGGACACCGGGCTGTGGTCCGGCGCGCACGTCGACGCGTGGCGACCGGTGACCGCGTTCGTCGCCGCGCACGGCGCGGTGCCGGCCGTACAGCTCGCGCACGCCGGGTTCAAGGCGTCCACCTACCGGCCGTGGGCGCCGCGGACGGGCGGCGTGCCGGACGGCGAGGGCGGTTGGACGCCCGTCGCCCCCGGCTCCGAGCCGTTCACCCCCGGCTACCGCACGCCGACGAGCCTCGACGAGGCCGGCATCGACGGTGTGGTCGAGGCGTTCGCGGCCGCCGCCGACCGCGCGCTGGCGGCCGGCTTCGCCGCCGTGGAGATCCACGCCGCGCACGGCTACCTGCTCAACGAGTTCCTGTCGCCGCTGACCAACCACCGCACCGACGCCTACGGCGGCGACCGGGCCGCCCGGATGCGGCTCACCCTGGAGGTGGCCCGCGCGGTCCGCGCGGCGGTCGGCGAGGACGTGCCCGTACTGACCCGGATCTCCGCCACGGACTGGGTCGACGGCGGCTGGACGATCGAGGACAGCGTGGCGCTCGCCGGTGAACTGGCCGGCGTCGGCGTCGACCTCGTGGACGCGTCCTCCGGCGGGGTGAGCACCGCCCAGCAGGTCCCGATCGGCCCCGGTTACCAGGTGCCGCTGGCCGCCCAGATCCGCCGGGACGCCGGCGTGCCGACCGGCGCGGTGGGCCTGATCGTGGAGCCCGAGCACGCCGAGCAGATCGTCGCCGGCGGCGAGGCCGATCTGGTGTTGCTCGGCCGGGAGCTGCTGCGCGACCCGTACTGGCCGCGCCGGGCCGCCGCGAAGCTCGGCGTCGCGTACACCGGTCCCGCCCAGTACGCCCGCGCGTTCTGACCCCAACCGGCCCGGTCGGGCGGCTGCCCGCGCGGCGGCCGCCCGACCCTCAGCCGGCGAGGTGCGACCAGTCGCCCTCCAGGTCCCGCCAGGCGCCCTGCGCCGCCACCGCGCCACCGAGCAGCACCACCACGTGGTCGGCCCGGACCAGCGCCGCACGCTTCGCGGTCGAGCCCACCACCGTCACGCCGTGCTCGCGCAACGCCTGCCACAGCGCCAGCTCGGTGGTGACGTCCAGCGCCGACGACACGTCGTCGGCGACCAGCAGTTCGGTACGCGGGGCCAGCGCCCGGGCCAGCGCCAACCGCTGCAACTGCCCGCCGGAGAGCCGTGTGCCCTTGTGCCCGATGAGCAGGCCCAACCCGCCACCGGCGGCGGCCAGGTCGTGGTCGAGCTGGGCGGTGCTGACCGCCCCGGCCGCGTCCACCTGGTGCCCGAGCGCGATGTTGTCGGCCACCGTGCCGGAGAGCACCCGGGGCAACTGGCCCACGTAGCCGACCTGGTTGGGACGCAGGAACAGCTCCGGCTCGGTGACCGGGTCACCGTTCCAGGCCAGTACGCCGGTGTGGTGCACGATCCCGGCCAGCCCACGCAGCAACGAGGACTTGCCCGACCCCACCGGCCCGACGACGAGCACCAGTTGTCCACGGTGCACCGTCAGGTCCACGTCCCGGACGGCCACCGTACCGTCGGAGTGCACCACGCTGAAGCCGCGCAGCTCCAGGCGACGCAACGGGTGCCGGGGTGGCGGGGTCGGCGCGGGCGCCGTGCCGGCGGCCAGGTCGACAGCCGGCACCCCCGCGGAGTACGCGCCCACCCCGGTCATCGCCACGGTGCGCCGCGTCCAGACCCGCGCCGAGGGCAACTGCGAGATCAGCGAGGCGGTCGTCCAGGCGAACCAGCGGGCCGCGCCCAGTGTCGACACGGCCACCAGCACCGCACCGGCGGAGAGCCCACCACCCAGGTAGAGCGCCCACGCGCCGATCGGCAACAACCCGCTGGCCATCGACGGCGTGGAACGCGCCCACACCTGCACCGAGATCTCCCGCCGCTGCCGGTCGCTGCGCAGCACGTCCAGAGCCGCGAGGTGGTGCAGCACCGCACTGGTCGCGCCGGCGAGCTTCACCGTCCGCGCCGCGGAGAGCGCGGAGACCAACGCCGTGGCGAAGGCGGCCCGCGCCGCCACCGTCGCGCGGGCGGCACGCTCCAGCTTCGGGCCGAACAGCGTCGCCGCCAGCCCGGAGACGACCATCGTGCCGAGGAAGAACAGCCCGGGTACGACGCTGCCGGTGACCGCCGTCATGGCGACCACGAGAACCAGCGCGACGGTCTGGTCCAGCACGTTGTCGGCGAGCTGGACCACCCGCTCGGTGTCACCGCCCTGCGCCACCACCTCGGCCGGGGTGTGCGAGCTGACCCGCCGCGCTCCGGTCTGACCGTGCACCAGACGCAGGCCGATGCGGAGCATCTGCCGCACCCACCAGCCGGGGAACCAGACGTGGGTGTAGTACGGCAACGGCAGCGTGACCAGCAGCCCGGCCACGATGCCCACCGCCGGCAGGTACGCGTTGCCGGTCCCGTCGACCAGGTCCGCCCAGAGCCACGGCAGCACGGGGCCGTCCAACCCCAGCAGGCTGAGCCCGAGGAAGAGCCCGATCGCGGCCGCCCCGTACCGGGGATCGTTGGTGCAGAGCCGGAGGATCTCCCGCAGCGTCCGGGCCGGAGGCGTCGGCGGTAGCGGTGGCGGGTCGGTCCGGGCCGATCCCGCCGGCGCGGAGTGACCTGCCGGCGCGGGGTGACCTGCCGGCGCGGGGTGACCTGCCGGCGCGCCCTCCTCGGCCGGCGCGGCGAGCCCGGCGTGCGCGGTGAGCCCGGCGTGCGCGGTGAGCCCGGCGTGCGCGGTGAGCCCGGCGTGCGCGGTTGTCGGCTCGGTCGGCCAGGCTTCGTTCGGGCCGGGGCCGACCAGCAGGTCGGTGCCGGCAGCGGTGCGGCCGAGCGGCGCCGCCGTGGCGTACGCGGCGGCGTGGCTCGTCGCCAGCAGTTCGGCGAAGCGCGTCGACGTCTCCAACGGGCCAGCCTCGACCACTGCCCCGTCCGCCAGCACCACCACCTCGTCACAGCGGCGCACCGAGGAGAGGCGGTGCGCGATGACGATGCCGATGCGGTCACGGAGCAGTCGTTCGGTGGCCCGCTGCACCCGCGCCTCGGTGACCGGGTCCAGACGTGCGGTGGCCTCGTCGAGGATCACCACGTGCGGGTCACGCACCAGGATCCGCGCGAACGCCACCAACTGCTCCTGCCCGGCGGAGAGCACGTGCCCGCCCTCCCCCAGCCGGGTCGCCAACCCGTCCGGCAGCTCGGCGATCCAGCCGGCCAGACCCAGCTCGTGCAGGGCCCTGGCGGCGGCGTCGAGCAACTCCCTGTCGAAGAGCGCGACGTTCTCGGCGAGCGTGCCGGCCAGGATCTCGGTACGCTGCGGCACCAGCGCCACCCAGCGACGCAACTGCTCGACGTCGAGGTCACACAGGTCGGTGCCGCCGAGAAAGACCGAGCCCGGCGGGACGTCGACAGCCCGGGTGAGCACCTTCGCCAACGTCGACTTGCCGGAGCCGGTCCGGCCGATCAACGCGTACGACCGGCCGCGCGCGAAGGTGAGGCTGAGCCCGCGCAACGCGGCCCCCCGGCCACCCTCCTGGTAGGTGAAGGTCAGATCCCGGATGCGCAGGTCACCCTCGCTCGGACTGGCTCCGCCGACCGGTTCCTGCCGCGCCTTCTGGAGCAACTGCACCCGGGCCCACGCGCCGAGCGCCTCCTGGATCTCCGGCACCATGCGGCTGACATGCTCCGCCGTGGCCCCGAAGGCCAGGGCGAGCAGCCAGATGGCGGTGAGCCGGGCGGCGTCGATCCGGTCGGTGGTCAGCGCCCACGCTCCGCCGAGCACCACCGCGCCGATGCCGGCCCGGATCGTCGCCGTGGCCGCCGTCGCCACCCGGGCGGACAGCACCCAGACCACTCTTCCCCGGGACAGCACGGCGGCGGCCCGCCGGGCGTACAGCCGCAGCACGTACGGACGGGCCAGGCTGGTCCGTACGTCGTCCTGGCCGTGCACCGCCTCCTCCATGACCGCGGCGAGGTCCGACCACGCCTCCTCCTCGGCCATCCGCGCCGGGCCGATCCGCGCGGTCGGCCGCCGCAGCCCGATCGCGAGCACAACGGTGAGCAGCAGCATCGCGACACCGCCCGGCCACCACACGACCAGCGCGACGACCATCGACAGCAGCCCGACGCACAACCCCTGGGCGAGCCGGGTGCCCTGGTTACGGACCGCAGAGGCAACCTGGTAGACGTCCCCGTCGATCCGGTCCAGCAGCTCGCCCACCGGTGTGGTCTCCAGGGTGGGCAGGTCCTGCCCGAACGCGACGCGACACAGCCGGCGGCGCACGTCGGCGGACCAGTCGGCGGTCAGGCCGGCCATCAGCAGGCTCACCGCGAGGTCGCTGAGGACCACGGCGACCAGCGCCCCGGCCAGTACGACGAAGAAGCCGGCCGACCGGTGCACCAGCACCGCCCCGGCCAGCGCCGAGGCGCCCGCCTGACCGGCGGCGCCGAGCACGATGAGAACGACCACGATCGTCATACGACGGGTCGAGGTGCCCCACAGATCACGGAGCAGGCGCATGGAAAGTCCTCCGGACGTGGGGTGGCGGAGACCTCAGCCTGCCGGCGCAAAACCGTCAACTCAACCGATTTTCCGGCCCTGATCAGGGACTCCGTCCGGTTGTGGTCCCCGCTGCGACCCCCAGTCCGGGTTACGGACCCGACCCGGCCCCGACTCACGGCCCCGGCCGACCTCTCGGCCCACCGTCCCGTCCACGGGCCCGGGCCGGCCCGACTCACGGCCCCGGCCAACCCCTCGGCCCACCGTCCCGTCCATGCCCCTGCCCCGGGCCGGGTCCGTGCGGGACGTTTCGGGCGACATGGCCCGTGTTTACCTGGCCGGTGCTGCCGGACGCCTGTAGGGTTCCTTATGCCCGTCCTCGGGCTCCCGTCTCGAGCCGACCGGGCCGTTTTTGTCCGATTTCAGGGAGAAGCGGGCGTTCGGCCGGCCCGTGATCGACTCGAGTTTCGTGATGCCGGGGCTTCCTCCGCTCGCGGATGCCGCGATTTCCAGAAAGCCGAGTCGACCATGCTGCTGCGGGCCGACGTGACCCACCGACCGACCCAGTGTGCTGGGAGGATCGTTCGGTATGGGCGTTTTGGCGTTTTGGGGATGTGAGCGGTTGCACCCGTGGCCCGGAATCGTGGCCGGGCCGGAGTCGTTACATACCCCGACGATCGCAGGACCAGCCCGGCCCGCCGGTAGGTGGTCGCCCCCGGAATGACAGGCCCCCCGGCCTGACAGGCCCCCGGCCTGAACATCGCCACCCCGGCACACCGCGTGTGCCGACCCCCAGACTTTCGCAGCGCCGGACGAGGTGCTCACACCCCCGCATCGCGCAGGGGTGTCCTTACCCCCGAAGGAGCTCACCCCATGAACACGATCATGCGTAAGAGCGTGCTGTCCGTCGCCGGTCTCGCGTTCGCCGGTGGGATCTTCGCCGGCCCGGTCGCCGCGCACGCCGCGCCGGCCGTGGACGCCAAGCCCGCCACCACCGCCGCGGTGGCCGTGCAGGCGCCGAAGCCGCAGGGCGAGCAGTCGCACATCACCCTCAACGACGAGCAGACCGCCAACGTCAAGGCGATCATCGCCGCGACCAAGAAGGCCGGCCTGCCCGAGCGGGCCGCGGTGATCTCGATCGCGACGAGCCTGCAGGAGTCCAAGCTGGAGAACCTCGGCCACCTCGGTGACGCCAACGACCACGACTCGCTGGGCCTGTTCCAGCAGCGCCCGTCCAGCGGTTGGGGCACCCCGGAACAGATCACCGACCCCGAATACTCCACCACCGCGTTCCTCAAGGGCCTCAAGCAGGTCGACGGGTGGCAGGACATGCCCCTGACCGACGCCGCGCAGACCGTGCAGGTCTCGGCGTACCCGGACGCGTACGCCCAGTGGGAGCAGCAGGCCACCGACCTCGTCGCCCAGCACTGGAACAGCTGACCCGCACCACGGGCCGGCACCCCTGACCGGGGTGCCGGCCCGTCGGCGTTCTCTCAGATCTTGGACAGTTCCCGTCACGCGCTAACGGAAACTATCCAAGATCTCGACGCGGAGGCCGGCCAGGCCGAGCCGGGACGAGCCGAGGCCGGGGCGAGCCGAGCCGGGCCAGGCCGAGCCGAGCCAGGCCGAGACGAGCCGGAGCCGCCAGGGCCGAACCGGGGAGCGAGGCTGGACGGACGCGACGGGTGGCAGCGGTCAGGAAGGACCGGCAGTGATTAGAAGAGGACTGTGGCGAGGGTGCCGACCGGCTGGAAGCCACAGCGCTCGTAGACGCGCCGGGCGGGCAGGTTGAAGTCGTTGACGTACAGGCTGACCGTTGGGGCGACCCGCAGCAGCGCGTCGCGGACCACGGCGGCCATGGCGGCGGCGGCGATCCCTCGGCCACGCCACTCCGGTGCCACCCAGACGCCCTGGACCTGCGCCGTCCGCTTGGTCACCACGGCCAGCTCGGCCTTGAAGACGACCTTGCCGTCGACGACGCGGGCGTACGCGCGACCGGCTCGGACCAGGTCGTTGACCCGCCGGCGGTAGCTGCGCCCGGCGTCCTCGGCGAGCGGGGAGACGCCCACCTCTTCGGTGTACATCGCTACCGCGGCCGGGAAGAGGCGATCGACCTCTCCGGAGCGGACCTGGCGTACCTCAGGGTCGGCCGGGATGGCCGGCATGGTGTCGGTGACCAGCAGCGGCTGGTTGGGGCGGACGTCTCGCGCTGGCCCCCAGGTGTCGGAGAGCCGGTCCCACAGCCCGAGGACGGCGTCGGCGCGGCCGACGATCGAGGAGCAGAGCCGTTCCTCGCCCGCGAGCAGGTCGGCGAAGGCAGCCACCGCCGGCTCGCTCGCCAGGACCGGGGTGAGGTTGCCGCCGAGCCAGCAGAGCGATTCGAGGTTGCGGCGCGCGCCGTACCCCAGGATTCTGCCCTCGGCCCTCCACCAGGAGAGTCCGCGCGCGGCAATGCGCTCGGCGACCTGCGCGCCCGCGAACGGGTCATGGTCGAGCAGTCGCTCGACCGCGCGGCGCTCCGATTCCCCCAGTTGGCGTACCGGCACCGTCAGCACGACTATCAGCCTGCCAGATCGGCCCCCCGCTTCGCCGGTCGAGTGACAAGGCCGGCACCGGTTCCGCCCGGCCGGGTCCGCTCCGCCCACCGGACGACCGGCGGCACCAGCCCCCCGAGCAGGAGGAACAGGGCACCGAGCGTGAGCCAGCCCGGTACGCCCCAGCCGAGCGCCAGGGTGGTCACCACCACCGGCGCGAGCATCTTGCCCAGTTCGTAGCCCATGCCGTAGGCCCCCTGGTACTGCCCCTGCGCTTCCGCGGGCGCCAGCCCGAAGGAGATCGCCCAGCCGGCGGCGGAGTGCCACAGCTCCCCGGTGACGTGGGCGAGCGCGCCGAGACCGAGCAGGCCGATGGCCCCGGCGGTGGGCAGCGCGCCGCTGGCGGCGAAGAGTACGCAGGCCAGCGCGATGGCGACGCCGGCCCGACGGGCGGCGCGGGCGGCCCCGGGCACCGTGGCGGCGGTGCGGGCGGCGCGCACCTGGAGGAGCACCACCACCACGGTGTTGATCAGCGTCAACGCGGAGATCATCCAGGCGGGAGCCCGGGTGTGCCCGGCGATCCACAGCGGTAGGGCGATGGTGAGCAGGCTGAAGTGCATCGACATCAGCCCGTCGACCAGCGTGAAGGCGAGGAACGGGCGGTCCCGCAGGGCGACCAACCGCGGGCCGTGCGCCGGGGCGGCGACCGGGGCGACAGTGGGCAGCCGCAGGAAGACCGCCGCCGCGATCACCGACGCGGCCGCCGCGGTCAGGATCAGCGCGACGTACGCGGTCCGGGTGTCGGCGGCGATGGCGAACCCGCCCAGGACGGCGCCGACGGATATCCCGACGTTCGTGGTGGCGCGCAGGTAGGCGCGGGTGCGTACCCGTTGGTCGGGCGGGACCGCTCCGGCGATCAGCGCCGGTTGTCGCCGATGCATTGCCGATATATCGTTGATGCATCAGCGACACTACGACGCAAGGAGAAGATCAATGAGGTTCCATCGACACACGCACGAGGCGCGGATGCGCGGGTTCGGTTTCCCGCCGGTTCCGCCCAGCCCGTTCGGCCCGCCCGGCCCGTTCGGTCCGCCCGGCCCCGATCACGAGCACGGCCACGGCGGTCGGGGGCGGGGGCGTGGGCGGGGTCGCGGCCGCCGGCCGAACGTCCGGTCCGCGGTGCTGGCCCTGCTCACCGAGCGGCCGATGCACGGATACGAGATGATTCAGGAGATCGACTCCCGCACCGGCGGCGCGTGGCGGCCCAGCCCGGGTTCGATCTACCCCACCCTTCAGCTCCTCGAGGACGAGGGTGTGATCGTCGCCAACACCGAGGAGTCCGGTGGCGGGCGGAAGCGGTTCACGCTCACCGAGGCCGGCCAGGCGGAGGCCACCGAGGCAGCGCAGACCCCACCCTGGGCGGACGTCGCCCAGGACACGGTGACCAGTTGGCACGACATCCGCGACTCCGGCGCGCAGGCGATGAACGCGCTGCGCCAGGTGATGACGCACGGCACCGACGACCAGCGTGAGCGGGCCGCCCGGGTGCTCGACGAGACCCGACGCAAGCTGTACGCGATTCTCGCCGAATCCGAGTGACGCGCCGACCGGCGGCACGGGCGCGAAGTCACCTCACCGATCCGCACGCGGCAGCGCCACAACGACGGCAGCGCCACAACGACGGCACCGCCAACGGCAGCGCCACAACGGCGGTGCCACAACGGCAGCGGCCGCTCCCCCACACGGGAGGAGCGGCCGTCGTCGGGTACGGACCGAGGTCAGTGCACGGTGACCGTCGGGCCGGTGACCAGCCCGCGCAGTTCCTCGGGAAGCTCGGCGCCCATCTCGTCGGCGATCCGCAGCGCCTCCTCGATCAGCGTTTCCACGATCTGCGCCTCGGGCACCGTCTTGACGACCTGCCCCTTGACGAAGATCTGGCCCTTGCCGTTGCCGGAGGCGACGCCGAGGTCGGCCTCGCGGGCCTCGCCCGGACCGTTGACGACGCAGCCCATCACGGCGACCCGCAGCGGCACCGGCAGCCCTTCCAGACCGGCGGTGACCTCCTCGGCCAGCTTGTAGACGTCCACCTGGGCCCGCCCGCAGGACGGGCAGGACACGATCTCCAGGCCGCGCTCGCGCAGACCGAGGGACTCCAGGATCTGGTTGCCGACCTTGATCTCCTCGACCGGCGGGGCGGAGAGCGACACCCGGATGGTGTCTCCGATCCCCTCGGCCAGCAGCGCGCCGAACGCCACCGCCGACTTGATGGTGCCCTGGAACGCCGGGCCGGCCTCGGTCACGCCGAGGTGCAGCGGATAGTCGCACTGCTCGGCGAGCTGGCGGTACGCCCGGATCATCACGACCGGGTCGTTGTGCTTGACGGAGATCTTGATGTCCCGGAAGCCGTGCTCCTCGAAGAGTGAGCACTCCCACAGCGCCGACTCGACCAGCGCCTCGGCGGTGGCCTTGCCATACTTGGCCAGCAGCCGCTTGTCCAGTGACCCGGCGTTGACCCCGATCCGGATCGGCACCCCGGCGTCACCGGCGGCCCGGGCGATCTCCTTGACCTTGTCGTCGAACTGCCGGATGTTGCCCGGGTTGACACGCACCGCCGCGCAGCCCGCGTCGATGGCGGCGAAGACGTACTTCGGTTGGAAGTGGATGTCGGCGATCACCGGGATCTGCGACTTCTTCGCGATCGCGGGCAGCGCCTCGACGTCGTCCTGGGACGGCACGGCCACCCGGACGATCTGACAACCGGACGCGGTCAACTCGGCGATCTGCTGGAGGGTCGCGTTGACGTCCGAGGTGAGGGTCGTGGTCATCGACTGCACGGAGACCGGGGCACCGCCACCGACGGGCACCGAACCGACCATGATCTGGCGGCTGGCCCGGCGGGGAGCCAGTGGCGGCGGCGGTACGGCGGGCATACCGAGACTGATTGCTGTCACTTCAGGCACTCACCTTGAGAAGAGCGTGATCGGGTTGACGACGTCCGCGGCGATCGTCAGCAGCGTGAACGCGCCACCGATCAGGATCACCGCATACGTGAAGGGCATCAGCTTGAGATAGTCCACCCGGCCGGGGTCGGCCCGGCCGATCCGCGCGTAGATCCAGGAGCGGGCCCGTTCGAACCAGGCGACGGCGATGTGACCACCGTCCACCGGGAGCAGCGGCAGCAGGTTGAACACGCCGATGAAGAAGTTCAGTGACACGAAGAGCATGAAGAAGACCAGCCAGGCGTTGTTCTCCACCGCCTCGCCGCCGAGTCGGCTGGCGCCGACCACACTGATCGGGGTGTCGACGTCCCGCTCGCCGCCGGTGAGGGCGGTCCACAGCGCGGGGACCTTCTGCGGGAGGCGCTGGAGCGCCTGAAGGGTGCCGACGGCCAGGTCACCGGTGAAGTCGGCGGTGGCGCCGAAGGCGCCGATCGGGCCGTACGTCACGCGGGTGGGGGTGCTGGGGACGAGCCCGACGCCGAGCGCGGCGACCGGCGCGGTCGCGCCGTCGGGGTCGTCCAGCGGCGGACGCTGGGTCTGCGCGAGCACGGTGCTGGTGGTGCCCGGCTGGCCGTCGCGGTCGTAGGCGATCTGGGCGGTGTCGCCCGGCTTGAGTCCGCGCAGCGTGGTCAGCAGCTCCCCGTAGTTGCTGATCGGCGTGCCGTTGACAGCGGTGATCCGGTCACCGTTCTTCAGCTGCGCCTGGGCCGCCGGGCTGGCCGCGTCGCCGGGGGCGCAGGCGCGCACCGCGTTCTCCGCGACCACGCAGTCGCTGAGCCGGATGACGGCGGGCTCCTGGCGGGCCTGGGCATCGGTGGTGGGGAAGTCGGGGTTGGGCAGGCCGGCGGAGACGGCCAGGATCCAGATGGTGATCAGGGCGAGCGCGAAGTGCGTGATCGACCCGGCGGCCATCACGATCGTCCGCTTCCAGACCGGGTAGCGCCACATCACCCGCGACTCGTCGCCCGGCTCGACGTCGTCGTCCTGCGGCGTCATCCCGACGATCTTGCAGAAACCGCCCAGCGGGATGCCCTTGAGGCCGTACTCGGTCTCCCCCCGCCGGAACGACCAGATCGTGGGGCCGAACCCGACGAAGTACTTCGTGACCTTCATCCCGAACGCCTTGGCGGTCAGCAGGTGACCGGCCTCGTGCAGGCTCACCGAGACGAGGATGGCCAGGGCGAAGAGGACCACCCCGAGCAGGTACGACATCAAGCTCCTTCCACCGAACCCGCGATGATCTCCTGCGCGTGCGCGCGCGCCCACGACTCGGCCGCGAGCACGTCCTCGACGGTACCTGGTTCGCCGAAGTCCGGAGCCTCGTCCAACACGCGCTCGAGGGTGTCCACGATCCCGAGGAACGGCAGTCGGCCCGCGACGAACGCCTCGACGCACTCCTCGTTCGCCGCGTTGTAGATCGCCGGGCGGCACCTGCCGGCCTCGCCGGCGGCCTTGGCCAGGGCGACGGCCGGGAACGCCACGTCGTCGAGCGGCGCGAACTCCCAGGTGTGCGTCGCCGTCCAGTCGACAGGGGCGGCAGCGCCGGCAACCCGGTCCGGCCAGCCCAGCGCGACAGCGATCGGGAGCCGCATGTCGGGGGGACTGGCCTGGGCGATCGTCGAGCCGTCGACGAACTCGACCATCGAGTGGATCACCGACGTCGGGTGCACCACCACCGTGATGTCGGCGTAGGGCACGTCGAACAACTCGTGCGCCTCGATCACCTCGAGCGCCTTGTTGACCATCGTGGCCGAGTTGATCGTGATCACCCGGCCCATGTTCCAGGTCGGATGGGCGAGGGCCTGTTCGGGTGTGACCTGCGTCAACTCGTCGCGCCGCCGACCCCGGAACGGGCCGCCGCTGGCCGTGACGATCAGTCGGCGTACCTCCGGGCGCGAGCCGGACCGCAGGCACTGGGCGACAGCGGTGTGCTCCGAGTCGACCGGGACGATCTGCCCCGGCCGCGTCACCGCGGCCTTGACCAACGGGCCGCCGGCCACCAGCGACTCCTTGTTCGCCAGGGCGAGGGTACGACCACAGCGCAGCGCGGCCAGCGTAGGAGCGAGGCCCAGCGAGCCGACCACGCCGTTGAGCACGATGTCGCACGGCATCTGGGCCAACTCGGTCATCGCCTCCGGCCCGGCCACGATCTTGGGAAGCTTGAAGTCGCCGGTGGCCCACCCGCGCCTGCTCGCCTCGGCGTAGAACGCGATCTGGAGATCCTGCGCGGCGGACGCCTTCGCCACCCCGACCACCTCGACGCCCAACTCCAGGGCCTGCGTGGCGAGCAGCTCGACGTTGCCGCCACCGCCGCCCACCGCCACCACGCGGAACTGCTCCGGGTTGCGCCGGACGATGTCGATGGCCTGCGTACCGATTGAACCGGTGGACCCGAGCAGGACAAGGTCGCGGGGGGTAGTCACCCGCCCATTCTTCCCCACCCCCGCTGAGCGCCCGCTGGGAGCCTCAGCCCTCCCCGCCGCCGGCCGACTCTGGCGCCTGCCCGGTCGGTGCCGCCTCCTCGCCCAGCAGGTCGCCCGGATCGATGGAGAACTCGAAGGGTTCCCGCATGACAAATTGCGTTCCGGCAGCCGCAGCGGCGACCGGCCGGTACTCCCCCTCGATCAACTCGTACAACGCGAGAGTGGGCACCCGGTTGCGCAGGTCGACGCGGAGGAAGAAGGGCACGCCGACCGCGGCGTACTCGCGCGGACGGTCGATGATGTCTTTACGTCGGTTGCCCGGAGAGACGATCTCACCCAGCAGCACGGCATGCCCGATGTCCATCGTCGTCTGCCCGCCGCCCGGCGCGTCGAGAATGACGATGTCGGGAATGAACAGATCCTTACCAGAGACGACGTTCGTCTCCAGATAGAGCCACAGCTTCGCTCGGCGCGCCGCCTGCTTGAGGTGATACGCGAGATCCAGCTCCGCGTCCTGATGGTCGTATCCGGCGTGTGGTGTCACGATCACGCTTCCGCTCAGGACCTCAACCTTGGGGCCGTTGGTCTCCGGCAACAGGTCGAGGGCGAGCTGTGCGGTCCACGGCTCGTCGTGCCACCGCAGCACGTCGAACGACGGCTCGGTGTGCTGCGGCGCCGGCTCCGGCGCGAATGCTGCCTGGGCCATCCGGGCTCACCCCCTCAGCGGACCATCCTGCTCGGCTCAGCCTAGCCACCGCAGCCCGCGCGACGCGCCATCGCACACCGAGTCCGCCACCGGACGCACCGAAACTCACCGTCGACGCCGCCACGGTCACCGTCGACCACCACCGAGCCCGGTAACGACGCCGCCGTCGGTCAGCCGCGGCGCCACCCGACGTCATCGGCCAGCCGGCATCGATGGTGGCATCGACGGTGCCGAAGGGGTTCGCCGCGCCACGCCCTCGGTCACCCCGCAGGACGGCCCGGAGGGTCCCCGGGCGGCTCCAGCCGCGCGCAGCGGGAGCCGGGGCCATCCGGCGTGTCGACCGGGGCGGGCCGAGCGGGACCGGTTGGTCAGGCACCACGGTGCGGCCGGGTTCGGGGCGGCGGTCGCGGGACTACTCCGACGGTGCGGCAGCTCTGGTCACCGGACGGGATCGGGCGCCCTCGTCAACGCGACGAACGCGGTCCAGGCCGCGGGGGTGAAGGTCAGCACCGGCCCGTGCCGGTCCTTGCTGTCGCGTACGGCAACCGTGTCGGGGAATCCCGCCACCTCGACGCAGTTGCCCTCGCCGCCGGACCGGGACGACGTGCGCCAGACTCCGTCACGCACCATCGGTCATCTCCTTCGCTGTGGCCGCAATCAGCTCACGGGACTCGTCCGCGCCGAGCGCCCGCTCACCGAGGGAGCGCCAGGCGTCTTCGTAGATCTCAATCTCGTGGGTCTTGTCAAGGGAGACCGCGCCGCACGGACCGTCCATGTAGATCGTCGTCGGCTCCGGCTCGCGCACGTCGGACGGGAAATCGAGCATGGTGAAGGTGCCGGCCTGCGCCCAGCGCACCAGACCGGCGTCGAACGGCAGCACCCGGATGCCGATGTTGTGCTGCCGCGACGACACCACCAGCGATTCCAGTTGCCGGGCCATCGCCCCGCGATCCCGCAGCGGGCGGCGCAGCACCGCCTCGCTGAGGATGACGTCGAGGCGCGGGGCGCGAGGGATCGCCCGTGCCAGCAGACGTTGCCGGCGCAGCCGCACGTCGACCTTCGCCTGGCGCTGCGCATCGACCATCCGCGGGTGGTCGATGGCGATCACGTCGGTCATGTAGTCGACCGTCTGAAGCAGCCCGGGGACGAGATTCGCCTCGTAGTGACGGATGCTGGTGGCGGCGGCTTCCAGGCCGACGTACAGCTTGAACCAGTCCTTGACCGCCTCGCCGTAGCTGTGCTACCAGCCGTGCGCCTTTGTCTCGCGGGCCAGCGCCCGCATCGTCCCGATCGTCTCCGCCGACGCGCCGTAGACACGGCACATGGCCTCCACGTCGTTCGGGTGCATGGAGACCTGGCCGGTCTCGTACCGCCAGATCCGGGGTGCCGACCATTCCAACTCCTTGGCCGCCGCGGTAACGGTCACATAGGCGTTTTCGCGAAGCTCTCTCAGATATCTGCCGAGCTGCCTCCGGGGAACTGTGCTGCCGGAATCGTCCACGTCATCTCCCTGGCTGTCGTCGCGTTAGTCACCTCAACCCTTGGTCCGCATTCTGCTCCGCAAGATTGCGCTGGGCCAGCATCGAAATGACCCTTGTGGATGACCACGAAAAAGCGAGCCAGCCGAAGGAGGGTCATGGACCCGGATGACGACAGCAACGAAGATCTGCCGCTGCCGCCCTACGTGACCAAGGAGGACGTCGTGTTCGCGCTGAGGGCCCTCACCGTGCACGCCGCCGACCTGACACCCGACGGCGAGCGTTGCCGCAAGGACGAGGCTCCGCACCCGTGCCGGCTGCACCGCTGGGGCCGTCGCGTCCTGGAGCGGCGCGGCCTGACCGACGCACAGGTGCGGACGCTGATCACTGGCGGATCGGTGGCACTGCGATGAGTTTCGCAGACGGGGATCGCCTGCCGCCACCGCACGTGCGCGCCTAGACCTTCGACACCCGGTGGCGCGGCCTGCACCCCGATCAGGTGCGCGACTACCTCAACCGGGTGGCGGACGAGTTGGACCGGCTGCACCGCGAGGTGATGACCGCCAACACCGAGGCGG
Organism: Micromonospora sp. WMMD1120; assembly: GCF_029626235.1. Classification (NCBI taxonomy): domain Bacteria; kingdom Bacillati; phylum Actinomycetota; class Actinomycetes; order Micromonosporales; family Micromonosporaceae; genus Micromonospora; species Micromonospora sp. WMMD1120. Next base: position 3,522,669 of record NZ_JARUBO010000005.1, on the reverse strand, counting down.
AACGCATCCGGCGAGCCCTGAGCCAGTGGCAGGCCCGGCAAAACTGCCGCCACCGCGGGCCCACGGCACCTGACAATCGGCGGCCGCGATGACCGCATCACGCTGGATCATCCACCTGCCGACCACCCTGACCAGCCTGGACGAGGTCGCCGCTGTGGCCGTGGCACTTCGCGACTCGCTCGGTCACCTCACCGGTGTCGACTTCGGCGAGGCCACGCTCAGCGAGGAGGACGCGCAGTTCCTGCGTACCCGAGTGTTCTGTGACGTCGGGCTCGGCGCTGCCGGCCGGTGCCGGCGGCGCGATGCCCACGACGGGCCCTGCGCCGCGGTGGTCGACTCGGTTTCATAGAAATCGGGGTGTCCGCAGTTTGCGGACACCCCGACCTCATGGAAAACCGTGCTGATTAGCCGCCGTTGATGACGAACGGCGAGCCCGGTTGAACGACGATGTTGCCGTCGGCCGAATTGGTGATCGTCACGTTCGTCAGGTTGGCGTTGCCGCGCGCGCCGCTCATCGCGAGGATGCCGGCGCCGTTGTTGGATCTGTCGATCCGGACGTTGGTGATGGCGACGTTCGGCATGTTGCCGCCGCCGTTCTTGAACTGGATACCGTCGTACGTCGAGTCGACGATCTCGGTGTCCCGGATCGTCACGCCGACGATGTCCCTGGTCGCCGGGAACAGCGTGATGGCACCGAACTCCTGGTCCTCGTTCCAGAACGCGCCCCCGGTGCGGTAGAGGCCGTTGTTGGCGATCAACGTCGTGCCGGAGAACGGCAGCGGGTCGTGGTCGGTGGCCAGCATGATGCCCGGGTAGTTGGCCGTGTCGTAGATCAGGTTGTTCTCGATCGAATTGTCGTAGCCGCCGTAGATGGCGATGCCGTTCGCCCGCCAGGGCAGCTGGATGGTGTTGTTGACGAAGTGGTTGTCGTGCGCGATGTCGACGTTGCGGTCCTTGACGTACGGGTTGGCCCAGACGGCGAGGGCGTCGTCACCGGTGGTTCGGAACGACGAGTTGAACACCCGCGAGTTGCGCGTGCCGTTGCTGAAGTTGATGCCGTCGGCGTACGTGTTGCGGATCCGCATGCCGCTGAACTCCAGCCCGTCGGCCGGCCCCCACAGGTCGGGAATGTTGTCGTAGTCGCGGCCGACCCAGACACCGACGTTGGCGTGCTCGATCCAGACATTACTGATCTTCGTGCCGGTGCCGAAGCGACCGTTCAGGCCGACGCCGCCCTCGGCGTTGCCGTCGCCGCCCCGGATCCGGCCCGAGCCGAAGATGGCGATGTCGGAGATCTGGGTGTTCTTGTCGATGTCGAAGCCGAAGTTGCCCTCGTGCGGGTGGTTGATGCCGCCCACCACGTTCTGCGGCTCGGTCAGCGTGTAGAGCTGCGAGTGCCACATGCCGGCGCCCCGGATGGTGACGTTGCTGATGCCGACCTGGTTGTGCGTACCCCGGTTCAGCGGGTCGTCGGTCAGGATCTTCTGCTCCTGCCGCCACTGCCCGGCGGGGATCCACACGCAGCCGATGACGCCGTTCTGGTCGTCGGTCACCGCCCGCTGGATGGCCGCGGTGTCGTCGAGGCCGTCGTTGGGGACCGCGCCGTACGACGTGATGGAGGTGCAACCGGCCGGCTGGCTCGCCGGTGGCGCCACCTGCTCCAGGTCGATCATGTCGATCACGTAGAACGAGGCGGTGTCCCCCGAGTCGCGCTGCAACCTGAACCGGGTGCCGGCCGGGTACGACTGCGCCAGCAGCGCGCTCGACTCGTCGAACAGCCGTCGGGCGTCGGCCTGCGGGGTGTTGGTCAGCGCCTCCGGCCCGTCGGTGTTGCCGTAGAGCCAGCTGTGCTTCGACGACAGGGTCAACTTCCGGGAGAAGACGTCGTTGACGTAGAGGCTGATGGTCGCCTCGATGCCGCCGCCGCCCGGCGCGTCCGGGATGGAGTTGCGCACCACTATGGAGTTGGCCTGGTTGGCCGAGGTGAACTCGACGAACTGGCCCGCGCCGGTGAGCCGCACCGACTTGCGACCCGACGACTCGCTGGCGAAGTTGGTGTGGCCGAAGGTGCGCAGCGGGTCCGCCTCCAGCAGCGTGCCCGAGTAACGGCCGGCCTCCGCCTCGTACGAGACGTACGGGACGGCGGCACCGCGTCCGACCACTATCGACTGGCTGAACGCGTTGTTGGCCTCGTTGGTCTCGGTCACCACGTTCGTGGCGTCGGCGGTGGCGGTGATGGTGGCGCCGCCGCTGGTGGCCGTCCAGGTGCCGCTGACGTTGACGGTGACGGTCGCGCCGGCGGCGATCGAGGCGGTGGTGGTGTTGAGCGTGGTGCCGCCGACCGCCAGCCGGGTGACGGTGGTCGCGCCGGTGGCGGTGGTGCCCCGGTTGCGGACCGTCACGGTGAAGCTGACGGACGCCCCGACGGCCGGGTTCGGCGGGTTGGAGGCGATGCCCAGCACCTGCAGGTCGGGCCCCGGCGCCTGCGCCACCACCAGCGGTGACGGCGCGGTGAGGCTGTTGTTGCCGTTGTTCTGCTCGACGATCGTGTTGGTCGGGTCGACCACCGCCGAGACGGCGTAGCTGCCCATCGGCCGGGTCCCGGCGTTGAACGACACGGTGGTCGAGGCCCCGGCGGCGAGCGCGCCCACCGTGGCGCTGCCGGCGACCGCGCCGGCCAGGCTGAAGTTCACGGTGGTCGCCGCCGCGGCGGCGGTGCCGATGTTCTGCACCACTGCCGAGAGCGTGATCGGGGAGACCTCGCTGGGCGACGCGGGCGACCAGGTCAGCGAGCTGACGACCAGGTCCGGGTTGGGGGCCGGCGTGCCGCAGACCTCCAGCTCGGCGACCTGGCCCGAGGGGGCGCCGGTGTTGCCGGTGAACCGCAACTGCACGTCCGCGGTGGTCGCGCTGACCGGAATGGTCACCGTGTTGACGCCCTGCACGAACTGGTAGGCCGCCGCCGGCACCAGGCTGGTGTACGACGACGCCGCCTGGTCGCGGCCGAGGACCTGGATGGTCTGGGTACGGGTGCCCCAGGCCGAATCCGGGTTCAGCTTGACGGTGACACCGGAGATGGAGTGGTTGGCGCCCAGCGCCACGGTCAGGTTCTGCGGGTAGCTCGCCGCGCCCTCCCAGTAGGTGCCGAGCTGCCCGTCGTTCGCCTTGTCCGGGGTGAAGGTGAAGGTGGAGCCGCTCGCCGTCATGCTCTTGCCCTGCGCCACGTTGACGCAGGCCGGCGGGTTGCTGCCGGTACGGGTGACGGTGTTGCTGTTGCCGGACAGGTTGCCGGCGCCGTCGCGGGCGCGGACGTGGTACGACACCGTCGCCGTGACCGGCTGGGTGTCCTGGTAGGTGAGGACGGTGCCCAACGTCGCGATCAGGTTGCCGCCCCGGTAGACGTTGTAGCCGGCCAGCCCGCTGCCACCGGAGTCGGTGGAGGCGCCCCAGGTGAGCGTGATGGTGCTGCCCGAGGTGCTCTGCGACAGCGTCCCCGGGACGCTCGGCGCGGTGGTGTCGCCGCTACCGGTGCGGGTCACCGTGTTGCTGTTGCCGGAGAGGTTGCCGGCGGCGTCGCGCGCCCGGACGTGGTAGGACACCGTCGCCGTGGTCGGCTGCGTGTCGTTGAACGTGGTCACGTTCCCGACGGACTGGAGGAACGCCCCGTTGCGGTAGACGTCGTAGCCGGCGATGCCGCTGCCGCCCGCGTTGTCGGTCGACGCGACCCAGTTGAGGCTGATGGTGGTGCCGGACTGGGTGTACGAGAGGTTGCCCGGCACGCTGGGCGCGGTGGTGTCGGGGGTGGTGCCGCCGCTGCCGTACACCTCCAGCTCGGACAGTTGCCCCGCCGGCCAGCCGCTGTTGGCGGTGACGGTGATCCGGACGAAGCGGGTGGAGGTCGCGCTGAAGTTGATCGTCACGGTGCTGCCGCTGGCCGGGTTGAAGGTGTACGTCTGCGAGCCGACCAGGTCGGCGAAGGACGTACCGTCCGTGCTGCCCCGCACGCTCAACGTCTGCGTCCGGGTGGCCCAACCGTTCGTGGGCAGCTTCAGCACGACCTGGTTGACGCTCTGCGCCGAGCCGAGGTCGACCTGCACCCACTGCGGGAACGAGTTGTTGACGCTCTCCCAGTAGCTGCCCGCGTTGCCGTCGACGACCTTCGCCGAGTCGTAGACGTCGGCGTGGCCGCTCTCCTGGGTGGGACGGCCCTGGGCGAGGTTGGTGGCGGCCGGGGCGAAGCCGCTGTTCGACACGGCCGGGGCGGCGGGGCGGGCCGCGCCGGCCGGGTTGGCGGCAACGGTCACCCCTGCCGTGGCGATCAGCGTGGCCGCGGCTGTCGCCGCCACCATCCGGATCAGATTGGTACGTCTCATCACTGTCCTTGTCGTCGGGGGACGGTCGCCGTGGGCGGCGTGACCACGGCCGGGGTGTGCTGCGGTGCGTCACCGGCGGATCGGGGGTGGGCCGGCGAGATGGGGTACGACCATCAACGGACCTCCCCTGGAGGCCCGTTGCGTCTTTCCGGAGGCATGCACAGAATCGTGCACGTGTTTGTCGAAATCTTGCGTTACTTTGACCAAAGGTTACTGACGTGCTACGAGAGCGTCAACAGTTCGACAGCGGTAACTATTGACGGGCTTGCCTCCTCCGCCAGCCACCTTCCCGCACACGGGTCGGGGAAGGTGTCACCTCCCGACGACTGGAGGCCACACCTTCCCCGAAGTTGCGCGGATCTTGCGTCAGGTCGTACGGGAACGATCAGGCATCTGGCGCTCGCACGACGAACGTCTCCAGCTCCTCGCCGCCGTACCAGTCGGTGCGCCGGCCCACGTACGCCATGCCGAGCCGGCGGCACACAGCCATCGACGGTTCGTTGCCCGGCGACACGACCGCGTAGATTTCCGGGGTGCCGGTGGCGAACTCCCGGGCGATGAGCGCACGCGCCGCCTCGGTGGCGTACCCGTGACCACGGGAGTCCGGGTGCAGGTGCCAGCCGGTCTCGATGTGCTCGGTGAGCACCGCCTCGTCGAGGCCCGGCAGAGGCTTCAGCAGCACCGTGCCGGCGACCTGGCCGGTCTCGCGGATCTCCATCGCCCAGGTGCCGTACCGGCCGCCGTCGGCGGCGTGCCGATCCCGCCAGATCTGTAGCCGCTCGGCCGCCTGGGCCGGGTCGGTCATCGGCAGACCGGGCGACACGGCGAGCCATCGGGTGATCTCCGGACGGGAGTAGATGTCGTAGATCCGGGCCAGATCGGCCGGATCATCGGTCCAGTCGCGCAGGATGAGACGTTCGGTGGTGACAACAGTCATGAGCGGCGATCTTAAGGAGTGAGGGCCACGGCGACAGGGAAGGAGACGGCGATGGGCAACGGATGGCAGCGTGCGAAACGGATCACCAGCGCCGCGTTCCGTCCGGTGCGCGGACGGGACCTGTCGCTGCACGCCGCCGCGATCACCTTCTACGGGGCGATCGCCGTGGTGCCCGTCGCCCTGCTGGCGATCTGGCTCACCGCGCTCGTCGCCGGGGTCGACCGGGTCCGCCGGCTCACCTCGTACGCCGTGGAGGCCCTGCCCACCGCGATCGGCGCGCCCCGGGCGGTCGAGGCGCTGGTCGAGGCCGGGGTGGGGTTGACCCCGCTGCTGGCGCTGGCCTCCCTGCTGCCCGCGTCGCTGTACGGCGAAGGGCTGCGCCGGGCGTTCGTCTCGGTGGCCGCGCCCCGCTCCGACGAGCACCTGGTCGGCTGGCGGGGCCGGCTGCTGCTGCTGCCGCTGCTCGCACCGGCCCCCGCGCTGCTGCTGTCGATCCTGCTGGCGCTGCCGCTCACCACCCGCCTCGTCCGCCAGGGCGGCTGGCTGGGTGTGCTCGGTGTGGTGCTGTCGTTCCTGGCGGTCTGGCTGGTGCTCACGCCGGTGCTGGTGTGGGTGTTCCGGGTCGTCGGGCCGGCCTCACCGGACTGGCTCTCCACGATCGCGATCGGCTCCTTCACCGCGGCGAACCTGTCCGGCTTCCTGCACGGCTTCGTCCTCTTCGCCTCGCTGCCGCTGGACCTGGGCGTGCCGTTCGGCGGCTTCGACGACATCGGCGCGGGCGTGGCCGTCCTGCTCTGGCTCTACCTGTTCCACGTGATCGTCCTGGCCGGCTACTCCGCCACCCTGGCCCTCTCCCACTGGCGCACCCCCCGGTCCCCCGCCTGACCCCACCTACCCCCGGTTGATCATGAAGTTATGGCCGCGACACGCCGCGCGCGGTGACCATAACTTCATGATCAACCAGAAGGGGGGCGGGGCGGGGGGCGGGGCGGGGGGCTGTTAGGGGCGGAAGGGGCCTTGGACTTCGTAGGTGATGCCGTTGGCGCCGGTGGAGGTGCCGGTGGTGCCGCGTTGGGAGGAGAAGTACAGGCGGGAGCCGTCCGGGGAGAAGGCCGGGCCGGTGATCTCCGAGGACGACTGGCCGAGGAGCCGTACGACCGGGGCGACCACACCGGCCGCCGTGATCACGTTGATCTCCATGTTGCCGCCGTCCTCGGCCACGTAGAGGTCACCCGAGGCCGTGCCGGTGATGTTGTCCACGCCGGTCAGCGGCGCGGCGCCCGCCGGCACCAACGAGTCGTCGTACGCCAGGTCGAGACGCTGGTTGACAGCGTCGTACGCCCAGACCCGGTTGTCGCCCTTGGTGGTGAACCAGCAGGTGCCCCGGTCGTACCAGCAGCCCTCGCCGCCGTCGAAGTGCTTCGCCGCGCCCACCTGGAGCCGGGTCGGGATCGGGAAGCCGTCCCGGTCCGGCACGTCCCGCCAGGTCACCGGCCCGGCCACCTGGTCGGCAGGTGCGCAGAGCACCTGCACCCGACCGGTGCGCAGGTCACCCCAGGTGTCCGGCACGAAGCGGTAGAAGCACCCGTCCTCCTCGTCCTCGGTCAGGTAGACCACCCGGCGGTCCGGGTCGCAGGCGGCGGCCTCGTGCGTGAACCGCCCCATCCGGGTCCGCTCCTCGGCCGACCGGCTGCCGTCCGGCCAGGTCTCGAAGACCCGACCGAGCGGCACCTCCTCGCAGGAGAGCCAGGTCCCCCACGGGGTCGCTCCGCCGGCGCAGTTGACGTTCGTGCCACCGAGAATCCGGTACGCCGAGACGACCGACCCGTCGGCCGCGAAGCGGACCGCCGACGCGCCACCGACCAATGGGATCTCCGAGTTCGACACGTAGATCCAGCCGTCGCCGACGGGGAAGCAGGCGCCACCGTCGGGCGCCCAGTGCCAGAGGTACGAGGTGCCGGCGACCCGCTGGCCGGAACGCGCGATCACCCGGCTGGTGAACCCGGCCGGCAGCTGGATGCCGTTGGCGTCGGCGGCCAGCAGCTCCCCGTACGGGCCGACGCCGGGCTGGGCGGGCGCGGCCAGGGCGGCACCGGCCCAGAGGCTGCCGGAGAAGGCGGCGGCGCCGGCGACGGCGGAACGCAGGACGGTACGACGGTCCATCGGTGAACCTCCCGGAGTGGTCGATGTCCGACCGACGGTAGGGCTCGGGGGGCATCGACCGCAGCCGCTGTACGGTGAACGAGGGGTGACGGGTCGACGGGCGGTGGGCTGACCGGAGGGCCGGTCCGGACTAGGCTCCCCCGGCATGAGCAGTGAGATTCCGGCCCGCGCCGACGTCGTGATCGTCGGTGCCGGGCACAACGGCCTGGTCTCCGCCATCCTGCTGGCCCGCGCCGGCCTGGACGTTCTGGTGCTGGAGGCCGCCGACGTGATCGGCGGCGCGGCCCGCACCGAGAACCCGTTCCCGAAGGTGCCGGGGCTGCGTCACTCCACCGGCTCGTACCTGCTCGGGCTGATGCCCCCGGAACTGCTCGCCACGCTCGACGTACGGATCCCGGTGCTGCGCCGCGATCCGCACTACTTCCTCCCCACGCCGGGTGGGCTCGGCTCGCCGTACCTGCTCTTCGGCAGTGACACCGCCGCGACCCGGGCCCAGCTCGCCGAGTTCTTCTCCCCCGCCGACGTGGCCGCCGACGACGCCATGCAGGCCGAGCTGGCCGCGTTGCGCGCGGATCTCGCCCCGGCCTGGCTGGCCGAGCCGCTGGGCGTGCCGGAGACCGCCGAGCGGTACATCCGCCCGGAGCTGCGACAGGTCTTCGTCGACCTGGTCCGCGGGTCGGTCGCGGACTACCTGGCCCGGTTCGAGTTCCGCTCCGAACTGCTGGTCAGCATGTACGCCGTCACCGACGGCCTGTCCGGACTGAACGCCGGCCCGGACGACCCCGGCACCGGGCACAACTTCCTGGTGCACAACATGTGTAGATTGCCCGGCTCCGGCGGCACCTGGATGATCGCCGAGGGCGGCATGGGCACCGTCTCACGGACGTTCGCCGAGGCCGCGCGCGCCGCCGGAGCGGCGATCATGACCGGTACGCCGGTGAGCGCCGTGACACTGGACGGCGGCGCGGCCAGCGGAGTGGTGCTGGCCGACGGCCGGGAGGTCGCAGCGAGGGTGGTGCTGGGCGCGTGTGACCCGTACACCCTGCTGGAGCTGTTGCCCGACGGCGCGCTCCCGGCCTCGCTCGGCGAGCGGATGGCGGCGGTCCGCCGCCCCGGCACCACCCTCAAGCTCAACCTGGCGCTCACCGGACTGCCCCGGTTCTCCTGCCTGCCGGCCGACGCGCCGAGCCCGTTCGGGTCCACCATCCATCTGCTGCCGGGCTCCGCGTCGCTGGTCGGCGGGGAGGCGACCTCGCCGATGACCGCGCTGCGCGCGATGTGGGCGGACGTGCAGGCCGGGCGGCTGCCGGCCGAGCCGACGATCGAGTGGTACCTGCACACGACGGTCGACCCGTCGCTCTCCGACGCCGCCGGGCACCACTCGTCGGCGCTCTTCGTGCAGTCCGTCCCCTACGACCTGGCCGGCACCACCTGGGACGCGGAGCTGCCCGGCTACGTCGACCGGCTGGTCGCGATCGTCGAGCGGTACGCCCCGGGCACCGCCGACCTGATCGCCGACGCGGTGCCCCTGCCGCCGCCCGGCATCGAGAAGCACTTCGGCATCACCGGTGGGCACATCCACCACCTCGACAACACCGTCTCCTTTACCGACCGGATGCCCTACGCCACCGGCATCGACGGCGTGTACGCGGGCAGCGCCGGCTGCCACCCCGCCGGCAGCGTGATCGGCGCCGCCGGTCACAACGCCGCCCGGCGGATCCTGCAAGACCTCCACTAATCCCCTCCGCCCCCGCCCCCGCCCGACCCCGTTGCCGCCCCCGCCCGACCCCGTTGATCATGAAGTTATCGCCGTGACACGCCGCTTGGGGTCAAGGGGTGAGTGCAATCGTTAGGCGGCGATGAGGTGGTCTAGGCGTTCGGCTGGGGTTGCCCAGTCGAGTGTTTGGCGGGGGCGGGTGTTCAGTTCGTGGGCGATCTCGTCGAGGCCGCTCTGGTTGATGCTGCGGAAGTCGTAGCTGCCTTTGGGGAAGTACTGGCGTAGCAGGCCGTTGGTGTTCTCGTTGCTGCCGCGTTGCCAGGGGCTGTGGGGGTCGCAGAAGTAGACCGGGCAGCCGGTGGCGACGGTGAAGACCGCGTGGGCGGCCATCTCGCTGCCTTGGTCCCAGGTCAGTGAGCGGCGTAGGTGCGTCGGTAGTCGGGCGGTGAGGTCGGTGAGCACGCCGATGACGGCTTCGGTGTCACGCCCGTGCGGCAGCGCGCCGAGCATCACGTAGCGGGTGGCGCGTTCGACCAGTGTCACGATCGCCGAGCGGCCGCCCTTGCCGATGACCAGATCACCTTCCCAGTGACCCGGCACGGCCCGGTCGGTGGCCTCGGCGGGCCGGTTACTGATGTGCAGGTCCCCGATCCAGGGGCGGCGGCCCCGATCCGCTGCCGCCAGCCGCGACTGGGCACGCCGGTCGGCGCGTCCCGAGCGCAGAGCGACCTGCCGAGTCAACTCCTCCCGCAGGCTGCCCCGCGACTGAACGTAGATCGCCTGGTAGATCGTCTCGTGAGACACCTGCAACTCCGGCCGGTCAGCGAACATGGCCCGCAGCCACGCGGCGATCTGCGTCGGAGACCACCTACGCGCCAGTCTGCCCCGCACCACCTGCCGCAGCCGCGTCCCGGCCCCCAACTTCGTCGCCTTCGGCCGACGCCGCGCCGCGTCAGCACGCCGCTGCGCCCACTGCGCCTGATACCCCCACCGATACGGCGCCCGAGCCCGCCCCGACGGCAACGACCGCCCCAACGGGTTCTTCGTCCCATGCCGGGCACTGTGATACCGGCCCACCTCCCGCGAGACCGTGCTCACCGACACCCCAAGCACACCCGCGATCTGCGAAATCGTCCGCCCTGCCCCCCACAGATGCTCCAACACCTGCCGATGCCCAAACGTCACCACACCCGGCCTCGCCACCAGCACCCCCAGCCCAACCAAGATCAGTTGCACTGAAGCCTAGAAACCACCCCGTCGTAGTGGGTCATAACGGGGCTGTCTCGCTAACGGTGTTTCCGGCGATCTTGGTTAGTAGGTTTCAGCGGCTGGGAAGCGGTCGCTGAAGGTGATGGCGAAGGCGTTCAACGCGGGTTTCCAGCGCATCGTCCATCGGGTTCTGCCTGCTCCGGTGGGGTCCAGGGATCGGGTCACCAGGTACAGACACTTCAACGCGGCCTGTTCGTTGGGGAAGTGGCCACGGGCCTTCACGGCCCGCCGGTAGCGGGCGTTGAGCGACTCGATCGCGTTCGTGGAGCAGATGACCTTGCGGATCTCCAGGTCGTAGTCGAGGAACGGAATGAACTCGGCCCAGGCGTTGTCCCAGAGCCGAATCACCGCCGGATACCGGCCGCCCCACTTCTCCGCGAGGTCGTCGAACGCGGCCTTGGCCGCGTCAGCGTTCACGGCGGTATAGATCGGCTTGATGTCCCGCTTGAGCTCATCCCAGTAGCGGCGGGACGTGAGCCGGAACGTGTTGCGGATCAGATGGATGATGCAGGTCTGCACCACCGTTCGGGGCCACACGTTCGTGACCACCTCCGGCAGCCCTTTGAGGCCGTCGCAGACCAGGAAGAACACGTCCTTGACGCCCCGGTTGCGCAGGTCGGTCAACACACTCATCCAGAACTTCGCGCCCTCACCGCCGGCGCCGGCCCACAGCCCGAGGATGTCCTTATCACCGTCGAGGGTGACCCCGATCGCGGCGTAGAACGGCCGGTTGGCGACCTGCCCATCGCGGACCTTGACCACGATCGCGTCGATGAACACCGCCGCGTAGATCTCGTCCAAGGGCCGGTGGGACCAGTCGGTCATCTCCTCGATCACCTTGTCGGTGATCCGCGAAATCGTCTCCTTCGACACCGAAGCCCCGTAGATCTCGGCGAAGTGCGCCGAGATCTCCCCGGTCGTGAGCCCTTTGGCATACAGCGACAACACGACCTCGTCGACCCCGGACAGGCGGCGCTGCCGCTTGCGCACGATCTGCGGCTCGAACGTGCCAGCCCGGTCCCGCGGCACGTCGATCTGCACCGGACCGTTGGCCTCGGTCAACACGGTCTTCGACCGGGTTCCGTTACGGATGTTGCCCGACCCCGCCCCGGCCTGGTCGTGTTTCTCGTAGCCGAGGTGCTCGGTCATCTCCTCGTTCAGCGCAGTCTCCAGGACCGTCTTGGTCAACTGCTTGAGCAGCCCGTCCGGGCCGGTCAACGACAGCCCTTGCTCCTTTGCGGCCCGAACCAGCTCGGCGGCGGCTTTCGCCTCCGCCGACGGCTCGGGCCGCTTCCTGCGTCCGGTCTGCTCGTTCAGCGTCGCGGTCATCACGGCACCCTCCTCACCAGGCACAACGCCCGGCAGGTCAGGCCGGAAACACCCTTAGACCCACACTCCCGTCATAACTTCATGATCAACAGGGTGGGCCTGGTGGGGTGGGGTGGGGTGGGGGTGGGGGTGGGTGGGGGTGGGGGTTAGATTGCTGCTTCGCCGGCGGGGGCGGGGGTTTCCGCGTCCACGCGGTGGGCGCGGACCTTGTGGCCGACGCTGGTGAGGCAGCGACCGCTGGGCAGGTCGAAGCGCCACCCGTGTAGCTGGCAGGTGAGCTGGTCACCCTCGACGATGCCGAAGCGGGTCAGGTCCGCCTTCAGGTGCGGGCAGCGGCGCTGGACCACCCAGTCGCCGAGCGTGATGTCCTCGGCGTCGGTGCTGCGCTCGTGCTCGTCGTACCAGCCCTCGGCGTACTGGAGCCGCTCCTCGGAGAGGCACTTGAAGAACGCGTAGACGAACTCGTTGTACTGGCCGATCCGGGCCGCCGAGAACCGGCAGGACAGGAACAGCGAGTTGACCCAGTCCACCTCGTCGATGAAGAGCAGGTGCTCGATCAGCGACCGCTCGGTACGGAACCGGTAGCGCACCTTCTCGTCCGCGTACGGCCGGACCTCCTTGCCGGGGAAGTCCACCACGATCGACTCGACGCTCTCGCCGTCGTAGCCCACCAGGTCGAACCGGACCGGGCCGCCGACGCCCTTGGCCAGGTAGATCGACTCGTCGAGCAGCGGCTCGATGCGGCGCTTCATCTCGCCGAGCACGTCCACCTCGGGGTGCCGCCAGGACGCCTTCTCCGCCTCGATGATCGGGCGCTTGCGCTCCCGCATCTCCTCCAGGTGGGTGACCTTGTTCGCGAAGAACTCCTCCACCGGCACCGGGTGCGTGGTGGTCGCCCCCTCGGTGGTGACCTCGGCGACGCTGCCCGGCAGCAGCACGATGCCGTTGGTGCCGCCGACCTTCGCATACTCGGACAGGAACACGGACTGGTCGGGGAAGATGTTGCCCTCGTCGCCGTGGATGTCGTTGAACTGCCACAGCGCGTCGTCGAGGAAGCACGGCGGACCGGCGATCGGGAAGACGTGGTCGGCCTTCAGGTCGTCGATGTAGCGCCAGGTCCGGTCGAACTGCCGGTCCCGCTTCTGCTTGCCGAAGGCCGTCTTGGCCGCCTGCGGCAACTCGTAGACCATCGGGTACCAGATCGCCCCGGAGAACTGCAGCAGGTGCGCGTGCACGTGCCCCAACTCGGCGAAGGCGCTCAGGTCGGTGGGGCGGGCGTCGTTCTGGTTGAGCAGCCGCACCCCGTCGTACTCGACCCAGAGCGAGGAGTCGCCGATCGGCCCGTCGGTCGGGCTGGTCAACGCCTGAATCATGATCTTCAGGCCGCCGGGCAGCTCCACCACCTGCTCGTTGGGAGCCTTCAGGAACTTGGTGAAGCCCAGCGCCCGGAACTCGTCCTCCATCTCCGAGGTGGGGAACTCGGGGAGCAGGACGGTGGCGTCCTTCGAGATGTGGTCCCGCAGGTGCTTCGCGTCGAAGTGGTCGCGGTGCAGGTGGGAGACGTACAGGTAGTCGACCTGGCCCAGGCTCTCCCAGTCGAGCAGGGAGTTGTCCGGGAACGGGAACCAGGACGCGAAGTAGGCCGGGTTGACCCACGGGTCGCACAGGATGCTGCCCGCGGCCGTGTCGATCCGCATGCTGGCGTGCCCGGTTCCGGTCACTCGCACCGCACAGTCCCCCTCAAACAGACAATCAGGTGTACGCCAAACGCTACCGGAGTGGGTCCGACCCTTGCCCCGCGACGCCGGTAGTGGCATCCAGCCCGAGGTGGGCGGCACCGGTGGTCGGGAAACCCCCACCCGACCGCGCCGAGCACGAGGCGTGCCAGACTAACCAAAGATCCGATCGCGAGGGAAGGACCGACAGTGGCAGGAAGCGAGCCGGTAACGTCGCCAGACCAGCACAAGCCCGGGCACCGCAGGGCCGGGCAGATCGGCGCTGTGCTGTCCGCACTGGCGCTGCTGGCGATGATCTGCGGCAACCACGAGGGCAGGGTCGAGGACATCTGGCTGATCGGCCTGGCCGCGCTGCTGCTGATCATCGTGATCGGCGATGTCGTGCTGCGCCGCAGCGGCCTGCGCTCCTGAGCCCATCCCCCACCGCCGGACGACCGGCCGACGTACGCCGAGGGCCCGCCCCCACCCGGGGGACGGGCCCTCGTCCGTACGCCTCGGGTCAGCGCCCGAAGAGGATGTCCTGGACGTCCTTGAGCGCGGCGTCGACCTCGGCCTCGAAGTAGCCGCCGGGGACCAGGCCGAACCGGAGCGTGTCCAGGTCCTTCGGGTCGACCGGCATCGGGTTACGGCGCTGCATGCCGCCGAGCAGGCTCTCGAAGAACCGGTCCACCTGGTCGGGGTCGTACCCGCTGCCGAACCGGCGCACCTGGAAGCTACGGCGGATCTGGTCGACCCGGTAGAGGTCGCTGCCGGGCGGGCCGGCCATCGGCGGGCCACCCATCGGGGGCCCGCCCATCGGAGGGCCGCCCATCGGCGGACCGGCCACGGCGGGTGGGCCAGCCATCGGCGGGCCACCCATGCCCTGCTGCGGAAGCGGAGGGGGACCGGCCGGGCCACGGCGCATGTCGCGCAGGTCCCGCTCCGGCATCCGGATCTCGGCGGTCATGTCGGCGCGGCCGTGCCGTCCGGCCTCGAAGCCGTCGAAGCGTGACTCGTCCGGCGGGGGCGGGTAACCACCGGGCGAGCGCTGGTCGTCAGGGCCGTACCCACCACGCTGGTCGTCCGGGCCGTACCCACCGGGCGAACGGTCGTCCGGGCCGTACGCGCTGGGGCCGGCGGGCAGGCCGCGCGGCGGAAGGCCCTGGCCCGCCATCGGGCCGGGACCCATCGGGCCGCCCGGCCCCATCGGGCCGGGGCCGGCCGGGCCGCGCGGCGCGTCGTAACCACCGCGGGGACCGTCGTACCCACCGGCGAAGGCGCCGGTCGGCTCGTCGTAGCGGCCGTAGCGGTCGGCGGGCGGCCCGGCCTGCGCCGGCATCGGCCGGGGCGGCATCGGCTGCGGGACCATGCCCCTGTCGTCGCGCATCGGTGGGCCCATCCGGTCCGGTGGGCCCATCCGGTCAACCATCCGGGGGTCGCCACCGCGCCCGGCGCTGTTGCGCTCCTCCAGCTCGGCCAGCTGTCGCTCGACCCGGTCCAGGTGCAGGTCGACCTGCCACTCGTCGTAACCGTTGAAGCGGACCCGGAAGACAACGTCGTGGACCTCCTGCGAGGCCACCGGCGCGCCAACCTGCCGGCCGTCGAGCGTCGCCTCGACCCGGTCGAGGAAGGCATCCACCTCGTCGACCTTGTATCCCCGGCGGAGCGCCTTGCGCCGGAAACGCTGACCCTGACTCGCCACTATGTCTCCTGGTCTCGTTCGCCACGCCCGGTCACGCCGGTGCCTCTCCGGCGCGGTCGGTGTTGGTGTCGTTGTCCTCGGCGGCGGCGAGCTGGCCACACGCGCCGTCGATCTCGCGACCTCGAGTGTCCCGCACCGTGGTGGACACTCCGGCGTCGCGCAACCGCCGGACGAACTCCCGCTCGACCGGCTTCGGGCTCGCGTCCCAGCGGCTGCCCGGCGTCGGATTGAGCGGGATGAGGTTCACGTGGGCCAACTTGCCGGCCAGCAGCCGGCCGAGCAGATCGGCTCGCCACGGCTGGTCGTTCACGTCCTTGATCATCGCGTACTCGATCGACACGCGACGGCCCGTCCGGGCGGCGTATTCCCACGCTGCGTCCAGCACCTCGGCTACCTTCCAGCGCTGGTTGACCGGCACGAGTTCGTCGCGCAGATCATCATCAGGCGCGTGCAACGACAGCGCAAGGGTCACAGAGAGGTCTTCGCTGGCCAGTCGGTGGATGGCCGGAACCAGGCCGACCGTGGAAACGGTGATGTGCCGCTGGGACAGGCCGAGCCCTTCCGGAGCCGGGCTGACCAGGCGGCGGATCGCCGCCACCACCCGGCTGTAGTTGGCCAGCGGCTCGCCCATGCCCATGAAGACGACGTGCGACAGTCGCGGCGGGGAACCGGCGACGGCCCCGGAGGCCGCCACCCCGGCCAGGTAGACCGCCTGGTCGACGATCTCGGCGGTCGAGAGGTTGCGGGTCAGCCCGGCCTGGCCGGTGGCGCAGAACGGGCAGGCCATGCCGCAGCCGGCCTGGCTGGAGATGCAGACGGTCACCCGGTCCGGGTAACCCATCAGCACGCTCTCCACCAGCGCGCCGTCGTGCAGCTTCCACAGCGCCTTGCGGGTGGCGCCGTCGTCGCAGGCCAGCTCACGCACCGGGTTCAGCAGCGTGGGCAGCAACCGCTCGGCCAGCCGCTCACGGGTCGCCGCGGGCAGGTCGGTCATCGCCTGCGGGTCCCGGACCAGCCGCCCGAAGTAGTGGTTGGAAACCTGCTTGGCGCGGAAGGCAGGCTCGCCCAGCCCGGTGACCAGCGCCTGGCGGCCGGCCAGGTCCAGGTCAGCGAGGTGCTGCGGGGGCATGGAGGCTCGGCGCGCGGTGGGGGCGTCCGAGATGGCGGGGATCAGGGGCAGGCTCGTCATGGCTGGTCCAGTGTGGCACGCCGACGGCGGCTGATGCCGGTCCGGAGGTGTCGGACGGGCCGGGACCGCCGGAGGTGCAAGGCCGGAACGTGGTGATCCATGCCTCACCCCACCACCGGCACGAAGATCGCCAGCAACAGGTAGGCCGTCGGCACCGCGAACAGGATCGAGTCGAGTCGGTCCATCAGACCGCCGTGACCGGGCAGCAGGTTGCTCATGTCCTTGACACCGAGATCCCGCTTGATCATGGACTCGGCCAGGTCACCGAGGACCGCCGCGCAGGAGACGGCCACCCCGAACAGCGCCCCCCACCAGGGAGCCACGTCGAGCAGCAGCCACAGCAGCAGGGCACTGCCCAGGGCCGCCGCGGTGACCGAGCCGGCGAAGCCCTCCCAGGACTTCTTCGGACTGATCGCCGGCGCCATCGGATGTTTGCCGAACGAGACGCCGGCCGCGTACCCGCCGGTGTCGGAGAGGACCACGGCGACCAGGGTGGCGAGGATGCGCAGCGGGCCGTCGTCGGGCGCGGCCGCCAACAGCGCCGCGAAACCGGCGAGGAACGGCACGTAAACGGCGATCAGGGTGGCGGCGGTGAGGTCCCGCTGGAAGCCGGCAGGTCCGTCGCCCAACCGCCAGATCATCGTGCCGAGCACCGTGACGAGCAGGCCCAGACTGAGCGCGTCGGGGCCGGCGAACCAGGCCAGGCCCACTGTCAGCACGCCACCGGCGATCAGCGGCACCAGTGGCGGGTGGGCCCCGCTGCGGCGCACCGCGCGGGCCATCTCCCAGCTGCCGATGGCGACCGCCCCGGCGATCACCGGCAGGAACGCCAGCGGATAGAACGCCAGCGGCACCACGATCAGCGCGCCGAGGGCGAGCCCGACACCGATCGCCATCGGAAGGTTGCGGCCGGCCCGGCCGGTGCTCGCCTGCTGGGTGGCCGGCCGGTCGAGGCTGGCCCGACGCCGACCCTTCGGCCGCCGACCACTCGTCGGCGGCTCGTCCGGCGTCACCTCGTCCCGGACGGGGGTGAGCTGCTCGGTCGGGTAGCCCGGGTCGTCGACGTGGGCCGGCGGCAACTCCTCCGAGCCGTCGAAACGGCCCGGACCGTCGAAGCGCCCGCCCTCCGAGCCGTCGAAACGGGCCGGCCCGTCGAAGCGCCCGCGTTCCGGATCGTCGAAACGGCCCGGCCCGTCGCCGTCGACGGGAGGACGCTCGACGTACCGGCCAGCACGCCCCCGGTCGTCGTACCGGTCCGGGCGGTTGCGGTCATCCTCGTACCGGTCGCGGTCGTCGAACCGGCCACGCCGGTCCCGGTCGTCCGGCCGGACCGGCCGGCCCGGCTCGTCGTACCCGGGGTGCGTGTCGGCGTACGGCCGGGTGTGCAGTTCGGGGCCGGCGGCCGGACGGCGGCCCCAGTGGCCGGCATCCAGATCCTGGTCGGGCCAGGGCAGTGCCGCCGGGCGCTCCGGCCGGTCCCAGCCGCGAGGCTCGCTGCCGTAGGGGTCGGGGTGGCCCATCACGCACCGCGACGCGGCACGAGAACCACCACATGACGCAAGACCACAAGCATCCCCTACACGTGCGATGTTTCCTCCGATTGACCGCCGCAACGGTCGGTCGATCCCCGGTGCGCACCGCCCGGTGGCCGGGAATCCTGCCGAGCCTACTGCACACACCGCACCGGCACGGCGGACGAGGCACACGGACCGACGCCACCCCCCGCCGCCAGGCCGCGGCCGGCGACGCACACCCATCCGGTACGACACCCCGCAGGCGATCCGCTGCCGTCGATCCGACTCGCCCGGTGCTCGATCGACTACTGAGCGGCGACCGCGGGCGTGGTCCGCTGATGGGGCGCGGGCACCCGCCGGCGCGTCCGAACGGGGGAAGGGCACTCACATGTACAAGTTCGGTGTGGCGGTGCTGACCGCGGCCGCCATGGTCCTGACCGCGGCGGCGCCGGCCGCCGCCAGCGCGACCCAGACCCAGATCACCATCGACCGCCACGCCAGCGAGCTGTTCCCGTTCGAGCCGCCCGTCGGCGAACCGGGGGTGACGTACCCGGCCACGGCGGTCACCGCCACCGCCCGCAACTGCCCCGCCGGCATCGTCCTGATGTCGGCGTCGCTGGTGCAGGACGGCCTGCCGACCCTCTGGGCCACCGGAGGACACGGCGCCGGCGAGATCGTCTGTGACGGCGGCACCGTCGAACTCTCGATGGCGTTCGCCCGCATCACTCCGGCGCTGCACCCCGGCCGGGCAACCGCCCGTTTCGCGCTGCGGGACTGGGACACCGGCGAGCAGTTCGCGGAGAGCACCAGGACGGTCTGGATCCCCTGCTGACCGACGACACGAGGCCCGTTCCCGACGTCGGGAACGGGCCTCGGAGCAGGGCTCACACCTCGAGCAGCTCGGTCTCCTTGTGCTTGACCAGGTCGTCGACGTTGGCCACGTAGCGCTGGGTCAGGTCGTCGAGTTCCTTCTCGGCGCGGCGACCCTCGTCCTCGCCAGCCTCGCCGCCCTTGACGATGCGGTCCAGCTCTTCCTTGCCCCGGCGACGGACGTTGCGGATGGCGACCTTGGCCTCCTCGCCCTTGTGCCGGGCCACCTTGATCATGTCGCGGCGCCGCTCCTCGGTCATCTGCGGGAGCAGAATGCGCAGCTGGGTGCCCTCGTTGTTCGGGTTCACCCCGAGGTCCGAGTCGCGGATCGCCTTCTCCATCGCATTGATCTGCGAGTTGTCGTACGGCTTGATGATCGCCATCCGCGGCTCGGGGATCGCGATGGACGCCATCTGCGTCAACGGCGTGGGCGTGCCGTAGTAGTCGATGATGACCTTGGAGAACATGGCGGGGTTGGCGCGACCGGTGCGGATGGCGCCGAACTCCTCCTTGGCGTGCTCGACCGCACGCTCCATCTTTTCCTCGGCCTCGAGGAGGGTGTCGTCGATCACCGGTCTCCTCGCCTCCTTCTGTGCTCGTCGTGGGCTCTGCGGAAAGTCGTCACGGCTCAGGCGGTGATCAGGGTGCCGATCTTGTCGCCACCCACCGCGCGGATGATGGTGTCGTCACCCTGCGCGCCGAAGACCAGCATCGGCAGGCCGTTCTCCATGCAGAGGCTGAACGCCGCCGCGTCGGCCACCCGCAGGTTGCGGCGCAGCACCTCGGAGAAGGTGATCGAGTCGAGTTTGCTGGCGGTCGGGTCGATCCGCGGGTCGGCGGTGTAGACGCCGTCCACGCCGTTCTTGCTCATCAGCACCACGTCGGCCCGGATCTCCAGCGCCCGCTGGGCGGCCACCGTGTCGGTGGAGAAGTACGGCATCCCGGCACCGGCGCCGAAGATGACCACCCGCCCCTTCTCCAGGTGCCGGATCGCGCGCAGCGGGATGTACGGTTCGGCGACCTGGGCCATGGTGATGGCGCTCTGCACCCGGGTCTCGATGCCCTCCTTCTCCAGGAAGTCCTGGAGGGCCAGGCAGTTCATCACGGTGCCGAGCATGCCCATGTAGTCGGCGCGGGCCCGGTCCATCCCGCGCTTCTGCAACTCCGCGCCTCGGAAGAAGTTGCCACCGCCGACCACCACGGAGACCTGCACTCCCCGACGCACCACCGTCGCGATCTGCCGGGCGATGGCCTGGACGACATCCGGGTCGACGCCGATCGCGCCGCCACCGAACACCTCGCCGGAGAGCTTGAGCACCACCCGGCGGGCACGCCCCGGCGGCGGTGCCGTCGGGTCGTCCACCGCCAGCGTCCGGTCACTCACAACCTGCGTCATCCGCCCCGCCCTTCCCCACGCGCACGCACCGTGCGGCGCGTACCGCGAACCTGCCGCTGCCGACCCTATGTGACGAGGAGGCCGCGGTGCCTGTCACGTACACCGGCGGCCTCCTCGTTGACGTCCTCTGCCCACGGGCGCCGAGGGCGCCCGGTCACGGCTCAGGCCTGGCCGACCTCGAACCGGACGAAGCGGGTGACCTCGATGCCGGCCTCGGCCAGCACCTGCTTCACCGACTTCTTGTTGTCGGCCACCGACGCCTGCTCGATCAGGACGTAGTCCTTGAAGAAGGAGTTCACCCGACCCTCGACGATCTTCGGCAGGGCCGCCTCGGGCTTGTTCTCCTCGCGGGCGGTCTGCTCGGCGATGCGCCGCTCGGACTCGACGACGTCGGCCGGCACCTCGTCCCGGGTCAGGTACTTCGGCCGCATGGCGGCGATCTGCATGGCCACACCACGGGCGTCGGCGTCACCGGCCTCGTCGCTCTTGCCGGTGTACGACACCAGCACGCCGACGGCCGGCGGCAGGTCCTGGGCCTTGCGGTGCAGGTAGACAGCGGTGGTGCCCTCGACGCGGGCGAACCGGTTGAGCACCAGCTTCTCGCCGATCTTGGCGGACTGCTCCTGGATCAGGTCGGCGACGACCTTGCCGTCCAGCTCGGAGGCGAGCAGCTCCTCGGCGCTGTTCAGGCCGGAACGCTCGCCGTGCTCGACGAGCTGCTGGGCCAGCGCGATGAAGGCCTCGGTCTTGGCGACGAAGTCGGTCTCGCAGTTCAGCTCGAGCAGCGACGTGCCGGAGTGGGCGACCAGGCCGTTGGCGGCCGTGCGGCCGGCCCGCTTGCCGACGTCCTTGGCGCCCTTGACGCGCAGGATCTCGACGGCCTTGTCGAAGTCGCCCTCGGCCTCGGTCAGCGCCTTCTTGCTGTCCATCATGCCGGCGCCGGTGAGGTCGCGGAGCTTCTTGACGTCCGCGGCGGTGATTTGGGACATGGCTCTCTCTTCGGTGTTGAGTCGGCGTGTGGATGGTCAGAGGTGCCGGTTACCCGGATCCGGGCGGATCGTGCCCGGCGTACCGTCGCTGCCCGCCGTTCGCGAAAACGGACGGCGGGGCAGCGACGGTGCGATCACTCCGCGGTGGCGGTCGCCGGCTGCTCGGTGGCGGCCTGCGCCGGCTGCTGCTCCGGGGTGGTGGGCTCGTCGGCCTTCTTCGGCTCGAGCAGCTCGCGCTCCCACTCGGTCAGCGGCTCGTCGCTGGCGACACCCGCCTCGGGCTTCTCGTCGGTGCCCCGACGACGGCCGGAACGCGCGATCAGACCGTCCGCGACGGCGGCGGCGACGACCTTGGTCAGCAGCTCGGCCGAGCGGATCGCGTCGTCGTTGCCCGGGATCGGGAAGTCGACCTCGTCCGGGTCGCAGTTGGTGTCCAGCACCGCGATCACCGGGATGCCCAGCTTGCGGGCCTCGTCGACGGCGATGTGCTCCTTCTTGGTGTCGACGATCCAGACCGCGGCGGGAAGCTTCTGCATGTCCCGCAGACCACCGAGGGTGCGGGTCAGCTTGATCTTCTCGCGGGAGAGCTGCAGGGTCTCCTTCTTGGTGTAACCGGCGGCGGTGCCGCTCAGGTCACCCAGGGCCTCCAGCTCCTTCATCCGCTGGAGCCGCTTGTACACCGTCTGGAAGTTGGTCAGCATGCCACCGAGCCAGCGGTGGTTGACGTACGGCTGACCCACCCGCGTCGCCTGCTCGGCGATGGCCTCCTGGGCCTGCTTCTTGGTGCCGACGAACAGGATGCTGCCGCCCTCGGCGACGGTCCCACGCACGAACTCGTACGCCTTCTCGATGTAGTCGAGGGTCTGGCGCAGGTCGATGATGTAGATGCCGTTGCGCTCGGTCATGATGAAGCGCTTCATCTTCGGGTTCCAGCGCCGGGTCTGGTGCCCGAAGTGGACACCGCTCTCCAGCAGCTGGCGCATGGTCACGACGGCCATGGTTGGGGTACTCCTCAAGATCCCTGGTTGTCACGCCCGACCGGTGGCCGGGCGTCCTGGTGCCTGGTCGCCGGCCCATGGTGGGCCCGATCGGGATCGGGACCAGGGAGGCCGTCGCTTCACGACGATTCGTGAAGAGGGCACGCGAGGTCGACCGCGCTAGGCGGTCGCCAGTTGGCCAGTGTACGCCCCCCACCCGTCCGACCGCCCCGGGGTGCTGCGCGGCTGCTCCGGCCCGGCGGCTCGGCCTGTTGATCGCCCGGCTGCTTGATCGTGTTGATCGCGCTGTTTCCGGGAAGCGTTGATCGCGCTGTTTCCGGGAAATAGTGGCCTCCGCGTCGCCGGAGGCCACTATTTCCTGGGTTTGGTGAGGATCATCAGCCGGAACGGGCTCGCGGCGAGCGCGTCAGCCGGCGGCAAGCGCGGCGGCCACGAAGAGCACCAGGCCCACTGTCAGGTAGGCCGTGGGCGGGCGCAGCCAACCCCGACCGCTGTCGGCGAGCGCCAGACCGCCGGTGCGGAGCCCGTACAGCCCGGTCGCGAAGATCGGCAACCCGGCCACCAGGGCGATACCGACCACCACGTTCCCGGCGCCCACCGGATCGCCGGTCACGCCGGCCAGCAGCACCCGGAGCGCGGGAACTTCGAAGATCACGACCAGCAGGGCGAAGAGTACGGCCAACACCGGTCGGCGGGTCCGGTAGACGCCGTCGCCCGCCGGGGAGAACGCCGCCGCCTCGACACCGGCCAGGTCCGGGCGGGGGCCGATGCCCGGCATCGGGCCGGTCGGCATCTCCAGCGGGTGTGGCGTGTCACCGCCCCGACCCGGGTCACCGCCCCGACCCGGTTCGACGATCGGGTACCCGCCGAGCGGGGCGGGACGGACCGGGTCGGCGAGCACACCACCCGGTACGGCGGCTGCCGACGGGCTGTCGAGCAGCGCCTCCGGCGGGGCGCTCGCGGCCGGGGTCTCCACGGCGACCGGCTCCCGGGCGGCGCGGCGGCCGGGCAGCTCACCGGAGATCTCCGACGGGTCCCGATCCGCCCGCCGGGACCGGCTCGCGCGGTATCCGTCGGCCTCCGGCCGGACGTCACCGAGCGGATCCACCGCGCCGAAGCGTCCGGACTCGTTCTCGCTGGGACCGTACCGTCCGGACTGCGCGTCGACGGCCGGAAAACGCCCGGAGTCCCGCTCCGGCGTACCGAAGCGACCCGGGTCGGCGGTGTTCAGCCGACCAGGGTCCGGCTCGGTCGTCGTGCCGAAGCGGCTCACGTCGACCGCCCCGAAGCGGCCGGAGTCCGGCTCGGTCGTCGCCGCGAAGCGTCCCGAGTCCGGCTCGGTCGTGGTCCCGAAGCGGCCCGAGTCCGGCTCCCGGCGTCGGCCGGCCCCGGTGTCCTCGACGGAGCGACCGCCGTCACCGCCACGCTGCTCGGGGATGTCGGTGTCCCGGTAACGCGGTTCACCCGCGCCACGCCAATCCGACTCGCCGTAACCGCGGCCCCGATCGTCGGGGTACCAGCGCGACTCCTGATCTTCGGGCAAGCTCCGTCGTCCGTCCACGTCCGGCACCGTATGCGACCGGCTGCTACCGCGCCATCTCGGCCCGACCCGTCCCGCGCTGGCACCCACCTGCCGTCACGCGCTGGCACCCCCGTCCGTCACTCGCTGGCACCCCCAGCCGTTCCGCGCCGGCACCCACCCGCCGGGGCATCCGGTGCCCCACCCTCGCTGTCACCGCCGGTGCCGGGTCCGCCCGCCGTAGCACAACGAGAGCATGATCGTTCGGTCGTCCACAGGACGTCGGTTGTCCACAGACGAGCGGTCGCGGGGTCGCGGCGAGCCCGCTCCGCCGGGCACCGTCCCGGTCATGACGAAGCGGAACCAGGCGGTTGGCGCGTACGGCGAGCGGTGCGCCGTCCAGCACCTGACCGAGGCGGGGCTACGCCCGGTCGTGCGCAACTGGCGCTGTCCCGCCGGGGAGATCGACATCATCGCGTGGGACGGGCCGGTGCTCGCCTTCTGCGAGGTGAAGACCCGCCGGGGCGACACCTTCGGCACCCCGGCCGAGGCGGTCGTGCCGGCCAAGGCACGTCGACTCCGGGGGCTCGCCGCGCTCTGGCTGACCGAGACCGGCACGACCGCTGAGGAAGTGCGCTTCGACGTGCTGTCGGTGCGACTGCCCGCCGCCGGTCCAGCCCAGGTCGAGCACCTCAAGGGCGCGTTCTGAGATGCGCCCGCCGAGGATCGGTGACCTGCCGTGAGCTACGCGAAGGTGCTCTGCGTGGGGCTGGTCGGGGTGACCGGTCACCTGGTCGAGGTGGAGGCCGACCTGGCTGTCGGCCTACCGGCGGTGGTGATCTCCGGACTGCCGGACACCGCCCTGCACGAGGCCCGCGACCGGGTCCGCGCCGCCGTGGTCAACTCCGGCCAGCGCTGGCCCAACCGGCGGATCACCCTCAACCTGCTGCCCGCCACGCTGCCGAAGTTCGGTTCGGCGTTCGACCTGGCCATCGCCGCGGCGCTGCTGGGCGGCTCCGGCGAGCTACCGCTGCTCCCCCTGGAGGGGGTGGTGGTCCTCGGCGAGCTGGGGCTGGACGGGACGGTCCGTCCGGTGCGCGGCGTGCTGCCGATGGTCGCCGCCGCGGCCCAGGCGGGTGTCGAGCGGGTGATCGTCCCGGTCGGCAACGCCGCCGAGGCGGCGGTCATACCCGGGGTGCGGGTGCGCGCCGTGGACAGCCTGCACCGGCTCGTCGCCTTCGTGCGCGACGGCGCGCCGCTGCTCGATCCGCCCTGCGCCGAGCCGCCGCCGATGGTCGACGGGCCGGATCTCGCCGAGGTCGCCGGCCAGCAGCTGGGCCGACGCGCGCTGGAGGTCGCCGCCGCCGGAGGGCACCACGTGGCCCTGCTCGGCCCGCCGGGCGCCGGCAAGACGATGCTCGCTCAACGCCTGCCGTCGATCCTTCCCGAGCTGGACGACGAGGCGGCGCTGGAGGTCACCGCGCTGCACTCGGTCGCCGGGTTGCTGCCGCCGGGCGTCCGGTTGCTGCGGCGTCCGCCGTTCCAGGCACCGCACCACACCGCGAGCGTGGCGTCACTCGTCGGCGGCGGCTCGGGTCTGGCCCGGCCCGGCGCGGTGTCGCTGGCGCACCGGGGGGTGCTCTTCCTCGACGAGGCGCCCGAGTTCAGCAAGGGCGCGCTGGAGGCGTTGCGCCAGCCACTGGAGGACGGTCACGTCCAGTTGAGTCGCAGCGGCGGCAGCACCAGGTACCCGGCGCGTACCCAGTTGGTGCTGGCGGCCAACCCGTGCCCGTGCGCCCAGCCGGGCGGCGACGCGCACTGCGAGTGCAGCCCGCTCGTGCGCCGCCGCTACCTGGGTCGGCTCTCCGGGCCGCTGCTCGACCGGATCGACGTCCAGATACGGCTCCTGCCGGTGCGCGCGGCGGAGCTGATGGCGACCGGCGACGACGTGGAGCCGTCGGCGACGGTGGCCGCCCGGGTGGTGGCGGCCCGGCAGGCGGCCGCCGCCCGGTGGACGGATCTGGGCCGACGGCTCAACGCCGAGGTGGGCGGTCCGCACCTGCGGCGACCGCCATGGCGGCTGCCCGCATCGGTCACCAGCGAGCTGCGCGGCCGACTCGACTGTGGCTCGCTGTCGGCCCGCGGCTTCGATCGGGTGATCCGGATGGCCTGGACCATCGCCGACCTGGACGGCCGGGACCGGCCGGACCGGGAGGACGTCCGGGAGGCGACACAACTACGCACGGGGGAGGCGACGTGAGCGTCGACGACGACAGCCGGTTGGCCCGGGTCGCCCTGACCTGGCTGGCCGAGCCGGGCACCCGCGCGGTGCACCGACTCGTCGAACGGCTCGGTCCGGTGGCGGCCCTGGACCTGCTGCTCGACGGCGGCAGCCCGGACGGCTGGTTGCACACGACAGTGGCCGCCCGCTCGGCGGCGGCTGACGCGCGGGCGGTGGCGGCCGAGGCGCTGGACCGGGCGGACCGGCTGGGTGCTCGGCTGGTCATCCCCGGTGACGACGAGTGGCCTACCCGGGTGGCCGATCTGGCGGTCCTGCGTCTGCCGGACGTCAGCCGCCGCGTCGACGCCGAGACCGCCCCACCGCTCTGCTTCTGGGTGCGCGGCGGCTGGCCGCTGGGCGAGGCCCTGGAGCGCTCGGTGGCGGTGGTCGGCGCGCGGGCCGCCACCGGTTACGGCCAGCACGTCGCCACCGAGTTGGGGTACGGGCTGGCCGAGCGGGACTGGACCGTCGTGTCCGGTGGCGCGTTCGGCATCGACGCCGCCGCACACCGGGGCGCGCTCAACGCGGGTGGCCTGACCGTCTCGGTGCTCGCCTGTGGGCTCGACCGGCCGTACCCGATGGGCAACACCGCGCTCTTCGACCGGATCGCCGACACCGGGTTGCTGGTCAGCGAATGGCCACCCGGCGCCGAGCCGCTGCGGCCCCGGTTCCTGATCCGCAATCGGGTGCTCGCTGGCGGCACGCTGGGCACCGTCCTGGTGGAGGCGTCGGCACGCAGCGGCGCGACGCAGACCGCCCGGCGGGCCATCCACACCGGCCGGGTGACCATGGTGGTGCCCGGGCCGGTGACGTCGGCGATGTCCGTCGGCTCGCACGAGTTCCTCCGCGACCATCCCAGGGCCCGGCTGGTCACCGGTGTGGCGCACGTGCTGGAGGAGGTGGGCCGCATCGGGGCGGACCTGGCCCCGGTGGCGCGCGGCCCGCAGCGGGCCGCCGACACTCTCGACGACGACGCCCGTTCGTTGCTGGAGGCGCTGCCGCGCCGAGGCACGCTGGGCGTCGACCGGCTCACCGCCCGAGCCGGTGTCGACGTCCGGACCGCGTTGCGCAAGCTGTCGCTGTTGGAGGAGCTGTCCCTTGTGGTCCGGCGGGATGACGGCTACGCCCTCGCCCCGCCAGGAAAAGCCGAGCGCAGGCCAACCGGCGGCGCGTAGGCGTCGCCCGCCCCGACGACGACGTGCCGTGCGGCGCACCGCGCGTCACCGGGCACCACGACAGCCGTTCCTACCGGTACGGTGCGCGATCATGGGCGCAATCAAGCCGTGGCACGTCGCCACCCTGTGTTGTCTCGTCACGTCCGCTGTCCTCGCCGTGGGGCTGGTCGTGTTCCTCATCAAGAAGAACAACCGCCGGTAGGACGGCGGTGCCGTGGCCGGTGCGGCACGCCGTTCGGCCGTACGCTGGGCGACGTGCCAGTTGTCCGCACGGGAGCCCGGGGTGAGGCACCGCACAGCGAACCGGTGCGGCCACGATGAGCCGGCCGGCCCGGGGCACCCGGGCGATGCACCAGGCCCTACCGCCGGGGCTGCGCGACGCCGTCGACACCTTCGCCGAGCACCTCTCCGGGGTGCGCAACCGGTCGGCGCACACCGTCCGCGCGTACGTCACGGATCTCGTCTCGCTGCTCGACCACGCGGTGCGGATGGGCTGCGTCGACCTCGCCGAGCTGGACCTGTCGGTGCTGCGGAGCTGGTTGGCGCGGCAGCGCACCACCGGCGCGGCCCGCACGTCGCTGGCCCGGCGAGCCGCGTCGGCGCGGGCGTTCAGCGCCTGGGCGCACCGGGCCGGGCTGCTCCCCAGCGACGTGGGCGCCGCGCTGGCCAGCCCTCGCGCGCACCGGGAGCTACCCGGCGTCCTACGCGCCGACCAGGCCGCCGCGCTGGTCGAGGCGCCGGGTCGAGCAATCAGGCCCACGCCCACCGGCCGACCGGCGACAGCGCCCACGCCCACCGAGCGGGCACCCGCCGATCCACCGCCGACATCCGAGGGTTCGCCGGCCGAGGCGGTGGCGCTGCGCGACCGGGCGCTGTTGGAGCTGCTCTACGCCACCGGCGTCCGGGTGAGCGAGGTGTGCGGGTTGGACGTCGCAGACGTCGACCACGGACGACGGGTGATCCGGGTGTTCGGCAAGGGTGGGCGGGAGCGCTCGGTGCCGTACGGGGTGCCCGCCCAGCGGGCGTTGGACGACTGGCTGCGCCGTGGCCGGCCGACGATGGTGGCGGCGCACACCGGCAGCGCTCTGCTGCTGGGGGCACGGGGTGGTCGGCTCAACCCGACGACCGCGCGGCAGATCGTCGGCGCGTACGCGGAGACCGCCGGCCTGCCCCGGACCAGCCCGCACGGTCTGCGTCACTCGGCCGCCACCCACCTGCTGGAGGGTGGCGCCGACCTGCGCGCCGTGCAGGAGTTGCTGGGGCACTCGTCGCTGGCGAGCACACAGATCTACACGCACGTCTCGGTCGAGCGGCTGCGCGCGGCGTACCGGCAGGCCCACCCACGCGCCTGAGCAGGGCCCGGAGGGTGGGAGGCCGGACGGTTACGATCATCGGGTGAGCGTCCCGCAGCCTCCGGAGCCGATCCCGGGCGCCCGCCTGCTCTTCTCCCTGGACCCGGCGGTCAGTCACCTCAACCACGGCTCGTTCGGCGCGGTGCCGGTCGGCGTGCAGCGCGCCCAGCAGCGGCTACGTGACGAGATGGAGGCTAACCCGCTGCGCTTCTTCACCCAGGGCCTGGTCGACCGGATCGCGCACACCCGCCGGCACCTCGCCGGGTTCCTCGGGGCCCACCCGGACGGCAGCGCCCTGGTGGGCAACACGACCACCGGCGTCGCCGTGGTGCTCCAGTCGATCGGCCTGCGCGCCGGTGACGAGGTGCTCAGCACCGACCACGGGTACGGCGCGGTCAGCCTGGCCATCCAGCGTGAGTGCCGCCGTACCGGCGCCGTCAGCCGGGTCCTGCCGATCCCGCTGACCGCCAGCGACGAGCAGATCGTGCAGACCGTCCGCGCCGGTCTGCGCCCCGGCCGGACCCGGCTGCTCGTCGTCGACCAGCTCACCTCGGCCACCGCCCGGCTCTTCCCGACCGCCGCCATCGTCGGGGTGGCCCGTGAACACGGCGTCCCGGTCCTGGTGGACGCCGCGCACGCGCCGGGCATGCTGCCCACACCGGTGGCGAGCATCGGCGCCGACTTCTGGGTGGGCAACCTGCACAAGTGGGCGTACGCCCCGCGCGGGACCGCGCTGCTGGCGGTGGCGGAACAGTGGCGGGAACGGATCGAGCCGCTGGTGGTGTCCTGGGAGCAGGAGTCGGGCTTCCCGGCCCGGCTCGAATGGCAGGCGACGCTCGACTACACGTCCTGGCTGGCCGCCCCGGCGGGAGTGTTCACGTTGCGCAGTCTCGGTGTGGACCGGGTACGCGCGCACAACGCCGCGCTCGCCGCGTACGGCCAACGGGTGGTGGGGGACGCTCTGGGGGTGCCCCCCGCCACGCTGCCCGACCCCGGCGGACCGGGGGTGTCGCTGCGTCTCGTCCCGCTACCGGACGGCACGGGCACCACCATCGACGCCGCGCGGGCGTTGCAGACACGGATCGGTGAACGGCTCGCCACGGAGGTGGCGGTGATGAGCTGGAACGGCCGGGGGTGGCTGCGGCTCACCGGGCAGGTCTACAACGCCGCCGACGAGTACGAACGGCTGGCCGTGCGACTGCCGGCCCTGCTCGCCCAGCGTTGACCCGCCCGGAGCGGGCAATCCCGACCGGCAGCAGCCGCACCGGGCCGAGGCCGAGCAGCGCCAACGGGTCTAGGTAGTCCTCGCCCCGGCGCAGGCCCCAGTGCAGGCACGCGGCGGCCGGACAACCCGGATGGCCGGGCAGCAGTTCGCCCAGCGGCGTGCCGGCGGTGACCGCCTGGCCGGCGCGTACCCCCGGTCGGACCGGCTCGTGGGTGGTCCGCAACCCGTCGGCGTGCCCCACGGTGACCACCGGTCGGCCGGCGACCGGGCCGGCGAAGAGCACGGTGCCCGACCCGGCGCTGCGGACCGTGGCTCCGGCCGGAGCGGCCAGGTCGACGCCCCGGTGCCCGGGTAGCCACGGCTGCGCTGGCGGATCGAAGCGGCGCACGGGCCGGGGTGGCCCGTCGAGCGGCCAGCGGAACCGCTCGACCGGCGCGGGGGCGAACGCCTGGGACGCGACCGGCGCTGTCGGCGCCGGTGGTTGGCCGGGCACCGCCGCGACCAGCACCGCCAGCCCGCAGAGCTGAACGGCCAGCGCGAGCGGCACGGCGGCGCAGAGCAGGACGGTGCGGCGGATCGGGCCGAGGGACGGACGCATGTCGGCAGCCTCGCGCCGGCAGCGGGCAGCCGCCAGCCCGGCCCGCCGAGCTGTGGACAACCGGGGCTCCTGTGGACGACCCCCCACCAGCGTCGATGATCTGCTATGCGCCACCCTCCCCGCCGCGCGCTGCGCCTAGGCTGGGTCGAGTACGGCGGAGGCCGCCGTCTGGCCGGGGAGGTTCGCATGACCACTGTCAACGACCGGGCTCCGACGGTGGCCGAGGTGAGCGAACCCGCACGGCTCGCGGCGCCGGACGAGGCGATCAGCGCCGAGGAGTTGCAGCTCGCCGCCCGCAACCACGGCATTCCGCTGGAGGCGCTGCGCTACGACGTCACCCCGGCCGGGCTGCACTATCTGCTGATCCACTACGACATCCCGGACCTCGACCCGGCGACGCACACGCTGCGGATCGGCGGCGCGGTCGACCGGCCGCTGACGGTCACGCTCGCCGACCTGCGGGCGCGGCCACGGGTGACCCACCAGGTGACCCTGGAGTGCGCCGGCAACGGGCGAGCCCTGCTGCACCCCCGACCGGTCAGCCAGCCCTGGCTGGTCGAGGCGGTCGGCAACGCCGAGTGGACCGGCACCCCGCTGGCGCCGCTGCTGCGCGAGGCGGGTCTCGGGGCGGACGCGGTGGACGTGGTCTTCACCGGGGCGGACCACGGCGTCGAGCGCGGGGTCGAGCAGGACTACCAGCGGGCGCTCCCGGTCGCCGACGCGCTGCGCGAGGAGGTGCTGCTGGCGTACGAGATGAACGGCGCTCCCCTGCTGCCGCAGCACGGCGCGCCGCTGCGGCTGATCGTGCCCGGCTGGTACGGCATGGCGCACGTGAAGTGGGTCCACTCCGTCGACGTCCGGACCGAGCCGTTCGAGGGGTACCAGAACGCGGTGGCCTACCGGCTGCGCCGCGACGCCGACGACCCCGGCGTGCCGGTGACCCGGATCGAGCCGCGCGCCCTGGTCCGCCCGCCCGGCTTTCCCGACTTCATGTCCCGGCGTCGGGTGCTGCGCCCCGGGCCGTGCACCCTCGATGGTCGTGCCTGGTCGGGGCACGCGCCGGTGGTGGCGGTGGAGGTGACCACCGATGGCGGGCGGACGTGGACGCCGGCGGAGCTGGCCCCGGCCGAGGGTGGGGATTTCGCCTGGCGGCGGTGGCGGCACGAGTGGGTCGCCACGCCCGGCCGGTACCTGCTCGGCGCGCGGGCGACCGACGCGTCCGGGCGGACCCAGCCGGTGGAGCAGGAGTGGAACCGGGGCGGCTTCGCCAACAACCTGGTGCAGCGGGTCGAGGTCGTGGTGCCCGCCGAGTGACGGGCGGTCGGTGGCACGCCACGGGTGGGGGGCCCGTGGCGGGGTCGGACGGCTTGGGCCGGGTCAGCCGCCGAAGCCGGAGTCGGCGGGCAGCGAGATGTCGGGCTTCTCCAACTCCTCGACGTTGACGTCCTTGAACGTCATCACCCGGACGTTCTTGACGAAGCGGGCCGGACGGTACATGTCCCACACCCACGCGTCGTGCATCTCGACCTCGAAGTAGACCTCGCCGTCGGAGTTGCGCACGTGCAGGTCGACCTGGTTGGCCAGGTAGAACCGGCGCTCCGTCTCCACCACGTAGGAGAACTGGCGGACAATGTCGCGGTACTCCCGGTAGAGCTGCAGCTCCATCTCGGTCTCGTACTTCTCGAGATCTTCCGCGCTCATCGCACTCCGCCTTCCATGGCCACATCTTCCCCCACCGGCGCCGAAGGCCGAGGCTGCTCGCCCAACGCCACGCCGACGGTACCCCCTGACGCCCCGGAGCGCTCCATCGGCTCGTCCGCGCCGTGGCCGCCGGGCCGTCGGGCGCGCGGTGGCCGACCGTCGCGGCCGGAGACCGCTGCGACATTGACGTACGAGAAACGGTGCTCCCGGCACGGCCCGTGCTCGCGCAGCGCGGCCGAGTGCTCCGGGGTGATGTAGCCCTTGTGCTCGGCGAAGCCGTACGCCGGGAACACCTCGTCCAGCTCCACCATCAGCCGGTCCCGGGTGACCTTGGCCAGCACGCTGGCCGCCGCCACGCACGCCGCCACCCGGTCGCCCTTCCACACCGCCAGGCCGGGCACCCCCAGGCCGTCCACGCCGAAGCCGTCGGTCAGCACGTACTCCGGTCGGGTGGTCAGCGAGGCGAGCGCCCGACGCATCGCGGCCAGGTTGCACACGTGCAGCCCCCGGGCGTCGACCTCCTCCGCCGGGATGACCACCACGGCGTACGCGAGGGCGCGGTCCACCACCTCCGCGTACACCCGTTCCCGGCTGGCCGGGGTGAGCAGCTTCGAGTCGGCCAGCCCCTCGATCTCGCCACGTCGCCCCTCGGGCAGCACCGCCGCGGCGGCGACCAGCGGACCCGCGCACGCGCCCCGACCCGCCTCGTCGGCGCCGGCGACGTGCCGGAAGCCACGCCGTTGCAGGGCCCGCTCCAGGGCGTACAGGCCGGCCTCGCGGCGCACGACGGTACGGGGTGGGGTCAGCACGGCGTCTCGTCCCGGTCGGTGGCCGTCGACTGCCCCAGCCGGCTCAGCAGGGTGGGTAGCTCGGGCGGGTAGAAGAGGTCGCCGCTGGCCACCAGCTCGTCCGGGAGCCACCAGCGGTGCCCGGCGATGCTGCGCTGCTCGACGTCGTTGAAGCCGGTGGTGTCCACGTCCCAGGACTCGACCCGGAGCAGGAAGAAGTCCTGCGTCTGGCGGTACCAGACGCCGTCGAACGGGAACTCGGTCGCGTCGGCCCAGACCGGGTCGCCCAGCTCGGCCGGGTCGAGCCGCAGCCCGGTCTCCTCGGCCAACTCCCGGGCCGCGCCGACCGCCGGGGACTCGTCCGGGTCGAGCCCGCCGCCGGGCGTGAACCAGTAGCGGTGCCCGGGTCGGGCCGGGTCGAAGCCCTCGAACATCAGGACCCGCCCCGCCACGTCGACGAGCAGCACCCGGGCCGCCCGTCGCGGGGTGTAGACGCTCACGTTCACGGCACCAGACTGCCAGACGGGCGACGGATCGCCCATGCCCGCCGGTCTACGGCTTGGGAATGCCGTCGAACGTGTCCGGCACGGTGAGCCAGGTGGCCCGACTGACCGGCCAGAACACGGTGAAGGCCCGCCCGACCACGTCCTTCTCCGGGATGGTGGCCTCGGTGATGTTCTGCCCGGACTGCTGCCAGTGCTCCAGCGAGTCACCGGAGGCCGAGCGGTGGTCGCCCATCACCCACAGCCGGCCCTCCGGCACGGTGATGTCGAACTCCTGGTCGGCGGCCTTGTCGCGGACCCCGTCCAGGGAGAAGATGTACGGCTCGTCGAGCGACTTGCCGTTGATCATCAGCCGTTCCTGCGGGTCGCAGCAGACCACGTGGTCGCCGGGGACGCCGATCACCCGCTTGATGAAGTCCTCACCGTCGGGATTGCCGCTCCACTCGGTCGGTGCCTTGAAGACGATCACCTCGCCGCGGTGCGGTGACCGGAAGTCGTAGACCAGCTTGTTGACCAGCACCCGGTCATCGATCTTGAGAGTGTTCTCCATGGACGGGGACGGGATGAAGAAGGTCTGCAGCACGAAGGCGCGGACCAGCACCGCGACCAGGATCGCCACACCCAGCAGGATCGGCAGCTCCTTCCAGAAGGAGCTACGCGGCTTGTCGGTCTGCTCGTCAATCACGCCAAGGAGCCTACGTTGCCGAACTGGACGTCACCGTCCGGAACGCGCGGGAACCCCGCACCGCGAGCGCCAGGGGAAGAACCAGCAGCACACCGCCCTGCGGCGTGGGTCGCGCCGGAGGCGCGGCGGGCGAGGCGGTGGCCGGGCCGGACACGTCGTCGAACGTCGCCGGGACGGACAACGAGGCCCATCGGGACGAGGGCCAGACCACCATGAACGCCCGGCCCACCACGTTGTCGATCGGCACCGGCCCCTGGCACCGCGCGTCCTGCGAGACCTCGCGGTGGTCGCCCATCACGAAGAGCTGACCCGGAGGCACCACCACCTCGTCGAAGCGCCGCGACCGACACTCGGCGGGGTTGGGCGGCAGGTCCAGCGGGGAGTCCCGCAGCACGTACGGCTCGTTGAGCGGGGTGCCGTTGACCGTCACCCGCCCCTGGCTGTCGCAGCACGCGACCCGGTCGCCGGGGACGCCGATCACCCGCTTGATGAAGTCCTTCTCGCCGGGGCGGCTGACCCCGACCAGGTCGCCGACAGTGCGGGCGAGCCGGCCGGCGACACCCGGCTTCGGCTGCTCGTCGACCTGTGGCGCCCACCGGTCGGTGCCCCGGAAGACCACCACCTCGCCCCGCACCGGGTCCCGCACGTCGTAGACGACCTTGTTGACGAGCACCCGGTCCCCGACGAGGAGGGTGTCCTCCATCGAGCCGGAGGGGATGAAGAACGCCTGGAGCAGGAAGGTGCGGATCAGCACCGCGAGACAGAACGCGACGACCAGCAGCAGCGGCAGCTCCTGCCAGAGGGGCATCTGCCGGCGGGTGCGGCGGGCCCGCCGACGCCACGGATCGACGGCGCCGTCCTCGTCAAGCGTCTGCACCACGCCACTCCCCGGTCCGCAGAAACACCACCGCCCGGGAGCCTCGTCGAGGCTCCACGGGCGGCAGTGGACGGCTGCCCGCCACCAGGGCGGGTCCGCCGCCTCGCTGCGCCCGTACGACCAGCGTAATGCGCTCTGATCGGTACGGCATCCGCGCAGCTCAGGCGGCGTGGCGAACGGGAAGTCAGCTGGGCTGCTTCTCCCGCTTCTCCTTGATCTTGGCCTTCTTGCCGCGCAGCTCGCGCAGGTAGTAGAGCTTGGCGCGACGCACGTCACCGCGGGTCACGACCTCGATCCGGTCGATGCCCGGGCCGTTGAGCGGGTAGGTGCGCTCGACGCCGACACCGAAGCTGACCTTGCGGACCGAGAAGGTCTCGCGCAGACCGTCACCCTGGCGGCGGATCACGACGCCCTGGAAGATCTGGACACGGGACCGGTTGCCCTCGACGACGCGGGCGTGCACCTTGACGGTGTCACCAGCCCGGAAGTCAGGAAGGTCGGTCCGCTTCGACTGGGCGTCAAGGGCGTCCAGGATGTTCATCGCTGCGTCCTCGTGAGGCTCACGGCGCACCGTCACTCGGCGCGCGGATGGGTGATTCTGATCCCCGGGTGATCGGCGGACCGACCCCGGGTCGGGGATCCTCGCAGCCGACCGCGGGCGCGGACGGATGCGGCAACCCCCCTACTTTGCCACATCCCCCGGCGGGGGCTGAAATCCGGCCTGCTGAAGGGCCGCGATGTCCCGTTTGTCGAGCCGATCGGCGGGCAGCGCGGCGAGCAGGTCCGGACGGCGGGCGGCGGTGCGCAGCAGACCCTCCTCACGACGCCAGCGGGCGATTTTGCCGTGGTCACCGGAGCGGAGCACCTCCGGCACGTCGTGCCCCCGCCAACTCGGCGGCTTGGTGTAGATCGGGGCCTCCAGCAGCCCGTGCGCGTGCGACTCCTCGTCCAGCGAGCCGGCGTTGCCGAGCACTCCCGGCAGCAGCCGGATGACCGCCTCCAGCATCACCAGCGCGGCGACCTCGCCACCGAAGAGCACGTAGTCGCCGAGCGACACCTCGGTGACCGGCATCCGGGTGGCGGCATGCGCCAGGACGCGCTGGTCGATCCCCTCGTACCGGCCGCAGGCGAAGAGCAGGTGCGGTTCGGCGGCCAGCTCGTGCGCCATGGCCTGGGTGAACGGGACACCCGCCGGAGAGGGCACCAGCAGCCGGGGCGGCGGGGCCTCGGCCGGCGCGAGCGCGTCCAGCGCCGCGCCCCACGGCTCCGGACGCATCACCATCCCCGGCCCGCCGCCGTAGGGGGTGTCGTCGACCGTGCGGTGCACGTCGTGGGTCCAGGTCCGCAGATCGTGCACGCCGAGCGTGAGTACGCCGTTGGCCCGCGCCCGCCCGACCAGCGACAGGTCCAGTGGGGCGAAGTACTCCGGAAAGATCGACACGATGTCGACGCGCATGCCTGGTGGTCCTAAAGATCGAGCAGTCCGGCCGGCGGGTCGACGATCACACGTCCACCGGCCAGGTCGACCTCCGGAACGATCGCCCGGACGAACGGGATCAACGCGGTACGCCCCTCGGGGCGTCGCAGCACCAGCAGGTCGGACGCGGGCGCGTGGTCGATGCGGGCGACCTCGCCCAGACGTTCGCCGGCCGGGGTCACCACCGCCAACCCGACCAGTTGGTGATCGTGGAACTCCTCCGGATCGTCCGGTGGTGCCACGTCGGCGCTCTCCACCGTCAGCAGCGTCCCGCGCAGCGCCTCGGCGGTGTTCCGGTCCAGGATGCCGTCGAACGCGACGAGCAGGCGGCCCTGGTGGAACCGGGCCTCCTCGACGGTCAACTCGGCCGGCACCCGGAACGGCACGCCCGGCCCGCCCGTCGGCACCGGCGACGGGACCGCACCCGGCTCAGTGCGCAGCACTGAGCCAGGTGCGAACCGTGCCTCGGGCTCGTCGGTCCGCACCTCCACGGTGACCTCACCGCGGACACCGTGCGGCTTGCCGATCCGGCCGACGACGAGCTGCATCAGTACGAGTCGACGATGTCGACGCGCACGCCGCGTCCGCCGATGGAGCCGATCACCTGGCGCAGCGCCTTGGCGGTCCGGCCGGACCGCCCGATCACCGTGCCGAGGTCCTCGGGGTGGACGCGGACCTCGAGCCGCTTGCCCCGACGGGAATCGACCATCCGCACCCGGACGTCATCCGGGTGGTCGACGATGCCCTTGACCAGGTGCTCCAACGCCGGACGCAGTGGCATGTCAGGCCTGCTCACCGGCGTCGGCGGCGGCCGGGGCCTCGGCCGGAGCCTCGGTCTTCGCCTCAGCCGGAGCCTCGGTCTTCGCCTCAGCAGCCGGAGCCTCGGCGGCCTTGGTGGCCTTCTTGGCCGGCTTGGCCGGGGTCTCCGGGGCGAGCCCGGCGGCGGCCTTCGCCTCGGCCTCGTACGCCGCCTTGCGGTCGGCCCGCTCCGGGGCGACCTTCAGCGGCGGCGGGGCCGGCAGGCCCTTGTACTTCTGCCAGTCACCGGTCAGCTCCAGCAGCCGCTGCACCGCCTCGCTCGGCTGAGCGCCGACGGACAGCCAGTACTGGACCCGCTCCGACTTGACCTCGATGACCGAAGGGTCCTCCTTCGGCTGGTACACCCCGACGAACTCGATCGCCCGACCGTCACGCTTGGTGCGGGAGTCGGCGACGACGATGCGGTACTGCGGGTTGCGGATCTTGCCCATCCGCAGGAGCCGGATCTTTACGGCCACAGTTGTTTCGCTCCTGTTGCGATCTCACCGGCCCGTACGGGCGGTGTGCATGGGTGAGCGCCGACCGGCACAGTGGGGTTGGGCCGGAGACTGCTCGGTGGACTGGCGACGTGCCCGGGTTAGAGGGCGCCGGACGCGCGCCGGATACCAGCGAACCATTCTGCCAGATCCGCAGCCGATCTCCCGCACCGGACCCGCACACCACCGCGCCGGTGACCCGGAACACCCCTCAGCGCACCGGCGGACGGTCCCAACCCGGCGGCAGCCGGTCCGGTACGCCCCATTCCGACGGCGGGACGAAGTCGCACCAGGTGCCGTCGAACGGGAACTCGCCCGCCTCGGCGCGGGCGATCATCCGCTCCCCCTCGGCGCGGACCGCCTTCTCGTCGGTGACCCAGTAGTCGTCCGGAAAGGCGAGCCGCTCGACGAACTCGTCCTCGTCCTTCCACTCCCAGCTGAGGTCCGGTCGCACCACGACGTCCAGGTCCTGGTCCACCATGTCGACGCCGGCCAGCGGGCCGTCGTCCCAGCGGACGGCGGGCTCCTCCAGGTTCACGTACCAGTGGGAGAACCGTCCCCGCGCGTCCCGGAACCACCAGACGGAGTGCGCCGCCCCGGTGGGCAGGAACTTCAGCAGCGGTGGCCCGTTCCAGCGGACCTGCTCCAACCGGTAACTGGGGGTGACCCAGTCGGCGAACGGCAACGCCCGCATGGTCAGGCCCGCCGCGTTGACCTCGTGGGCCACCGGCGAGTCCCGGGCGATCCAGAGCAGCAGGCCCCGCTCGTCGTCGCTGACCACGCGGCCCGGCCGGACCCACCCGATCCGGCCACGCCGCACGTTCCGGTGCACGATCAGCCGACCGGGCACGAACCGGTCGACGGAGTCGCCCGGTCGCACCTCAGTAGGCGCGGGCCAGGATGGCGACCAGGTCGGGCTCGTCCTCGGAGTCCGGCACCGAGCCGTCGGCACGGACCAGGCAGCGCACCGTGACGCCCTGGCCGTTCGCCTCGGCCTCGCCGGCCACGCCCACCGCCGACCACGGCACCCGCGCCCAACCGGTCGCGGCGGCCTCGATCGCCTCGGCCAGGGTGGCGACCTCCACCGTGCGCGCCTCGCGGTTGGCCAGCGCCTGGTCGTGCAGCGCCTGCTGGTCGGTCTCCAGCGCGCTCAGCACCGCGGCGACCACGTCGGCCACCGGCGTCGGGGTCTTCGACCCGTCGGTGCGGCGCACCACGACGGCGTTGCCAGCGGCCAGGTCCCGGGGGCCGACC
Source organism: Micromonospora sp. WMMD1120 (assembly GCF_029626235.1). Taxonomy (NCBI): domain Bacteria; kingdom Bacillati; phylum Actinomycetota; class Actinomycetes; order Micromonosporales; family Micromonosporaceae; genus Micromonospora; species Micromonospora sp. WMMD1120. The sequence continues at coordinate 3,483,778 of NZ_JARUBO010000005.1, read as the reverse complement.
TCGACGCGTACCGGATAACCACGCAGCTCGGCGTCGACGGCCCGGCGGCCGAACGGGGTGTCGGTGCGGTCGTCGAGCGCGACCCGGACACCGGCGTCGCGCAGGCCGTCGCGCAGCTTGGCCGCCGCCTCGCCCACGCCCTCGCCGTCCTTGACCACCATGACGTACGCCTGCACCGGCGCCAGCTTCGGCGGCACGCGCAGACCGTTGTCGTCGCCGTGCGCCATGATCAGGCCGCCGAGCATCCGCGTCGACGTGCCCCAGGAGGTCGTCCAGGCGTGTTCCCGGCCGCCCTCGGCCGACGAGTAGGTGATGTCGAACGCCTTGGCGAAGTTCTGACCCAACTCGTGGCTGGTGCCCAGCTGCAACGCCTTGCCGTCACCCATCATGCCCTCACAGGTGTACGTGGCCGTCGCGCCGGCGAACCGCTCGCGCGCCGTCTTCAGGCCGACCACCACCGGGATGCCGATGACGTTGACCATCAGGTCCTCGTACGCCTCGTGCAGGATCCGTCGCGCGTACGCCCGGGCGTCCTCCCGGGTGGCGTGCGCGGTGTGCCCCTCCTGCCAGAGGAACTCACTGGTACGCAGGAAGATCCGCGGGCGAAGCTCCCACCGGACCACGTTGGCCCACTGGTTGAGCAGCAGCGGCAGGTCCCGGTACGAGTCGATCCACTTGGCCATGAACTCGCCGATGACCGTCTCACTGGTCGGCCGCACCACCACCGGCTCGGCCAGCGGCTTGCCACCACCGTGGGTGACCACCGCCAGCTCCGGCGAGAAGCCCTCGACGTGCTCCGCCTCGCGCTTGAGGTAGTTCTCCGGGATGAACAGCGGGAAGTACGCGTTCTCCGCACCCGCCGCCTTGATCCGGGCGTCCATCTCGGCCTGCATACGCTCCCAGATGGCGTAGCCGGCCGGTCGGATGACCATGGTGCCGCGAACCGGGCCGTTGTCGGCCAGCTTCGCCTTGGCGATCAGGTCCTGGTACCAGCGGGGAAAATCCTCCGCACGGGGAGTGAGCACGCGTGCCATGACCGCACATCCTATGCGCCACCCGCGCGGACACCTCCTCCGGGAGTCGCCGCCGCGCCGCGCCCCGGTCCGGACGACGCCCGGCTCGGCTCCACTCGGCGGCCGGCCCCGCCCGGCGGGCCCGCGCGGGGCGGATCGGCGGTGGGCGGGTGCGCGGCGCGGCCGTAGGATTCGACCACCATGACTACGTCGACCGGTTCGTCGCGCCAGCGGGTGCGGGACACGATCGTGGACGCCGCCCGCGCGCGGACCATCGCTGTCGGGTGGGACGCGGTCCGGATGGGCGGGGTCGCCGCCGCGGCGGGCGTGAGCCGGCAGACCGTCTACAACGAGTTCGGCAGCAAGGCGGGGCTGGCCGAGGCGCTGGCCCGGGCCGAGGTGGACCGGTTCGTCGGCGACGTCCGCGACGCGCTGCTCACGCACGGCTCCGACGTGTCCGCCGGCGCCTACGCGGCCATCGCGCACACCCTCCGTACGGCGGGCGACAATCCCCTGGTCAAGGCGATCCTGAGCAGCGGCCGGGGCGGGTCCGAGGAGTTGCTGCCGTACCTGACCACCCGCGCCGAGGTGGTGCTCACCGAGGCGTCCGGCGCGTTGATCGACTGGGCCGGCGATCACCTGCCCGGCGCGGACCCGGCCGCGCTGGCCTTCGCCGCCGACACGATCGTCCGACTGGTGGTCAGCCACATCGTCCTCCCCCGCGAGCCGGTCGACCAGACCGCGACGGCCCTGACCGACCTCGCCGTCCGCCTCTTCGCCGCCGCCCGCGCCCCCCGCTGACCCCTCCCCGCGCCACCGTGCACCAGCGCAAGATCCGCCCAAGATCGCGCTCGATCCTGGATTTGGTGGCATCCGAGCGACGCCGAGGCCACTACATCCTGGTTCGAGCACGATCTCGGGGCGGGGCGCCCGACGCGGATCGGCCCCAGCGCGGAGCAGCCCCAGCGCGGACGGCCCCGAGCGAGCGCGCCCGCTACCCCGGAGTCAGCGGATGACGTGGCCGCGCAGGATCGTGCGCGACGGCGCGCGGACGACGCGCAGGTCGACACGGGGATCCTCGGGGTAGACGGTGAGGTCGGCGAGGCCGCCCTCGACCAGGCCGGGGAAGCCGAGCCATGCGCGGGCGCCCCAGGAGGCCGCGGCGAGGACGTCGAGCGGCGCCATGCCGGCGCGCTCGTGCAGCAGCAGCATCTCCTCGCCGGCCAGCCCGTGGTCGATGCCGCCGCCGGCGTCGGTGCCCACGTAGATCGGCACCCCCGCCTCGTGCGCGGCGCGCACCACCTCCGGAAAGCGGTCGCGCAGCGCCAGCATGTGGTCGGCGTACCCGGGGAACTTGCCGCGCGCCTGCTCGGCGATCCCGCCGAAGGTGGCGATGTTGATCATCGTGGGGACGAGAGCGGTGCCCCGGCGGGCCATCTCGTCGATCAGGTCGAGGCTCAGCCCGGTGCCGTGCTCCACCGAGTCCACCCCGGCCCGGACCATGATCTCGACCGCCGACTCGGAGAAGGTGTGCACGGCGGCGCGTACCCCGGCGTCGTGCGCCGCGCGCACGGCGGCGGTGAGGGTTTCGGCGTCCCAGGCCGGTGCCAGGTCGCCGACGCCCCTGTCGATCCAGTCGCCGACCAGCTTGACCCAGCCGTTGCCGGCGCGCGCCTGCTCGGCCACCGTGGCCGCCACGTCGGTGGCGTCGACCTCCACGCCGATGCCGCGCAGGTAACGCTTCGGCGGCGCGACGTGCCGGCCCGCGCGGGCCAGTCGCGGCAGGTCAGGCTCGTCGTCCAGTTCGGGGTACGGGTACGGCGAGCCGGCGTCGCGGATCGCCAGCACCCCCGCGTCCCGGTCGAGCCGGGCCAGCGCGCGGGCCTGGTCGAGCGAGGTGATCGGGGCGCCACCGCGGGCGATGCCGATGTGGCAGTGCGCGTCCACCAGCCCCGGCAGCACGAACCCACCGTCGACAACCGTCTCCGCGCCGGGCACCGGGGTGAAGGTCACCCGATCGCCGACCAGCCAGAGGTCCCGGACCTCGTCGTCGGGGAGTACGACACCGCGCACGTGAAGAGCCATGCGCACAGTCCTACCCGATCACTCCTCGTCGGGGGCGAGCAGGCTGTTCTTCCGTACGGTGAGGGCCGGCAGGTCCACGGAGACCTTCCACGGCCGCTCGGTGACGAACAGATCCTCGGTGTGCGCGACCTGCTCGTACTCCCGGTTGGCGCCGAGCGCGTACTCGGTCAGCGTGACGCGCTCCTGGAGCGGGTCCACCACCCAGTAGGACTGGACACCAGCGTGCGCGTAGACCTTCGCCTTGTCGTACATGTCGCGGAAGCTGGAGGTCGGCGAGACGACCTCCAGCGCGAGCAGGGCGTCCTCAACCGGGACGGGCGACCGGCCGGCATGCTTGCGGCGGATGACCACCACGTCCGGGCGTGGCTCGTTGCGCCGGTCGACCCGCATCGACAGGTCGATGCTGACCAGGTATTCCGGTGGGCAGTTTACTTCGACAGCCAGCAGTAGTCGGACGCAGAGATCTTGGTGCACGGCAGTGGGGGACGGCACGATCAACCTTCCGTTGATCAGTTCGTACGGAAGGTCCTTCGGCAGATCACCGAGGTCGTCGACCGTCCACTCGTGCCGTTCGGGCAGGATCGGGGCCGCGGTCATGACATCTCCTTCCAGGGGGCGACATCACCCTAAGCACCGGATCAGTCGCCCGCCGTCACCGACACGCGTCAGCGCGGGCCCTTGTCACCACCCTTGCCGAGCTTGTTGAAGTCGATCTTCGGAAGCTTGAAGCCGGGCGGCAGGCCCTGCGCACCCGTGAGGTCGTTCGGGTCCATTCCCGGCGGGAGCTGCGGCATGCCGCCCGGGAAGCCGCCCGGCATCCCGGCGCCGGTACGCGGCCGACCGCCGCCCTTGGTGCCCTTGCGCTTGTTCTTCGGGCTCTTGGTCGCCTTGCGCCGGCCACCACCGGGCAGGCCCATCATGCCGCCCATCTGCTTCATCATCTTCTGCGCGTCGGCGAAGCGGTTGAGCAGCTGGTTGACGTCCATCACGGTGACCCCGGAGCCGTTGGCGATGCGCGCCCGGCGGGAGCCGTTGATGATCTTCGGGTTGGTCCGCTCGCCCGGGGTCATCGACCTGATGATCGCGGTGACCCGGTCGAAGTGGCTGTCGTCCAGCTCGGCGAGCTGGTCCTTCATCTGCCCCATGCCCGGCATCATGGCCAACACGTTGGCGATCGGACCCATCCGCCGCACCGCGATGAGCTGGTCGAGGAAGTCGTCCAGGGTGAACTGCTCGCCGCCCATCAGCTTGGCGGTCATCTTCTCCTTCTGATCGGAGTCGAAGGCCTGCTCGGCCTGCTCGATCAGAGTGAGGACGTCGCCCATGCCGAGGATCCGGCTGGCCATCCGGTCCGGGTGGAAGACGTCGAAGTCCTCCAACTTCTCACCGGTGGAGGCGAACAGGATCGGCTGCCCGGTGACCTCGCGCACCGACAGCGCGGCGCCACCACGGGCGTCGCCGTCGAGCTTGGAGAGCACCACGCCGGTGATGCCGACGCCGTCGCGGAACGCCTCGGCGGTGCGGACGGCGTCCTGACCGACCATCGCGTCGATGACGAAGATGACCTCGTCCGGCGAGACGGCGTCGCGGATGTCGGCGGCCTGCCGCATCATCTCGGCGTCGATGCCGAGCCGGCCGGCGGTGTCCACGATGACGATGTCACGGGCCGCCCGCTTCGCGTGCTCGATCGACGCGCGGGCCACCTGCACCGGGTCACCGGTGCCGTTGCCGGGCTCCGGTGCGTACACCTCGACCCCGGCCCGACCACCGAGCACCTGGAGCTGCCCGACGGCGTTGGGACGCTGGAGGTCGGCGGCGACCAGCAACGGCTGGTGCCCCTGGCCCTTGAGCCAGCGGGCCAGCTTGCCGGCGAGGGTGGTCTTACCGGAACCCTGGAGACCGGCCAGCATGATCACGGTCGGCGGCTGCTTGGCGAACTGGAGCCGTCGCCCCTCGCCGCCGAGCACCTTGATCAGCTCTTCGTTGACGATCTTGATGATCTGCTGGGCCGGGTTCAGCGCCTGGGAGACCTCGGCGCCGCGGGCGCGCTCCTTGACGGCCGCGATGAAGCCCTTGACCACCGGCAGCGCGACGTCCGCCTCCAGCAGCGCGAGGCGGATCTCGCGCGCGGTGGCGTCGATGTCGGCGTCGGTGAGCCGTCCCTTGCCGCGGAGCTTGGTGAAGATCCCGGACAGGCGGTCACTCAAGGTGTCAAACACGCGAACATCCCGTTTGTCAGTGTTCCGGCGGGCACAACGCGGCCGGCACTGCGGAGTCCGACCACCGCTAGGGTAGCCGTCCCCGCGCGGGCCCGCTGTCGCGCGGCCCCGGCCTCACCCCGAGACCAACCCCGACTGGTACGCGAAGACGACGAGCTGGGCCCGATCCCGGGCGCCGAGTTTCCCCATCGCCCGACTGACGTGGGTACGGGCGGTCGCCGGGCTGACCACCAGCCGTTCCGCGATCTCCTCGTTGTTCAGCCCCTCGCCGACCAGACCGACGACCTGACGCTCCCGGTCGGTGAGCGTGTCCAGTAGCGGGTGCGGACGCAGCGCCCGGGACGGCCGGGTGGCGAACTCCCGCACCACCCGCCGGGTCACCGACGGTGACAGCAGCGCCTCCCCCTCGGCGACCAGACGGATCGCGCGCAGCAGCTCGGCCGGCCTGGTGTCCTTGGTGAGGAACCCGCTCGCGCCGTGCCGCAGCGCGTCGAAGACGTACTCGTCCAGCTCGAAGGTGGTCAGCACCACCACCCGCGTACCGGCCAGGTCCGGGTCCGCGACGATCCGGCGGGTCGCCTCGATCCCGTCGATGCCGGGCATCCGGATGTCCATCAGCACCACGTCGGGTCGCTCCCGACGGGCCAGCTCGACCGCTCGCAGCCCGTCGGCCGCCTCGCCGACCAGCGCCAGGTCGTCCTCGCTCTGCACCAACGCGCGCAGGCCGAGCCGGACCAGGTCCTGGTCGTCGGCGATCTGCACCCGGATCACGTGGTCGGCTCCGTGGGCAGTTCGGCGTACACCCGGAACCCGCCGTCGACGCGCGGCCCGGTCGCCAACCGCCCACCCAGCGCCGCGACCCGCTCGCGCATCCCGGCCAGGCCGTGACCCGGCGCTCCGGCCGGCGTCGCGCCGGCGCGCTGGTCAGCCGCACCCCGGTCGGTGACCTCGATGCTGATCCCGTCGGCCCGGTAGCCCACAGTCACCTCCGCGCGCGCCACCCCGGCGTGGCGCAGCACGTTCGTCAACGCCTCCTGCGCCACCCGGTACGCGGCCAGGTCCACGCCGGCCGGCAGGTCCCGCGGTGTGCCCGTCACGCGCAACTCGACGGTCAGTCCCGCTCCGGCGAGCCGGTCACGCAGCGCCGGGAGCCGGGCCAGACCGGGCACCGGCTCCCGCTCGGCGCCCCGCCGCACCGCGCCCAACGTGACCCGCAGCTCGTCGAGCGCCTCCCGGCTGGTCCGGCTGATCGCGGTCAGCGCGACCTCCGCCTGCTCGGGCCGCTTCGGCAGCAGGTGCAGGGCGATGTCCGCCTGCATGCTGATCGCAGCCAGCCCGTGCCCCACCACGTCGTGCACCTCCTGCGCGATGCGCAGCCGCTCCTCGTCGGCCTGCCGGCGGGCCTGCGCGGCGCGGTCCCGCGCCTGCTCCGCACGGGCACGCGCGGCCGCCTCCCGGTTGACCCGCACCACCACACCCACAGCGAACGGTACGACCACCCAGGCCGACGCCGGCAGTACTCCCGCCCAGCCGGGCGCCGAACCACGGGACCAGAGGACGTGGATCAACAGCAGCACGAACGCGCCGCCGGTGGCCACCGCCGCCGTGCGCAGCGGCAGGAGCACCGCCACGGTGTACACCGCGACCAGGAACGTGAGCAGGATCGGTCCGTACGGGTAAGCGAGCACCAGGTACGTCGACACCGCCACGCCGACCACGCCGAGCGTGACGACCGGGGCGCGCCGCCGAGCCAGCAGGGCCAGCGCGGCGACGACGATCAGCGCCCGGCAGGCGGCGTCCACCGGCCTCGACCCTGGCTGGTTCTCCCCCGCCAGACCGGTGGCGAGCAGCCCGAACCCGAGCAGCACCAGCGCGAGCACGGCATCTGCCGCCAGCCCCGGCCACCGCCCCTGCCCGTCTCGTCGCATGGCCGTCATTCTGCCCGCGCCGAAGCCCCCCGACGTGCGCCCGCAAGCGACACCGCCCCTACGCCCCCAGACGTACCCACCCCACGCCCGCAGCCCGGGCCGCGGGGCGCGGGGCGCGGGCCGCGGGGCGCGGGGCGCGGGCCGCGGGGCGCGGGGCGCGGGGCCGCGGGGCGCGGGGCGCGGGGCGCGGGGCGCAGGCCGCGGGGCGCGGGGCGCAGGCCGCGGGGCGCGGGGCGCGGGGCGCAGGCCGCGGCGATCTTGCACTTTATGTTGCCGATAAGCACCTTTTTACGGGGTTTTGCGAAGACAGAAAGTGCAAGATCGACGCGGAAGGGAGGCGCGGAGGGCGCGGAAAGGGGGCGCGGGAGCGCGGGAAGGGAGGCGCGGAGGGCGCGGGAGCGCGGGAAGGGGGCGCGGAAGGGGGCGGGGGCAGAGGGAGTGGGAGGGAGGACGGGGTGGAAGTGGGGGTGGGGGTGGGGTGGGGTTAGACGGCGGCGAGGACGGCTGCTTCCAGGTGGGCGCGGGTGTCGTCGTCCGGCCAGCCGCCGACCAGGTAGAAGGCGTCGACCACGTCGCCGCCGAGGGTGGAGATGCGGGCCGCGCGGACCAACGCACCGGCCTCGTCGAGCGCGCAGGTGACCCGGTAGAGCAGCCCGGCGGCGTCAGCCGCCCGCAGTTCCAGCAGGACGGCGTCGGTGGCCGCCTCGCGGTGCCAGACGACCCGGGGCGCGGCACCGGCGCCCCGGGCGGCGAGCGCACGGCCGCGCAGCCGCTGGGTGACCGACACGTCGCCGCCGACCGCGCGACGCAGGTCGGCGCGGAGCGGGACCGGGTCCGGCGGGAGGCCGTAGCGGGGCTGCACCCGACACTCGACAAGGGCCCGGCCGTCGACCACCGAGGCGTCCGCGGAGATCACCTCCAGCCGGTGCAGGGCCAGGCAGCCGGCCACCGTGGCGAGCAGGCCCCGCCGGTCCGCCGCGGCCACCGACACCCGGTCGCCGGTCAGGTGTACGACCGGCAGCGGGCCGGCCAGCAGCGCCGGGTCGGGGGCCGGCGGTTCGGGCAGCACGCCGGTGTCGAGCGCGGTACGGACCCGGGCGACCAGTTCGGCGACGAGCCGGCCCTTCCAGTCCGACCAGGCCGCCGGTCCGGTCGCCGCCGCGTCGGCGCGTACCAACGCGTGCAGCAGGTCGAGGGTGCGGGTGTCCGCGACCGCCGTCGCCACCGAGGAGATGGTGACCGGGTCGGTGAGGTCCCGTCGGGTGGCCACGTCGGGCAGCAGCAGGTGCAGTCGCACCATCGTGCCGATCAGCTCGGTCTCGGCGGCGGACAGCCCGATCCGGGTCGCCACCGCCTTGGCGACCGGCACACCCACCGTGCTGTGGTCGCCGGGCAGGCCCTTGCCGATGTCGTGCAGCAGGGCCCCGAGCAGCAGCAGGTCGGGGCGCTCCACGTCACGGGTGTGCCGGCTCGCCTCGTACGCGGTCTGCACCAGGTGCCGGTCCAGGGTGAAGCGGTGCACAGGGTTGTGCTGGGGCAGGCTGCGCAGCCGGGTCCACTCGGGCAGCCAGTCGTCGACCAGCCCGTACCGATCGCAGGTCTCCCAGGCCGGCACCAGCCCGGCGCCGGCGCCGAGCAGGGTGGTGAGCGCGGCCCGGGCCTCGGCCGACCAGGGTGCGGGCAGCGGGGGGCAGTAGGCCGCCAGCCACTCGCAGGTGGCCCGCGCGATGGGCAGCCGGGTGGTGGCCGCCGCGGCGGCGACCCGCAGCGAGAGACTCGGGTCGGGACGCGCCCCGATCGCGGTGCGGGCCAGCACCAGCTCACCGTCGTGCTCCACCACGTCCCGCGCCACGGGACGGCGTACCGGGCGGCCGCCGCCGCCGCGCGCCCGGCCGGAGCGCAGCCGGTCGGCGGCGCGGAACGCGTCGTCCAGGGCGTGCGAGACGGTACGGGCGTCACCGGCGACCCGGCGCAGCAGGGCGTCGCCGTCGTCGAGGCCGAGCAGCCGCCCCACGCCGTCGCGTTCCTGGGCGACCAGCCGGTCGACCCGGCGGCCGACCTGTTGGTGCAGGGCGTCACGGGTGTCCAGCAGGCGCAGGTGGGCGGCGTACACGGCCGGGCGCAACGCGTCGGTGATGCCGGCGGTGGAGATCGCCCGCAGCAACCCCACGTCCCGCAGGCCGCCGGCGGCCTCCTTGAGGTCGCCCTCCAGCAGGAACGCCAGCTCGCCGTGGGCCTCCCAGCGACGGGCGGTGATCTCGCGCAGGGCGGGCAGGTGGCGGACGGCGGTGCGCCGCCAGTGGTCGGCGGCGGTGCGGATCAACGCGTCGGCCAGGGCCTGGTCGCCCACCACCAGCCGGGCGTCGAGCAGGCCGAGGGCGACCTTGACGTCGTCCTGGGCCACCGAGAGCGCCTCGGCGACGGTGCGCACCGAGTGGTCGAGGCGCAGGCCCGCGTCCCAGATCGGGTACCAGACCGAGGCGGCCAACTCGTCCGTGCCGGGCACGCCGGCGTGCACCAACACCAGGTCGAGGTCGCTGTACGGGGCGCACTGCCGGCGGCCCAACCCCCCGACCGCCAGCAGCGCCACCCCCTCCCGGGCCGGCAGCAACCCGCGCAGGAAGGTGTCGTACGCCGCCGCCCGCCCGAGCCGTGCCGCGTCCCCGATCCCCCCGTGTACGCCGACGACCTCGTTGATCAAGAGGTTCGCGTCGCCGTCATCGGCCTGTCCTGACGCATTCTTCTTGATCAACGAGGTCATGTCGGTCGCGACCGGGGTCAGAGGGCGTCGAGGCCGCGTTCGCCGGTACGCACCCGGACGACCTCTTCGACACCGGTGACCCAGACCTTGCCGTCCCCGATCTTGCCCGTGCGGGCCGCCCCGACGATGGCGTCCACGACCTTGTCCACGTCGATCTCGTCGGTGAGCACCTCGACCCGGATCTTGGGCAGGAACTCGACCGTGTACTCGGCACCCCGGTAGACCTCGGTGTGCCCCTTCTGCCGTCCGTACCCCTGCACCTCGCTGACGGTCAGCCCGGCCACGCCGAGGGCGTGCAGGGCCTCCTTCACCGCGTCCAGTTGGTACGGCTTGATGACCGCGGTCACCAGCTTCATGTCCAACCCCTCCATCCCTGGAACGTTAACCGGCGACCTTTTCGCTGACCGGCTCGGCGGGCTCCGCCTCCGACTTGGCACCACTCGTCGCGCCGCCACCGGGGGTACCGATGCCGGCCATCGCGAACGCTCCGCCTGTGCCGCCACCGGCCGGGGACAGGTCGTAGCCGCTCTCGGCGTGCTCGCCGATGTCGATGCCCTCGACCTCCGCCTCGGCCTGGACCCGGAAGCCGATCGTCTTCTCGATGACGAAGGCGAGCACCCAGGCGATGCCGAACGACCACACGGTGACGATCAGACCGGCGAGCGCCTGCCGCCCGAGCTGGGTTGCCCCACCGCCGTAGAAGAGGCCGTCGGAGGCGCCCACCACATCGGTGATCGCGCCGTTGACCGAGTTGGTGGCGAACAGACCGAGCCAGAGCGACCCGATCCAGCCACCGACGAAGTGCACGCCGACGACGTCGAGCGAGTCGTCGTAGCCGAGCTTGTACTTCAGGCTGATCGCGAGCGCGCACACGGCGCCGGCGACGACGCCGAGCAGAACGGACGCCCACGGGGCGATGAAGCCACAGGCGGGCGTGATGGCGACCAGGCCGGCGACGGCACCGGACGAGGCGCCGACCATCGTCGGCTTACGGTCCTTGACCCACTCGACGGCGATCCAACCGAGCACGGCCGCCGCGGTGGCGAGCTGGGTGTTGATGAAGGCGAGACCGGCGACCGAGTCGACGGTCAGCTCCGAGCCGGCGTTGAAGCCGAACCAGCCGAACCACAGCAGACCGGCGCCGAGCGCGACCAGCGGGATGTTGTGCGGCTTCATGCCCTCGCGCGGCCAGCCGAGCCGCTTGCCGAGGACCAGGGCCACGGCCAGGGCAGCCGCACCGGCGTTGATGTGCACGGCGGTGCCACCGGCGAAGTCCAGCGCGTGGATGTCGGCGCCGATGATGCCGCCGCCCCACACCCAGTGGGCGACCGGGAAGTAGACCAGGGTGGCCCAGCCGAAGGCGAACAGCAGCCAGCCGGCGAACTTCGCCCGGTCGGCGATCGCACCGCTGATCAGCGCCACGGTGATGACCGCGAAGACCATCTGGAAGGCCATGAACACGTAGAGCGGGACCCCGATGCCGCTGGGGTTCTCCGCCGTGGCGCCCCACAGGTCGGTCTCGGCGAGGAACGTCTTGGTGCCGAGGTACGCGCCCGGGTCACCCCAGAAGCCGTTCACGTCGGTCCCGAAGGCGACGCTGAAACCGTAGAACCACCACAGAACAGAGATGAGCCCGATGGCGGAGAAGCTCATCATCATCATGTTGAGTACGCCCTTGGCCCGGTTGAGGCCGCCGTAGAACAGCGCCAGTCCGGGAGTCATGAGCAGCACGAGCGCGGTCGAAACCAGCAGCCACGTGGTATTGGCGCCGTCGATCGTCGGTGCTTCAGGCACGCTGGCCTCCTAAAGGGTGAAGTCCTCCTTCGCGGCTTTCCGGGGCAGCGTCGCCCGTAGGCCGGTTGCGCGGAAGCTTCGCGGCCGGCTGTTTCACCAAGGGTCCCGCGCGGGTTTCCGGTTCGTGACAGGTTGTTTCGTACGTGTCACGAAGTCCGCACACTCGTCGACATGGACGGTGGTGGATCAACCGGGTGGCGGGCGTCGATGGCTGACCGGTGGAACCCACTGACCGGTCCGCTCGACGGACCGGCCGGACATCGGCCGGGACGCGCTCAGCGGAGGGCGTTCTCCAGGGCGTGCCGCTCGTAGTCGAGCAGCCGCAGATCGCGCATCGGTCGGCGCAGGTGGCCCTTGTGCACGATCCGGACGAACGCCGGCTCGCCGGCGGCCGCCATCCGGCGGATCCCCTCGACGTGGTCCACGATCCGTTTGCGGATGGTCCGGATCAGCCGGTGCCGGTCCCGTGGGATCAGCCCGTACGCGTCGGCGAAGAGCCGGAGCCGGCGGGGCCGGTCCGGGTGCTTCCAGCCGAGCGTGATCGAGTCCCGGTCCGCGAAGATCGGCACCCAGGTCCAGGCCGCGTACGCCACGTCGTAGATCCGGGCGCCGGGTGAGGCGAGGTCGAAGTCGATCAGGCCGAGGGTGCCGTCCGGACGCCAGATCACGTTGTGCGGGGCGGCGTCGTGGTGGCAGATCACCTCGGTGTCCGGCGGTGGGGGCCCGAACGAACGCCAGACCGCTCCCGGCGGCGGGGTGAAGCCGTACTGCGCGTCGTGGAACATCCGGAGCATGGTGGCGACGGTGACCAGGGCCTCGTCGGTGACCCAGTGCGGGGCGAGCGGGTACTCCCCGCACTCCCCCTCCAGGTACGACAGCACCTCGCGGTTGCGCTCGTCCATCCCGAGGGCGCGGGGGGCGCCGGTGAAGCCGACGTACTCCAGGTGGCGCAGCAGGGCGTGCACGGACGGTGTCCACGGTCCTGCGTTGCGGCGCACTGTGTCACCCACGCGGACAACTGTGCTCACGTTGCCGCCGTGCAGCGGGATCTCCTGCGAAGTCACGTACGGTCTCCCGAGGCGCTGTGAGGAGTTGCCGGGGTCGCGCCAACCCGCGTACGCGCGATCGTCGGTGGTCACCCGAGACTACGCGTCCCGTCCGGTGGCCTCGGTCCCCAGCAGCGCGTCGACGAACTGCGCCGGGTCGAACGGGGCCAGGTCGTCCTTGCCTTCACCGAGGCCGACCAGCTTCACGGGGATGCCGAGCTTGCGCTGCACGGCGATCACGATGCCGCCCTTGGCGGTGCCGTCGAGCTTGGTCAGCGCCACGCCCGTCACGTTCACCACCTCGGTGAAGACGCGGGCCTGCTCCAGACCGTTCTGCCCGGTCGTGGCGTCCAGGATGAGCAGCGTCTCGTCGATCGGGCCCTGCTTCTCCACCACCCTCTTGACCTTGCCCAGCTCGTCCATCAGGCCGACCTTGTTCTGTAGGCGGCCGGCGGTGTCGATGAGCACGGTGTCCACGCCGGTGTCGATGCCCCGCTTCACCGCGTCGAAGGCGACGCTCGCCGGGTCGGCGGCCTCGGGACCCCGGACGGTCTCCGCGCCCACCCGCGAGCCCCAGGTCTCGAGCTGGTCGGCGGCGGCGGCCCGGAAGGTGTCCGCGGCGCCGAGCAGCACGCTGCGACCGTCGGCCACCAGCACGCGGGCGATCTTGCCGCAGGTGGTGGTCTTGCCGGCGCCGTTGACACCGACGACGAGGACCACGGCGGGCACGCCGTCCTTCGGGGCGGTCCGCAGCGAGCGGTCCAGGTTCGGGTCGAGCGCGTTGACCAACTCGGCGGCGAGCAGCGCCCGCAGCTCGGAGGCCGAGCGGGTGCCCAGCACCCGGGTGCGCTCGCGGAGCCGGTCGACGATGTCGCGGGTGGCGTCGACACCGACGTCGGCGGTGATCAGGCTGTCCTCGATCTCCTCCCAGACGTCCTCGTCGAGGTGGTCGCGGGCGAGCAGGCCGAGCAGGCCCTTGCCGAAGACGTTCTGCGAACGGGACAGCCGCGACCGGAGGCGGACCAGTCGCCCGGCGGTGGGCTCGGGCACCTCCACCGGTGCCTCGATCACCGGTGGCGGCTCGACCAGGACACCGGTGGACAGATCAGACTCCGGCGCCTCGACCGGCGGGCCGGCGAGATCCTCCTCGGCTCTGGTGTCGACCTCGGTGCGCGGCAACGGGGGCTCGGGTCGCCGCCGCAGCCGCGGCACGACAAGCCCCACCGTGCCGACGATCAGCACACCGAGCAGCACCAGAACGAGGACGAGGTATTCGGCCATGCCGGAATCCTGTCAGATGCGGGCGACGGCGTCCCCGCCACGGCCCCCGATGCCGTGCCCGGCGTCCCCGCCACGGCCCCCGATGCCGTGCCCGGCGTCCCCGCCACGGCCCCCGATGCCGTGCCCGGCGTCTCAGCACCGCACCCGGCGGATGCCCGGAAACCGGCGGTAGGCTCGCGCCATGTCCGCCGCCCACCTCCTCATCGGCCCACTCCTGCGGCGCGTCGTGGACACCCGGGCCACCATCTGGGTGGAGACCGCCCGGCCCGCCGTGGTCACCGTCCGCACGGCCGGCGGCGCCACCGGCACCGCGTCCACCTTCTCGGCGTACGACCACCACTACGCCCTCGTCGTGGTGGAAGGACTCACCCCGGACAGCGAGACGACCTATCAGGTGCTCGTCGACGACGAGCTGGTCTGGCCGGTGCCGAGCAGCGGCTTCCCACCGAGCGTGATCCGCACCCGGCCCGTCGACGACCGGGACCGCCCGGTCAGCCTGATCTTCGGCTCGTGCCGGGAGACCACCCAGCACGCGACCACCCGCAAGCTTCCGCCGGACGCGCTCGACGCGTACGCCCGCCGGTTGATGGCCGACCCGGAGGCGAACCCGCTGCCGGACCTGCTCGTGCTGCTCGGCGACCAGGTCTACGCCGACGAGACCTCGCCCACAGTGCGCCGGCTGCTGCGCCGACGGCGCAGGCGGCCGAAGGGCGCTCCGGCGGACCAGGTGGTGAGCTTCGACGAGTACACCAAGCTCTACCTGGAGTCCTGGCGGGACCCGGAGATCCGCTGGCTGCTCTCCACGGTGCCGAGCGTAATGATCTTCGACGACCACGAGATCATCGACGACTGGAACACCTCGGCGACGTGGCGCGCCGAGATGCGCGAGCAGCCCTGGTGGGCGGAGCGGATCGGCAGCGGGCTCGCCTCCTACTGGGTCTACCAGCACCTGGGCAACCTCTCCCCGGACGAGATCGCCGCCGACCCGGTCTACGCGAAGGTCGTCGCCGCCGAGGACGCGACCGGGGTGCTGCGCGAGTTCGGGCACCGGGTCGACCAGGAGTCCGACCTGGCGCACGACACCGAGCGCTGGCGCGCCGTGCAATATCAGTGGAGCTACGCGCTCGACCTGGGCCGGACCCGGCTGGTCATGCTGGACAACAGGTGCAGCCGGGTGCTGGAGTCGGGCAACCGGGCGATGCTGCCGCCCGGCGAGTGGTCGTGGTTCCTCGACCAGGCGCACGGCGTCTACGACCACCTGGTGGTGGGCGCCTCGCTGCCGTGGCTGCTGCCGCAGGGCATCCACCACATCGAGGCGTGGAACGAGAAGCTGGCGGACTCCCGCCGGCCGTGGGTGGCACGCGGGGCGGAGAAGCTGCGCCGCGCCCTGGACCTGGAGCACTGGGCGGCGTTCCGGCGCTCCTTCGAGGCGCTCGCGGAGACGTTCGCCCGGATCGGGACCGGCACCCCCCGGGAGTCGGGCGCGCGCGTCGGCGCGGGCCCGGCGTACGCCCCGCCCGCGTCGATCAGTGTGCTCTCCGGGGACGTGCACCACTCGTACGTGGCGCGGGCCCGGTTCGCCGATCCGGCGGTGGTCACACCCGTACACCAGCTCACCTGTTCGCCGATCCACAACCAGGTGCCGGCCGGCATCCGTCCGTTGATGCGGTTGGGCTGGTCGGCGGGCCCGGCCGGGGCCACCCGTGCGCTGGCCCGCTCGGCGGGCGTACGCCGTCCGGGGGTGCGCTGGCGCAAGCTGGCCGGACCCTATTTCGGCAACGCGGTCGCCACCCTGACCCATCGCGGGCGCGGCGCGGATGTGCTCATCGAGGGCACCACGAAGGACGGGCACCTACGCCCGGTGATGCGACGCCGACTGTCCGGTGGCGGCGAGCCGTCCGCGCCGTAGTCTCTACGCCGTGGATGAGCACCTGCCGGAGCCGATCCGCGCGGTCGAGCACGAGTTGACCGCGCTACTGCGTCGTGGCCGGGCGGTCTCCTGGGAGATCGCCCGGGAGGTCCACCCGAATCTCGAGCCGAACACGTACGGGCTGCTGCTCTGGTTGCGGCGCAGCGGGTCGATCCGGTTGACCGAGTTGGCGGCGCGGCTGGGTGTGGGCAAGGGGACGCTGAGCCGGCAGATCAACGCGCTGGAGGTCCTCGGCCTGGTGCACCGCGACCCCGATCCGAGTGACCGTCGGGCCGCGCAGATCAGCCTGACCGAGGAGGGGCAGCGCCGGTTCGACGTCGCCCGCGCGGCCCGGTTGGGTGAGTTCCTCCGCGCCCTCAACGGGTGGCCGGAGCGGGACCTTGAGGAGCTGGCCCGGCTGCTCGGCCGGCTCAACGACTCCTGGGGCTGACCGGGCCACGGGCGGGGAATACCGCTGGCGTCCGACAAGTTGTTGCTTCAGGCAACCAAGGCATACGGTTGTCCCGGGCAACTCTCAGGCGGCCCGTGCGCGCTCAGCCCGCCGCCGTTCCACATCGACTCCATTCGGAGGCAACACACGATGAGCCAGGCCACAGTCCCGACCCGGGCGGCCGCCGTCGACATGACCCACCGGCAGATCCTGGAAGCGCTCTCCGGGTTGTTGTTGGGCCTGTTCGTCGCGATCCTCTCGTCCACGGTCATCTCGAACGCGCTGCCGCGCATCATCACCGAACTGCACGGCGGCCAGTCCGCGTACACCTGGGTGGTGACCTCGGCCCTGCTCGCGACCACCGCGACCACCCCCATCTGGGGCAAACTAGCCGATCTGACCAGCAAGAAGACCCTCGTTCAACTCGCCCTGGGGATCTACGTGCTGGGCTCGGTGCTGGCCGGTCTCGCCCAGGGCACCGGTGAGCTGATCGCCTGCCGGGTGCTCCAGGGCGTCGGCGCAGGCGGCCTCACCGCGCTGGCTCAGGTGATCATGGCCACGATGATCTCGCCGCGCGAGCGGGGCCGCTACAGCGGCTACCTCGGCGCGGTGATGGCCGTCGGCACCATCGGCGGTCCGCTGATCGGTGGCGTGATCGTCGACACCTCCTGGCTCGGCTGGCGCTGGTGCTTCTACGTCGGCGTGCCGTTCGCCATCATCGCGCTGATCGTGCTGCAGAAGACCCTGCACCTGCCGGTGGTCAAGCGGAAGGCGCAGATCGACTGGTGGGGCGCCACCCTGATCACCGCGGCCGTCTCGTTGCTGCTGATCTGGGTCTCGCTCGCCGGCGACCAGTACGCCTGGGTCTCCTGGCAGACCGCCGCCATGGTCATCGGGGCGGTGCTCCTCGGCGCGCTGGCGATCCGGGTCGAGACACGCGCCGCCGAGCCGATGATCCCGCCCCGGCTGTTCCGCAACCGCACCATCACCCTCGCCGTCGTCGCGAGCATCGCGGTCGGCGTCGGCATGTTCGGCGCGTCGATCTTCCTCGGTCAGTACTTCCAGATCAGCCGTGGCCAGAGCCCGACGATGTCCGGCCTGATGACCCTGCCGATGATCCTCGGCCTGCTGGTCGCCTCCACGGTGATCGGGCGGGTGATCACCAAGACCGGCCGCTGGAAGCGGTACCTGGTGACCGGCTCGGTGCTGCTCACCGTCGGCTTCGCCCTGATGGGCACGCTGCGCGCGGACACCAACTTCATGCTGCTCAGCGTCTACATGGCGCTGATCGGCGTCGGCCTGGGCATGACCATGCAGAACCTGGTCCTCGCCGTGCAGAACACGGTGGGCGCGCACGAACTCGGCGCGGCCAGCTCGGTGGTGGCGTTCTTCCGCAGCCTCGGCGGCGCGATCGGCGTCTCCGCCCTCGGCGCGGTGCTGGCCCACAAGGTCAAGGACTACACCGCCGACGGGCTGGCCCAGCTCGGCATCCCCGCGTCCAACTCCGGCAGCGGCGGCACCCTGCCCGACGTGCACACCCTGCCGGGCCCGCTGCGCGCGGTGGTGGAGAGCGCGTACGGCCACGGTGCCGGCGACATCTTCCTGGCGGCCACCCCGTTCGCGCTGATCGCGCTGATCGCGGTGCTCTTCATCAAGGAGGTGCCGCTGCGGCAGCACAACAGCGACCCGGTCTCCACCGAGGTCGAGCGGGAGTCGACGGTCGCCGCCGGCGCTGGCGCGGCGGTGCTCCGAACCGGCGAGCAGAGGTGAGGTAGGACGATGAGCGTGGGAGCACCGGACCGCGAGGAGTACGGCCCCCGGACCCGACCGCTGCCGTTCGAGCGCGGCACCGACGGTCCCCGGGTGATCATGGTGGGCGTCGACGGCACCCGCACCTCCGAGCGGGCCGGCTCCTACGCCGCCGGCCTGGCCCGTCGGCAGGGCGCCGCCCTGGTGGTGGTCTACGTCAGTTCGGCGAGCGGGCTGACCGCCCTGGTGCCCGGGATGGACGCCGGCGCGGTCCAACGCGCCAACGACGAGCTGGCCGACGAGCTGCGCCGGGAGTGCCGGCGGGGCGCCGAGCAGTGGGGCATCCCGCTGACCCTGCTGGTCCGGCGCGGTGACGCGTACGGCGAGCTGTGCGCGGCGGCCGACGAGTTCCAGGCCGACATGCTGGTGGTGGGCGCCTCCGAGCAGGCCGGCCACCGGCTGGTCGGCTCGGTGGCCACCCGGCTGGTTCGCACCGGCCGCTGGCCGGTCGTCGTGGTGCCCTGAAATCCGCTCGCGACTGTCGTATCCCGGTCGCAGGATGACCGGATGACGACGTGGAGAGCACCCGAGATTGACCGCAGACACGAGCCGCTGGTCGCCGGCGAGCGCGCCATGCTGGAGGGCTGGCTCGACTACCACCGCGACACCCTGCTGCTCAAGTGCGCCGGCCTGACCGAGGAGCAGCTGCGCACGCCGAGCGTCGAGCCGTCCGGGCTGACCCTGCTCGGCCTGGTCCGGCACATGGCCGAGGTGGAGGCCTGGTGGTTCCGGGAGAACTTCGCCGGCCAGACGGTCGACTACCCGTACTTCACCCCCGAGACGCCGGACGCCGACCACGACGTCAGCGACGCCGACGCCGAGGCCGACTTCGCCACCTTCCACCGCGAGGTGGCGCTGGCCCGCGACGCCACCGCCGGCCACTCGCTCGACGAGACGTTCACCGAGGTCGGCGCGAAGAAGCGCACCTTCAACCTGCGCTGGGTGTACGTGCACATGATCGAGGAGTACGCCCGGCACAACGGGCACGCCGACCTGATCCGGGAACGCATCGACGGCGTCACCGGCGACTGACAGGCTCAGTGGTCGAGGGCCGCCCGCAGGTAGCGGAGGTCGGCGGCGCCGCCCCATCGGTGCGCCGACAGCCCGGCGGCCCGCGCGCCCCGGACGGCCCAGTCCTCGTCGTCGACGAAGAGGACCCGGGCCGGCGGGGTGGCCAGCGCCGTGCAGGCGGCCCGGAAGTATTCCGGGGCGGGCTTGTGCACGCCCAGCGCCGAGGAGTTGACCACCACGTCGAACTCGCCGACCAGATCGAGGGCGGCCAGATCGGCGTCGAGCAGGTCGGTGGCGTTGGTGCCCAGACCGACGGTGATCCCCGCGGCGCGCACCTCGCGGACGAGGTCGAGCACGGCGGTGTCCACCTCGCCCCGGTAGCGCTGCCACTGCTCGACAGCGGCGCGGGCCCGGTCCGGGCCGCCGGCCGGCCCGGCCAGCGCGTCGGCCACACTGCTCACCCACTCGGCGTGGGTGACCTGGCCGGTGAGCACCGGCCGGAGTCGACCCCACTGCATGGCGATCTCGGTGAGCACCCCCTCGTCGAGGCCGTACTCCCGCTCCACCCCGGCGGCCACCGCCGGGTCGAACCGGCGCACCACGCCGTCCAGATCCAGCAGGAGCGCCGTCGCGCGTTCCCGAGCCACTACCCGTTCTCCTCGCCGCGGCCGTGCCGCTGGTCGTCCTCGTCGGCCCGGTTGAGCCGTTGGCTGATCACCTGGGTGACCCCGCTGCGCATGGTCACGCCGTAGAGCGCGTCGGCGATCTCCATCGTCCGCTTCTGGTGGGTGATGACGATCAACTGGCTCTTTTCCCGCAGCTGGGCCAGCAGGGTGATCAGCCGGCCCAGGTTGACGTCGTCCAGGGCCGCCTCCACCTCGTCCATGATGTAGAACGGGCTGGGTCGGGCGCGGAAGATCGCCACCAGCATGGCCACCGCGGTCAGCGACCGCTCGCCACCGGAGAGCAGCGACAACCGCTTGATCTTCTTGCCGGGCGGGCGCGCCTCCACCTCGACGCCGGTGGTGAGTAGGTCGTCCGGTTCGGTCAGGATCAGCCGACCCTCGCCACCGGGGAAGAGCACCGTGAACACCTGCTGGAACTCCCGCGCGGTGTCCTCGAACGCGCTGGCGAAGACCTCCAGGATGCGTTCGTCCACGTCCTTGACCACGGTGAGCAGGTCCCGCCGGGTGGCCTTGAGGTCCTCCAGCTGCTCGGAGAGGAACTTGTAGCGCTCCTCCAGCGCGGCGAACTCCTCCAACGCGAGCGGGTTGACCTTGCCGAGCAGGGCCAACTCACGCTCCGCCTTCGCGGCCCGCTTCTCCTGCACCGGCCGCTCGTAGCGCACCGGCTCGGGCACCGGCAGGCCGTCGCGTTCGGCCGCCGCCACGTCCACCTGGGTCGGCGGGACGGGCTGCTGGGGACCGTACTCGGCGACCAGCGCCTCCACGTCCAGGCCGAAGTCCTCGGCGGCCTTCGCCTCCAACTGCTCGATGCGCAGCCGCTGCTCCGCCCGCGCCACCTCGTCGCGGTGCACCTGGCTGGTCAGCCGTTCCAGCTCCGCGCCGAGCCGCTTGGCCGCCCCGCGTACCTCCTGAAGCTCCGCCTCGCGCGCGGCGCGTTCCCGGGCGACCGCGTCGCGGTGCTCCTCGGCCGTCGCGATCGAGGCGGTCAGCCGGGTGAGCGCCGCCTGGGCGCCGCCGGCGACGGCCCGGGCGATGCCCGCGCCCCGGGTACGGGCGGCCCGCCGGGCCGCCGCGCGCTCCCGGGCGGCGCGCTCCGCGGTGGCCTGCCGGGCGAGGGAGTCCGCCCGGCCGGCGATCGAGGAGACCCGCTCCTCGGCGGTACGCACCGCGAGCCGGACCTCCATCTCGTTCTGCCGGGCCTGCGGCACCATGGCCGCGAGCTGGTCCCGCTCCTCGGTGGAGGGCTCGGCGTCGACCGGGGTCTCCTCGGCCAGCCGCAGCCGCTCCTCCAGCTCGGCGAGGGTCGCCAGGTCGCGCTGCCGGGCGGCCTCGGCGCGGGAGCGGGACTCGCCGAGCCGGTCGGTCTCCGCCTTCGCGGACCGGGCGGCGGCGCCCAGCTCGGCGAGTCGGCGGGCGGCGGCGTTGCGGTGACTCTCCGCCTCGCGCTTCTCGGCCGCGGCGTGCTGCACCGCCTCCTTGGCGGCGGCCACCTCGGCGCGCGCCTCGACGAGCTGGTCGCGCAGCTCCGCACCCGCGCGTTCGGCGGTGAGTCGGTTGGCACGGGCCTCCTCGACGGCCGCCTGCACCTCGATGTAGCTGGGCGCCTTGGCCGAACCGCCCGCCGCCGCGTACGCCCCGACCACGTCACCGTCCGGGGTGACAGCCCGCAGTTCGGGGTTGCCCGCGACCAGCTCGGCAGCGGCGGCGAGATCGTCGACGAGCGCCACGTCGCGCAGCGCCCGGTGCACCGCCGGGCGCAGCTCGGCGGTGCACTCCACCAGGTCGGGGGCCCAGCGGGCCTCGTCCGGGAGCTTCGGGCGCAGCGCGTCGTTGGAGCCGGTCATCCCGGGACCCGCCGGGCTGCCGACCAGCAGACCGGCCCGGCCCGCGTCGGAGATCTTCAGCAGCCGCATCGCCTCGACGGCCTCGTCCACCCCGCTCACCGCTACCGCGTCGGCGAGGCCGCCGAGCGCCGCGGCCAGCGCGGCCTCGTGACCGGGCGCGACGGTGAGCAGCCCGGCGAGGCTGCCGAGCAGACCGGGTACGTCGTCGGCGCGGGCCAGCAGCGCGCCCGCGCCGTCCTTGCGGCGCAGACCCAGAGCCAGCGCCTCCTCCCGGGCCTTCCAGGTGGCGGCGTCCTTCTCCGCCGCCCGCTCGGCGTCGGCCAGCGAGCGTACGGTCGCCTGCGCCCGCTCCTGCGCGGCGACCGCCTCGGCGTGCCGGGCGTCCAGGTCGGCGTTGTCCCGGTCCGCCTCGGTGGACTGGGCGGCGACCGCGTCCAGGTCGGCCTGTGCCTGCTCGGCCCGGCCCAGCGCGTCGGCGTGCGCGACGGCGAGCCGTTCGATCTCCTCGCCGGCGCTGGTGGTCCGCGCCCGTGCGGAGTTGACCTGGCCGGTGAGGCGGGCCAGCCCCTCCCGCCGGTCGGCGATGGCCTTGGCCGCGGCGACCAACTCCCGCTCGGCGGCGGCGAGCTGCCGCTCCAGCTCCTGGCGGTGCTCGACGGCCTCGGCCAGCCGGATCTGGTCGTCGGTGAGCGCCGCGCGCAGCTCCTCCTCCTGCTCGCGGACGCGTTCCGCCTCGGCTTCCAGCTGGTCCGGGTCGCGGCCCGGACGCTCGTCGTCGCCGCTGGTGCTCAGGTGCCGCAACCGTTCCCGGGCCAGCTGCTCGATGGAGCGGAAGCGCTCCTGTAGCGCGGACAGCTTGTACCAGGTGTCCTGGGCGGCGGCGAGCAGCGGCGCGTCCTCGGCGAGCGCGGCCTCCAGCTCGCCGAGCCGGCCCTGCACCTCGGCATGCTCACCCTCGATCTGCTCGCGCCGCTCGCGCAGCGCGGTCTCGTCGGCGATCTCCCGGTCCAGGGTGGTCCGCAGGGTGGCCAGGTCGTCGGCGAGCAGGCGCAGCCGGGCGTCGCGCAGGTTGGCCTGGATGGCGGCGGCCCGCCGGGCCACCTCCGCCTGCCGGCCCAGGGGCTTGAGCTGGCGGCGCAGCTCAGTGGTCAGGTCGGCCAAGCGGTTGAGATTCACTTGCATCGCGTCGAGCTTGCGCAGCGCCTTTTCCTTGCGCTTGCGGTGCTTCAGGACGCCGGCCGCCTCCTCGATGAACGCCCGGCGGTCCTCCGGCTTGGCGTGCAGCATGCCGTCGAGGCGGCCCTGCCCGACGATGATGTGCATCTCCCGGCCGATGCCGGAGTCGGAGAGCAGCTCCTGGATGTCGAGCAACCGGCAGGAGTTTCCGTTGATCTCGTACTCGCTCTCGCCGGAGCGGAACATCCGGCGGGTGATGGAGACCTCGGTGTACTCGATCGGCAGCGCGCCGTCGGTGTTGTCGATGGTGAGGGTGACCTCGGCGCGACCCAGCGGCGCCCGGCCGGCGGTGCCGGCGAAGATGACGTCCTCCATCTTGCCGCCACGCAGGGCCTTGGCGCCCTGCTCGCCGAGGACCCAGGCGATGGCGTCGACGACGTTGGACTTGCCCGAGCCGTTCGGGCCCACCACGCAGGTGATCCCGGGCTCCAGCTTCAACGTCGTGGCGGAGGCGAAGGACTTGAACCCCTTCACCGTCAGGCTCTTGAGATACACCTACTCGATCCTCGTCCGGTGGCCGCCGTACCGTCGCCGGCTGCGGGACCTGGGTGAACTCGCAGACTAACCCGGCGGTGGGACCGGGTCGGCACGCGACCCGCCCCGGGCCGCGCCGACCGAGGGCGCGCTGTTGTTCAGTGGGTCGACCAAAAGACAACAGCTTTTCATGATCGCTTATCCGGTGCCGCAGTTTACGGAACTACGGTCGCGGTTCCGGTACGCGACCCACAGCAAGATCACGAATGGTCCGACGGCTAAAGGCCCCCGGACAGTGTTGCGCGCCGGCACGGAGGTGTCGGCGCGCATTTCTGCGGTGGTGCGATTCAGTTTTTTCGACGTGGAGATCAGGTCAGCGCCGGCTCGGCCAGACGGAGCAGATCGTCCGCCTCCGCCGCAGCCGCCGCGAGCCGATCATTGTCGGCACGCAGACGCGTGATCTCGAACTCCAGTGCCTGAACCCTGGCACGCAGTCGGGTGACCTCGTCGAGCAGACGCCGGTCGGGCGCTGCACCTACGTGGCCGTAGAGGGCCTTCGCCATGCTGACTCCTTGATATGCGCTGCCGGAAAGGCCGGCCAACGCGCGCCCATTTGTACGCGGCTGTCATTCCAGGCTGTATCTGGGCATGACCGGGCGCGACTGGCGACACCTATATATTGAGCCGCAAACCCCTCCTTCGTCAAGTTCTCGCAGGCCGTAGATCATCTCCACGTCGACCTGTCCACTTGTCGGGGGGCTGCCGCAAGGCACGGACACGCTCTGTCCGGACGCCTTTACTGTACGCCCGGATCGGCAGAAGTCCGCACCCTCGTGTCCGACTTCCCCTTAACTCTTTCTTAGCCGCGTTGCCGCAGGTCGCAGGCTCGCCGTAGCGTCAGCCCGGCCCACTACCGACAACGGGAGGCATAGGCGTGCACGGCTGGACCGATCCAATGGACCCGAACGGCGCCCCCCGGCGCGCCGGACGGCCGACCGACGAGCCGGCCTGGCTGCACGACCGCCCGGAGCCCCGTTCGGCCTACCTGTTCGGCGACGAGCCCGGCCAGTCCGACGCCGAGTGGCACCGGGAGCAGGCTGACGAACAGTGGCACCGGGAGCAGTCCGCCGCCGACCGCCAGCCCGAGCGGGCCGCCCACGCCGACGCGCCGACCGCCAGCTGGGCGAGCCACGACCCGGACAGCACGACGGACCGCTGGGCCGGCAACCCCCCGGCCCCGGGCGCGTCCGACGGGTGGCGCCCCGATCCGGGCACGCAGCGGACTGACGACTGGCACAGCGACGCCGCGGCGGGAACCTCCGGCACCTGGCGAGACGCCGCGGCGACCGGCCGCACCGGCGAGGGGCGGCACCGCTCCCCACGCCGCTGGCGTCGGCCGCTGATGATCGGCGGCGCCGCGGCGGCCGCCACCCTCGTGGTGAGCGTCGGCGTCGGCGCGCTCGCGATGCCCGGTGGTGACGACGGCGCCCCGCAGTCGACAGCCGTCGACGACACCTATGCCACACCCGCCGCGCCGACCGAGGAGCCGGCGCTCGACACACTCGCCGCGCCCTCGCCGTCCGCCACACCCAGCCCGACGTCCGCCAGCCCGACGCCGAGCAAGGTCGTCAAGCCCACACCGGCCGCCTCCCGGACCACCGCCGCGTCGCGCCGCGGCGTCGAGCGCAGCAGCGCGCCGAGTACGAACGGCGGTTCGAGCGGGTCCACCGGCTCCAGCGGCGCCGTCAGCGCGCAGGCCCGCGAGGTCGTGGACCTGGTCAACGCCGAACGGGCCAAGGCCGGTTGCAAGGCGCTGACCATCAACGAGAAGTTGATGACGGCCGCCCAGCGGCACAGCCAGGACCAGGCCGACCACCAGAAGATGTCCCACACCGGCAGCGACGGCAGCAACGCCGGCACCAGGTTGGACCGGGTCGGCTACACCTGGCGGACGTACGGCGAGAACGTCGCCTGGAACCAGAAGAGCCCGACCGCCGTCATGGACGCGTGGATGAACAGCTCCGGTCACCGCGCCAACATCCTGAACTGCGCGTTCACCGAGATCGGCGTCGGCATCGCCAGCAGCAACGGGCCGTACTGGACGCAGGTCTTCGCGGCGCCGCGCTGAGCGCGCGTCGTTCCCGCCCCCGCGCTCGTTTGACAGGCTGAGGTATGCCGGACCGGCGCGTGCGGGCCGGGTGCCGGCGAGGGTGGCGCGGGGCCGCCCGGGACCCGGGAGCTGCCGATGCGGATCCGGCCACGGCGTCACATCGCCGTACGCCCGCTGCGCCGCGCCCTGTCGGCAGGAGTCGTCCTCGTGCTGGCGGTGCCGGCGTACGGCTGTCGACCCGAGGTGACCCCACCCGGCGCGCCCACCGCGTGGCCGGCCGACCAGGCTCGGCACTGGCAGTGGCAGTGGCAGCTCACCGGCCCCCTCGACCCGGCGGTGGACGCGACTGTCTTCCTGCTCGACCCGGTGGGCACCACCAGCGCGCAGACCGCCGACCTGCGCTCCCGCGACCGCCGGTTGATCTGCCAGGTGTACGTCGGGTCGGTCCGCTCCGCAGACCCGGACGCGAGCCGCCTACCCGACGTCGTACGGGGAGCGGCCGGACGCCGGCCTGACAGCCGATGGCTGGACGTGCGGGCCTGGGACACCCTCGAACCGGTGCTTGCCGACCGGTTCCGGCTCTGCCGGGGCAAGGGCTTCGGCGCGGTGGCCCTCGCTGACGCCGACGGGTACGCGTCCCCCACCGGTTTCCCGCTCGACTTCGACGACCAACTGCTGTTCAACCGGCGGCTGGCCGAGCTGGCCCGCTCACTGAGCCTGTCTCCCGGGCTGATCAATGACGTTCCGCAGGTCGCCGCGCTGGCCCCGGATTTCGACTTCGCCGTCAACGAGGAGTGCGTCCGGCTGAACCAGTGCGCCAAGCTGCTGCCCTTCACCGACGCCGGCAAGCCGGTCTTCCACGTGGAGTACACCGGCTCGACCGACGACTTCTGCGTCACCACGGTGGGCTACGGCTTCGCGTCCATCCGCAAGGACCGCACCCTGGACGCCCCCCGCCAACCCTGCCCCCTCCCGTAACCACCCCACGCCCCACGCCCCACGCCCCACGCCCCACGCCCCACGCCCCACGCCCCACGCCCCACGCCCCACGCCCCACGCCCCACGCCCCACGCCCCGGCGATCTTGCACTTTCTGTTGCCGAATTGTGGACTTGGCCCACTTATGTCGCGGCAGCAAGTGCAAGATCAACGAGATCAAAGGTCGAGGTCCCGGGGCGCGGGTGCGGAGGGCGAGGAGGGTGGGGCGGGGCGAGGGTGGGAGGGTCAGGGCACCGGGACTAGTTGTGGGGCGGGTTCGCGGGGGTCGGTGGGAGCGGGTTCCGGGCGGGGCCTCAGGAAGCGCGGGGCCCACCAGTTGGCGTCACCCAGCATGGTCATCAGCGCCGGCAGCACCACTCCCCGGATGATCGTGGCGTCCAGCAGGATCGCCGCCGCCAGGCCGATGCCGAGCTGTTTCATGTCGATGGTGCTCAACGTGGCGAAGATCGAGAACACCCCGACCATCACGACCGCCGCGCTCGTCACCACCCCGGCCGACGAGGTGATCCCGTACGACACGGCGTCGCGGTTGGGCATGCCGGACCGCACCCCCTCGCGAATCCGGCTGACCACGAACACGTGGTAGTCCATCGAGAGACCGAAGAGCACCACGAAGAGGAACAGCGGCAGCCAGGACACGATCGCGCCCATCGAGGTGAACCCGAGCAGCCCCTCCGCCCACTCACCCTGAAAGACCAGCACCAACAGGCCGTACGCGGCGCCGGCGGAGAGCAGGTTCAGCGCGATCGAGCTGACCGCGACCACCACCGACCGGAAGGTGAACGCCATGACCAGAAAGGTCAACACCAGCACGAAGCCCATGACCAGCGGCAACTTGTCCCGCACATGCTGCGCGTAGTCGACGCTGTCGGCCACGCTGCCGCCGACCGCGTACTCGACGCCGGGGATGCCCCGCAGCTCGGCCGGGACCAGGTCCTCGCGCAGCTTCTCCAGTGACCGCGCCGACCGGTCGTCCCGGCTGGCGTACGGGGTGGCGACGTCCAGCACCGACACCCGCCGGTCGGCCGACACCTCGATCTTCGGCCCGTCCGCCTCGACTGGGGCGAACAGCGGGTCGCCCGCCGCCCGGGTGGAGAGTTCGGTGAGGGCGGCGCGGACCCGGTCAACCTGCTCCGCGGGCGCCCGGACGGCCACCACGTGGTTGGTGCCGGCGGACGGGAACGCGGCGGTGAGCCGGTCGTACGCCTGCATGGCCGGTGTGGTGCGGGGCAGGTCCTCCATGCCGGGGAACTTCAGCTTCATACCCAGCGCCGGCGCGGCCAGCGCGAGCAGCAGCCCGACCGAGATGACGAGCGTCGCCACCGGCGCACGCAGCGCGGGCCGGAGCACCGCGGGCCAGAGCCGGGGCGCGCGGGGCTGGCCGTGCCGACCGGTACGCGGGGCGGTCAGTCGCCAGAGCAGCGGCACCCGGGGCCGGTCGACCCAGCGGCCGAGTCGGGCCAGCAGGGCGGGCAGGACGGTCAGCGAACCGGCCACCGCGACGGCGACCACGAGGATCGAGCCGACGGCGAGGGACGAGAAGACCACGTCGCCGGCAAGCAGCAGCCCGGCCATCGAGATGATCACCGCGAACCCGGACACCACGACGGCGTGGCCGGAAGTCTCCGCAGCGATCTCGACGGCGTCCAGGCCGGATCGGCCCTTCGCGCGTTCCTCGCGCTCCCGACGGATGTAGAAGAGCGAGTAGTCCACCCCGACCGCCATGCCGATCAGCAGGATCACCGGCCCGGTGGTGTCGGTGGCCGGCACCAGGTGCGAGGCGAGGGTGGACAGGCCCATCGCGGCGGCGACCGAGGAGAGCGCCAGCAGCACCGGCACGCTCGCCGCGATCAGCGCGCCGAACGCGATGATCAGGATCGCCAGCGTGACCGGCAGGCTGAGCAGCTCGGCGCGCTTGAAGTCCTTGCCCAGCGTGTCGTCGAGGGCCTGCCCGATCGACGGTCCGCCGACCTGTTCGACGCGGAGCTGCGGGTGGGCCTTCTGGACGGTGGCGGTGGCGTCCCGCAACGGCTGGACGCGTTCCGAGGCCGTCTCCGGGTCACCCGACATGGTGATCGGCAGCAGCAGCGCCGAGCCGTCCCGGGCGGGGATCGGCTGGCCGACCTCGGCCACTCCGGTGACCGTACGCAATCGGGCCGCCGCGTCGTCGGCGGCCGCCCGCGCCGCCGCCTGGTCCAGCGCGCCGCTGCGGGAGGTGATCAGGACGTTGTCCACCGCCGGGTTGTCGAAGTCGCCGGCGGTCACGATGAGCCCGGCCCGGCCCGCCTCGCCGATCGCCTGGTCATCGCCGGTGGCCTCGTTGAGGCCGGCGGCGTTGCCGCCGACGAAACACACCGCCACGAACACGATCCAGAGTGCGATCGCGCGCCACGGGTGCTCGGCGCTCCACCGCGCCAACCGCACCGTCACCGGTCTTTTCCCCATCACGGGTCCCCCTGTCACGTCAGCCCCCCATTCATCGGTGCTGACGCTAGGTAGGTGACGAGACGGTCACATCGGGGATCGGCCCTGGCTCACCCTGGAATCACCGCAGTGGGGAGCGGGGGTGGGCGCGGCGGACATCGACCGCGATTCGGTCGTACCCCCGGGTCCAGCCCGGAGCGACGCGCCGCGACCCGCCGGCGGCGCCCCGGAGACGACTCCGGGTCATCCCCGTAGGGAACCCCGGGGCCGGGGCTGGCAGCGTGGGCAGCTGTACGACGAGCGGTTCATGAACGCCTCGCGGCGGATGGGCGCGCCGCAGCGGCGGCAGGGATCGCCCTCCCGGCCGTAGGCGTTGAGCGCCCGGTCGAAGTAGCCGCTCTCGCCGTTGACGTTGACGTAGAGGGCGTCGAAACTGGTGCCACCCTCGGTGATCGCCTCGGCCAGCACGTCGCGGACGTGATCCAGCAGGCGCTGGGCCGCGGGGCCGGTCAACGCGTCGGTCGGTCGGGCACCGTGCAGCCGGGCCCGCCAGAGCGCCTCGTCGGCGTAGATGTTGCCCACCCCGGAGATCAGCGTCTGGTCGAGCAGTGCCCGCTTCACCTCGGTGTGCCGGCGGCGCAGCGCCGCGCCGAACGCCGCGTCGGAGAACTCCGGGTCCATCGGGTCGCGGGCGATGTGCGCGATCTCGGCGGGCAACTCGGCGCCTCCCTCGCTGACGGCGAGCCCGCCGAACGTGCGTTGGTCGACGAAGCGCAGCTCCGGGCCGTCGTCGTCGAACCGGAACCGGACCCGCAGGTGGGTCTCGTCCGCCGTTCCCGGTGGCTGGATCAGCAGCTGACCGGACATCCCGAGGTGTCCGATGATCGCGTCGCCGCTGTCCAGGGGCAGCCACAGGTACTTGCCGCGACGGCGGGCGTCCAGCACCGTGCGCCCGGCGAGCACGTCGGCGAAGTGCACGGCGCCCGGGACGTGCCGACGGACCGCCCGCGGGTGACGCACCTCGACGGAGACGATCCGGCGGCCGACGACCCACTGGGCCAGCCCCTGCCGGACCGTCTCCACCTCGGGCAGCTCAGGCACGCCGCAACCCCGTCTCGTGGCCGTCCGCGCCGCTGGCCGGCAGGGCCTGCGCCAGGTGGTCGGCCTGCTCGGCCTCCGCCGCCCGCCCGGCGCGCTCCAGCGGCCCGGGATCGCCCTGGTCGGTCGCGTCGCCAGTGCCCACCGCCCGGTTCGGTAGCGCGTCGGCGGCCTTGCCGTTCTGGCCGGCGGCGCCGCCGTCCTGGCTGGTGCCCACCCGCTGACCTGCCGCGCCGTCCTGGCCGTTCTGCTCGGCGAGCGTGCGCCAGGCGGCCTCGGCGGCCCGCTGCTCGGCCTCCTTCTTGCTGCGCCCCTCGGCACCGCCGTACCGGTTGCCGGCCACCACCACCCAGGCGGTGAACGTCTTGAGGTGGTCGGGGCCGGTGCCCTCGATCCGGTACTCCGGGACGCCGAGGCCGAGCGCCGCCGTCAGCTCCTGGAGGCTGGTCTTCCAGTCCAGAGCGGCGCCCCGCCCGGCCGACTCGGCCATCAACGGGTCGAAGAGCCGGTGGATCACGATCGCCGTGGTGTCCAGCCCGTACTGGAGGTAGATCGCGCCGAGCAGCGCCTCCAGGGTGTCGGCCAGGATGCTGGCCTTGTCCCGACCACCGGTGGTCTCTTCGCCCTTGCCGAGCAGCAGGTACGCGCCGAGGCCGTCCGGGCCCAGCCCACGTGCCACGTCGGCGAGCGCCCGCATGTTGACCACGCTGGCGCGCAGCTTCGCCAACTGCCCCTCGGGCAGGTCGGGATGGTTGTGGAAGAGCGCCGTGGTGATCACCACGCCGAGCACCGAGTCGCCGAGGAACTCCAGCCGCTCGTTGGTGGGCAGCCCGCCGTTCTCGTACGCGTACGAGCGGTGGGTCAACGCGCGCTGGAGCAGCTCCGGCTCCAGGCTCACGCCGAACGCGGCTTCCAGATGACCGATGGACGCCCGTCGGCGCTTGTCGTTGCTCATGTGCGTACCTCGGTGTCGGTGGAGCGGTCGGTGCGGTCCGTCGCGGCGTCGCCATCGAGCAGCGCGGCGACGAGGTCGGTGGCGTCTCGCCGCCACAGGTGGGCGGCGAGGGCGATGCCGGAGGCGACGTCGTCGGCGCGGGCGGCCCCGTGGCAGACCACGACCGTCCCCGCGACGCCCAGCAGGGCCGCCGCCCGGGGGGCACCGCCCTCGGCGGGCGGGCCACCGGCCATCGAGTACGCCCCCTCGACGGCCTTGAGCAGCACGTTACCGGTGAACCCGTCGGTGACGACCACGTCGGCGCGGGCGCCGACAGCGACGTCGTACCCCTCGACAAGGCCGACGTAGCGCGCCCCGGCGGGTAGGTGTTCGACGGCGAGCAGCGGGTCGGTGGCCCGGCGGACGCGGTCCCCCTTGCCGGCCTCCGTACCGACGGAGAGCAGTCCGACCCGGGGCGCGGCGATCGAGTGCGCCACGGCGGCGTACGCGGCGCCGAGCGCGGCGTGCCGGGCGAGGGTGGCGGGGCGGGGCTCCAGGGAGCCTCCGACGTCGAGGAGCACTACCGGTCCGGCCACCGCCGGCAGGGTCGCGACCAGCGCGGGTTGGCGGATCTCCGGCCAGCGGCCGAGACCGAGCACTGCGGCGGTGACGGTGGCGCCGGTGGCGCCGGCGGAGACCAGGGCGTCGGCGGTTCCGTCCCGGACCGCGGTGACGGCGGCCCGGACGGTGCTCTCGGCGCGGGCGGCGCTGGGATGGTCGGCCATGCCGACCACGGCACGGACGGGTCGCACCGTGACCCGGGCGCGCTGCGCCGGATCGAGGGCAGCGATCAGCCCGTCGGCGACCTCGGCCGGACCGACGAGAAGAAGATGCAGGTCAGGGTCGGCGCGCATGGCCCGCAGAGCGCCGTCAACCACGACGGCGGGAGCGTCGTCCCCGCCGAGGAGGTCAACGGCGATCCGCGCGGCGCCCGGCTCCACCGGAACGCCGGCCGGAGCAGACCGGCCGGCGTCGGAGGGAGCCGGCGCACCGGGCGAATGCCAGGATGCGCGTGCCGCCCGACCTGAGGTCGGAGGCGTCACTCGGCGTCCAGGTCAGACCTCGAGAACCTGGCGGCCGTTGTAGGTGCCGCAGACGGAGCACGCGGCGTGCGGCAGCTTCGGGGACTTGCACTGCGGGCACGCGACGGTCGCGACCACTGTCGCCTTCCAGTTCGCCCGGCGGGACCGGGTGTTGCTGCGCGACATCTTGCGCTTCGGGACGGCCACGGTTCTTACTCCTCTGTAACGGTCAGTTGCGACAGGCCCGCCCAACGCGGGTCGATCTGCTGGTGACTGTGGTCGGCCGGCAGATCATCCCAGTGCGCCCCACAGTCGGGGCACAGTCCTGGGCAGTCCTCCCGGCAGAGCGGGTTGGTCGGCAGCGTGAGCACCAACGCGTCCCGCAGCGCCGGCTCCAGGTCGATCAGATCGCCCTGCATCCGGCCCACCTCGTCCTCGTCGGTCGTGGCGTCCGTGGTGCTGTCCTCGTACGCGTACAGCTCCTGGATCGTCACGCCCATCGAGTCGTTGATCTCGCGCAGGCAACGGCCGCACTCACCCCGGACGGGACCGGTGATGGTCCCGGAGACGAGCACGCCCTCGGACACCGACTGCAACCTCAGGTCGAGGTCGAGGTCCGCGCCCTCCGGCACGCCGATCAACTCCACACCGAGGTCCGCCGGTGCCGGCACGACCCGCTGGACCTCACGCAACAGGCCAGGGCGGCGCGGCAGGTCCCTCGTGTCGAGGACCAGCGGCGACCTGGGGTCGAGTGTCGATGGCGAGTGTTTGGGCATAGTTAGACTCCGGCCGGTGAGAGGCCGACAAAAAAGGTTACCTGGACGACCGCCCGCCAGTCGAACCGGGGGCGACGCCTGCGGCGAGAATGTCGGCTGGTGAGGTGCCGCTCAGAAGGGTAGCGGGCGTTCCGCCTCGTCCCCAGCGAACGTGCCGATCTCCCGCAGGGCGTGCATCTTGTCGCGACCGCGTTCTATCGAGGCCAGCGCCCGGGTGAGGAACTGCTCGAAGTTGGCCAGCGCCGTGTCGACGTAGTCGTCGACCTCCTCACGCAGGCGCTGCGCCTCGGCCCGGGCCTCGCCGATGATCCGGGCGCCCTCGTGCTCGGCCGAGACGGTGATCTCGTTCACCGAGACCAGGCGGGCGTGTTCCGCCTCACCCTCGCTAATGATCCGGTCCGCCTCACGCTTGCCGGCTTCCATGATCTTGTCCCGCTCCTCCAGGAGCGCGGCGGCGCGACGCAGGTCGGCGGGGAGATCGGCGCGAATCTCGTCGAGCGCCGCGATCATCTCACCCCGGTCGACCATGCAGTTGTTGCGCGACATCGGGACGGAGCGGGCCTGCTCCAGGATGGCGATCAGTTCGTCGATGCGATCGAGCGGGTCCACCGGCTACCTCACTCCTGTCGTTCGTCGGCCGACCTCCATGATGCGGGCTACGGCCGTTCCCCGCGCCACCATCATGTCGTGCCCGTCCCACACCAGCCCCACAGACCCCAACCCGGCGCGTCGCGACAACGTCACTCCCCGCACCCCGCACCCCCCACTCCTCGTCGATCTTGCACTTACTGCTGCGTCATATCGACCATGAAGGGGCAATACGACAGCCACAAGTGCAAGATCGCGGGGGCGGGGGCGGGGGCGAGGGCGGGGGCGGGGACGAGGGCGGGGTTAGGGGCGGGGGGTCAGGCGGGACCGGAGGGCCTCGCGGACCGGGTCGGGGACGTGGGCGGAGATGTCGCCGCCCCACTTGGCCACGTCCTTGACCAGGCTCGACGAGAGGAACGAGTAGAGCGGGTTGGTCGGCATGAAGAGTGTCTCGACGCCGGCCAGCCCGACGTTCATCTGGGCCATCTGCAACTCGTAGTCGAAGTCGCTCACCGCCCGCAGGCCCTTGATCAGCACACTCGCCTGCTGGGCGCGGCAGAAGTCCACCAGCAGCCCACGGAACGACTCCACCCGTACGTTGTCGTACGAGGACGTCACCTCGCGGAGCATCTCGATCCGCTCCTCGACGGTGAACAGGCCACTCTTCGACTGGTTCACCAGCACGCCGACGATCACCTCGTCGAAGAGCCGACTGGCCCGACCGATGATGTCGAGGTGTCCGTTGGTGACCGGATCGAACGAGCCGGGGCACACCGCACGTCTCATGATCGGCGACCGTACCAAAGAGTGGTCTCGCCGTAGCGGCGACTGCGCGCGGCGGTGATCCCCTCCACCCAGTCGAACTCCCTGGTCCGGCTGGATCGCTCCACCACCACGAGCGCGTCGGGAGCCAGCCAGCGCTGCTCGACGAGCGCGGCCAGCAGCGCGGTGATCTCCACCTCCGGCACCGCGTACGGCGGGTCGGCGAACACCACGTCGTACGGCTCGCCGTCCGGGCCGGCGGCCAGCACCGTCGCCACCTTCCCGGTGACCAGGCGGGCCGCCGGGCCGGCACGCAGGGCTGCCACGTTCTCCCGGATCACCCGGGCCGCCCGTGGGTCGGACTCGACAAGCAGCACGTGCCGGGCGCCCCGGGAGAGCGCCTCCAGCCCGACCGCGCCGGAGCCGGCGTACAGGTCGGCGAAGCGGACCCCGTCGAGGTCGACCTCGGCCTGGACGGCACTGAACAACGCCTCGCGGACCCGGTCGGAGGTGGGGCGGGTGCCGGCGCCGGGGGGCGCGGCGATCCGCCGGCCGCCGAGCGTCCCGGCCACGATCCGGGTCACCGTCTCCTCCTGCTCATGACCCTGACGCTACGCGACCGGCGGGACCGCCCGGCCGACACGGTAGGTACCACCAACCGAACGGACTGATCACTTGCCGTATATCAATGATCTCAACTTCATAACATCCGTCTTAGCAAATCCTGAGCGCTGTATCACGCGCTGCGATCTCGCTAGGGTCTGCCGGGTGCCGGCGGCAACCCACCGGCCCGCGGCGCGGGAGGGCCCCTCTCCGACCGGACGTGCAGTGACCGTCCACTGTCACTCTCGTGCCACACCCCTGACGCTTCAGCACTCCAGGAGTACCCGTGATCCGTCCCAAGCTGTCGCTCCGGCGACCGCTGGCCATCCTGGGAGCCGCCCTCATCGGCTTCACCGGGGTCGTCGCAGTGGCCGCCCCAGCCAGTGCACACCACACCACCATCAACGCCACCGTCGAGTGCGACCGGCTCACCGGCGAGCGCGTGATCGAGTGGACGGTGCAGAACAGCGAAGCCAACAAGGACGCGACGCTCCAGAAGGTGACGACGACCCCGGACACCCCGGTGAACGTCGCCATCGAGGGCGCGAAGGAGGTGCCGCTGGAGGGCTACCTGCTCGGTAAGAGCAAGACCGTCACCGCCGTCCAGCGGGTGCCGGGCAACACGACCACCGCCAAGCTCGAGGTGCACGCCGAGTGGTGGGTCGAGGACGTCAAGACCGCCGAGAAGACGAACGACGGCAGCATCAACATCGCCGCCGACGAGTCCTGCGCGCCGGCCCCGAAGTGCGTCGACGTCGACAAGGCCGAGTACAGCCACACCTTCGACGGTCCGAAGGGCACCGCCACCGTCAAGCTCGACGGTGACCTGCCGCTCTGCGGCGAGGGCAAGCAGTGGTTCACGCTGGTGTCGTACTTCGCGCCGCGTCCGCAGTTCGCCACCCCGCAGTACGTGTACGGCACGCCGGACAGCGACTGGATCGGTGGCACCAAGACCGAGATCACGCTGGACGTCGAGATCCCGGACTGCCACACCCAGGTCGACCTGATCTGGGGCGGCAAGGAGGGCGTCATCGAGGAGCTGGTCGAGGGCGGCAAGCGGTACGGCAACGAGAAGCTCGGCTCGAAGGGCGCCCCGGGCAACCGGTCGACGGGCCCGCAGGGCTGGTACAACGGCGGCAGCAAGAGCTGCACCACCCCGGCCTCGACCTTCGCGTCCAACTGCGACGGTTCGGTCGCCGTCTCGCTGAGCAACGACGGCAAGATCAGCAAGTACGCTGTCGAGTTCGAGGTCAAGGGCGAGAACGGCTTCACCAAGAAGGTCTCCGTCCCGGCCGGCAAGGCCGACACCAGCGTCGTGGTTCCCGCCGCCGACGCCGGCAAGATCGAGGTGCTGGTCGACGGCAAGGTCGTCGAGAACGGCACGTACTCGTGGCAGCGCCCCGAGGACTGCCCGCTGCCGGCCATCACCACCGAGGCCGACTGCAAGAACTTCACCCTCACCGCGACCAACCCCGAGGGTGGGCTGCCGGTCAAGGCGACCTTCACGTACGACGGCAAGACCGAGACCCGTACGGTCGCCGCCGGCGCGGCGGAGACGGTGACCTTCAAGGCCGGCAAGGACAAGACCGCGATCGTCGCCCTGCCGGACATGGACCTCGAGCTTGAGGCGATCTACACGCCGGAGGGCAACTGCGGCGGCGGTGGCGCTGGCGGCGAGGAGCCGGGTCTCCCGGTGACCGGCGCCGCCACCGGCGGCATCATCGCCGGCGCGCTGGTGCTGCTCGCGGCCGGTGCCGTCCTGTTCGTGATGGCCCGTCGTCGTCGGGTGCGCTTCACCGCCTGAGGCAACCCGCGCTGACAACGAAGGGCGCGCCGACCATCCGGTCGGCGCGCCCTTCGCCGTGCGGGGCCGAGTGTGATGACCCGGTTCACCCGACGGCGAGTAGCCCCGGTTTCCAGGAACCGGGGGCGGATCAGGGCAGCCGGGTCGGTGTCAGCCCTTCTCCAGGTACTCCGCGCGGTCCTCGTCGACGAGCGCGGCGATGGAGGCGGCCAGCGCCGGGTTGCGGGTCAACTCCGGGTCGTCCTCGATCAGGGTGATCGCCTCGGCACGGGCGTCGCGAATCAGGTCGGCGTCCTTCAGCAGGGACAGCAGCCGCAGGTGCGAGCGGCGCCCGGACTGGGTGGCGCCGAGCACGTCGCCCTCGCGGCGCTGCTCAAGATCGAGTTCGGCGAGCGTGAAACCGTCGCTCGTGGACGCCACGGCGTCCAGCCGCTCCCGCGCCGACGAACCCTCGGCCGCCTCGGTGACCAGCAGGCAGAGCCCGGCGGCTGCGCCCCGACCGACCCGGCCCCGCAACTGGTGCAGCTGGGAGACACCGAAGCGGTCGGCGTCCAGCACGATCATCACTGTCGCGTTCGGCACGTCCACGCCGACCTCGACCACCGTCGTGGCGACCAGCACGTCCAGGTCGCCGGCGGCGAAGGAGCGCATCACCGCGTCCTTCTCGTCGGCCGGCAGCCGGCCGTGCAACACCCCGATCCGCAGACCGTGCAGCGGGCCCTCGGCGAGCAACGGGGCCACCTCGGTCACCGCCAGCGGCGGACGACGCCCGTTGTCGTCGACCGCCGGCGGCTCCTCCTCGGACGCCGGGCCCGCGCCGATCCGCGGGCACACCACGTACGCCTGATGGCCGGCGGCCACCTCCTCGCGCAACCGGCGCCAGGCGCGGTCCAGGTAGGCGGGCTTCTCGGCGGCCGGCACGACGTGCGAGGCGATCGGCGACCGGCCCCGCGGCAACTGGGACAGCGTGGAGACCTCCAGGTCGCCGTAGACGGTCATGGCGACAGTGCGCGGGATCGGGGTGGCCGTCATCACCAGCACGTGCGGTGGCTGGTCGGCCTTCGCCCGCAGCGCGTCACGCTGCTCCACGCCGAAGCGGTGCTGCTCGTCGACGACGACCAGGCCGAGGTCGGCGAAGTCGACGCCCTCGTAGAGCAGGGCGTGGGTGCCGAGCACGATGCCGGCCGCGCCGCTGGCCACCTCGCCCAGCGCCCGGCGGCGGGCCGCCGCGCCCAGCGAGCCGGTGACCAACTCCACACCGGTCGCGTGCTCGGCGGCGCCCAGCTCACCGGCCCGGCCGAGCGGGCCGAGCAGGTCGAGCATGCCGCGGTAATGCTGGGCGGCCAGCACCTCGGTGGGTGCCAGCAGGGCCGCCTGCCCGCCCGCGTCGACGACCTGGAGCATCGCCCGCAGCGCCACCACCGTCTTGCCCGAGCCGACCTCGCCCTGCAACAGCCGGTGCATCGGATGCGGGGCGGCCAGGTCCGCGGCGATCTCGACGCCCACGTCCCGCTGGCCGGCCGTCAGCTCGTACGGCAGCCGGGCGTCGAACGCCTCCAGCAGGCCACCCGGGCGTGCCGGTCGGGGTCGGGCCGGCCAGTCGGCCGCCCGGTGCTTGCGCTGTACCAGTGTCAACTGGACGGCGAACGCCTCGTCCCACTTGAGTCGCCGACGCGCCCGGTAGAGCGCCTCCTTGCTGGACGGCCGGTGGATGTCGGTCAGCGCGGTGCCCAGCCCGACCAGCTTGCGGCTGGCGCGCAGGTCGGCCGGTAGCGGGTCGTCCGGCGGGGTGAACGTGTCCAGCACGACCCGCACACACCGCGCGATCACCCAGGTCGGCACGGCGGCGGCGGCCGGGTAGACCGGGATCAGCGCGCCGGCGAACTCCTCGATGTCGTCGCCGACCGCCGCCTCACCGTCACCGCCGTCGCCGAGCAGCACGTACTCCGGGCCGTTGAGCTGCCGTTTGCCCCGGAACTCGGTGACCTTGCCGGCGAACAACCCCCACCGGCCGGGGCGCAGCTCCCGCTCACGCCACGCCTGGTTGCCGAAGAAGGTCAACGTCAGCACCCCGCCGGAGCCGTCGCCGACGGTGACCTCCAGCAGGTTGCCGCGTCGCTGGCGCATCGGGCGGACCGTGGTGCGCTGCACCTGGGCCATGACGGTGACCTGCTCGCCGACGTCCAACGAGCGGATGTCGGTGTGCTCGCCCCGCTCGTCGTAGCGGCGCGGGAAGTGGTAGACCAGGTCACCCGCCGTGTGCAGGTCGAGGTGCGCGGCCAACGCCTTGGCTGTCTTGTCCCCCACCAGCTTCTTCAGCGGCGTGTCCACGGTGGCTGGTTCGCTCATTCGATCCCTACCAGGAGCGGGTAGAACGGCTGACCGCCCGGGTACGCGTGCACCTCGACGAACGGCCAGCGCCCGGCGACGTGCGCGCGGACGGCGTCGGTGAGCCCCTCCGGGGCGTCCACCCCGGCCAACAGGGTGACCAGCTCTCCCCCGCCGCCGAGCATCCGGTCGACGACGCCCGTGCAGATGTCGGTGAGGTCGGTGCCGACCAGGTGCACCTCTCCCTCCACCAGCGCCAGCACGTCGCCCGGACGACAGGGACCGGCCACCGTCAGCGCCTCGCGGCTGGCGTGGCAGACCTCGGCGTACCGGCAGGCGCCCGCCGCCTCGGCCATCGCGATCACGTCGTCCTCGAAGCGGCGGTCCTCGTCGCGGACGGCGAGGGCGGCCAACGCCTGCACCGGTGAGCGGGTCGGCACCACGCTCACCTTGATGCCGTGCCGATGCGCCTCGCGGGCCGCGGCGCTCGCCACCGCCTCCGTGTTGGCGTCGTTGGGCAGCACCACCACCCGCGCCGCGCCGGTGCCGCGGACGGCGTCCAGCAACTCACCGGTGGACGGGTTGGCCGGCACCACGGTGGCACCCTCGGCGGCGAACAGCTCGGCGATTCCGCTGCCGGTGGCCACCACCACCGCGGCCCGGCCGGCCGTCGCCGGGCCGGCGAGGTGCTCCGCCTGGTCGGCGAAACGGGTCACCGAGATCCGGTACGGGCGGCCGGCGACCACTGCGGCTTCGATCGCCGCCCCGACGTCGTTGACGTGCACGTGCACGTTCCAGGTGGCGACCGGCTCACGCCCGTCGCCGACCACGACGAGGGAATCACCCAGGGCGTCGAGCGCCCGCCGCAACCCGGTGACCGCCTCGGCCGGGGCGTCGAGCAGGAACTGCACCTCGTAGGCGTACTCCTCGGAACCGGTCTCCCGGGCGACGGTGGCCGCCGGGCGGACGGCGCGCGGCACCGGCGCGGGCGCCGCGGCGCTCTCCCCGGTCAGCACCTCCACCAGGGCGTCGAGCAGCACGCAGAACCCCCGACCACCCGCGTCGACCACTCCCGCGCGGGCCAGCGCGGGTAGCTGCTCCGGGGTCCGGGCGAGAGCGTCGGCCGCCGCCCGCGCCGCGACGTCGGCCACCACCGGCAGCTCGTCGGTGCCGGCTCGCTCGGCCGCGTCGGCCGCCGCCGCGACCACACTGAGCACCGTGCCCTCGACCGGTCGGGCCACCGCGGTGTACGCGGCGGCGGCCCCGGACCGCAGGGCGGCGGCCAGCCCTCGGCCCCGCACCGTCGGCGCCGTCGCGATCTCGTCGGCGAAGCCGCGCAGGATCTGCGAGAGGATCACCCCGGAGTTGCCGCGCGCGCCGAGGAGCGCCCCCTGGGCCATCAGCCGCAGCGCGTGCCCGTGCGCGGTCGGCCCGCTGTCGGGCAGGGTGTCCAGATCCATCGCGAGGGCCTGCTGGGCCGAGGTGAGGGTGAGCACCAGGTTGGTGCCGGTGTCGCCGTCGGGGACCGGATAGACGTTGAGCTGGTCGATCTCGCCCTGGTGGCGCTTGAGCGCGGCCAACCCGCCCGCGCACCAGCGGCGCACCGCGGCGGCGTCGAGGGTGTCCAGCACGGCAGAAGCCTACTGGCGCGCACCGACACGCGCCGGACTCGTCCGGCGTGTCCCCCGGTGCCCCGCTCCGGCACGGGCCGGGTCGTGGACCAGCCCTTCCGGTACCGTTGCCGCCGGGCCGGTTGGCCGGGTCGACGAGTCATCGGGTAACCTGACCAGGTTGCCCGGGCAGCACCTGCCGGCGACCCCATGAACGTATCAATCCCAGGAGTATCCCGTGGCTAGCGTGTGCGACGTCTGTGGCAAGGGACCGGGCTTCGGCCACAACGTGTCCCACTCGCACCGGCGGACCAACCGCCGCTGGAACCCGAACATCCAGTCGGTGCGTACCCCGGCCGGTGGCGGCAACACCAAGAAGCTGAAGGTCTGCACGTCGTGCATCAAGGCCGGCAAGGTCACCCGCGCCTGACGCGGTAGCACCACCCTCTCGTTCGGTTCAGCCGGCGGACCAGCGGTCCGCCGGCTGAGTCGTGTTTCCCCCGGCCGGCGGCGCCGCGGGTCCGTCCCGCGACGCACCGGCACACCGCTCAGAGGGTACGGCCGAAGGAGATGCAGCCCTCCGCGTCCTTGTAGAAGCCGAAGTTCGGGATCCGCTCGTACCCGGCGGAGCGGTACATGGCGATCGCCTCCGGCTGCTTGTCGCCGCATTCCAGGACCACCCGCTTGCGGCCCTGGTCGCGGGCCGAGCGCTCGACGGCCGCCAGCACCGTCCGGGCGACGCCCCGGCCGCGCGCCGCCGGCGCGGTGTACATACGCTTCAGTTCGGCGGTGCCCTCGCCGTGGCTGCGCCAGCCTCCGCACCCGACCGGCTCACCGGCCAGGTAGGCGACGAGGAACACACCGTCGGGCGGTTCGAACTCGGTGGCGTCGACAGGGGTCTCGTCGCCGGAACTGTGGTAACGGGCACCCAGGTCGGCCAGCGCGGCACGGATCAGGTGCTGCGCCACCGGCGCGTCGAACGGCACCGTCCGGATCTCGATCTCACTCACGGTATCCAGGGTACGGAGAGCGCCGGACCTCACCGGAAGTGGTCCCAGCCGGTCACGCCCTCGTAGGGCGCGCCGTCCACCGTCACTCCGACACCGTCCGTGACGACGCCGATCGGCTGCCAGCCCGACGGCAACGCCACCGCCGGGGGGAAGGTCGCGGCCAGGGCGTGGTCCTCGCCACCGGCGAGGATCCAGGTGTACGGGTCGACGCCGAGCGCCTGCGCCGCGTCTGCCATCTGCCGGGGCACCTCGAACGCGCCCCGGCGGACGTCGATGCCCACCCGGCTGGCCGCCGACACGTGCCCGAGGTCGGCCAGCAGCCCGTCGGACACGTCGATCATGGAGGTGGCGCCCAGCCGGGCGGCCTGCGGGCCGGCCGGGTAGGGCACCACCGGCCGGCGGTACGCCTCGACCAGCAGCCGAGGGGTCCGGAAGCCCCGGGTGAGCACCGTCAGCCCGGCCGCCGCGTAGCCGGTGCGCCCGGCCAGGGCGAGCACGTCCCCGGGGCGTGCGCCGGAGCGCAGCACCGGCGGACGGCCCTCCAGGTCGCCGAGCGCGGTGACCGCGATGGTCAACGTGGGGCTGGCGGACATGTCCCCGCCGACGACGCTGGCACCGACCGTCGCCGCCTCCGCGGCGAGCCCGTCGGCCAGCTCCTCGGCCCAGGCGGTGTCCAGGTCGGCCGGCACGCAGAGGGCGACCAGCAGGGCTGTCGGCGTGGCACCCATCGCGGCGATGTCCGCCAGGTTGGCCGCCGCCGCCTTGTGCCCGACGTCGCCGGCCGAGCACCAGTCCCGCCGGAAGTGCCGCCCGTCGACGAGCACGTCGGTGGAGGCTGCCACCCGGCCGTCCGGCGCGGCCACCACCGCCGCGTCGTCACCCGGGCCCAGCAGGGTCGTCGGCCCGTACGACAGCCGGGCGGTGATCCGCTCGATCAGCCCGAACTCCCCGATTCCGGACACACTTCCGCCACCCTCGGTGCTCCGCCCGTCGCGCCCGGCTCGGCCCTGCTCGCTCACCGCTGCTCCTTGACCACCGATAGGGATCAGACCTGGTCCGTAAGGTAGTTTCACCCTTCGGGCCGCTCCTGGGCGGCGACGGACGGAGGTCGAGTCGTGGTACAGGCGTACATCCTCATCCAGACCGAGGTCGGCCGCGCACGTGACGTGGCGGGTCTCATCGCGGACATCTCCGGCGTGGTTCGCGTCGACGCCGTCACCGGGCCGTACGACGTGGTCGTGCTCACCGAGGCGAACACCGTCGACGAGCTCGGCAAACTCATTGTCAGCAAGGTGCAGATGGTGCCCGGCATCACCCGTACCCTCACGTGTTCGGTGGTGCGGCTGTAAGTGGACGAGATGGCGAAGTCCTCCGCTGCCCTGGACGGCGACGCGGCGCGCGACGCGGCCGACGGGACGCCCGAGCCGGCCGACGGTAACCGCGAACCTGCCGATCCGGCCGCCGACGCGCCGGCCGGGCGGGACCGGACCATGCGGGGCGCCGCCCTGCTGGCCACGCTCGTCGCGTTGCCGATCACGTTGCTGGTGGCGGTGCTGGCCTTCAACAAGATCAGTCCGGAGACGTCGACGGCGACGCCGACCCCCTCCGCGACCACTGTCGGAGCGCAGGCCACGACCCCGGTGGAGATGGCCGCCCCGGCGCTGGCCGCCCGTCCGGCCACGGTCTGCCGGGCGCTGCTCTCCCAACTGCCGGACCGCATCCGGGACCGGGCGCAGCGACCCGTCACCGCCGGCCCGGAGCAGAACGCCGCGTACGGCGACCCGGCGCTCAC
This sequence comes from Micromonospora sp. WMMD1120, assembly GCF_029626235.1. NCBI lineage: Bacteria > Bacillati > Actinomycetota > Actinomycetes > Micromonosporales > Micromonosporaceae > Micromonospora > Micromonospora sp. WMMD1120. The sequence goes on along the minus strand of NZ_JARUBO010000005.1, from coordinate 3,440,312 downwards.
TGTGGCCTGCGGCGGTACCGAGCCGACGTTCCCCAGCACGGACGAGGTCTGGACGGTCAACCGGGTCTGCTGGCACCTGGCCGAACAGGAAGACGCGGCGGTCCTGACCACCGTCGACCGGGAGACGCCGATCACCGTGCGCGTTCCGCGCTCGTACGAGCAGCCGTTGCAGTGGGTGCCGACGATCTCCAGCGCGATCGTGGAGACGGTGCCGTCCGGCGGGGCCATCCCGTCCGGCTGCCAGCGCTGAGCCGGGCCGACCCGCGCCGTCCGACGACGGGCGCGGGTCGGGCCGACCGACTCAGTGCAGGCCGACGCCGCGCCGCTGGGCGGTACGGATCAGCCGGTTGACCAGCTTCGGGTATTCGAGCCCGGAGGCCGCCCACATCCGCGGGAACATCGACGTCGGCGTGAAGCCCGGCATCGTGTTCAGCTCGTTGAGGTAGATGTCCAGCTCCGGGGTGACGAAGAAGTCGGCACGGGCCAGACCGGCGCAGTCCAGCGCGGTGAACGCGCGGGCCGCGTACTCCTGCACCTGACGGGTCACCCGCTCCGGCAGCTGGGCCGGGACGTCGTACTCGCAGGAGTCGTCGAGGTACTTCGCCTCGAAGTCGTAGAAGTCGTGGTCGGTGACGACCCGCACCTCGGCCAGCACGGACGCCTCGGGAGCGCCGCCGGCCTCGCCCTCCAGCACGCCGCACTCGACCTCGCGGCCGACGATCGCGGCCTCGATGATGACCTTCGGGTCGAACTGCCGGGCGGCGGCGACAGCGTCGTCGAGCTGGGCCCAGTCGGTGACCTTGCTGACACCGAAGGACGACCCGGACCGGGACGGCTTGACGAAGACCGGCAGACCGAGCCGCTCCTTGTCCTGCTCGCTGAGCGTCATCCCGCTGCGCAGCACGGCGTACGCGCCGACCGGGATGCCCTCGACCGCGCAGAGCTTCTTGGTGAACTCCTTGTCCATGGCGGCGGCGGAGGCGAACACGTTCGCCCCGACGTAGGGGATGCCGGCCATCTCCAGCATGCCCTGGATCGTGCCGTCCTCTCCGTACGCGCCGTGCAGCACCGGGAAGACGACGTCCACATCGGCCAGCACCCGCGGGCCCTCGGTCGGGTCGAGCACCATCAACCCGTTGCCGGTGGGGTCGGCGCGCAGCACGACATCGTCGCCGGAGTCGGCGGTGATCTCGGGCAGTTGGCGGGCGTTGATCGCCAGTTGGGCGGGGTCCCCGTCGGTCAGCACCCACTGGCCGGCCCGGGTGATGCCGACCGGCACCACCTCGAACTCGTCCGGGTCGAGCGCGCTGAACACGCTGCCGGCACTGACGCAGGAGATGCCGTGCTCCGGGCTGCGGCCGCCGAAGACGATCGCCACGCGGGTCTTGCCTGGGGTGGTCAACTCCGGTCACCTCTTCGTACGCGACTGCGGCTGGTCGTGCTCGCCGGTGGCGCTCACCCGGTTGACCTTACTGTGCGTGGCGATGGAGCGAGGCGATACCCGGCGAGCCGCAGCGCGACACGGCAATCGGTCAGCAGAGGATATACGGTGCGTGATCGGACGATCGACCGTGTCGCACGTCGCTGACCTGGGCCTATTCGGCCCCGGGCGGGCCGGCGACGGCAGCTCCGGCCGTGCCGGCGACCTCAGTCCCTCGCGTGCCGGCGACCGACGGCGATGACCTTGACCCGCTGCCGCCCCGCCCGCACCATGCCCAGGGCCATGAACGCCCCGGCGATCCGGTCCGCGGCCTCCCTGCTGCTGGCGCCGACCACCTGCCGGCGCCGCTCCGGCGCGATCCGCTCGTTGCGCTCGACGCCCTCGACCGGACGCACGTCGGTGAGCACCACGAGGAAGCGGGTCATCGCACACCGACCAGGGGTGCGGCGGGGGGCTCCGGGCCGGTTCGCACGTCGTCTCCTTCCGGCGGGCCGGGATGACGGGTGCGGCACGCGACGATCGGGTACGGGGGAGAAACCCGATCGCCGCGCGCCCCATCCCCTCCGGTCGCTCACCACCACCGTCGCCACGACAACCGGCGGTGAGGACGCGACAACAGATTGACACGTATACAGCCGTGAATGCAACTCTCATCGGTGTTCTCTCATGCAGACGTTCCCGTAAATGTGTGCGACCATCGATGCATGGCCCCGAAGACCGCCCGCGCCCGCCGGCTCGGCATCGCCCTACGCCACCACCGGGAAGCCGCAGGGATGACGCTGGAGACCGCCGCGGATGAGATCAACAGCACCCGCAGCACCCTCTCCCGCTACGAGAACGCGCAGACACTGATCACTCCGGCCACCGTGCGCGCCCTGCTCACCGCGTACGGGGTGAGCGCCGACGAGGTGGCGGACGCGGTGCAGCTCGCCAAGGACGCCCGCAAGCCCGGCTGGTGGGTGTCGTACTCCTACGTGCTGGACCGGCGCACCATCGACTTCATCGCGTTGGAGGCCGAGGCGACAGCGATCGCCAACTTCGAGCCGTCGGTGGTGCCCGGCCTGCTCCAGACCGCCGACTACATCCGGGGCGTGATGCGCGGCGGGCCGCACACCCTCGGCGACGACCTGGTGGAGCAGCGGGTCAAGGCCCGCCTCGACCGGCAGCAGCGACTCGTCGCCGAGCAGCCGCCCATCTTCGACGCGATCATCGACGAGGGCGCGCTGCTCCGCCCGGTGGGCGACCAGTCCGTGATGGACGGGCAACTGCGCCACCTGGTCAAGATGGCCGAGTTGCCGAACATCAGCGTCCAGGTGATCCCACTCTCCGCCGGCTACCACCGGGGCACCCGGGGTTCCCTGCACATCCTCGAGTTCGCCGACCCGGAGGACCCGATCATCGCCTCGGTGGAGACCGTGGCCGGTCAGATGATCCTCGACCGGGCCGGCGAGACACGTACCTGCACCAAGATCATGGAGCATCTCCGAAGCGTGGCGCTCAGCCCGGCGGACAGCCGCGAGATGCTCCTGTCAGTCCTGAAAGGACGGTAGGACCGATGACACCGACGATCACAGCGGCCTTGGCCGCGGCGGCCTGGCGCAAGAGCAGTCGCAGCGGCGACGAGGGCGCCTGCGTGGAGGTGGCCGCTCTGCCGCGGCTGGTGGCCGTGCGCGACTCCAAGGACCCGGCCGGGCCGGCCCTGCTGTTCGCGACCACCGCCTGGGCCGCCTTCGCCCAGGCGCCACCCCACCGCTGATCAGGCCCGCCGCACGAACCAGACGCGCCACCCGCTGACCCGGCCCGTCGCACGCCGCTGACCACGGCGCGCGGCGGGCCGGGTCGGGTGCGGAAGGGCCTGGCCGGACCGGGGCTCAGGCCACCAGCGGACGGGGCTCCGGGGCCGCGCGCAGCGCCTCCAACGCGGCGATGGCGACGCCTCGGGCGCCGGCCATGTCCCGGTCCGGCACCAGCGCGAAGGTGGCCACCGCCGCCTGCTCCTCCCGCAGCACCGTGTGTTCGCGGACCGTCGCCAGGAACCAGTCCCGGAACTCCGGGGCCGCCTCCACCACACCACCACCGACGAAGTACGCGTGCGGGTCGGTGAAGTTCGCGGCGACGGTGAACAGTCGTCCCAGCGCCATCGCCTGCTGGGTGAACAGCTCCCGGGCCAGGGTGTCCGCCCGCTCGCCGTACCCCCGGACCAGCTTCGCCGCGCGCCGCGGCGGCTCGGCGGCGAGCGGGTGGTCGGGGTGGCGGGTCAGCCAGTACGGCAGCAGGTTGCGCTCGATGCCGGTCAGCGAGGCGATGCTCTCCACATCTCCGGTGAAGCCGCAGGCGCAGGTGGGTTCCGGCTGGCCGGGGCCGAGCAGCCCGGCCAGCGGGATGTGCACGTGCCCGAGTTCGCCGGCCATCCCCGCCGCCCCGGCGATCACCCGACCACTCTCGACCACACCGCCGCCGAGGCCGGTGCCGACGATCGCGGACACCGACGAGCGGCTCATCGCATCGGGGCCGAAGTGCACGTGGTGGGCGTAGAGCGCGGCCGCGTTGCCGTCGTTGTGGTAGATCACCGGCAGGCCGAGCCGGCGCTCCAGCGCGCCGCGCACGTCGAAGCCCCGCCAGGCCGGCTGGGAGAAGTTGGTGGAGCCGCGCGACGAGATGACCCCGTCGGCGCTGGCCGGTCCGGGCGTGTCCAGCCCGACCGCCTGGACCAGTTCGCGTGGTACCCCGGTCCGCTCCAGCGCGCCGTCCAGCGCCTGCGCCAGCGCCTCGATCGCCGCGTCCGGCCCGGCCTGCACCTCGCTGGGGATCTCCAGCAGCCCGTCCACCAGGAACCGGCCGTCCACCGTCAGCACCGTGGCGTTGTTGCTCGTGCCGCCGTTGTCCAACCCGACGACCACCGGCACACCTGCGCTGCCCACCGAAACCGCCCCCTGCCGTAAGAGTGTGAGCCGAGGCTAGTGCCAAGCTCCCTCCCCCGCCACGCCCCACCTCCCCACCCCCGCGATCTTGTACTTACTGCGGGAACATAAAGAACACTTCACCCCAAAACGTCAACCACAACTGCAAGATCGCGGAGAACAGGGGCGGGGCGCGAGGGCGGGTCAGCGCGGGCTTTGGGCCAGCACGGCGGTGGCGTCTCGGTCCTCGTCGTGGCGTACCTCGGTGGTCAGGCCGGCGGCTTCGAGCGCCGCGCGGAGCGTCGCCACCTGCGTGGTGCCGGCCTCGACCACCAGGTGTCCACCGGGGGCCAGCCAACCGGCCGCCTCCGCGCCCACCCGGCGGAGCACGGCGAGCCCGTCCGGTCCGCCGTCCAGCGCCACCGCCGCCTCGTGCAGCCGCGCCTCCGGCGGCATCAGCGCCACCGCGTCGGTCGGCACGTACGGGGCGTTGGCGAGCACCAGGTCCAGCCGACCCCGCCAGTGCCGGGGCAGCGGCGCGAAGAGGTCGCCCTCGTACACCTCGACGTCGAGCCCGGCGACGTTGCGGCGCGCGCAGGCCACGGCCGCCGGATCGATGTCGGCGGCGGCCAGGAAACGCGGCGCGAGCCGGTGCGCCAGCGCGACAGTGGTGGCCCCGGAGCCGCAGCAGAGGTCGACGACGGCCGGCGCCGGGCCGGTCAGCTCGGCCGCCACCTCGACCAGCAGGGCGGTCCGGGCACGCGGCACGAACACACCCGGGTCGACGGCGATCCGCAGGCCGCAGAACTCGGCCCAGCCGAGCACGTACTCCAGCGGCTCGCCGGCCACCCGGCGGTCGGTGAGGTCGGTCAACGTGGCCGGCGAGTCGGCGGCGGCCAGCAGCAGCTCCGCCTCGTCCTCGGCGAAGACGCAGCCGGCGGAGCGCAACCGGCCCACCAGGGCGGCGCGGTGGGCCGGTTCCACCGGGAGCCTCATGCCGGCGGGGCGGCGTCCAGCGCGGCGGTGATGTCGGCGACCAGGTCCGCGGTGTCCTCCGCCCCGCAGGAGAGCCGCACGAAGCCGGGAGCGGTGTCGTCGCCCCACTGCGCCCGCCGGTCCGCTGTCGTGTGCAGGCCACCGAAGGAGGTCGCCGCCGCCACCAGCCGGGCCGTCTCGACGAAACGCCCCACCCGGTCGGCGTCACCGAGGTCGAACGAGAGCACCCCGGGAACCCGGCGCATCTGCCTCGCGGCCACCGGGTACGCGGGATCGTCGGGTCGCCCGGGCCAGCGCACGCCGGTCACGTCCGTTCGAGCGGCGAGCAGGTCGGCGACCGCGGCGGCGTTCGCGCTCTGCCGGGCCAGGCGCAGGTCGAGGGTGGCCAGCGAACGGTGCGCCAGCCAGGCGTCGAATGCCCCCGGAACGGCGCCGGTGGTCGTGCGCCAGGTGGTCACCGCCTCGATCAGCTCGGCGGAGCGGCTGGCCAGGTAGCCCAGCAGGAGGTCGGAGTGGCCGGTGAGCGCCTTGGTCCCGGACGCGACCACCAGATCGGCACCGAGGTCGAGGGGACGCTGGCCGAGCGGGGTCGCCGTGGTGTTGTCCACGGCGAGCAGCGCGCCGGCGGCGTGCGCCCGCTCGGCCAGGACCGCCACGTCGACGACGTCGAGGCCCGGGTTGGCCGGCGTCTCCACCAGCACCAGGCGGACCCCCTCGAACGACGGGTACGGCCCGACGGTCGGCACGAGCAGGACGCGGACGCCGATTGCCTCCAGCACGTTCGTGGCGAACGCCCGCACCGGGAAGTACCCGTCGGTGGGCAGCACCACTGTGTCCCCCGGCCGGAGCACTGTGAGCAACAGGCCGGTGATGGCCGCCTGACCGCTGGCGAAGACCCGGCAGTCGCCGCCCTCCAGCTCGCCCACGGCAGCCTCCAACAGCCGCCGGGTCGGGTTGTCGGGCCGACCGTAGCCGTTCGGCGACGCCTCCGGCCCCTGGAACGGGTCCAGGTGGTACGGCGCGGCGAAGACCGGACCGGGCAGGAACGGATCCCCCGGTTTCGGCTCCGGCAGGCCGGCGCGGACGCAGCGGGTGCCGTCCCCCCACTCGCTCATCGGGTCCCTCACTCGTACGACTCGGGTTTGGCGGTGCGGCTCATCAGGGTCTCCACGGCCAGGCGCGGGTCCATGCCCTCGTGGCAGATCCGCTCGACGTGCTCGGTGATCGGCATCTCCACGCCGTGCGCACGGGCCAGGTCGCGGATCGCCAGACAGCTCTTGACGCCCTCGGCGGTCTGCCGGGTGGCGGCCTGGGCCTGCTCCAACGTCTCGCCCCGGCCCAGGTGCTCGCCGAAGGTGCGGTTGCGGGCCAGCGGGGACGAGCAGGAGGCGACCAGGTCGCCCATGCCGGCGAGGCCGGCGAACGTGATCGGGTCCGCGCCGAGCGCCACGCCCAGGCGGGCCGTCTCGGCCAGCCCACGGGTCATCAGCATGGCCCGGGTGTTGTCGCCGAAACCCATCGCGGTGGCGATGCCGTACGACAGGGCGATCACGTTCTTGACCGCCCCGCCCAGCTCACAGCCGATGACGTCGTCGTTGGTGTAGGGGCGCAGGTAGGGGGTCCGGATCGACGCCTGCACGAGGGCGGTGCGGTTGCTGTTCGTACCGGCGACCACTGTCGCGGCCGGCTGCTCGGCGGCGATCTCCGGGGCCAGGTTCGGACCGGACACGACCACCACCCGGTCCGCGGCGACCCCGGCGGTCTCCACGATGACCTCGCTCATCCGCTTCGTGGTGCCGAGTTCGATGCCCTTCATCAACGACACCAGGGTCGAGTCCGGGTGCAGGTGCGCAGCCCACTCGGCGAGGTTGCCGCGCAGGGTCTGCGACGGAACGGCCAACACCACCACCTCGGCGTCGGTGATCGCCTCGACGGCGTCGGCGGTCGCCGTGACCCGGGCCGGAAGCAGCAGGTCCGGCAGGTACTCCGGGTTGCGCCGGTCGACCCGGATGCTCTCCGCGATGGACGCGCGACGGGCCCACACCGTCACGTCCCGCCCCGCGTCGGCGAGGATCTTCGCGAACGCGGTGCCCCAGGAGCCGGCGCCGAGGACCGCGACGTGGCCGGTCACGCCGCCTCACCCTGCTGCTCGCGCCCGGCGGAGGACCGCGACGGCCGCTCCCAGAGTGGCGGCGGGGTGCCGCCCCGGATCTCGGCGAGCATGTCCCGCAGCCGCAGCATGATGGTTTCCGTCATCTCTTCGAGGGTGGCCCGGGTCGGCTGGGCGTCCGCCCACCGGCTGAGGTCGATCGGTTCACCGGCGGCGACCGTCACCGGGATTCGGGGGCGCAGGCTGACCCGGCTGGTGCGCGGGTCGAAGATCCGCTCCGGCCCCCACATCACCACCGGTACGACCGGAGCGCCGGTGGCCAGGGCCAGCCGCGCCGCACCGGTCTTCGCCTTCATCGGCCACAGCTCCGGCTGCCTGGTGGTGGTGCCCTCCGGGTAGATCACCACGGCGCCGCCCTGCTTCAGCGCGGCGACCAGCGCGTCCAGTGAGCGGACCGCGTCGACGCTGCCCCGTTCGACAGGAATCTGCCGGCACCGGTGCAGGATCCAGCCGACCACCGGCACCCGGAAGACGCTGGCCTTGCCGAGGTACTGCGGCCAGCGCCCGGCGTCGTAGATGAAGTGCGCGGAGACCAGCGGGTCGGCGTGCGAGATGTGGTTCGCCACAATGATCATGCCGCCGTCGCGGCGGAGGTGTTCCTGACCGCGCCAGGTACGCCGGGTCCAGACGGTCATCACCGGCTTCACCAGCCCCACGGCGAACCGTTGCCAGAATCCCAGCCTTCGCCGTGCCACTGTGCCTCCTCGTCGCGCCCGACCCCGCCGCGAAACCCCGCCCGCGACACCCGCAGCGGAAATCATGCCTGCTCGCCCCCGGTACGGCCAGCGAGGGTCCCGTCGTCCGGCTGGCAGGATTGCCGGCGTGAGTCAGCCGAGGTGGGCAGTGGTGGTGCCGGTGAAGCAGCTGTCCACGGCCAAGAGCCGGCTGCGGGGCGCGCTGCCGGGCGTACCCCACGAGGAGTTGGCGCTGGCCCTGGCGGCCGACACGCTCCGCGCGGCGCTGGCCTGCCCGGTGGTCGCCGAGATCCTGGTGGTCACCGACGACGTGCGGGTGGCGGCGACGGCGCTGGCGGCCGGCGCGCGGGTGTCGCCGGACGAGCCGGACGCCGGCCTGAACGCGGCCTTCCGGCACGGGGCGGCGAGGGCCGCCGCCGGCTGGGTGGCCGGGATCACCGCTGACCTGCCCGCGCTGCGCCCGGCCGAGTTGGCCGCCGCCCTGCTCGCGGCGCAGCACGGTCACCCCGGGGTACGCCGGTTCCTGCCGGACGCGCCCGGCAGCGGCACGGTGCTGCTCGCCGCCCCACCGGGCGTGCCGCTGGACCCCCGCTTCGGGGTGGGTTCGGCGGTCGCGCACGCGGCGAGCGGGGCGCTGCCGCTCGCCGGCGACTGGCCCAGCCTGCGCCGGGACGTGGACACCCCCGCGGACCTGACCGCCGCCGCAGGGCTCGGGCTGGGGCCGCGCACCGCCGCGCTGGTCGCCGCCGGTCGCACCGCCCGCTCCGCGGGCTGATCGGCACCGCCCGCTCCGCGGGCTGATCGGCCCTATCCGGGTGTACGGTCTCAGCATGCAGGGCACGGTGGCCAGTTACGACGCGGCGACGCGCAGCGGTGTCCTGCTGCTCGACGACGGCACCGAGATGCGCTTTCCCGCCCGCGCCTTCGACGCCTCCGGGCTGCGGTTACTCCGGCTCGGGCAGCGGGTGCGGATCGACACCGATCCCGACGGTGAGGTCGTCCGGGTGACATTGCCGACGATGATCTGAGCTGGCGAGCCCAAGTTCATTTTGCGTTCACCGTAATCGGGTGATTATGAGCGGGTGAGCACCCCTCGCGAGCACCAGGCCACCCCGCCCTCCACCGACCTCCGCAACGGCTCCCCCGCGCGCGGCGCCGACGGGCGCTTCCGGCCGTCCCGCGCCGAGCGGGCCGGCGCGGCCCGCGCCGACACCCTCGCCGACGACCCCGCGGCCGCCTCCTCCGGGCTGGACGAGGTCATCGAACCCGAGCCGGTCACCGAAGGCGCGACCCCGAGCGCCGCCGACGTGCATCCGGCCCTGCCCGACGGCCTGTCGAACCCCGTGGTGGCGGACGACGAACCGCCGGCGGCGCCACCGCTGCCGGAGGACCGGTTCCTCAACCGGGAGCTGTCCTGGCTCGACTTCAACGCCCGGGTGCTCGCCCTGGCCGAGGACCAGCGCACCCCGCTGCTGGAACGGGCGAAGTTCCTGGCGATCTTCGCCAGCAACCTCGACGAGTTCTACATGGTGCGCATCGCCGGCCTGAAGCGGCGGCTCTCCGCCGGCCTGCCGGTACGCGGCGGGGACCGGCTGCCGCTGCGCACCCAGTTGGAGCTGATCGCCGAGCGGACCGCGGCGCTGGTCGCCCGGCACGCCGCCTGCTTCGTCGACGACGTGCTGCCCAAGCTCGCCGACGAGGACATCCGCATCCTGCGCTGGGGTGAGCTGGGCGACCCGGAGCGGGAGCGGCTGCGCACCTACTTCCGGGAGCACATCTTCCCGGTGCTGACCCCGCTCGCGGTGGACCCGGCGCACCCGTTCCCGTACATCTCCGGGCGGTCGCTCAACCTGGCGGTGGCGGTCCGCGACCCGGACGGCGGCTCGGAGCTGTTCGCCCGGGTGAAGGTGCCGAACAACGTCCCCCGCTTCGTCCGTGTCGACCGGGACCAGCCGGGCGTCCGGATGCTGCCGGTGGAGGACCTGATCTCGGTGCACCTGGGGCAGCTCTTCAGCGGCATGCAGGTGGTCGAGTGCCACCTGTTCCGGGTGACCCGCAACGCCGAGGTGGAGGTCGACGAGGACCGCGACGAGGACCTGCTCCAGGCCCTGGAGCGGGAGCTGGCCCGGCGACGGTTCGGCCCGCCGGTACGCCTGGAGGTCGCCGCGTCGATCTCCGACCACGTGTTGGAGCTGCTCGTCCGCGAGTTGGACATGGACGACCAGGACGTGCTGCGGGTGCCCGGCCTGCTCGACCTGTCCGCGCTCTGGCAGGTCTACGGCGAGGCCGACCGGCCGGACCTCAAGGACCCGCCGTTCGTGCCGGCCACCCATCCCCGGCTCGCCGAGGGCGAGGTGCCGCGCAGCGTCTTCGCCACCCTGCGGGACGGGGACATCCTGGTGCACCACCCGTACCACTCGTTCGCGACGAGCGTGCAGCGCTTCGTCGAGCAGGCCGCCGCCGACCCGAACGTGCTGGCCATCAAGCAGACCCTCTACCGGACCAGCGGCGACTCCCCGATCGTCGACGCGCTCGTCGACGCGGCCGCCGCCGGCAAGCAGGTGGTGGTGCTGGTGGAGGTGAAGGCCCGCTTCGACGAGGTGGCCAACATCGGCTGGGCCCGCACGCTGGAACGCGCCGGCTGCCACGTGGTGTACGGGTTGGTCGGCCTCAAGACGCACTGCAAGACCGCGCTCGTCGTCCGGCAGGAGGGCAACCAGATCCGCCGCTACTGCCACATCGGCACCGGCAACTACCACCCCAAGACCGCCCGGCTGTACGAGGACTTCGGGATGCTCACCGCCGACCCGGAGATCGGCGCGGACCTCACCGACCTGTTCAACGTGCTCACCGGGTACAGCCGGCAGACCGCGTACCGGCGGTTGCTGGTCGCCCCGCAGGGCATCCGCAGAGGGCTCATCGAACGGATCGAGCGGGAGATCGCGCACGTCCGCCTGGGCATGCCCGGCCTGGTCCAGTTCAAGGTGAACTCGCTGGTCGACGAGGAGGTGACCGACGCGCTGTACCGCGCCTCCCAGGCCGGCGTGCACGTCGACCTGCTCATCCGGGGCATGTGCACGCTGCGCCCGGGGGTGCCGGGGTTGTCGGAGAACATCCGGGTCCGTTCGATCCTCGGCCGGTTCCTGGAGCACTCCCGGGTATTCCGGTTCGGCAACAACGGCGAGGCCGAGTTCTGGATGGGTTCGGCCGACCTGATGCACCGTAACCTCGACCGTCGGGTGGAGGCGCTGGTGCAGGTGAGCGACCCGATCGCCCGTGCCGAGCTGGATCAGGTGTTGACCGCCGCGATGAGCCCGGACGTGGACGCGTTCGAGTTGGCCGGTGACGGCACCTGGACCCGGCGTACCGGCGACGACGAGAGCACCGGCGCCCACCTCCAGGAACTGCTGCTGCGCCGGGTCGGTGGCACGGCCAGCTGACCGCGCAGCGCTTAGGCTGGTGTGATGATCGAGGAGGAGCAGAAGTACGAGGTGGACGACGCCTTCGTGCTGCCGGATCTGGCCGGCACGGCCCCGGCCGGTGGGCGGGTCCGGGCGCTGCCACCGGTCACGCTGGTCGCCCGCTACCTCGACACCGTCGACCTGCGGTTGGCCCGTGCCGGGGCCTCGCTGCGGCACCGCAAGGGTGACGAGCTGCCCTGGACGGTGAAACTCCCGACCGGCACCCCCGGGGTGCGCCACGAGGTCTCCCGTCCCGGCCCGAAGGGGCGGCCGCCGCCGGAGCTGGTGGAGCTGGTCACCGTCCTGCACCGAGGGGCGCCGCTGGGCCCGGTGGCGGTGGTGCGGACGGTCCGGCACGGGTACGAGGTGTGTGACCGGGCCGGGACGGTGCTCGCCGAGGTCATGGACGACCGGGTGACGGTGCTCGACGACGCCGACCTGGTGACCGACACGTTCCGCGAGGTGGAGGTGGAACTCAAGGCCGGTGACCGGAAGCTGCTCGACCGGGTCGGCGCGGTGCTGCGCGGGGCCGGCGCGCGGCAGGGCTCCTTCACCCCGAAGCACGTACGGGCGCTGGGAGCCACGGCGCAGGCCGAGCCGGACCTCGTCGCGCCGGCCGGGCTGGGCGACGAGCCGAGCGCCGGCGACGTGGTGACCGAGGCGATCCGCAAGGAGACCGGCCGGTTGCTCACCCACGATCCGCTGGTCAGGATGCGCGCCCCGGGCGACGGCGGCGACACCGGTGTGCACCAGATGCGGGTGGCCTGTCGCCGGCTCCGCAGTGATCTGCGCACCTTCAAACCGCTGCTGCGCAAGACGTGGTCCGGTCCGCTGCGTACCGAGCTGCGCTGGCTGGCCGGTGTGCTGGGTGCGGCCCGGGACGCCGAGGTGCTGCGCGCGCGGCTACGCCGTACCGCCGACGCCGACCCGCTCAGCCCGCTCGACCGGGGTGCTGTGCGGCGGCTCGACGAGGTGCTGGCCGGACGGCAGCGCACGGCGCTCGCCGCCATCGACGAGGCGCTGCGCTCGGCGCGGTACGTGGCCCTGGTGGACGCCCTGGTGCTGGCCGCCCGCGCGCCCCGGCTCACCGGCCGTGCGGCGGCGCCGGCGACGGAGGCGCTGCCCGCGCTGGTGGCGCGACCGTGGCGGCGGCTGACCGGCCCGGAGGGCGTGGACGGACTGGACGCACGGTCGCCGGACGACCGGTGGCACGCCGTCCGCAAGGACGGCAAACAGGCCCGGTACGCGGTCACCGCGGTGGCCCCGACGGTCGGTAAGCGCGCCCGCCGGCTGTCCCGTGCCCTCGCCCGGGTGCAGGACGTGCTCGGCGAGCACCAGGACGCGGCGGTGGCGGCGGAGACCTGGCTGGAGATCGCCGCCGAGCGGCCGGACGACCACGACCTCGCGGTCACCGCCGGACGGCTGGCCGAGCGGGAACGCGAGTCGGTACGCCGGATGCGGGCGCTCTTCCCGGCCGCCTGGCACCGGGCGACCCGGCCCCGACGGACCGGTTGGTTGCCGTGACGGGCATCCGGGCGGCGGGCGGGGTGGCCTGGCGGCGGTCCGACGACGGCGTACGCGTCTGCGTGGTGCACCGCCCCCGCTACGGCGACTGGACGCTACCGAAGGGCAAGCTGGAGCCCGGCGAGCACGCGCTGGCCGCGGCGGTCCGTGAGGTGGCCGAGGAGGCCGACGTACGGGGTGTGCCGCAGGTCCGGTTGCCGTCGGTGCGCTACCGCAGCGAGGGGCAGGCCAAGCTCGTCGACTACTGGTCGATGCGGGCGGTGGCCAGCGGCGGTTTCCAGCCGGGCACCGAGGTGGACGACATCCGCTGGCTCGCCGTGGACGACGCCATGCGGCTGGTCAGCTATCCCCACGACGCCGAGGTGTTGGCGGCGTTCGCCGCGCTGCCGACGGTGACCGCGACGGTGGCGCTGGTCCGGCACGCGCACGCCGGCAAGCGGGCGACCTGGTCCGGCCCGGACGTCGGGCGTCCCCTGGACGCCGAGGGGTGGGCGCAGGCGTCCACGCTGGCGGCGCTGATCGCGCTGATCCGACCGGGGCGGTTGGTGTCGGCGTCGCCGCGTCGCTGCGTGCAGACCCTCGATCCGGCCGCCACGCTGCTCGACCTGCCCATCGAGGTCTGCGGGGACCTGGACGAACCCCAGCCCGGCCAGCAGGGCGACGAGCGCGTCCTGGCCACCGCCGCACGCGTGCTGGAGTTGGCCGTCGCCGGTGGACAGGTTGCGGTCTGCACCCAGGGCAAGGTGCTGCCGGGCGCCCTGGAGCGGCTGACCGGCCGTACCGACGAGGACTTCACCACACCGAAGGGCGGCGGCTGGCTGCTCGCCTTCGCCGCCGACCGGCTGTTGGCGACCGACCGTCTGTAGGCCGGCGGCCGGGCAGGCGCGCCGTCAGCGGGCTGGCAGGGTCACCGTCACCACGACCGGCAGGTGGTCGCTGGCCGTGCCACGCGGCGCCCCCGGGTCGCCGGGGATCAGGTCGGGCGAGACGAAGATGTGGTCGATCTGCTCGCGCGGGTCGTCCGCCGGGCTGGTCGGCAGTGGTCGGGCGGCGGCCAGCGCGTCGACGAGACCGGCGGCCTCGAACTGCGCGAACGCCTCGTCGCCCGGCTCGGTGTTCAGGTCGCCGGCCACGACCAGCGGGCGGCCCGCCGCGTACCGGACGGCGAAGTCGGCGACCGCGCGGGCCTGGACCACCGGGCCCTGTCCTGGTGGTGGTTGCAGGTGGGTACTCACCACAGCGGTACGGATGCCGTCGCCGAGGTCGAGCGTGGCGGCGAGCGCCTGCGCGCCGGTGGGCGCGCCGAGGGACGGCAGCGGGAGGGTACGCAGGTCGGTCACCGGCCACCAGCTCAGCACCGCGTCACCCCACACGGCGTCGGCCGCCGGCGCGAAGACGTACGGCATACCGAGCCGCTCGGCCAGCAGGTCCAGGGTGTCGTGCCCGCCGTTGAGCAGCCAGGCCCGGTCCACCTCGCTCAGCAACACCACGTCGGGTCGTCGTTGCTGGATGGTCTCGGTCAGCCCTACCAAGTCGAACCGACCGTCCAACCCGAAGCCCATCCGCACGTTGTACGCCACCACTGTCAGCCGCTGCGGTGGACCGATCCGGTTGCTGGCGACCGGCACCTCGTCGGCGTACACCGGTGACAGCAGGGCCAACGCGGTGACCGCGGCGGCGGTCCGCAGCGGCGGGAACGGTCCGGGGAGCCGGTGGACGACGGGACGGGCCCGTAACGCCACCACGGCGACCAGCCCGGCCACCACGACGGGCACCGCGGCGTTGGGGTAGCCGAGGTCGTAGGCCGAGTAGTACCCCACCGCCGCCAGCGCGAAGACGAGCATGCCGACGGCGACCGCGTATCCCCGCCGTACCCCGGTCGCGGTCGGGCTGCCGGCGTCGTCGTCGGCCGGCGCGCGGACGGCGTCGTCGGCCGGCGCGCGGACGGCGTCGTCGGCCGGCGCGCGGACGGCGTCGTCGGTCAGGGCGAGGCAGGCGCCGAGGCCGAGCGCGGCGAGCAGAACGGCCGGGACGAGCAGGTCACCGTTGTCGAGGGCGAACAGCACCGCGCCGGCCAGCAGCGCCAGCGGGCCGTACGTCCGGCGCCACCCCCGGGGCGGCCGGGTCAGCGCGGCGTACAGGAATCCGGCGACCGCAACCGGCAGCGGAGCCAGGCCGAACAGCGGCGACGACGCGACGCCGTCCCCGGCGACCAGGTACGACATCCCGGTCCGGGCCAGCGCCGGAGAGAGCGCCACCATGCCGGCCAATAGCAGCGCCGGCCCGGCCAGCAGCCAGGCCCGCGCCCCACCCCGGCGGGCGGAGGAACCGGCGTCCCGCCCGGTCTGCGAAACGGCGCTCGGGCCGGTCCGCGAAACGGCGCTCGAATCGGTCGGCGCAGCGGCGCTCGAATCGGTCGGCGCAGCGGCGCTCGGGCCGCTTCGGACCACGCCGAGCAGGAACAGCGCCACCGCGACGATGCTGAGCAGCCAGGCCAACGCGTCGCCGCGCCAGATGAGGTCGACGGTGTCCAGCACCGCGTGCGCCGCCGCGTTGACTCCGAGCCCCAGCGCCAGCCCCGGAACCGGGCGGTCGGTGTCGGCGGCGACGCCGACCAACCAGACCAGCCCGGCGAGCAACCCGGCGGTGGCCAGCCAGAGCTGCGCACGCCCACCGGGCGCGGCGGTGAGCGCGAGCCGGGCGACGGCGAGCAGGACGGCGCCGACGACGGTGACCGGGCGCGCGCCGACAGCGCGGACCAGCGCGGGCGCGCCGAGCGCGAGCACGAACCAGCCGAGGGCGAACGCGCCCATCAGCTCGGCCGGGGTGGACGCCGCCTGGCCGAAGATGGTGATGATGCCGGGCAGCCACACCCGCAGCACGTCGATGAGCAGGAGGACGCCCAGCGCGAGCGTCCCGGTGGTGAGCTGGCGGTAGCGCACCGGCGCCCCATTTCCCGTTCGCGGGCCGGCGGAGGGGCCGGCACGGCGATTCTGCGCGAGGGCGTCAACCGGGTCAACGGCCCGCGTACGCCGGAAGGGCGCCCACCCCACGGGTGGACGCCCTTCGGTAGCGGGGTCGGTCAGCGCTTGCTGGCCGCCTTCTTCGCCGGCGACTTCTTGGCCGCCGTGCTCTTGCTCGCCGACGCGGTGGTCTTCTTCGCCGCCGTCGACCGGGTCGCCGCGGTGGTCTTCTTCGCCGCGGTGGTCTTCTTGCCGGCGGCCGTCTTGGTCGCCGCGGTGGTCTTGCTCGCCTTGGCCGGGGCGGTCTTCTTGCTGGCAGCCGTCTTGGTCGCCGCCGTGGTCTTGCTCGCCTTGGCCGGGGCGGTCTTCTTGCTGGCAGCCGTCTTGGTCGCCGCGGTGCTCTTGCTCGCCTTGGCCGCGGTGGTCTTCTTGCTGGCGGCCGTGGTCGCCTTCGTGCCCGCCGCCTTGGCCGTGGTGGTGCCGGTGGTGGCCTTCTTCGTCGCCACCGTGGCCTTCGGCACCTTGCCGCTGGCCACCATCTCCTTGAACCCGGCGCCGGGGCGGAAGGTCGGGACTGACGTCTTCTTGACCTTCACCGCCTCGCCGGTACGCGGGTTGCGCGCTGTTCGTGCGCCACGCACACGCTTTTCGAATGCTCCGAATCCGGTGATCGCCACCTTCTCGCCCTTGGTGACCGCCGCCTGGACCTCGGTGAGGACCGCGTCGAGCGCGGCCGTCGCCATCTTCCGGTCCCCCAGGCGAACGGCGAGCGCCTCGATGAGCTCGGCCTTGTTCACGACTTCCTCCCGATTGTGCAACTGACTCGACGCGAGCCATTCTGCGCGCACGGTATGCCCTGTGCTGCCGAGACACAAACATTCGGTAGAAAAAAGGCCTTGTGTCGTAACGGATTCACCCCCACCGGTCGGCCCGATGGGGGTGAAATCCGCTCTCCGCCGAGGTGTACGGCTATGCCACCGAGGGCAGGAACGGCAGTCGACGCGCCTCGTACGAGTCGATGTCGGCGGCATGCCGGAGGGTGAGTCCAATGTCGTCGAGGCCCTCCAGCAGCCGCCACCGGCTGAAGTCGTCCAGCGGGAAGGACCAGCTGGCGTCTGCGGCGGAGAGCTGCCGGGCGGTCAGGTCGACGGTCACCTGCGTGGTCGGATCGGCCTCGACCAGAGCCCACAACTCTTCTACGGCTTTCAATTCCAACTCGACCGGCAACAGACCTTCCTTGAGGGCGTTGCCGCGAAAGATGTCACCGAAGCGGGGTGCCACGACTGCCCGGAAGCCCCAGTCCCGCAGCGCCCAGACGGCGTGCTCCCGGGACGAGCCGGTGCCGAACTCGGGACCGGCGATGAGGATCGACGCCCCGGAATAGTTTTCATCGTTGAGCACGAATTTCGGATCTTCCCGCCAGGCGCTGAACAGCCCGTCGGCGAAACCCGTCCGGGTCACCCGCTTGAGGTACACGGCCGGGATGATCTGATCGGTGTCCACGTTGGACCGGCGCAGCGGCACGGCGGTGCCGGTGTGGGTGGTGAACTTCTCCATCTCCTCGGTCCCCTTCTACAGGTCGGCGGGTGCGGCCAGCCGGCCGACCACTGCGGTGGCGGCGGCCACCGGCGGCGAGACCAGGTGGGTGCGCCCACCCCGGCCCTGACGGCCCTCGAAGTTGCGGTTCGAGGTGGAGGCGGAGCGCTCGCCCGGCTTCAGCGTGTCGGGGTTCATCCCCAGACACATGGAGCACCCGGCGAACCGCCACTCGGCCCCGGCGTCGGCGAAGACCTTGTCCAGGCCCTCCGCCTCGGCCGCCTCCCGTACGGCGGCGGAGCCGGGCACCACGAGCATCCGGACGCCGTCGGCGACCCGGTGACCCCGCAGCACGTCGGCGGCGGCCCGGAGGTCCTCCAGCCGGCCGTTGGTGCAGGAGCCCACGAAGACCACGTCGATCGGCAGCTCCCGCAGCGGCGTGCCGGGGCGCAGTTCCATGTACTCCAGGGCGCGCCGAGCGGCGGCACGCTCCGCGTCGGTGCTGAACTCCTCCGGGTCCGGCACCGGCGCGCTCAGCGGCGCACCCTGCCCGGGGTTGGTGCCCCAGGTGACGAACGGCGTGATCCGGCTGGCGTCCAGGGTGACCTCGGCGTCGAAACGCGCGCCCTCGTCGGTGGGCAGCGTCCGCCACCACGCCACGGCCGCGTCCCAGTCCGCGCCCTGCGGCGCGTTCGGACGCCCCTTGAGGTACGCGAATGTCGTCTCGTCCGGCGCGATCATGCCGGCCTTGGCGCCCCACTCGATGGACATGTTGGCGATGGTCATCCGCCCCTCCATGGAGAGGGCCCGGATCGCCTCGCCGCGGTACTCCACGATGTGCCCGCGTCCGCCGCCGGTGCCGACCTGGGTGATCAGCGCGAGCACCAGATCCTTGGCGGTGACACCGGGGGCGAGCTGGCCGGTGACGTTCACGGCCATCGTCTTCGGCCGGCTCTGCGGCAGTGTCTGGGTGGCCAGGACGTGCTCCACCTCGCTGGTCCCGATCCCGAAGGCGAGCGCGCCGAAGGCGCCGTGGGTGGCGGTGTGCGAGTCGCCGCAGACGATGGTCATGCCCGGCTGGGTGAGACCGAGCTGCGGGCCGATCACGTGCACGATGCCCTGGTTGTCGTCGCCGAGCGCGTGCAACCGCACCCCGAATTCGGCGCAGTTGCGGCGCAGCGTCTCGATCTGCGTACGCGACGTGGGG
Source organism: Micromonospora sp. WMMD1120 (assembly GCF_029626235.1). Lineage (NCBI taxonomy): Bacteria > Bacillati > Actinomycetota > Actinomycetes > Micromonosporales > Micromonosporaceae > Micromonospora > Micromonospora sp. WMMD1120. The sequence goes on along the minus strand of NZ_JARUBO010000005.1, from coordinate 3,421,419 downwards.
TCCGCGATGGTGAGCAGGTCACCACGGCGGAGGCGGAACGCCGGGTCGGCGTACCCGGTCGGGGTGTTGTGGTCCTCGGTCGCGAGGGTCAGGTCGGTACGACGCACCCGGCGCCCGGCGAGCCGCAGCCCGTCGAACGCCTGCGGGCTGGTCACCTCGTGCAGCAGGTGCAGGTCGATGAAGAGCAGGTCCGGCTCACCGGCGGCGGACCGTACGACGTGCGCGTCCCAGACCTTCTCGGCCAGGGTCCTCGGCTCAGGAGTGACTCCCACCATCTGGACATCCTAAATTCTGGGAGGTAAATTTCGGCTTGTGGGACACAGTATGAGCGGTGTCGGCGTTCTCGACAAGGCGGTGGTCATCCTGGCCGCCTGTGTCGACGGCGCCAGCCTGGCCGAACTCGTTGAACGCACCAAGCTGCCCCGAGCCACCGCACACCGGCTGGCCCAGGCCCTGGAGATTCACCGGATGCTGGTCCGGGACACCCAGGGCAGGTGGCGACCCGGCCCCCGCCTGGGCGAACTGGCGAACGCCGCACCGGACGTGCTGCTGACCGCCGCCGAGCCCCTGCTGGCCGCGCTGCGCGACGCCACCGGCGAGAGCGCCCAGCTCTACCTGCGCCGCGCCGACGAGCGGATCTGCGTGGCCGCGGCGGAACGCGCCAGCGGCCTGCGGGACACCGTGCCGGTCGGTTCGGTGCTGCCGATGACCGCCGGTTCCGCGGCGCAGATCCTGCTCGCCTGGGAGCCGCCGGAGGCGGTGATGCCGCTGCTGCCCCGGAGCAAGTTCACCGGCCGCACCCTCGCCGAGGTACGCCGCCGCGGCTGGGCGCAGAGCGTCGCCGAACGCGAGGCGGGAGTGGCGAGCGTCTCCGCCCCGATCCGCGACCGCACCGGCCGCGTGATCGCCTCGGTCAGCATCTCCGGCCCGATCGAACGCCTCGGCCGCCGCCCCGGCGAACGCCACGCCATGGCAGTGGTAAGAGCCGGCCAACGCCTATCCGGCCTCTAACCCCCCGCCCCCCTCCCCCCGCCCCGGCCCCCTCCCCCCGCCCACTCCCGGTTGATCATGAAGTCGTGGCCACGACACGCCGACGCGGATGGCAATAACTTCATGATCAACGGGGCGAGGGAGGGCGGGGCGCAGGGAGGGCGGGGCGCAGGGAGGGTGGGGCGGGGGTGGGATGGCGAAAGCCCGTCCTGCCGGGGGCGGGACGGGCTTTCGGGGTGTAGCCCCGACCGGATTCGAACCGGCGCTACCGCCTTGAGAGGGCGGCGTCCTGGGCCGCTAGACGACGGGGCCAGAACTTTTCCGTTCACCACCCTCGCGGGCGGTGCGACTGTAGTCTAGCGGCACTGTCAGGTGGCCCGAGCGCGGGGTACCTGGGGCTGCGGCGGGCCACCCGTAGCACCACCGAGGCGCATGCGGACGGAGAACAACAGCCCGCTCAAGACCGACAACGACAACAGCCCGTTCACGACGGACAACGACAACAGCCCGCCTCAACAGGTGAGACGGGCTGTGCGCGGTGTAGCCCCGACCGGATTCGAACCGGCGCTACCGCCTTGAGAGGGCGGCGTCCTGGGCCGCTAGACGACGGGGCCAGAACTGTTTCGCTCCCCCACCCTGACGGGCGGAGGAGCTGCACTCTACCAGAGATCATCTCTCCGCCCCGTCGGGGCGGAGTCGAACTCCGTCAGAATCCAGCGTCCGGAACTCTCGCGAATTCCAGCAGCGCTGGGGTACCAGGACTCGAACCTAGACTAACTGAACCAGAATCAGTCGGGCTGCCAATTACCCCATACCCCATTGGCCCCTTGCGGCGCCGGGAGTGAACTTTACCCTCCCGGTGCCGGCAGGCCAAATCCGATCCCCCCGAACCACCCTTGAGCTGCGGAAACAGGGGCACCGGACGGATCAGGCGACGGGCACCACCGGGTTGGTGAGCTCGCCGATGCCCTCGATCCGCACGGTGACCGTATCCCCCTCGAGCAGCGGGCTAACCCCGGCCGGAGTGCCGGTGAGAACGACATCGCCGGGCAGCAGCGTCATCACGTGCGAGATGTACGACACCAGGCCCGGCACGTCGAAGACCATGTCCTTCGTCCGGCCCAGCTGGCGTACCTCCATCTCCTCCGGGTTACGACCCACCTCGCACCGGATCTCCAGGTCGGAGACGTCCAGCCCGGTGGTGATCCACGGGCCGATCGGGCAGAACGAGTCGAAGCCCTTGGCCCGGGTCCACTGCCCGTCCGAGCGCTGGAGGTCCCGCGCGGTCACGTCGTTGGCGCAGGTGTAGCCGAAGATGGCGCGCTCGGCGGCGGCCCGGTCCGCGCGGCGGGCGCCGGGTGCGCCGATCACGACCGCCAACTCGGCCTCGTGCTCGACCTGCTTGGAGAAGATCGGCAACCGGATGGCGTCGCGGGGGCCGATCACCGAGGTGGACGGCTTGAGGAAGAGCAGCGGCTCCTTGGGGACCTCGTTGCCGAGCTCGGCGGCGTGGTCGGCGTAGTTACGGCCGACACAGACCACCTTGCTGGGCAGGATCGGGGAGAGCAGCCGGACGTCGGAGAGGGCCCAGCGGGCCCCGGTGAAGGAGAGCTTGCCGAACGGGTGGCCCTCGATCTCGGCGATGGTCAGGCCCTGCGGCCCGGCCTCCGGTTCGCCTTCGACGGCACCGAACGACATTCCCTTGGCATGGGCGAAACGAGCGATACGCACCCGGCCAATCTAGCTCCGCCAGCGCCGCGACCGGCCAGGACCGGCCCGTGGATGTGCGCAACGCGGCACCGCGCGGCAGCTTACCGGAGCCGGAGGTGACCGGGGCCGGCTTCCCGACTTCGTACCCGCACGGACGCGACGGGCCCCTAGCGTCGGCTCCGGAGGTTCGTTCGTATGCCTGCATCGACACGACACCACAGAGCCCTCGCAGTGTTCGTGCACTGCCTCGGCATCCTCGCCGCCGTACCGGCCCTGCCGGCGACGGCCCCGGAGGCGGCCGCCGCGCCACGCCCACCAGCCGCCACGCCGCGCCCGGCGGCGACCACGCCGGAAGCGACGGCGACCACACCGCCACCGACGGCCGGCCCGGCGGCCGCGCCGCGACCGGTGGCGGTGGTCACCCGCACGGCCGAGCCCACCCCGCCGTCGGCCCCACCGGCGATGGCGCCGCCCAGCCGGGCACCGGCGAAGCCGCCGCCGCAGCAGGTCACGGTGGCGGTCGCCCCGGAGAGCAGCCCCGCGCCGAGGTACCGGATCCAGGTCCGCAACGTGGGCAACGCCCCGGTGGACACGACAGTCCGCCAGGAGCTACCACCCGGGTCGTCCCCGACCGCGATCAGCGCCGGCGGCCGATCCACCCGGGCGGGCACCTCCACCACCGAGGTCACCTGGCGGCTGCGGCTGCCCGCGCACAGCACCACCACCCTGGGCACCGCGCTCGCGGCGACCGCGCCGGGCCGGCCCCTGACCGCGCCGACCTGCGCGTTCACCAGTGACGGCAGCCGGCCGTACGACTGCGCCACCGCCACCTGGCAGGCGGCGGCGGCACCGGCGGCCGAGGTCACCGAGGCGCCGCCCTGGCGCCGCTATCCGGTGCTGCTCGCCGGGCTGGCCGTCCTGCTGCTGGTCAGCGCCGCGGTGGTGTGGCTGTGGCGACGGCGGCGCGGACGCGGGCGACGGCTGACGGCCGCCGCCCTGAGCACCGGCGACGGGAAACGCGGAACCGTCTATCCCCGTCCGTCGGCGCCGCCGGCGGCGCGGCGTCGGCGTACCCCGCCGGTCTGGTTGTTGGTGGGCGCCGCGGTCGCGGTGCTGGCCGGCGTCGTCGGCACCGCCGGTTGGACGGCCACCCGGCAGGTCGCCGGCATCGACACGCAGAAGCAGCCGACCAACGGCGCGTGGATGGGGACCGGGGTGAGCGGGCCGGTGGGGGTGCCGCTGCGCGAGTCGGCCTTCGAGTTCACCGTGTACCGGATGACCTGCGGCGCGCCCGACCCGACCGGCGGCACCGCGGCGCCGGCCAGGGGCCAGCGCTGCCAGGCCACCGTGGGCGTGCGCAACGTCACCGGCGAGCACCAGCCGTGGCACAGCGAGCTGCAACGGGCGTACCTGCCCGGCGGGCGCTGGGTGAGCACCGACGAGACGGCCACCCGCGCGGCCAACCTCGGGCGGGACGTCTTCGCCGACCCGATGGCGGCGGGCAGCCGGGTGGTTCTTCCACTGGTGTTCACCGTCGACGGACGGGACCCGCCCCGACAGTTGGAGCTGCGCAGCGGGGTGTTCTCGGCCGGCGTCCGGGTGCAGATGCCCTGATCGGCGGGCGGGGCGGCGGTCGTACCCTTGGGTGCGTGACCGCCGCCCTCGCCCCCGCCGTGCTCGACGCGGCGCAGTGGCGGGCCCGCCGGCTGGCCCACGAGGAGCGGGTGGACGTCTGGCTCACCCCGCACCTTTCGCGCCGTCGCCGTGGTGAACGGCATCCGGTGGCCGACTTCCTGTTCACCTACTACTCGCACCGCCCGGCCCAGCTGCGCCGGTGGCATCCGGGCGCGGGGGTCGAGCTGCGCGACGCCGCCACCGCCGAGTTCGGCCGGGACTACCGCGCCACCGCCGCCGGGGTCACCCTCGACACCGCTGGGGTACGCGCGCGGCGCGGCGAGTCCATCGCGTGGATCCGCTCGCTGTTGCTGGCGACGGGTGGGCGGGCGCCGCACTTCGGTTGTTTCGGGATGCACGAGTGGGCGATGGTCTACCGGCAGACGCAGGAGGAGCTGCGCCACAACGCGTGGCCGCTGCGACTGAGCGCGGAGCGGACCGCCGCCGTCGTCGAGGACCGGGGCGTACGGTGCAGCCACTTCGACGCGTTCCGGTTCTTCACCCCGCCGGCCCGTCCGCTGAACGTGCTCACGCCGACCCGGGAGACGCAGCACGCGAACGAGCAGCCGGGTTGCTTACACGCCAACATGGATCTCTACAAGTGGGCGTACAAGCTGTCGCCGTTGGTCCCCTCGGAGCTGGTGGCCGACGCGTTCGACCTGGCCCGGGAGATCCGCACGTTGGACATGCGGGCCAGCCCGTACGACCTGGCGGCGCTGGGCTACCCACCGGTGCGGGTGGAGACCCCGGAGGGACGCGCCGAGTACGCGGCGGCGCAGCGCGGGTTCGCCGAGCGGGCCGCGGTGCTGCGCGAGCGGCTGCTGGCCGCGGTACCGGCCTGACCCGGAGAGGTCAGCTCGGGGCGCGGGTGCGCAGCCCGTCGATCAGCAGGTCGACCACCGCCGTCAGGTCGTCGGCGAGCCCTGGCTCGTCCCATTCGGTGCGGTGGGCCGGGTGGTGGAAGCGGGCGGTGGCCTGGAGGATCGCCCGACCGGCGACCGCCGGATCGGCCACGCCGAACTCGCCGGCCGCCACCCCGTCCGCCACGATCACGCTGAGCTGGCCGGCGAGCACCTCGAGGTGGGTGGCGACCGCCCCCTCGGAGAGCGTGGCGAGCTGGTGGAAGTTGTCGAACAGCTCCGGGTCCTCCCGGGCCATCCGCCGCTTGGTGCCGCTCAGCTCGGCCAGCCACCGGCGCAGCCGCTCCGGCGCGGAGGCGGAACCGGTGGCCACGCCGATCAGGGGGGTGGACACCCGGGCCAGCCAGCGCTCGGCGACCGCCTCGCGCAGAGCGGCCTTGCTGGCGAAGTGCCGGTAGACGCTGCCGTGGCTGACGCTCAGGGCACGGGCGACGTCCAACACCGTGGCCTTGGCCGGCCCGTAGCGGCGCAGCACCTCCTCGGCGGTGTCCAGGATGCGGTCGGCCGTCAGGGCGGTGGTGTCGCTCATGAGCCCAGCCTTCCTGACCGGGCCGCCGACCGTGGCGCGACCCCCGGCCGACGGTCGCGCCACGGCACCGCGGTCATGCCCGCTCGCTGTCCAGGAACGCCATCTGCGCCTCGTCGTAGCGGGAGCCGGCTGCCGCCCCGGACGGGACGGCGGCCTCGATCGCGGCGAGGTCGGCCTCGGTCAGGGTGACCTCCGCCGCGCCGAGCGCCTCGGTCAGCCGCTCCCGGCGGCGGGCGCCGATCAGCGGCACGATGTCCCCGCCCCGGGACAGCACCCAGGCGATGGCGATCTGCGCCACTGTGACGCCACGCGCCTCGGCGACGGTGCGCAGCGCGTCCACCAGGGCGAGGTTGCGGTCCAGGTTCGCACCGGCGAACCGGGGCAGGTGGCTGCGGAAGTCGGTGGAGTCGGTCTCCCGCTGCGGTGTCCAGTGGCCGCTGATCAGGCCCCGGGACAGCACCCCGTACGCGGTGACGCCGACGCCCAGCTCGCGGGCGGTGGGCAGGATCGCGGCCTCGGGGTCCCGGGAGATCAACGAGTATTCGAGCTGGAGATCGGCGACGGGGTGCACGGCGTGCGCGCGGCGCAGGGTCTCCGCGCTCACCTCGGACAGGCCGATGTGCCGGATGTGACCGGCCTTGACCAGGTCGGCCAGGGTGCCCATCACGTCCTCGACCGGCACGTCCGGCGCGAGCCGGGCCGGGCGGTAGATGTCGACGTGATCGGTGCCGAGCCGGCGCAGCGTGTACGCCAGGAAGTTCTTGATCGCGACGGGTCGGACGTCGTTGCCGTTCCAGCCGCCCTCGCTGTCACGCAGCGCGCCGAACTTGACGCTGATCACCGCGTTGTCGCGGTTGCGGCCGCGCAGCGCGTCGCGCAGCAGCATCTCGTTGTGGCCCATCCCGTAGAAGTCGCCGGTGTCGAGCAACGTGATACCGGCGTCGAGCGCGGCGTGGATGGTGGCGATGCTCTCCGCCTCGTCGGCGGCGCCGTAGAGGTCGGACATGCCCATCAGGCCGAGGCCGAGCGCGGAGACGGTGGGGCCGGTGGTGCCGAGGGTGCGGTTGTTCATGATGTCGTCCTTCCCTGGGTGACGACACCAACGTACATCATCTGGCTAACAGATTCCAGATTTTGTCAGCACCGAGCGACGGGACGCGATCCGACACGGCGCTGACTACGGCATCCATCCGGCGACCGGGGGGCGGGTGGCGTACACGTAGTAGGGCACCCAGGGGCGGGGGTCGTCGGGGCGGGTCTTGATCGTGTAACCGGCCTCCTGCAGCAGCTCGACCACCTCCTTGAAGGTGCGTTGCCACTCGCACCCGGGTCGGTCCGCCCGGAAGTCGTGACAGGAGACGACGAGCCGGCGAACCCGCTTCAGCGCGCCCGATGCGCCACGGAGCGCGGGAAGCTCGGCACCCTCGATGTTCATCTTCAGGAGATCGACGCGTTCGATGCCCAGACTGGTGAACAGCTCCTCAAGAGTGCGCCCCGTCACTGCGACCGAGTGCGCCAGATCCGTTGTCAGCCCGTTGCTGATGTGCCCTTCCTGGTCGTCGTCGAGGTGGACCGTGCCCGGCTCCTCGACCAACGCGCACTCCACCGGCACCACGTTCGTCAGGCCGTTCAGCTGTATCGAGCGGCGCAGGCAGCCGAAGGTCCGTGGGTGTGCCTCGATCGCGACCACCTTTCCGCTGGGCCCGACGAGCCGGGAGAAGAGCCGGACCTCACCGCCGACCCCCGCGCCGCAGTCGACAACCGTGTCGCCCGGCTGGATCCGGTAGTCGTGGAGCGAGTAGTCCTCGGCTTCCCGATCCTGTTGCTCCGGAGTGATCGGGCAGAGGTAGGTGTTCACCACGGTGCCGCTCGGGTAGCGGTGGATCCATTCGCCGTCGACGTACCGCACCCGGCAACGGGTCCGGTGCAGCGCGGACAGATAGGCCGAGCCGACCCGAGCCGTCAGTGCCGGACTGACACCACCAGTCAGCAGGTTCGCCACTCGCCGTCTTATCGTCATCGGTTCCACTCCGTCGCTGATCGTGGGCACGCCGGGGCCTGCGGTCCTGGCGGGCCTCGCACAGGTAGCAACGACCCTCGAACTGCTGCCGTTACGGTTCCCCAGCCGATCAAGCCTCGTGCAGAGGCGTGGACTACTCGCCGTCGACGCGGCGGTCGCGTTTGCGCTGGGACTGGCGCTTCTTCTCGGCCAGCCGGCGCTCCTTGGCCCCGCGCGACGGACGGGTCGCACGACGGGGCGGCGGTGGCGGCGCGGCGGCCTCCCGCAGCAGCGCGGCCATCCGTTCCCGGGCCGCCTCCCGGTTGGCCAACTGCGCGCGGTGCTCACTGGCGGCGATCGTCAGCACCCCGTCGACGAGCCGGTTGGCCAGCCGGGCCAACGCCCGCGCGCGCAGCGACTCCGGTACGCCCGGAGAGTTGGCCAGGTCGTAGCTCAGCTCGACCCGGGAGTCGGCGGTGTTCACGCCCTGCCCGCCCGGCCCGGACGAGCGGGAGAAGCGCTCCCGCAGCTCCCCGGCGGGGACGACCCACCGGTCGGTCACCCGCAGTCCGTCGTCCACGTCCCGAGGCTAACCCGGAACGAGCCGTCCGGGTCACCGGTGCGGCTGCCCGCTCCCGCCCGGCGACTGGCTGGGCGCCGGACCGGCGGTCTCCTCGTCGGCGCCGACCGCCGCGTACGCCACCGCGCCGAAGAGCAACAGCGCGATCACCACGGCCTTCACGGTGACCCCGCGGATCAGCGACCAGGCGCCCCGACGAGCGCCGGGCACCGATCTCTTGACCGTCTGGTAGTCGTTCCACCCGCGTCGTGCCCGCGCGTACGCCGACCCCACCGCACACCCGATGACGAGGCCCACCAGCAGGAGGACCACGAGAAGAGGACGCTCCACCTCCGCCAGTATCCAGACCGCCGGCGATATTTCCATAATTCGATCCCGCCGCGCCGGATATCCGACAGAGCCGGCGGCACGGGCCGTCCGGGCAGGTCAGCCGCCCTTGCCGATGATCGTGTCGGCAGTCTGCTGCACCTGCTCGATCGGGATGGCGAACCCGATGCCGATCGACCCGTTGCCGTCGATGGTGGCGATGGCGGTGTTCACGCCGACCACCTCGCCCCGCGCGTTGACCAGTGGCCCACCGGAGTTGCCGGGGTTGATGGACGCGTCGGTCTGCACCGCGGTGTGCCGGTTGTTGCCCAGCCGCACCTCGCGGTCCAGCGCGCTGACGATGCCCGCCGTCACCGTCCCGGCCAGACCGAGCGGCGACCCGACCGCGAGCACCGGTTCACCGACCCGGGTTCCACCCGGCTTGGCCAGCGGCAACGGGGTGAGGCCGGCCGACGCCGGCACCTTCAGCACCGCCAGGTCGCTGCGCGGCTCCCGGCCGACCACCTCGGCGGCGAACCGCCGGCCGTCGGGCAGTTCCACTGTCACCGGCCCACCGCCGCCCTTGGCCAGGATGTGGTCGTTGGTGATCAGGTGCTGCTGGTCGTCCACCGCGAAGCCGGAGCCGGTCGCGGACCCGCTCGTCGTACCGCCGGTCAGCACCGACACCACCCCGGGCACGGTCCGCTCGGCAGCGGTGACCAACTCGGCCGGCACCGGGGCGGCGGACGCGGCGGCCGGTCCGGCACCGCCGTCCCGGGAGGCCACCACGCCGCCGGCGAGCGCGCCCGAAACGGCGGAGACCGCCACCACGGCCAGCACGGCGAGCAGCCGTCGCGGCCGTTGCCCGCCCGGGTCGCGGTCCGGCGCGTCCCACCACCCGCGCCCGTCCGGACCGAGTTCCGGGGAGATGAACCAGGGACCACGCGGCTCGCCCAGTCCGGTCTGCACTGCCATGCGTACTCCTCACTGTCGACATCGGCGCGGCGGTCAGGGCAGTCGGGAGAACCACCGCATCGAACCGGCGGCGGCGCCCATCGCGAACACCAGTCCGAGGCCGATGAACCGGGCCGACACGTCCTGCCGCTCGGTGCGGTAGCCCACCGAGCTGCCGATGTCGTCGTAGACGGCGCGCAGCTCGTCGGTCGTGCTGGCCTCGTGGAACATTCCGCCGGTCTCCTCGGCGACCTCCCTGAGGGTCTGCCCGTCGACGGGCACCTGGATGGGCCGACCACCCCGGTCGACGAACCCGTTCGGCGTCCCGAAGGAGATCGAGTGCACCGGCACCTCCGCCGACACCGCCTCCGTCGCCGCCTCCATCGGGTCCATCCCGGCGGTGTTGGCGCCGTCGGAGAGCAGGATGATCCGGGCCGGCGGCGGTTCCTTCGCGGCCGCGCTGTCCAGACTCTTCACCGCGCCGAGCGAGGTGTTGATCGCCTCACCGATAGCGGTGCCCTGCACGCCGGTGATCCCCTCGGCGAGCCGGCCGATCCCCTCGTCGAGGGCGTCCCGGTCGGTGCCCGGCGGCACCAGGACGGCAGCGCTGCCGGCGAACGCGACGAGTCCCACGTTGAACTCGTCGGGCAGCCCTTCGGCGAAGCGGCGGGCCGCCTGCTTTGCCGCGCCCAACCGGTCCGGCTCGACGTCGGTGGCGAGCATCGACGTGGACACGTCCACCGCCACCATCACCGTGGCGCGTTCGCGGGGCACCCGCACCTCGGCGCTGGGCCGGGCGAAGCCGACCACGAGCAGGGCCAGCATGGCGAGGAAGAGCCCGGCCGGCACGTGCCGACGCCAGGCGGGCCGATCCGGCGCCACCCGGTCGAGCAGTCGCAGGTTGGTGAAACGCACCGCGTACCGGCTGCGCCGCCGTTGTAGCACCAAATAGGCGACGACGAGGGCGAGCACGCCGAGCAGCAACCAGAGTCGCAGCGGCGACTGCCAGCTCACGCCACACCTCCCCGGGGCTGGCCGACCGGCGCCGCGGCCAGCCGACGCTGGGCGTGCACGTGCCGGACGATGTCCGCGCTCCAGTCCCCGTCGGTGCGCAGCGGCAGGTGGGTGGCCCCGCTGCGGCGCACCGACTGCCGCACCTGCGTGCGCTGGGCGGCGGCGGCCTCGGCGTACCGCTCGCGCAGCCGACGGTCCGATGTGCACACCTCGCGGTGGCGGCCGGTCTCCGGGTCGACGAGCGTGATCAGGCCGACATCCGGTAGCTCCAGCTCACGCGGGTCGGTGACCTCGATGGCCAGCACCTGGTGCCGGGCGGCCAGCCGACGCAGGGTCCGCTCCCAGGGCGCGGGCTGACCGGGGTCGTCGGGCAGCCCGTCGAGGAAGTCGGAGACCACCACCACCAGACCGCGCCGGGTCGCCACCCGGTGCAGCGCGTCGAGGCCGTCCGCCAGGTCCGGCGACGCGACAGCCGGGCCGCGCCCCGGCCGGTCGGTGGGCGCGGTGGCCCGGGGGGCGGCGAGCAGCGTGCGGAGCAGGGCGAGCAGATGGGTACGCCCACTGCGCGCCGGGAAGCGGCGTACCCCGTCGACGCGCAGCACCTGGGCGCCGAGGCGGTTGCCGACTCCCGCGGTCAGGAAACCGACCGCCGCGACCGCGGCCACCGCCAGCTCCCGTTTGTCCAGCTCGGCAGTGCCGAACTCCATGCTGGCGCTGCCGTCCACCAGCAGCCAGGTGGTCAGCTCCCGGTCGGCGTCGACCTGGCGGACGTGCGGCACCGCGGTACGGGCGGTGACCGCCCAGTCCATCCGCCGCACCTCGTCCTCGCCCGGCCGGTACTCGCGGCTGCCGGACGGTTCGCTGCCCGGACCGGGGAGCAGGCCCCGGTACTGGCCGTGCAGCAGCCCGTTGAGCCGGCGCGTGACGGTCAGCTCCAGGCGACGCAGGCGCTGGTCCGGGGCCAGCTCGGCGAGGCCGGGGTCGGCGGGCGCCGTGGCCGCGCGCCTCATGCCGCCGCCAGGTCGGACGCCGGCTGAGGTTGCCCGTTGGCCAGCCGTGGCGGTGGTACCGCCTCCACCAGTCGTCGTACCACGTGCTCGGCCGAGACCCCGTCGGCGACCGCGTCGAAGGAGAGCACCAGCCGGTGGGCGAGGACGTCGACGGCCAACTCCCTGATGTCCTCGGGCAGCACGTACTCCCGCCCGCGCAGCAGTGCCTGCGCCCGGGCCGCCGCGACCAGGCCGAGGGTGGCGCGCGGGCTGGCGCCGTACGCCAACAGCGGTGCGATCTCCGGCAGCCCGAACCGGCCCGGGTCACGGGTGGCGAGGATCAGCCGCACCACGTACTCGGCGAGCGCGTGGTGCACGAAGACCCGTTCGGCCTGCGCCTGGAGGTCGCGCAGCCGTTGCGGGTCGAGCACCTGGCGAGGGCTCGGCCGGTCGGTGCTCATCCGGTAGAGAATGGACAACTCGTCGGCGTCGCTGGGGTAGTCCACCAGAACCTTCATCAGGAACCGGTCGCGCTGCGCCTCCGGGAGCTGGTAGACCCCCTCGGACTCGATCGGGTTCTGGGTGGCCAGCACCAGGAAGGGTTCGGGGATCGGCCAGCTGCGGCCGCCGATCGAGACCTGCCGCTCGGCCATCGCCTCCAGCAGCGCCGACTGGACCTTCGCCGGCGCCCTGTTGATCTCGTCGGCGAGCACCAGGTTGGCCATGATCGGGCCCAACTCGATGTCGAAGGTCTCCTTGGAGGCCCGGTAGATCCGGGTGCCAACGATGTCGGAGGGCACCAGGTCCGGGGTGAACTGGATCCGGGAGAAGGTGCCGCCGACCACTGTCGCGAGGGTCTGCGCGGCGAGTGTCTTGGCCACCCCGGGTACCCCTTCGAGGAGGCAGTGCCCGTTGGCGACCAGGGCGATGAGCAGGCGTTCGACGAGGCGATCCTGCCCGACGATCACGCGTTTGACCTCGAAGAGGGTCTGCTCCAGCTCGATGCCGCTCGGTTCCGGATCGACCGGGCTGGGCATGCTGGCCAGGGTGTCCGAGATGTCCGTCACGGTCCTTGCTTCCCGGGCACCCGCCGGGCAAACGTCGGATTGTGCGGCACGGACCGCACCGGAGTGGCCGGATCGGGGACGAGCCGCGCGCAAGAGTGACGAGCGGCGCGGGTCGGCCCGAGCCGGGACGACCCGACCATCGCGGGCGCTTTTCGACAGACGGCAGGGTACGGCCCCCGCGCACGGGACGCGGGGGCCGCAACCGGTTCGGTCAGGGAGTGTGGGTGAGCAGGGTGAAGCCCAGGTCGGCAGGGGTTCCGGCCGAGTTGCGGGTCTGCACGAAGACCGCGTTGGGCGTGCTGAGCCGTGGCGCGACAGAGACCTCGCCGGCCGGTGGGATGCAGCAGGAGCCGGCGTACGAGATGGTCGCCAGGAAGGCGCCGGCCGAGACGTTGTAGCCGAACACCACCTCGTACTGGCCGGCGCCGTACTTGATCACGGTGCCGGTGCCGCGCGCCTTGGTGCCGTTGGCGTTGACGACGGTGAAGACGTTGGTGGCCGCCAACGTGGTGGCTCCACCCGCCTGCAACGCGGCCCTCGCCGTACGCGCCGACTCGGCGGTGACCGGCGGCTGGTTGCCCGTGTCGCGGGCCGCCGGTTGGACGGCCCCCTGCGGCGCCTTCGCCGACGGCTGGGCGACAGCGATGCCCCCACCGGCCAGACTGAGCGCCAGGACGGCGAAGGTGATCGCCGCCGCCTTACGTCGGAAGGATGTGCTCATGACAGGTCCCCCTTGTGTGACCGGGTGAATTCGGCCGACCCGCGGGGCGGGACGGATGGCTGCCCAGAAATAGGCGAGCGACGACAACAAAGCGGGGAAAGTCGGCTGCCCCACCCCCGGTTTGGGTCGAATTGTTAACGACCAACACCGCATCTGAGCTGGTATTACTACTCAGAGTTGCGTCGTTTTAGCCAGATGGAACGTAGCACCAGAAAAAGCGGAGAGTCAATAGTTGATCTCACTTTTCCAAGCTGTCAGGCAACCGTCAGATAATTGTGAAATGTGAACCCCTGACCATTCACGAAATGGTTTCGCCGGGCCGACTAGGATTGCCGTCATGATCGTCGATGTGCGGTCCGTGCGGAGCGCCCGGCTCGGCACGGCGCTCTGCTGGCTGGCCGTCGCGCCCACCGCCCTCTGGGCCGCCGTCCGGCTGATCGGCCTCGACCGGGGGCCCCTGGTGCAGGCGCTCGCCTTCACGCCGTACGCCGCGGGGGTCGGCGTGCTGACCCTGCTCCTCGCGCTCGCCCTGCGGCGCTGGTGGCCGGCGGCGCTCGCGGCCCTCTCGGCGGTGGCACTGCTCGGCGTCGTCGCGCCGCGGGCGGTGGCCGCCAGCCAGCCGGCCGCCGACGGGCCGACAGTGCGGCTGCTCACCGCCAACCTGCTCGCCGGCGGCGCCGACGCGCGGACGCTGGTGGAGTTGGTGCGGCGGCACGACGTGGACGTGCTCACCGTGCAGGAGTTCACGCCGGACGCGCAGTCCGCCCTGGACCGCCTCGGCCTCGACCGGCTACTGCCCCACCGGCAGCTCAACGCCGAGGTCGGCACCCCCGGCTCCGGGCTCTACTCCCGATGGCCCCTCAGCGACGTCGGCCTGCGGCACAACCTGAACGGTTGGGGTTTCACCCAGGCGTACGGGACGGTCAGCGTCCCGGGCGGGCCCCCGGTACGGGTCGAGTCGGCCCACCCGTCGGCGCCGTACGCGCTGGACCAGGTCGGCGCCTGGCGGGCGGACCTGACCGCGCAACCACCGGCCACGCCGGACGGCGGCCTGCGCATCCTCGCCGGGGACTTCAACGCGACCCTCGACCACAGTCCACTACGGGCCCTTCTGGCCACCGGCTACGTCGACGCCGCCGACGCCGCCGGGGAGGGCCTGACCGGCACCTGGGGTCCGTACGACGGCGACCTCATCCCCCCGGTCACCATCGACCACGTGCTCGTCGACAGACGCATCGCGGTGCGCTCGGTACGCGTCCTCCCCCTCCCCAACACCGACCACCGCCCCGTCCTGGCCACCCTGACCCTCCCCTGACCCACCCCGCGCCCCGTCCCCGCGCCCTCCCGCGCCCCGTCCCCGCGCTCTCCCGCGCTCCCCCGCGCTCTCCCGCGCTCTCCCGCGCTCTCCCGCGCGATCTTGCACTTTCTGTGGCGACATAGGTATCCAAAAGCCGCATAAGGACTTCCGGAAGTGCAAGATCGCGGGGGCGGGGCGGGGCGAGGGCGGGGGCGGGGCGGGGCGGGGCGGGGCGAGGGCGGGGTGGGGGGTGGGGACGGGGCGAGGTGGGGGCGGGGCGGGGAGGGTGGGAGTTCTAGGCGTGGGTGGGGGCTAGGCCGTAGGTCAGGGCGTCTACCAGGGCGTGCCAGCTCGCTTCGACCACGTTCGGGTGCACGCCCACCGTGGTCCAGTCCCGGCCGCTGCCGGCGGCCGTCTCCAGCAGCACCCGGGTCACCGCCCCCGTTCCGTGGCTGCCCTCCAGGATGCGCACCTTGTAGTCGGCCAACTCGAAGTCGCGCAGCTGGGGGTAGTGCCGGGCCAGCCCCGTCCGCAGCGCCTCGTCGAGCGCGTTGACCGGACCGTTGCCCTCGGCGGTGGCGATCACCCGCTCCCCGCGTACCCGGATCTTGACGGTGGCCTCGGAGACCACCGAACCGTCCTCGCGGTGCTCGACGAGCACCCGGTACGACTCCAGCGTGAATGGCCGGACCGGACCGCCCTCCGGCAGCTCCGAGCGGACCAGCAGCTCGAACGAGGCGTCCGCGGCCTCGAACGACCAGCCCCCGGCCTCCAACTCCTTGACCCGCTTGGTGACCCGGTTCAGCGCGTCCGGGCTGGCGGCCAGGTCGAGCCCCAGCTCGCGGCTCTTGAGCTCGACGCTGGCCCGGCCGGCCATCTCGGTCACCAGGATCCGCATGTCGTTGCCCACCACCGACGGGTCGACGTGGTTGTAGAGCAACGGGTCCACCTTGATCGCACTCGCGTGCAGCCCCGCCTTGTGGGCGAAGGCAGCGGCCCCGGCGTACGCCTGGTGGGTGTCGGGGGCGATGTTGGCGATCTCGGCGATGGCGTGCGAGACCCGCACCATCTGCGCCAGGCAACCCTCCGGTAGGACGGGCATGCCCAGCTTGAGCTGAAGGTTGGCGACGACCGCGAAGATGTCGGCGTTGCCGGGGCGTTCGCCGTACCCGTTGGCGGTGCCCTGCACGTGCCGGACGCCCGCCTCCACGGCGGCGACGGTGTTGGCGACCGCGCAGGAGGTGTCGTTCTGCGCGTGCATGCCGAGCAGTCCCGCGTCGATGCCGAGCGTGTCGGTCAGGGCGACGATCGCGGCGGTCACCTGGGACGGCAGCATGCCGCCGTTGGTGTCGCAGAGCACCATCCGCTCGGCGCCGGCGGCCAGCGCGGTCTGCACCACCGCCGCGCCGTACGCGGGGTCGTGCCGGTAGCCGTCGAAGAAGTGCTCGCCGTCGACGAAGACCCGTCGGCCCTCGCGGACGAGGTGGCTGACGGTGTCGTGGATCATCGCCAGGTTCTCCGCGCCGGTGGTGCGCAGCGCGCGCTCGACGTGCCGGATGTCGGCCTTGGCGACCAGCGCCACCGCCGGGGTCTCCGCGTCCAGCAGGGCGCGCACCTGCGGGTCGTCGGCGACCGGCACTCCCGCCTTGCGGGTGGCGCCGAACGCGACGAGCACGGCGTGCCGCAGGTTCAGCTCGGTGCGCGCTCGGCGGAAGAACTCGGTGTCCTTGGGCACCGCGCCCGGCCATCCACCCTCGATGAAGCCGACACCGAACTCGTCGAGCAGGCGGGCGACCGCCAGCTTGTCGACCACCGAGTAGGTGAGTCCCTCGCGTTGGGCGCCGTCGCGCAACGTCGTGTCGTACACCTGGAACGTCATCAGGATCCTTTCTCGGAGCAACAAAAAGACCTCCCGCGGATGCGGGAGGTCTGCGCGCTCGGCGGAGGGAGAGCCGGCGCGCTAGGTCGCAATAATCAGGGCGGTGCTGGTCACGACGGTAACTCTGCCACCCCTTCCTGGATCTGGGAGGAACAACCCACATAGCGGGACATCCGTCGTCGTTTCCCGTGCCCGGCGGCCGGGTAGCTCCTGCGGGGACACGAGGTGCTCGTCGACAGTCAGGAGTGAGCGGCATGGACAGGATCGATCCGCACGCCACCCACGCCGGGCCGGACCCGTTGCGTGACGGCGACCAGGGCACGGTGCCCGGGGGCGCGCCGACCGGCATGTTCGACCCCTGGCGCTACCGGGACCAGGCCGGCGTCGCCGACGCCGACCTGGTGGGCTACAAGGTCGAGGCGACCGACGGCGGCGTCGGCAAGATCGACAGCGCCAGCCACGAGGTGGGTGGCAGCTACCTGGTCGTGGACACCGGGCCATGGATCTTCGGCAAGAAGGTGATGCTGCCCGCCGGCACCGTCAACCAGGTGAACCACGACCAGCGCACCGTCTCCGTCGACCGGACCCGGGACCAGATCAAGGCCGCACCGGAGTACGACGAGGCCAGCCACAGCGACCCGACCTACCGGGATCGGCTGGGCGGCTACTACGACGAGACGTACGGCGCGCTGCCGCCCGGCACGGCACGGTGACCATCCGACCCGTCGGCCGGTGGGGCGCGACCCCACCGGCCGTTACCGTGTGAACGTGGACGCCATCGACGACAACCGTCAGACCTCGCTGCCCGCCACCTTCAACTTCCGCGACGTCGGTGGCTATCTCGGCCACGACGACCGAACGGTACGCCGGGGTCGCCTCTTCCGCTCCGACTCGCTGCACCGCCTGACCGAGCAGGACGCCGACGCGTTCGCGGCGATCGGTATCCGCACCGTCATCGACCTGCGTCGCCCCACCGAGGTGGAGCGGGACGGGCGGGTGCCCGCGTACCAGGGGCTGAGCTACCGGCACATTCACCCCGAGCACGACGACTGGTCGGCCACACCGCACGAGTCGGGCACCAGCCTGGCCCGCTACCTGGCGGACCGGTACGCGGATCTGGCCCAGACCGGCACCGCCGGGCTGGCCGAGGCGGTCGGGTTGATCGCCGACTCCGCCAACGCGCCGGTGGTGGTGCACTGTGTGGCCGGCAAGGACCGCACCGGCATCGTCTGCGCGTTGACCCTCGCCGTGCTCGGCGTCGACGACGCCGACATCACCGCCGACTACGCGCTGAGCACCGAGGCGTCGGCGCGGTACAGCGCCTGGCTGGCCTCGATCAAGCCGGACGGCGTGGACATCCCGGCGCCGTTTCTCAGCTCACCCGCCGAGGCGATGCAGATCTTCCTGGACGAGCTGCGCGAGGGGCACGGCTCGGTCGAGGCGTACCTGCGTCACGCCGGGGTGACCGACGAGCAGCTCGCGGCGCTGCGCGACCACCTGCTGGACGAGGCGTAGACCCCGCGCGGTCGGCCCGTCCGTGCGGACGGGCCGACCGGCGTCCGGGTCAGAGGACGCGCCGCACCCAGCCGTACGTGTCGGCCGCCTTGCCGCGCTGGATGTCGACCAACTGCTGGCGCAGCGCCATGGTGACCGAGCCGGGTTCCCCACCACCGATCAGGAACTCGCCGTCGGGGAAGCGCACACCACCGATCGGGGTGATCACCGCGGCGGTGCCGCAGGCGAACACCTCGCGGAGCCGGCCGCTGGCGGCGTCGGCCTGCCAGTCGGCGAAGCTGACCGGCCGCTCCTCGACCGGGTGCCCGGCGGCCTCCGCCAGCGTGAGGACGGCGTCGCGGGTGATGCCGGGCAGGATCGTGCCGGTCAACGGCGGGGTGACCACTGTGCCGTCGTCGTAGACGAAGAAGACGTTCATCCCGCCCAACTCGTCGACGAACCGGCGCTCGACGGCGTCGAGGAAGACGACCTGGTCGCAGCCGGCCTCGATCGCCTCCGCCTGGGCCGCGAGCGACGCGGCGTAGTTGCCGCCGCACTTGGCCGCGCCGGTGCCGCCGGGCGCGGCCCGGGTGTAGTCCGGCGAGACCCAGACCGTGACCGGCTTGACGCCACCGGTGAAGTACGCGCCGACCGGCGACGCGATCACCATGTAGAGGTATTCGTTGGCCGGGCGGACGCCGAGGAAGACCTCGCTGGCGAACATGAACGGCCGCAGGTAGAGGCTGCCGTCCTCGCCGGTGGGGATCCACTCCCTGTCGATCTCGATGAGCCGGTGCAACGAGTCGACGAACGCCTCGGCCGGCAACACCGGCATCGCCATCCGCTGCGCGGACGCGGCGAAGCGGGCGGCGTTGGCGTCCGGCCGGAACATCGTCACGCCACCGTCGGAGGTGCGGTACGCCTTGAGCCCCTCGAAGATCTCCTGCGCGTAGTGCAGCACCGCGCTGGCCGGGTCCATCGGGATCGGGGCGCGCGCCTCCACCCGGGCGTCGTACCACCCCTTGCCGTCGGCGTAACGGACGGTGACCATGTGGTCGGTGAAGACCCGACCGAAACCGGGGTTTACCAGCAGTGCGGCCCGGTCGGCGGCGGATACCGGCGCGGCACTCGGACGGATCTCGAAATCGATCTTGTCACCACCGCTCATCGCGCTGACCTCCCTGGGGGACAACGGCATGCGGGACCGCACACCGACATGGCTGTGCCAGAAACCTACCCCGAACGGTCGTTCAGCGGGTAGCGCCGGTCGGGCGATACCGGCCGCCCCGGCGGCCCCTGTCGGGCCGCCCGTCCCTCCCGGTCGGGACAGTCAGGCTACGGCGTGGGCGGCGAGCCGGTCGCCCACCTCTTCGGTACGCAGCGTCACGCCCGGAGTCCGACCGGCCAGCTCGGCGGCGACCGCCGCGTTCACCCGGGCGGCGGCCTCGCCGTGCCCGAGCTGTTCCAGCAGCAGCGCGGCGGAGAGCACCGCGGCGACCGGATCGGCCACGCCCTGCCCGGCGATGTCCGGCGCCGAGCCGTGCACCGGCTCGAACATCGAGGGGTACGCCCCCTCGGGGTTGATGCACCCGCTGGCGGCCAGCCCGATCCCGCCGGTCACCGCGGCGGCGATGTCGGTGAGGATGTCGCCGAAGAGGTTGTCGGTGACCACCACGTCGTAGCGCTGCGGCTGGGTGACCAGGAACATGGCCGCCGCGTCGACGTGCTGGTACTCGGTGGCGACGTCCGGGTGTTCGGCGGCGACCGCGTCGAAAGCGCGCGACCACAGCGAGCCCGCGTGGGTCAGCACGTTGGTCTTGTGCACGAGCGTCACCTTGCGCCGCTCCCGGCGATTGGCGCGGGCGAACGCGTCACGGATGACCCGCTCCACGCCGTGCCGGGTGTTCAGGCTCTCCTCGGTGGCGACCTCGGCGGGGGTGTCCCGGTGCAGCGAGCCACCGGCCCCGGCGTAGAGACCCTCGGTGCCCTCGCGCACCACCACGAGGTCGACCTCGCCCGGCTTCACGGTGTTCAGCGGGCCGGTGACGCCGGGCCAGAGCCGGGACGGGCGCAGGTTGACGTACTGGTCGAAGGCGAACCGCAGCTTGAGCAGCAGACCCCGCTCGAGCACCCCCGGCGGAACGGTCGGGTCGCCGACCGCGCCGAGCAGGATCGCGTCGTGCCCGGCCAGCTCGGCCAGCACCGAGTCGGGCAGGACCTCTCCGGTACGGTGCCAGCGGGCGGCGCCGAGGTCGTACTCGGTGGCCTGCACGTCGGGCAGGACCGCGTCGAGGACCTTGCGGGCCTGCGCGACCACCTCGGGCCCGATGCCGTCCCCGGCCACCACAGCGATCCGCGCCACGACCGCACTCCTCTGCTCAACGGTTCCGTCCCGGCAACGGTACGTCCCTGTCCCGCCTCCCGGTACGTGGCGTCCAGAAAGTGGGACGCCGGAATGCACAGCACCCTCTCAGCCAAGACTCATGAGGCGGTCATCTCCGCTGCCTACCGTGATGGTCAGTGGGTCACGGGGGCCTACCGACCAACGCCGGTCGGGACGACACGGCGTCTCGCGCAAGGGGGCGAATGCGATGCGCACCGACGAGCAGCCGCGGACCCGCTGGCCGGACCTGTCCGCGTTTCGCAGCCGCCGGCCGGACCTCCGGCTCGGCAGCCGCCGGCACCGCATGGAGCCCGGTCCCGCAGCGGAGGGCCGGATCGCGGTGCAGCACACCGTCCGCACCGCGACCGCCGAATACACCCTGCTGCTCAACGCCCCCGAGTGGCTCGGCCGCCGGGGCGTCGGCGAGGCGCTGCGGGACAGCGTCGCGGAGCTGCGTGCGATCGATCTCACCTACGGCCCCAATCGTCCGGAGAGCCTGGTCTCCCGCCTGCGCCGGGGCGAGATCAGCCCGGACTCGTACCCACCGCTCGCCGAGCTGGTGGACCGCTGCGCCGCCATGCGGGCGGCCACCGACGGATGGTTCGACGCCTGGGCGGTGCCCGGCGGCTTCGACCCGGGCGGCCTGCTCAACGGATGGGCGGTGGAGCGTGCCGCCGCGCGGTTGCGCGCGGCGGGCGTCCACGACTACGCCGTCCTCACCGGCGCCGATTTGGTGGTCCGTGGCCGCGCCCCACACGGTGGCCCGTGGCGCGTGGCGGTGCACCACCCGACCGCGCCCGAACGCGCGCCACTGATGCTGGAGATGACCGACGGGGCGGTCGGCACCTCCGGTGTGACCGGGCGGCAGGGGCACGTGGTGGACCCGCACACCGGTGATCCGGCCGACCATCTGGTGGCCGCCACCGTCACGGGGCCCGACCTGGCGATCGCCGACGCCTACGCCACAGCGCTGTACGCCGCCGGCCCCACCGGCCTGCAGTGGTTCCGGGGCAGCTCCGACTATCGCGCGCTCTTCGCACACCGCCGCTGAGGACGTCGCCGCACCGAGCCCGCCTCCCCGCGGCGCTCCGGCCCGATTCGCGCCTCGGCCGCCCGCCGCTGGTGAGCCGGCCGTTGCCAGTGCCGCTGGCACGGCGGTCATTGCCGGTGGTGGTCGGCCGGTCGGGCCTGCGATCGGCCCCCACAGTCTCGGCAACGACCGTGGGGGCCGGTCAGCGACGAGTGTGCGTGGCTCGCACAATCGAGGGGTGCGGACCGGTCGGGCCGGACGTCGACCGCGCCACCCGAAGACGGGCCGGCGCCTCGAACTCGGCCAGTGACCGCAGTGCGTACGCTAGCGAATCGACGCAACTCGACGCAACAGTCTCCACAGCGGACCTTCGTCACCCCGACCGCGGGAATCGGCGGCACCGGCGGCGAGGCAGTTTCGACATGGTGAACGGCGGATGGCACGCTATCCGCCGTGAGTTTCGATCTGAGCGTGTGGGCCCTTGAGGACGGGGCGACGCCCGAGGATGTGCGGACAGCGGTCGACGGTTGCCGGCAGGGTCGGCACGTGGACCGTTACCCCGACCCGCGGGTGGTCAGCTTCTACCGGGCGATCACCGCCTCCTATCCGGACCGTCACCCCGGCCCGGACACCCCGTGGGCGGTGGCGCCCCTGCACGCGGCCCACGACCACGTCGAGCTGAAGCTGCATCCGACCTGCGCGGACCAGGTGCTGCTGGACATCGAGCGGCTGGCGGGCGAGCACGGGCTGATGCTCTTCGACCCGCAGGACGGATCGGTCTACCCGCCGCCGGCCCGGATGCCCGGCTGACCAGGGGCAGCCCAGCCCGGACACGACACAGGGGCCCAGCGGTTTCGCCGGGCCCCCGTGACGCGTGCCGTCGACTACTCGTCGCGCAGGTCCGCCGCGCTGGCGGAGGTGGCGCCGATCGACTCGGCGGCCGAGGTGAGCAGGTCCGCGCCGAGCGCCTGGTCGACGGTGAGCGTCATCAACGTCTCGCCGCCCGCCTCCCGCCGCGCCACCTGCATGGCGGCGATGTTGATGCCCGCCTCGCCGAGCAGGGTTCCGACGGTGCCGACCACACCGGGCCGGTCGACGTAGCGCAGGAACAGCAGGATGCCCTCCGCGCCGATCTCCACGTCGAAGCCGTCCACCTCGGTCAGCTTGATGACGTCCCGCGCTCCGGAGTGGGTGACGGTGCCGGAGACGCTCACCGTCCGGCCGTCCGGCAGCGCGCCACGCACCGTCACCAGGGTGGACTGCTCGGCGGTCTCGGCCAGCGTCGCGAGGGTGACCTCGACGCCACGCTCGGCGGCCAGATGTGGGGCGTTGACGTAGGTGACCTGGTCCTCGACGACGGAGCTGAACAGGCCCTTGGTGGCGGCGAGCTTGAGCACCGAGACGTCGTGGCTGACGATCTCGCCCCGGACCTCGACGGTGACGCTGGCGGCGACCCCGCCGGCGACCGCGGTGAACGCCCGACCGAGCTTCTCCGCGAGCGGCAGCAGCGGCCGGACGTCCTCGGCGACCACGCCGCCGGCCTGCACGTTCACCGCGTCCGGAACGAACTCGCCCTGCAACGCCAGCTTGACGCTCCGGGCCACGGCCAGACCGGCCTTGTCCTGTGCCTCGTGCGTTGACGCGCCCAGGTGCGGGGTGGCCACCACGTTGTCGAAGGCGAACAGCGGCGACGAGGTGCACGGCTCCTTGCTGTACACGTCGACGCCGGCCCCGGCGACCCGCCCCTCGGCGATGGCATCCGCGAGCGCCTGCTCGTCGACCAGCCCGCCGCGGGCGGCGTTGACGATGCGCACGCCCGGCTTGACGAGCGCCAGCTCCTTCTCCCCGATCAGACCGACGGTCTCCGGGGTCTTGGGCAGGTGGATCGAGATGAAGTCGCTCTCGCGCAGCAGCTCGTCCAGCCCGACCAGGCGTACGCCGAGCTGCGCGGCGCGGGCCGGCTGGATGTAGGGGTCGTACGCGATCAGCCGGGTGCCGAACGCGGCGATGCGCTGGGCGAACAGGACCCCGATGCGGCCGAGCCCGACCACGCCCACGGTCTTGCCCTGCACCTCGACGCCCGTGTACTTCGACCGCTTCCACTCCCCCGCCTTGAGCGCGGCGCTGGCGCTCGCGGTGTTGCGGGCGACGGCCAGCAGCAGCGCGACGGCCTGCTCGGCGGCGGAGACGATGTTGGAGGTGGGCGCGTTGACGACCATGACGCCCCGCGCGGTGGCAGCCGGCACCTCGACGTTGTCCAGCCCGACGCCCGCCCGCGCGACCACCTTCAGTCGCGGCGCGGCGGCGACCGCCTCGGCGTCGATCTGGGTCGCGCTGCGCACGATGACGGCGTCGGCCTCGGAGAGCGCCGAGAGCAGAGCCGGACGGTCGGTGCCGTCAACGTGACGGACGTCGAAGTCGTGGGCGAGCACCTCGATGGCGGCGGGGGCGAGTTCTTCGGCGATCAGTACGACAGGATTCATCGGTCCTCGTAGAGGTCGTGTATGCGATCGGCCGGGGCGGTGGGACGCCGCACTGCGCCCTGCGCTGCTCCGTGCCGTGGCCGTCAGGTGCCGGGCTGCGCACCTACCCGCGATCGTAGGGGGCACGCTGGCCGGCGTGTTCCGGTCTGCGGGGTGAGTGCCCTCACACGCGTCGCCGGCCGGCGGACATCGACAGTTCACCACCCCGAAACGCGCAGCACCCCACCCCCCACCCCGCGATCTTGCAGTTTCTGCTGCGACGTAAGGGGCCAACCCCCACAAATCGCCATCCGAAAGTGCAAGATCGGCGAGGGGTTGGCGGGCCGGGGCGGGGGGGCGGGGAGGGCGGGGAGGGCGGGGCGGGGGGGCGGGGAGGGCGGGGCCCCGGGCGCGCGCTGGGGAGAGCGCGCGACCGGGGGGCCGCGGGATGTGGTTTTCGGGTGGTCAGGCGGTCTCGGTGATCGGGCGGTCGACCCAGCTCATCATGCCGCGCAGCTTCTTGCCGGTCTCCTCGATCGGGTGCGCCGCGCCCTCGGCCTGCCACTTGGTGAAGTTGGGCCGACCGGCCTCGTCCTCGGCAACCCACTCGCGGGCGAACTCGCCGGACTGGATCTCACCCAGGATCTTGCGCATCTCGTCCTTGACCCGGGAGTCGATGATGCGCGAGCCACGGGAGAGATCGCCGTACTCGGCGGTGTCGGAGATGCTGTAGCGCATCTTCGCGATGCCACCCTCGTACATCAGGTCGACGATCAGCTTCAACTCGTGCAGGCACTCGAAGTAGGCGACCTCCGGGGCGTAACCCGCCTCGGTCAGCACCTCGAAGCCGGTCTGCACCAGCGCCGAGGCGCCGCCGCAGAGCACCGCCTGCTCGCCGAAGAGGTCGGTCTCGGTCTCCTCGGTGAAGGTGGTCTTGATCGCGCCGGCCCGGGTGCCGCCGATGCCCTTGGCGTACGCGAGCGCGAGGGCGAGGGCGTTGCCGCTGGCGTCCTGCTCGACGGCGACGAGGCAGGGCACACCCTTGCCGTCGACGTACTGCCGGCGGACCAGGTGGCCGGGGCCCTTCGGCGCGACCATCGCCACGTCCACCTCGGCCGGCGGCTTGATCAGGCCGTACCGGATGTTGAAGCCGTGGCCGAAGAAGATCGCCTTGCCCGGGGCGAGGTGCGGGGCGATCGACTCCGCGTAGATCGAACGCTGGGCGGTGTCCGGCGCGAGCACCATGATCAGATCAGCCTCGGCGGAGGCCTGTGCCGGCGTGAGCACCCGCAGGCCCTGCTCCTCGGCCTTGGGACGGCTCTTCGAGCCCTCCGGCAGACCGATCACCACGTCGACGCCGGAGTCCCGCAGCGACAGCGCGTGGGCGTGACCCTGGCTGCCATAGCCGATCACCGCGACCTTCTTGGCCTGGATCAGGCCGAGGTCGGCATCGTCGTCGTAGTACACCTCAACGCTCATGAGAACTTCCCTTTCGTACGACGGCCGGGGCGGCCCGTCGTGGTCTGTGCGGATGGATTCGCCGAGACGGCCCACCGGGGCCGACCGGCGGGTCAGGCGGCGCGCAGCGCGGGGCCGGCGGTGATCGACCGCGAGCCGCGCCCGATGGCCACCAGGCCGGACTGGACCATTTCCTTGATGCCGAACGCCTCGAGGTCGCGCAGGAGCGCGTCGAGCTTGTCCGGGGTGCCGGTGGCCTCGATGGTCAGGGTGTCCGGTGCGACGTCGACCACCCGGGCGCGGAACAGGTTCACCGTCTCCACCACCTGGGACCGGGCCGCCCGGTCGGCCCGGACCTTGACCAGCAGCAACTCCCGGGCGACCGAGACCTGCGGGTCCAGCTCAACGATCTTGAGTACGTTGACCAGCTTGTTCAGTTGCTTGGTGACCTGCTCCAGCGGGGACGAGTCGGCGTTGACCACGATGGTGATCCGCGAGACGTCCGGGTTCTCGGTCTCGCCCACGGCGAGACTGTCGATGTTGAAGCCGCGCCGGGAGAACAGGCCGGAGACCCGGGCGAGCACGCCGGGCTTGTTCTCCACCAACACGGACAGAGTGTGCATTGTCACTGCGTCTCCTTTGTCATGCCCTCATGGCCCTCGCTGCGCTCGGTGCACTCGGTCATGACGGCGTCTCCTTTGTCATGCCCTCATGGCCCTCGCTGCGCTCGGTGCACTCGGTCATGACGGCGTCTCCTTTGTCATGCCCTCATGGCCCTCGCTGCGCTCGGTGCATTCGGTCATGACTAGATGTCATCCTCGTCGAAGACCGGGCGGACGCCCCGGGCGAACATGATCTCGTCGTTGCTGGTGCCGGCGGCGACCATCGGCCAGACCATCGCGTCCTTGCCGACCACGAAGTCGATCACGACGGGGGCGTCGTTGATCTCCATGGCGGCGGCGATGGTCTTGTCCACGTCGTCAGCGTTCTCGCACCGCAGCCCGACGCAGCCCAGCGCCTCGGCGAGCTTGACGAAGTCCGGGATGCGGTGTTTGTGCGTGCCCAGCTCGGTGTTCGAGTACCGCTCGTTGTAGAACAGCGTCTGCCACTGCCGGACCATGCCGAGGTTGCCGTTGTTGATGACGGCGATCTTGACCGGGATGCCCTCCAGCGCGCAGGTGGCCAGCTCCTGGTTGGTCATCTGGAAGCATCCGTCCCCGTCCACCGCCCAGACCACCGTGTCCGGCTTGCCGACCTTCGCGCCCATCGCCGCCGGCACCGCGTAGCCCATCGTGCCGAGACCGCCGGAGTTGAGCCAGGTGTACGGCTTGTCGTAGGAGATGAACTGGGACGCCCACATCTGGTGCTGACCCACCCCGGCCACGAAGATCGCGTCCGGGCCGGCGATCTCACCGAGGCGCTTGATGACGTACTGCGGGGACAGCGTCCCGTCGGCCGGCTCGTCGTACCCCAGTGGGTAGCGGGTGCGCAGGTCGTTCAACTGCGTCCACCAGTCGCCGAGGTCGGCGGTGCGTCCCGCCGCCCGCTCGGCGGTCACCGCGGTGATCAGCTCGTCGATGACGTGCTTGGCGTCCCCCACGATCGGCACGTCCACGTGCCGGTTCTTGC
Source organism: Micromonospora sp. WMMD1120 (assembly GCF_029626235.1). Taxonomy (NCBI): domain Bacteria; kingdom Bacillati; phylum Actinomycetota; class Actinomycetes; order Micromonosporales; family Micromonosporaceae; genus Micromonospora; species Micromonospora sp. WMMD1120. The sequence continues at coordinate 3,394,334 of NZ_JARUBO010000005.1, read as the reverse complement.
CGATCTCGGCCGGGTCGATGTCCGCGTGCACCACGCTCGCGTCCGGAGCGAAGGAGTCCAGCCGACCGGTGACCCGGTCGTCGAAGCGCGCGCCGAGGGCGACGATCAGATCCGCCTTCTGCAGGCCGTAGACCGCGGCGACGGTGCCGTGCATCCCGGGCATGCCCAGGTGCTGATCGTGCGAGTCGGGGAAAGCGCCGAGCGCCATCAGCGTGGTGACGACCGGGATGCCGGTCAACTCGGCCAGCCGGCGCAGCCCGTCGGTCGCGCCCGCCTTGAGCACCCCACCGCCGACGTACAGCACCGGACGGCGGGCGCCGGCCATCAGCCGCGCCGCCTCCCGGATCTGCTTGCCGTGCGGGTGCAGGGTCGGCCGGTAGCCGGGCAGGTCGAGGGTCGGCGGCCAGGTGAAGGTGGTCGACGCCTGGAGCACGTCCTTGGGGATGTCGACCAGCACCGGGCCGGGGCGCCCGCTGCTGGCCAGGTGAAACGCCTCGGCCAGCACCCGGGGGATCTCCTCGGCGTTCTGCACGAGGAAGTTGTGCTTGGTGATCGGCAGAGTGATGCCCTGGATGTCGGCCTCCTGGAAGGCGTCGGTGCCGATCAGCGGGCGGGCCACCTGCCCGGTGATCGCCACCAGCGCCACCGAGTCCATGTACGCGTCGGCGATCGGGGTGACCAGGTTCGTCGCGCCCGGCCCGGAGGTGGCCATGCAGACGCCGACCTTGCCGGTGGCCTGCGCGTATCCGGTCGCGGCGTGCCCCGCGCCCTGCTCGTGACGGACCAGGATGTGCCGCAGCGACGAGTCGTAGAGCGGGTCGTACGCCGGCAGGATCGCGCCGCCCGGAATACCGAAGACGACGTCGACGTCGAGCGCCTCGAGCGACCGCACGAGCGAGCCGGCCCCGGAGACCTGGGCCGGAGCGGAGGGCCGTACCGCCGAAACGGCCGGGGTGGCCGGGGTGCGCGCGGCTGCCGGATCGGCGTCGACGGCCGGATCGGCGGCCGCGCGGGCCCGGCGGACGGTGTGGGCGAGGGTCTCGGGCGTGGGTCTCGTCATGACGGTTTCTGGCCTTCGGCTGGAGTGGCTGTTAGCTGATCAAGCGGTGCGACGCGGGCGGGGCCCACCTCGCCAGATTCCGATGGCAATAAAAACGGCCCTCGTGCAGATGCACGGGGCCAGCGCACTCTCGGTGAGGGAGAGTGCGCTCAGGTAAGTACTCGCAGCGACCGGTACGACGACATGGGGCTAAGCCTGACGCATCTCACGCGATGAGTCAACTGATCCCACATGTTGGTTAACGGCCGACGGCGCGTCGGGCTGCGACGCGCCATCGGCGGGGGTTGTGACCTGCCCGGACCCACCCGAGGATCGGCGCTGGGCGGGCACCGACGCGGGTCGCGCGCCTGGCGACGTGGCCGCCTCCAGCATCGCCTCCAGGTGCTCGGCCGGCACCCCCCAGCCGAAGAGCGCGCCCTGGCCGAACCGGCAGCCCGCGGCCACCACCGCGGCCAGCTCGGTCGGGTTGGTCACCCCCTCGGCGATCACCTCCAGGCCCAGCTGGTGACCCAGTCGCATCACGATGTCGACCATCGGCGCGAACGCCGGACCGTCCTGGCCGACGGGGCGGACCGGCTCGTGCTCGGCGACCAGACTGTGGTCGATCTTGAGAATGTCGATCGGCAGCCGGCGCAGCTGCCCCAGCGACGAGTAACCCGCGCCGAAGTCGTCGAGGGCGATGCGGACGCCGGTCAGCCGCAGCGCGGTCAGCCGCCGGATCAGCTCGTCCAGGTCGGTGGCGACCGCGTGCTCGGTGACCTCGAGCACCAACCGCTGCGGCGGCACGTGGTGCGCGCGCAGCGCCTCGGCGACCTGGACCACGTACTCCGGGGCGTGCAGCTCGCGCGGGGAGACGTTGACCGACACCCAGACGTCGTGCCCGTCCGCCAGCCAGCGGGAGAGCTGGTAGCAGGCCTGGTGCAGCACCCAGGCGCCGAGCGGCGCGATCATGCCGCACTCCTCGGCGAGCGGGATGAACTCGTCCGGGCGGACGTTGCCCAGCTCGGGGTGGTGCCAGCGGAGCAGCGCCTCGGCGCCGACCGGCCGCACCGACGGCAGCGACGCCACCGGCTGGAACGCCAGGCGCAGCTCGTCGCGGTCGATGGCCCCGCGCAACTCGTGCTCCACTGTCGTGCGCCGGCGCAGCAACTGGTCGTACGTGGCGTCGTAACGCTCGATCCGGTTCTTGCCGCGCTGCTTGGCGTAGCGCAGCGCCAGGTCGGCGTGGCGCAGCAGCAACTCCACGTCCGGCTCGTCGGTCCAGCCGGCCACACCGATGCTCACCGACAGGAAGACCGCGCCGTCCGGCTGGTCGTACGGCCGGTTGAGCACCCCGAGCAGCCGTTCGGCCACCCGGTCCGCCTCGGTCGACCGGCCCTGCATGAGGACGGCGAACTCGTCGCCGCCCAGCCGGGCGGCCACGTCGCCGGGGCGCAGGTTGCCGCGCAGCCGTCGCCCCACCTCGGCCAGCACGGCGTCACCCACGTCGTGGCCGCGCATGTCGTTGACGTTCTTGAAGCCGTCCAGGTCGAGACCGAGCAGTACGCACGGGTTGTGGTCGGCGGCGTTGCGGTGCAGCGCCCGGAGCAGGCCCCGCCGGTTGGCGAGCGACGTCAGCGGGTCGGTGTGCGCCAGCTCACGGAAGTGCGCCTCCCGCTCGGCCAGGCGACCCGCGTACCCCCGGACGTCGCGCAGCGTGAGGTATTGCCGCGCGACCAGGGCGAAGCCCTCCACGCTCCCGGCCACGATGCCGGCCGCGGTGAACCGACCGTCCTGGGCGAGGTGGTACATCGCCGAGGCGGCCATCGCCAGCATCGGGGCGATCGCGTACTCGCCGTCGCGACCAACCACGTCCAGGTCGATCTGCCCCGGCCGGTCGGCCTGGTGGACAGCGAGCGCGACGGTCAACAGGCCGCCGCCGAGCACCGCCGCGCCGGCGAGGGCCATTGTCGGCCCGGCCTGGCAGAGCCCCGCGCTGAGGCCGAGCCCGCCGCAGCTCACCGCGCTGATGCCGACGCCGAGCGCGGCGAGCCGTCGCCGGGGGATGGCGGCCCGGAAGACGATGATCACGGCGAGCCCGGCGCCGAGCGCGGCGCTCACCGTGGCGACCAGGATCGCCGGGCAGGCCATCGGGGTGGCGGCGCCGAGCAGTCGGGTCGGCTCGGAGAAGAGCACCCAGCCGACGAACCACAGCGCCGCCGCCATGACCAACCCGTCCAGCGCGAGCCGGGCGGTGCCCGCCGCGGTGGAGACCACCCCGGGCAGCCGGAGCAGGCCGGCCGCGAAGGCAAGGCCGCTCAGCGCGGTGCCGATCGCCACCAGCGTCGCCCAGCCCGTGCGTGGACCCTGCTCGTGGGCCCAGTGGTCGCTCGCGCTGAGCGCGGCGAGGACCCCGAGCAGGAGGCTGAGCAGGGCGACCCCGGACGCCGCCGCGAGCAGCAGGTACGCCGGTCGGCGCGGCCCGGTGCGCCGCCGGGCGACGACGGTCAACAGCCCGCTGGCCACGGCGGCGACGAGCCCGCTGAGCGCCGCGACAGCGACCATGCCCGGTGGAAAATGCACGCCTCCAAGAGTGCCGGATGCGTGCTCGTCATGGGGGGCTGAGTGTGCATCTGTTGGGACACAGGGCCTACCGGGGTGGGCTGACGGGTTTGCGGTGTCATGCTGGTACGCATGCCTGAGCTGCGGTCGAGGACTTCCACACACGGTCGGACGATGGCCGGCGCCCGGGCCCTCTGGCGGGCCACCGGGATGACCGACGACGATTTCGGTAAGCCGATCGTCGCCATCGCCAACAGTTTCACCCAGTTCGTGCCCGGTCACGTCCATCTCAAGGACATGGGTGGCCTGGTGGCCGAGGCGGTCGCCGAGGCCGGCGGGGTGGGCCGGGAGTTCAACACCATCGCCGTGGACGACGGCATAGCGATGGGCCACGGCGGCATGCTCTACTCGCTGCCCAGCCGGGAGCTGATCGCCGACGCCGTGGAGTACATGGTCAACGCGCACTGCGCGGACGCCCTGGTCTGCATCTCCAACTGCGACAAGATCACGCCGGGGATGCTGCTGGCCGCGTTGCGGCTCAACATCCCGACCGTCTTCGTCTCCGGCGGCCCGATGGAGGCCGGCAAGACGATGGCGATCGAGGGTGTCGTGCACAGCAAGATCGACCTGATCGACGCGATGATCGCGTCCTCGAACGAGGCGGTCACCGACGAGCAGCTCGGCGAGATCGAGCGCTCCGCCTGCCCGACCTGCGGATCGTGCTCCGGCATGTTCACCGCCAACTCGATGAACTGCCTCACCGAGGCGATCGGGCTCGCGCTGCCCGGTAACGGTTCGACGCTCGCCACCCACGCCGCGCGCCGGTCGCTCTTCGTCGAGGCCGGCCGCACCGCCGTGGAGATCGCCAAGCGGTGGTACGACGGTGACGACGACTCGGTGCTGCCGCGTAACGTCGCCTCCCGGGCCGCCTTCGAGAACGCCGTCGCCCTGGACGTGGCGATGGGCGGCTCCACCAACACCGTGCTGCACCTGCTCGCCGCCGCCCGTGAGGCGGAGCTGGACTTCGGCGTGGCCGACATCGACGCCATCTCCCGGCGGGTGCCGTGCCTGGCCAAGGTCGCGCCGAACTCGCCGAACTACCACATGGAGGACGTGCACCGGGCCGGCGGCATCCCGGCGATCCTCGGCGAGCTGGACCGGGCCGGGCAGCTCAACCGCGACGTGCACGCCGTGCACTCCCCCTCGCTGGCGCAGTGGCTCACCGACTGGGACGTGCGCGGCGGCTCCCCCAGGCCGGAGGCCGTCGAGCTGTTCCACGCCGCCCCGGGCGGGGTCCGCACCACCGAACCGTTCTCCACCACCAACCGGTGGTCGTCGTTGGACACCGACGCGGCCGGCGGCTGCATCCGTGACCGCGAGCACGCCTACTCCGCCGACGGTGGTCTGGCCATCCTGCACGGCAACCTGGCTCCGGACGGCTGCGTGGTGAAGACCGCGGGCGTGCCCGAGGAGTGCCTGACGTTCCGCGGCCCGGCCAAGGTCTACGAGTCGCAGGACGACGCGGTGACCGCGATCCTCGCCAAGGAGGTCGTGGCGGGCGACGTGGTGGTCATCCGGTACGAGGGCCCGAAGGGCGGGCCGGGCATGCAGGAGATGCTCTACCCCACGTCCTTCCTCAAGGGACGCGGGCTGGGTCGCTCCTGCGCGCTGCTCACCGACGGCCGTTTCTCCGGCGGCACCTCCGGCCTCTCCATCGGCCACGCCTCGCCGGAGGCCGCCTCCGGTGGCCTGATCGCGCTGGTCCACGAGGGTGACGAGATCGTCATCGACATCCCCAACCGGTCGATCGAGCTGAACGTGCCCGCCGAGGAGTTGCAGGCACGACGGGTGGCGGAGGAGAAGCGCGACCGGCCGTACACCCCGGCCGACAGGCAGCGCCCGGTGTCGGCGGCGCTGCGGGCGTACGCCTCGATGGCCACCTCGGCCAGCGACGGCGCCTACCGCCGGGTGCCCGAGTAACGGTCCGATCCCCGTTCAGTCACAACAAAAACATCGATATCGGGGTATCCACGCCACCGGGAAATCCCAATATCCCTGATGCCGGCGCTGTCGAAGCGCGCGCCCGGCGGAGGGCTCGACGAAACGCGGTCCCCGGATGTCGGTCGTGTCGACTAGCGTGTCGTCGGTCTATCCGGGGGTGAGCCCCGGATTCCTACGGGGAAGAGGCATGTCCGTGTCATTTGGCAGGAAGTCCGCGGCGGTTGCGGTCGCGGCGCTCACCGCGCTCGCCGTCTCCGCGTGCGGCACGACGTCCGACGAGTCCGGCGGGTCCGACTCGCCCAAGCAGCCCAGCGTCCTGGAGCTGCTGGCGAGTGACCTCAAGGGGTCGCTGCAGAAGACCGCCGAGGCCACCGACAAGAGCGACTCGGTGACCGTCTCGATGTCGGGCACCGCGGGCGGCGAGAAGGTCGAGATGCGTGGCGTCCTCGACCTCGGCGAGCCGGTCAAGGCCGAGATGACGACGAAGGACCCGAATGGCGACGCCACCGTCGTCCGGATGATCGGCGCCGTCATCTACGTCGAGATCGCGGAGAAGGACCGCGCCGAGATGGACGGCAAGCGCTGGATGAAGATGGACCTCAGCGAAGCCGGCAAGCAGTCCGGGACGAACCTCGGCAAGCAGTTCGAGGACGTCGACCCGACCAAGCAGGTCAAGACGCTGCTCGCCACCGAGGGCACGAAGGTGGTGGGGCAGGAGACGGTCAACGGGGCGGCCACCGTCCACTACACCGTCACCAGCCCGATCGCGACCTACCTGCAGCAGGTCGACGAGAAGCTGCGGGCGGGTGTCCAGCAGCAGATGACCAAGATGGGCGTCAAGGAGATCACCACCGACCTGTGGGTCGACGAGCAGTACCGGCCCCGCCGGGCGGCCATGAAGATGGGCCCGCTGGGCGACCTGGTGATGGACTACACCGACTACGGCAAGCCGGTGACCATCGAGACGCCGCCGACGGCGGAGACCCTCGACTTCGCCGAGATGCTCAAGGGTCTGCAGGGCCTGACCGCCGGCAACTGAGCACGATCGACGGACTGCCCGGTCGGCGCGGAGACTCGCCCGGCCGGGCAGCGCCGTTCCCGGCCGCGCTCCCGTCGCGCCCGGCCGACCCGCAGGCGATGATCGCGCTCGAACACGGAAGTAGTGGCCTCCTCAGTACGGGAGACCACTACTTCATGGATCAAGCACGATCTTGCCGACGGTGACCGGTGACGCCTCCACTCAGGCGCGGCCCAGGTCGTTGACGCAGCGCAGCACCGGCCGGCTCGTGAGGGCGGTGGGGTCCACCGTGGCGCCGGACCGCACGGTGATGGTCGTCGACTCGCCCGGCAGCAGCGTGACCAGGGCCTTGTCGACCGACGCCGACGCGTCGAGCCGGTCCGGGAAGAGCGTCAGGTCGCGCAGCACCGTGCCGGCGGTGATCCGCACCCGCTGCCCGCCGTCGACCGCCTCGATTGTCGCGTCCCACTCCGCCGCCGGCCAGTCGATCTCCCGGTCCTCGGCGAAGAACCACAGCGCCCGCTCCGCGCTGTCCCCGGCCTCCGCGACCAGCAGCTCGCGCCGGCCCTCGTCCGGCCGCGCCAGCTCCGTCGACAGCGCCAGCACCACCGAGGAGTACGCCGGAACGTCGAGGTGGACCGAGGTCTTCGCCCTCGGCTCCCCGGTGAGGGTGACCCGGGTGACGGTGGCCGGCGCGGTCCACGCCTCGGCGGTCTCGTTGACCGCGACCAGGGCCAGGCCTCCGTCGCGGGGTTGCACGGTGAGCAGCCGGTCGGCGTACGCGTGGCGCAGCGCGTACCACAGTGGTTTGCGACGGCCGTCGCCGTCCACCGCCGACCAGGAGGTCACCGGCCAGCAGTCGTTGAGCTGCCACACGATGGTGCCCGCGCAGACGTCCCGGTGGGAGCGGAAGTGCTCGACCCCGAGTTGGATCGCGCGGGCCTGGTTGAGCTGCGTCAGGTAGTGCCAGTCGTCGAAGTCCCCCGGGGCGGGTAGGTGCGCGTCGAGGCCGCGCTGGAGCTTGGCGTCGCCGTTGGCCGCCTTCTGGTGGTGTGCCATGCCCGGTGAGTCGGGTGTCAGCGGCTCGTCGCTCACCGCCCGGCGCAGGGTGGCGTACGCCGGTGGGCCCTGGTAGCCGAACTCGGCGACGAAGCGCGGCACGTACTCCCGGTACTTGGTGTAGTCGTCGGTGTTCCACACGTCCCAGATGTGGGTGGTGCCGTGCGCCGGGTCGTTGGGGTGGATCTCCTCGGTGCCCGACCAGGGGCTGCCCGGCCAGTACGGGCGGGTCGGGTCCAGTTCGCCGACGATGCGGGGCAGCAGGTCGAGGTAGTAGCCGCGTCCCCAGGTGCGCCCGGCGAGGGCCGCCTGCCAGTCCCAGTCGTGCCAGCCCCAGATGTTCTCGTTGTTGCCGGTCCAGAGCACCAGCGACGGGTACGGCGCGAGCCGGGTGACCTGCTCGGCGGCCTCCGCGGCCACCTCGGTGGCGAACGGCTCCTCCTCCGGGTACGCCGCGCAGGCGAAGAGGAAGTCCTGCTGCACGAGGAGCCCGCGCTCGTCGGCGAGGTCGTAGAAGTCCGCCGACTCGTACCGGCCGCCGCCCCAGACCCGGAGCAGGTTGACGTTGGCGGCGGTGGCCTGGTCGAACCGCTCGGCCAGCCGGTCCCGGGTGATCCGGGTGGGGAACGCGTCGTCCGGGATCCAGTTGACCCCTCGGACGAAGACCGGGACGTCGTTCACCGAGAGCACGAACGGGGTGCCGTGCGCGTCCGGGGTCGTGTCCAGGCGCACCGAGCGGAACCCGATCCGGTGCGACCAGTTGTCCAGGACGGCGTCGTCGGGCGCGTGCAGCGTGACGTCGATCGGGTGCCGCGCCTGGTCGCCGTACCCCCGGGGCCACCACAGCGCGGGCTCGCGGACGGTGAGGGTCAGCACGGCCGTGCTCTGCCCGGCCGGGATGACCACGTCGGCGCGGGTGCCGGCGACGGCGGCCCGGACGGTCAGTGGGACGTCCGTGACCCGCTCGACCTCGACGTGCAGCTCCACCCGGCCGTCGCGACCGTCCATGGTGACGAGAGGACGGACGGTGGCCAGTCGGGCCGTCGACCACGCGTGCAGGCCGATGTCCTGCCAGATGCCGGCGGTGACCAGTGTCGGCCCCCAGTCCCAACCGAAGTTGCACGCCATCTTGCGGATGAAGTGGAACGGCTCCGGATAGGCGTTGGGCCGGTCGCCGAGTCGTTCCTGCTGCGCCTCCGCGTAGCGGTACGCCGAGTCGAACCGCACCGTCAGGTCGTTGTCGCCGTCGCGCAGCAGCGCCCGGACGTCGAACCGGTAGCCGCGGTGCATGTTCTCGGTACGGCCCACCTCGACGCCGTTGACGGTGAGCGTGGCGACGGTGTCCAGCCCCGCGCAGACCAGGTCGACCCGTTCGTCGCCGCCCGGCCGGTGCACGAAGGTGGTCCGGTAAACCCAGTCGGTGCGCCCGATCCAGGCCACCGCCCGCTCGTTGTCGTCGAGGAAGGGGTCGGGGATCAGCCCGGCGTCGAGCAGGTCGGTGTGCACGCAGCCGGGCACCGTCGCCGGCACCGGTCGGCCGGCGATCTCGGCGGGAACCTGCGGTCCGGGGGACGCCTGCACCGTCCAACCGTCGTAGAGTGCCTGTCGGCTCACGACCTCACCGCACCTTCCGCATCGAACGATGGCGACTGAACCGGATAAGCCAAGCAACCGTAGCAAAGGAGCACGCCGGTGAAGCGGCCGACAATCGCCGACGTCGCCCGACGCGCCGGGGTGTCCAAGGGCGCCGTGTCGTACGCGTTGAACGGGCAGCCCGGCGTCTCCGAGGCGACCCGGCAGCGCATCCTGGCCATCGCCGCGGAGATCGGGTTCAGCCCGAGCAGCGCCGCCCGCGCCCTCTCCGCCGCCACCGCCGGGGCGATCGGCCTGGCCCTGTGCCGGCCGGCCCGGACCCTCGGCGTCGAGCCGTTCTTCATGGCGTTGATCAGTGGTGTCGAGGCGGAGCTCTCCGCCCGCTCGTACGCGCTGACCCTCCAGGTGGTCGCCGACCACGACGCCGAGATCGCCGTCTACCGGCGGTGGTGGGGCGAACGCCGGGTGGACGGGGTGCTCGTCTGCGACCTGCGCACCGACGACATCCGCATCCCTGCTCTGGAGCGGCTGCGCCTGCCGGCGGTGGTGATCGGCGGCCCGGACGGCACCGGCGAGCTGGCCAGCCTCTGGTCCGACGACGCGGCGGCGCTGACCGAGACGGTGGAGTACCTGGTGGCGCTCGGGCACCGGCGGATCGCCCGGGTCGGTGGCCTGCCCGACCTGCGGCACACCGCCATCCGCACCGACGCCTTCGTGGCGGTCTGCCGTCGGCTCGGCCTGGCCGACGCGGTGACCGTCTCGTCCGACTACACCGGCGAAGAGGGCGGGCGGGCCACCCGTCGTCTGCTCAGCGCCGCCCAGCGACCCACGGCGCTCATCTTCGACAACGACGTGATGGCCGTCGCCGGGCTCTCGGTCGCCCAGGAGATGGGGCTGACCGTCCCCGCCGACCTGTCCATCGTGGCCTGGGACGACTCGCCGCTGTGCCGACTGGTGCACCCGCCGCTGACCGCCCTGGGCCGGGACATCTCGGCGTACGGCGCGCACGCCGCCCGGCAGTTGCTCGCCGTCGTCGCCGGGCAGCCGGCCAGCCGGGTGCAGGACGAGACGCCCCGGTTGACGCCGCGCGGCAGCACCGCCCCACCCCGACACGACTGAACCGGTTAAGCCGGCAGCGTCACCGGGACGCCGACGGAAACTCCTCGAAGTACGCCTCCACCCGCTCGGCCGTCGCCGGACGCGCCACCGCGAACCCCTGCCCGTACCGGCAACCGCCCCGACGCGCCCCCTCGACCTGGGCCGACGACTCCAGCTCCTCGGCGACGATCTCGACGCCCAGCCGCTCGCCGACGTTGACCACAACGTCGATCAGCGGCGGCTGCCCGTCCAACCGGGCCCCCACCAGCTCCGGACCGACCTTGAGCAGGTCGATCGGCAGCCGGCGGAGCTGGGCCAACGAGGCGTGCTCGGCCCGGAAGTCGTCCAGCGCGGTACGCACGCCCAGCGACCGCAGCCCGGCCAGCCGCGCCACCACAGTCGGCAGGTCACCGCCGACCCGGGGCTCGCTCACCTCCACCACCAGGCGCTCCGGCGGCACCCCGTACGCGGCCAGCACCGCCGCCGCCCGCTGGACGAAGTCGGGCGTGGTCAGCTCCCGGGTGGTGACGTTGACCGCCATCCACAGCTCCCGCACCCCCACCGACCAGTTCGACAGCTGCCGGCACGCCCGGTCCAGCACCCACCACTCCAGCTCGCCGACCAGGTCCAGGTCCTCCGCCACCGGCAGCAACTCGGCCGGGAGCACGGTGCCGAGCACCGGACTGCGCCAGCGCAGCAACGCCTCCGCGCCCACCGGCTGCCCGTCGACGAGATCCACCACCGGCTGGTAGACCAGGTCCAGCTCGCCGCGCGCCACCGCGCCGGGCAGCTCGCGTTCCAGGTCGAGCCGGCGCACGAGTTGCTCCTCCAGAAACGCGTCGTACCACTCGACCCGGTCCCGGCCCAGCTGCACCGCCCGTCGTCGGGCCAGCTCGGCCTGCCGGAGCACGTCCGCCGGCCCGGCCCCGCTCACCTCGGCCAACCCGATGCTCGGCTGCACCCGCAGCACCGCGCCGGCCACCGCGTACGGCGAGCTGAGCACGCCCAACAGGCGGGTGCCCAGGGCGTACGCCAGCACCGGGCCGGCGGCGGTGACCACCCCGAAACCGCTACCGGCGCACCCGGTGACCAGGTCGTCGGCGCCGATCACCCCGCGCGTCCGATGCGCCGCCTCGGCCAGCACGTCCTCCCGGGCGGTCGGACCGAGGGCGTCGGCGCCGTGCAGGTCAACAAGCAGGAGCGCGCCGGTCGGCACCGGGACGTCACCGATCGCCGCGAGGGCGTCCAGCAGGGCCACCCGGTCACCTCGGGCGCCGCTGCCGACGGACGGCGGGGCCGCCGGCGCCGGCCAACGCGTCGGTGTCGCATGGCGATGGCGGACCGTGCTGCCGGCCGCCCGGCGGTGGGCTGCCCGCCGAACCGGGTTGGACGCGTCACCGGAACCCAGCAGCTCCCGCAGCACCAGGGGCGGCACCGCCGCGAGAGCCAGCAACAGGCTCGTCCGGTCGGGTGCGCGACCGGTGCCCAGGTGCAGACCCGAGGCGAGCAGCAGCACCGCCGCCGGCAGCACCAGCCGTGGCCAGGCCGCGGCGACCGGCTGCGCCACCGCCGCGTCACAGGCGTCCACCGCACGGGCCGCGCCGAGGGCGACGAGCAGCATGCCGGACACCAACGGGGGTACGGCCAGCAGGGCCGCGCGACCGGCCGGCGCGGACGACAGCGTGGCCAGCAGCACCAGCCCGCCCACCATGAGCAACACGCCACCCCGGCAGAGCGCCGGGCCGGACCGTCGCCGTGGCCCCGCCAACGCGTTCAGCGCGGCCATGGCCAGCCCGCCGAGTGTCAACGCGGCGGCCAACCGGGTGGGGACCGGCAGACCGCCCGGAGGCAGCAGGAGCCAGCCGGCGAGGGCCAGGCCGATCGCCGGGCCGGCGGACTCGACCAGCCGGCGCACCCGTACTCCGACCGCCGGACGCGGACGACCCGGCAGTCGACGCAGACCGAACACGGAGAGAACCACCACGACCAGCGGTCCGACCAGCACGGCGGCGGTGCGCCCGAGGTCGACCAGCGGCAGCAGGACAGCGGTGAGACCGGCCGCCACCACCGCCGCGTCGAGCAGCGCCCCCGGCGCCCGCGAAGTCGGGTCGGGGCACCGCCGGGTGGCCAGCCGGGACAGCCGCAGGCCGGCGACCGTGGCGCCGGCACCGGCGGTCAGCGCGATCACCACCGAGGTCGGGACCAGGTCGGCGGCACCGGCGATCAGGAGCAGCGCCACCGCCGTGGACGTCGCGACCTCCGGGGCCGCGCGGCGGGTGACGAGGGACGGGTACGCGAGGAGCACGGCGGTCGCCTTCGTGAGGGGGCACGGGGGCGGTGCGGCGGTGCGGGACGGCGGGCGGTGTGAGCCTGCTGTCCACGATTGACAACGATGGACGGCCGGGTTTCGTTACTTGTCGGTCACTCAGAGGAGACAACGACCCGTGTCACTGTACGACGTACCGCGCGCCGCCGGCACCGCCCGCCGCGAGTCGGACCGGCCGAAGGTGGGATCATCGCACTGTGAGTAAGCACGGCACCGTCCGCTTCCGGCACAACCAGGCCATCCTGGTGGCCGCGATCGTCGCCTTCGTCGGCGCCCTGCCGCTGGCCAGCGCCCGGGTCTACCTACTGCCGGTGCTGCTCGTCCCGCTCGCCGTCGCGGTGTGGGCCTGGCGGGCCGGCACCGACGTCGACGCGCGTGAACTGCGGGTGCGGGCGCTGGTCGGGCAACGCCGGATCGGCTGGGACCGGGTGCTCGAACTGGTGACCGACACCCGCGGGCGGGCGGTGGCACGGCTGGACGACGGCCACGACGTCGTCCTGCCGGCCGTACGGGGGGCGGATCTGCCCCGCGTCGTCGCGGCGACCGGCCAGCCGCTACCCGACGCGCCGGCGGACGCGTCCGATCAGTAGCCGTCGACCACCGTGTTGATCAGCGGTTGCCCGGCGGCGAACCGGCGCACCTGGTCACCCACCAGTCGGTAGGCCCGGGGCAGCAGTCCCCGCACCGACCCGGCCACGTGCGGGGTGAGCAGCACGTTCGGCATCGCCCAGAGCGGCGAGTCGGCGGGCAGCGGCTCCGGGTCGGTGACGTCCAACGCGGCCGAGATCCGACCGGTGCCCAACTCGGCGACGAGCGCCTCGGTGTGCGCCACCGGCCCCCGGGCGGCGTTGACCAGCAGCGCCCCGTCCGGCATCGCGGCGAGGAAGTCCTTGTCGATCAGGCCACGGGTCTGGTCGGTGAGCGGGACCAGCACCACCACCACGTCCGCGTCCGGCAGCAGCCGGGGCAACTCCTCGACCGCGTGCACCCCCTGCTCCGGCCGCGCCCTCCGCGCGACCAGGGTGAAGCTCACCTCGAAGGGGGCCAGCCGGTCGCGCACCGCGGTGCCGATCGACCCGGCGCCGATGATGAGCACCCGCTTGCCGGTCAGCTCGTCGGTCGGGGTGTTCCCCTCGTACGCCCAGCGCCCCTCGGCCTGCGCGCGCACGAACGCCGGGAACGCCCGGAGCTGCGCGAGGATCGCGGTGACCACCCACTCGGCGGTGGACGGGTCGTGCACGCCCCGGGCGTCGCAGAGCGTGACGCCGGGCGGCATCCGACCGGCCCACGCGTCCGCCCCGGCGGAGAGCAACTGCACCACCGCGAGGTCGGGCAGCTCCCGCAGCAACGCCGTGGCGTCCGAGCCACCCAGGAACGGTGGCACCCAGACCCGGACGTCGGCAGCCTCGGACGGCATCTGGTCGGCGTGCTCGAACACCTCGACGGTGACGTCCGGGGGCAACTCGCCCAGGAGGTCCAGGCCGGCCCGGTGCGGAATCCATACCTTCACGTCCGCCGACGATAGTCCCCGACGGGGCCGACCGTGCGGGCACGGCGAGCACCGGCCCGCAGCGTCGGCGGGCGAGCGAGTCAGCGCACACCTATGTTCGGTTCGGTGGCGGGCGAGGTATAACGAAGGGCCGGAGAGCGGGTTCGCCTCCGCCCGGCAGACAGGTGTCCGATGACCGACGGCTCCCCCGCCACCACCCGGCGTTCGATCGACCCGCCCGCGTCGCTCGGCGACCCGGCGCGGCTGCGCGCGCTCGCCGACACCGGACTGGACGCCGAACCGGACGAGGCGTTCGACCGCTTCGCCAGGCTGGTCAGCGACCTGCTGGAGACGCCGATCGCGCTGGTTTCCCTGGTCTCCGCCGACCGGCAGTTCTTCCCGGGGGCGGTCGGGTTGCCGCAGCCCTGGTCGGAGCGTCGACAGACCCCCCTCAGCCACTCGTTCTGCCAGCACGTGGTGGACATCGAGGTGCCGATGGTGCTGCCGGACGCCCGGATCTATCCCCGGGTCCGGAACAACCTCGGCATCGAGGACCTCGGCGTGGTCGCGTACGCGGGGATGCCGTTGACCGACCTCTCCGGTCGGGTGTTGGGCTCGCTCTGCGCCATCGACAGCAAGCCCCGGGCGTGGACCAAGGCCCAGCTGCGTACGCTGGCCGACCTCGCGGCCGCCTGCTCGTCGGAGCTGCGACTGCGGATCGCGCTGGACGGCGCGCGGGAGGCGCAGCGGCTGGCCGTGCAGGCGCACGAGCGGCTGGAGTTGCTGGCCGGGGTGAGCGAGACGCTGGCCGGCACCCTCGAGGTGGGCACCGCGCTGCGACGGCTCGCCTCGACAATGGTGCCGCCGCTCGCCGACTGGTGCCTACTCACCCTGATCGGGCCGACCGGCCAGCACCGCGAGGTGGTCTCGGTGCACCGGGACCCGGCCCGCACGGAGGATGTCAGCCGCTTCGGTGAGCTGCTGCGCACCGGGTTGAGCTCGGAGTCGGTCATCCGCGCGGTGCTGCGCACCGGCGAGCCCCGGCTCGGCAGCATGGCGTCCCTGGCCGACGTGACCCGCGGCACCACCGACCCGGAGATGACGTCGATCGCAGGCCGCCTCGGCATCGCCTCCTACCTGAGCGTGCCGGTGCGCGGCGTCGGCGGCACGGTGTTGGGGGCGATCACCCTCGTCAACGGCCCGCAGCGGCAACCGTTCGACGATCGCGACCTGCTCACCGCCGTCGACATCGGCCGCCGCGCCGGCCAGGCCGTCGGCAACAGCTCGATGTACGGCGAGCAGCGGCACGTCGCCGAGGTCCTGCAACACAGCATGCTCCCCCGACTGCCGGTCGTGGCACACCTGGAGCTGACCGCCCGCTACCAGCCGGCGGCTGACCGGGTGGAGGTGGGCGGAGACTGGTACGACGCCTTCGTGCAGCCCGACGGCGACGTCATCGCCGCGATCGGCGACGTGGCCGGGCACGACATCGAGGCGGCGGCGACCATGGGGCAGTTGCGCAACCTGGTGCGGGGCAACGCCTTCGGCCGGTCGGACGAGGTCGGGGCCCTGCTGAGCAACCTGGACGACGCGATCCGCGGTCTGCGGCTGGCGACGGCCGCCACCGCGATGCTGGTCCGGCTCCGCCCGCAGCGCGGGGGTGTGCACGAGGTGAGCTGGGCCAACGCCGGGCACCCGGCGGCCCTGGTGGTCCGTGCCGGTGGCGCGGTCGAGATCCTCGAGGCGACACCGGAGCCGCTGCTCGGTCTGGCCCGTCCGATGCCCCGGACCAGCCGATCGATGAGCCTCGCCGCCGGCGACACCCTGCTGCTCTACACCGACGGGCTGATCGAGCGGCGGGACCGTTCGGTCGACGAGGGGGTGGCCGAGCTGGTGGAGCGGTTGACCGGCGCCGACACGCTGCCGCTGGACGAGCTGTGCGACCTGCTGCTCGACCCGATCCCGCGCCGGGAGGACGACACCGCGCTGCTGGCCGTGCGGGCGCGCTGAGCGGTCACCGGGGCCGGCCCGTCGGCACCGGATGGATCTCGACCGGCCCTTCCGGGCGCTCCGGGGGCTACCCTGGGCCGGGTGAGCGCCCGTCCCCCGTACCCTCGCCTCCGCCGCCTCCGGGTGGCCCTCGCGGCGTCCTGCGCGGCGTTGCTGTTCACCACCGGTTGCAGCTTCGGCGAGCCGGACCCCGACCCGGCCGGCGAGCCACCGAACCTGCCCACCCCGTCCGCGTCGGCGAACCCCGGCAGGGCCGGCCAGCAGGCGGTCACGACGGTGCTGGCCAAGGGCCTGCGGGTGCCCTGGGCCATCGCCTTCCTGCCGGACGGCGGCGCGCTCGTCACCGAACGGGACAACGGCCGGATCCTCCAGGTGGGGCCGGATTCCGGGCCGGACGGGCTGCGGGTCCGCCCGGTGCAGACGGTCCCGGACGTGGCGGCGGCGGGCGAGGGTGGGCTGCTCGGCATCGCCGTCTCCCCGGACTACGCCACGGACCGGGCGGTCTTCGTCTACTACACGACGGAGCGGGACAACCGGGTCGCCCGACTGCAACTCGGCGGACAGCCCACCCCGATCCTCACCGGCATCCCCAAGGCCAACGTGCACAACGGCGGTGGGCTGGGCTTCGGCCCGGACGGGCAGCTCTACGTGAGCACCGGTGACGCGGGCGAACGCCCGCTCTCGCAGGACGTGAAGAGCCTCGGCGGCAAGATCCTGCGGATCACCCCGGCCGGCCGGCCCGCCCCCGGCAACCCCTATCCCAACTCCCCGGTCTGGTCCCTGGGTCACCGCAACGTGCAGGGCTTCACCTGGGACGCCGCCAAGCGGATGTACGCCGTCGAGTTCGGCCAGAACACCTGGGACGAGGTCAACCAGATCACCAAGGGCGGCAACTACGGCTGGCCGGAGGTCGAGGGACGGGCCGGGGACAAACGGTTCACCGATCCGATCGCGCAGTGGGCCACCTCCGACGCGTCCTGCTCCGGTCTCGCGGCGGTGGACCGGCTACTGGTCACCGCCTGCCTGCGCGGCAAGCGCCTGTGGGTGCTGGAGCTGACCGACACCGGCACGCTGCTCGGTCAGCCCAGTGAGCTGTTCACCAACCGGTACGGTCGACTGCGCGCGGTGGCCGCGGCGCCGGACGGCTCGCTCTGGGTGGGCACCTCCAACCACGACGGGCGGGGCGACCCGGCCGGCGACGACGACCGGCTCCTGCGGGTGGTCTTCGCGGGTGGGGACGGCGGCCGCAGCTGATTTCGTCACCATCCGTTCAGGTTTGCCAAGATCTTTGAACGGGCAGGTCAGAATTTCAGCATGGACGGGCAGCGCGACGAGCGACACGACGACGCCGACGACCGGGACGATCCGGTCAGCGGCGGCGGCCGGACGCGACCGGCTGGCTGGTGGGCAGCCGCCGCCGGCCCGGTGCGTCGCGTCGGGCTGATCGTCGCGGTCCTCGCCGTGACGGTCGCCGGCACGCTGCTCGGGGTGCTCGCCGGCGGTCAGGTGGACACCGACATCGGCCCGTTCCGGGCCACCCTCAGCCTGTCCCCCGCCCGCGACGGCGGCACCACCGTCGACATCCCGCCGCTCGGCGCGCTGCTGCTCGACAGCCACGGCGGGCCGGCCCATCTCACCGTCCGGCTCGGCGCCCTCGACCAGGGGCGCACCGAGGCGCTGCTGGACGACCCGGCGAGCATCAGCCGGGCCAGCCAGAGCGCCGTGGAGGACGTCCGCTCCGGTGTCATGCGACTCGGCCTGCGGACCCTCGGCGCGTCGGTGCTCGTCACAGTGCTCCTGGCCGGGTTGATCTTCCGCAACACCCGCCGGACCGCCTGGGCGGGCGGGCTGGCCCTACTCATCACCGCCGGTAGCCTCGGCACGGCGGCGGCGACACTGCGGCCACAATCGATCGAGGAACCACGCTACGAGGGTCTGCTGGTCAACGCGCCGGCCATCGTCGGTGACGCCCGGCGGATCGCCAACGACTACACCAAGTACGCCGAGCAGCTCCAACGCCTGGTCGGCAACGTCAGCCAGCTCTACACCACCGTCTCCGCGCTGCCGGTGTACGAGCCGGCCCCGGGCACCACCCGCGTCCTGCACGTCTCCGACATGCACCTCAACCCGACCGGCTGGCAGCTGATCCGGACGGTGGTGGAGCAGTTCGGCATCGACGTGGTGATCGACACGGGTGACATCACCGACTGGGGCAGCGAACCGGAGGCGTCCTTCGTCGGCTCGATCAGCCTGCTCAAGAAGCCGTACGTGTTCATCAGGGGTAACCACGACTCCGGCAAGACCGCCGCCGCGGTGGCCCGCCAGCCGAACGCGATAGTGCTGAACAACTCGACGACGACGGTCGCCGGGCTGACCATCGCCGGCATCGGCGACCCACGGTTCACCCCGGACAAGAACACGTCGCCCGCCGGCAGCGGGCTGACCCAGCAGGTCGCCGACCAGGTGATCGGGGCCGGTCAGCAGCTCGCCACGACGGTCCGCAACTCGCCGCGGCCGGTCACCATCGCCCTCGTGCACGACCCGGCGTCGGCCGGGCCGCTCTCCGGCACCTGCCCGCTGGTGCTGGCCGGGCACACCCACTCCCGGCAGGTGTCCGAGTTGCCGCAGGTCCCCGGGCAGCAGCGCACCACGCTGATGGTGGAGGGCTCCACCGGCGGCGCCGGGCTACGCGGCCTGGAGGGTGAGAAGCCGACCCCGCTGTCGATGAGCGTGCTCTACTTCGACCAGCAGAAGATGCTCCAGGCGTACGACACCATCACCGTCGGCGGGACCGGGCAGGCTCAGGTCAACCTGGAGCGACGCCTGGTGGAGAACCCGGCCGCGGGTGTCTCCGCCACGCCCACGCCCACGCCCACCCCGAGCGGCGGCGGCACCGGCGCGCCCACGCCCACCCCGACCGGCTGAGCCGGCGGGCGGCCGGAAGGGCGACCTCCCCCTCGAACGTCACGGACAGTAGACAGACAGGAACCCCGAAACCGCCCCCTCACCCCCTTTGCTCTGCCGCCCAATCCGCACCAGTCACTGTCGGTGAACGCGGCCACGTTGCCGCCGGCGTGACCACGACCTGTCCGCGCTGGTCAAGCTCGTGGCGCATCGGCGGCGGCAGAGCAAAGGGCGCATGGGGTTTGGCGTTGTCGGCGGCTGTCAGCACCGTGGGTTGCGAACGCGCGTCACCCGTGCATCTCACTCAGAGTGACAGCACTCCTCGCCGGGGTCGGGTCAGCGCAGGGCGAGCGCGGCCAGGGCGGCGTTGACGATGCTGCCGGGCAGCAGGTCGTGCAGCTCGTACAGCTCGGCGACGCTGCCGGACTGGCCGAACTCGTCCACCCCGAGCGGCACCGCCGGAGCGCCGAGAGCCGACCCGAGCCAGGCCATCGCGTGCGACGCGGCGTCGTGCACCGTCACCACCGGCACCCGGTCGGCGAACGCGGACCGCAGCGCGCCCGGCACGCTCGGCACGGTGGCCGTGCGGACGCCCTGGCGCAGGGTGCGCTGCCAGGCCCGGTAGAGCCGGTCCAGCGAGGTCACGTCCACGACGTGCGCGGCGATGCCCTCGTCGGCCAGCTCCGCCGCGGCGGCCAGCACCTCGGGCAGCACCGCTCCGGAGGCGGCGAGCTGCACCACCGGCGCGTCGGCCAGGTGCGGGTACGCCTGGTGCGCGTCGACCAGCCGGTACGCCCCGGCGACCACCTGCCGGCGCAGCACCGCGTCGCCGAGCCGGACCCGAGCCGCCTCGAACGGGGCCTGGTCCAGGGGCCGGGTGCTCAACCGGAAGTAGTACGCGCCGTCCTCGGCCGGAGCGGCGGTCGCGGCCGGGGCCGAACCTCCGGCGATCTGCCCGAGCGCGTCGCAGAGCAGCCAGTCCAGGCTGGCCGCGTACGCGGGTTCGACGAAGGTCACCCCGGGCAGCTCCAGGCCCACCGAAGCGGTGATCGTGGACTGGTGCGCGCCGCCCTCCGGGGCCAGGGTGATGCCGGACGGCGTGCCGGCCACCACGAACCGGGAGCCGGAGTACGTGCCGTACAGGAACGCGTCCAGGCCGCGCAGCACGAACGGGTCGTAGACGGTGCCCACCGGCAGCAGCGGCTGCCCGGACAGGTCCCAGGACAGGCCGAGCTGACCGAGCAGCAGGAACAGGTTCATCTCCGAGATGCCCAGCTCGATGTGCTGCCCGGCCGGGCTCTCCGTCCAGCGCAGCATCCGGTCCTCGGTCCAGGAGCGCTGCTCGGTGGGCGCGAACACGCCGGTCTTGTTGATGAACCCGGCGAGGTTGGTGGAGGTGGCCACGTCCGGTGCGGTGGTGACCAGGTAGCGGCCCACCTCCCGGTCCCGCGCCAGGTCCACCAGCACCCGGCCGAAGACCTCCTGGGTGGAGATCGGCTTGGTTGCGCGTACTCCCGTGCTCTCCGGAACGGTGACCCCCAACGCGCGCTCGCGGGGCGCGCGGGACAGCGCCTCCCGGCGGGCGCCGGCCGTGATCCCGGCGGGGGACGCCGGGTCGAGGCGGTCCCACTCGGTCTCGGCGGTCAACCCCTGCGCGGCGCGCAGCGTGTCGACCTGCTCCGGGCTGAGCAGCGCCGAATGGTTGCGCGGGTTGCCGGCGATGGGCAACCCCCAACCCTTGACGGTGTACGCGAAGACGACGCTGGGCCGGTCGGTGACCGCGTCGCACTGGGCGTACGCGTCGAGCATCGCCTGAAGGTCGTGCCCGCCCAGGTCGGTGACGAGCGGGCCGAGATCCTCGTCGGTGACGTCGGCGATCAGCTCGGCGATGCCGGCCGGCGCGCCGTCGAGGAACTGCTTGCGCAGCGCCGGCCCGGTCAGCCCGAACAGCGACTGGTACTGCTCGTTGGGCATCGCGTCGATCCAGTCACGCAGCGCCTCGCCACCCGGCCGGGCGTACGCCTCGGCGAGCCGGCGGCCGTACTTGACCTCCACGACGTGCCAGCCGGCCGCCTCGAACTGACCCCGCCACTGGTTGATCCGGATGCCAGGGACCACACGGTCCAGCGACTGCCGGTTGAAGTCGACCAGCCACATGACGTTGCCCAGCCCGGTGGTCGCCGGGTCGGCCACCGCCTCCCAGATGTTGCCCTCGTCCAGTTCGGCGTCACCGATCAGGGCCACGAACCGGGAGTGCGGCCGGGCACCGAAGTGCGCGTCGACGTACCGCCGGGTGGCGGCGGCGAAGAGCGGGGCCGCCGCGCCCAGGCCGACCGAACCGGTGGAGAAGTCCACGGCGTCCGGGTCCTTGGTGCGCGACGGGTACGACTGGAGGCCGCCGCGCGCCCGCAGCCGGGGCAGGTAGGAGCGGTCCAGGTTGCCGAGCAGGTACTGGATGGCGTGGAACACCGGGGAGGCGTGCGGCTTCACGGCGACCCGGTCCTCGGCGTCCAGGTGCGCGAACCAGAGCGCGGTCATCGCGGTGACCAGGGAGGCGCTGGACGCCTGGTGCCCGCCGACCTTGACGCCGTCGCCGGTGGCCCGGTCGTGGTTGGCGGCGTCCACGATGCGGGTGGCGAGCCAGAGCACCCGCCGCTGGATCTCGTCGAGGACGGCAAGGTCGTGCTGGGTCACTGTGGCTCCATCCGGGCGTCGCCGTTGACGCCCTCGCGAGGGGTGCGGGGTGGCCGCGTGGTCGGCAGGGGTGACGGAAGGCCGCCGCCGGGTCGCGGCGGCGGCCTTCCGGGGTGGGTCTCAGCCCTGGACGCCGAGGCGCTCCAGGATCAGCGTGCGGACGGCGGCGGCGTCGGCCTGACCACGGGTCGACTTCATCACCGCGCCGACCAGCGCGCCGGCCGCGGCGACCTTGCCGCTGCGGATCTTGTCGGCGATGCCCGGGTTGGCGGCGATGGCCTCGTCCACGGCGGCGGTGAGCGCGCCGGTGTCCGACACGACCTCGAGGCCCCGGCCGGTCATGATCTCGGTGGGTGAGCCCTCACCGTCGACCACGCCCTCCAGCACGGTACGGGCCATCTTGTCGTTGAGCTTGCCGGCGTCGACCAGCCCCTGCAACTCGGCGACCTGGGCGGGGGTGGCGCCGACCTGGGCCAGCTCCACGCCGCTCTCGTTGGCCCGGCGGGACAGCTCACCCAGCCACCACTTGCGGGCGGCGGCCGGGGTGGTGCCGGCGGCGACGGTGGCCTCGATCAGCTCGACGGCGCCGGCGTTGAGCACCGACTGCATGTCCAGGTCCGACAGGCCCCACTGCTCCTGGAGCCGACGCCGGTGCACCCGCGGAAGCTCCGGCAGGGCGGCCTTCAGCTCGGCGACCCAGGCCCGGTCCGGGGCGATCGGCACCAGGTCCGGCTCGGGGAAGTAGCGGTAGTCGGTCGCCGTCTCCTTCGACCGGCCCGGGGTGGTGTCGCCGGTGTCCTCGTGGAAGTGCCGGGTCTCCTGGGTGATCCGGCCCCCCGCGTCGAGCACCGACGCCTGCCGCAGCATCTCCGAGCGGACCGCCCGCTCCACCGAGCGCAGCGAGTTGACGTTCTTGGTCTCGGTGCGGGTGCCCCACTCCGCGCCCGGCAGGTTCAGCGAGGTGTTCACGTCGCAGCGCAGCGAACCCTCCTCCATCCGCACGTCGGAGACGCCGAGGCCACGGATCACGTCCCGCAGCTCGGCGACGTACGCCCGGGCCACCTCGGGAGCGAGCGCGCCGGTGCCGGTGATCGGCTTGGTGACGATCTCGACGAGCGGGATGCCGGCCCGGTTGTAGTCGACCAGCGACTCGGTCGCGCCGTGGATGCGACCGGTCGCGCCACCGACGTGCAGCGTCTTGCCGGTGTCCTCCTCCAGGTGCACCCGCTCGATCTCGATCCGCACCGTCTCGCCGCCCACCTCGACGTCCAGGTAACCGTCGAAGCAGATCGGCTCGTCGTACTGGCTGATCTGGAAGTTCTTCGGCATGTCCGGGTAGAAGTAGTTCTTCCGGGCGAACCGGCACCACTCGGCGATCGAGCAGTTCAGGGCCAGACCGATGCGGATGATCGCCTCGATGGCGGCCTTGTTGGCCACCGGCAGCGAGCCGGGCAGGCCGAGGCACACCGGGCAGACCCGGGTGTTCGGCTCACCACCGAAGTCGGTCGGGCAGCCGCACCACATCTTGGTGTTCGTGCCCAGCTCGACGTGGGTCTCCAGGCCGATCACCGGTTCGTAGCGCGCGACGACCTCGTCGTACGCGGGCAGTGTCGTGGTCATGAGACGCTCCAGGCGCGATCCGGACAGAACCTGTCCAGCCTAATCGGGTTGCCCACCCCCGGTTCGCCGGGGTTTCGCCGCACACGTCGTGACCGACCCACCCCCCGCGTAGCGCAACGGCCAGCAGGGTAGGTATCGGTCATGACGAACACGGGGGACGGCACGGCGGCTCGGCGGCGCACGCGTGGACTGACCGTCGTCGCGATAACGCTGCTGCTGGCCGCCGTCGCGGCCGCGTTCGCCGTCGGGGCGCTCATCGACGACGGCGACGTGGCTTCGAGTGGCCCGCTGGCCTGGTTGCTGGTCATCTCGGCCCCCGCCATGGTGGGTGCCGCCGTCGCCCTGCTGGTGACCCGCTGGAGGCGAAGCGACCCCACCCGGTCGGTCGGCTCCGTCCCGGGCAGCCTGCGCCAGGTGAAGGCGGCCCTACGCGACGGGCGAACCACCGACCCGCGGATCGACGCGCTGGCCCGTAAGGAGGCGGAGCGCCAGGTCTCCCAGAGGTGGGTGAGCTGGATCTACGGTGCGGCGCTGGCGGCACAGGTGCTGCTGGTCGTCGGCACCGACAGGACGTCCACCCGGTGGGTGTCCGGGCTGGGCGTACTCGCCTGGGCGACTGCGCTCGGTCTGCACTGGGTTGCCATCCGGCGCGCCCGGCGCTACCTCTCCCAGCCGGCCCCTGATCAGGCTGGGCGGTAACCCGACCGGCCGATGATCACGAGGAAGGGCGGGATGTCCAACGAGAGATCACGGAAAGACGTGCAGCCGTCGATCCCGATCCGCGTCAGCATCCCGCCCGCCCTCAGAGCGTCGGCGGGGTGAACGTGCCGACCGCCGACTCCAGCGCGGCGGCGACCCGGTACATCCGGTCGTCGGCCAGCGTCGGCGCCATCACCTGGAGGCCGACCGGCAGCCCCTCGGAGAGCCCGCACGGCACCGAGATGCCCGGCCCGCCGTACAGGTTGGTCGGGATCGTGTAGAGGTCGGCCAGGTACATCTGGTACGGGTCGGCCGTCCGCGCGCCGATCGGGAACGCCACCGACGGGGTGGTCGGCGAGATCAGCGCGTCCACCCGCTCGAACGCGGCGGTGAAGTCGCGGGTGATCAGCGTCCGCACCTTCTGCGCCTGCCCGTAGTACGCGTCGTAGTAACCCGACGACAGCGCGTACGTGCCGATCATGATGCGGCGCTTGACCTCGGGGCCGAAGCCGGCCTCCCGGGTCAGCGACATGACCTCCTCCAGCGACCGGTTGCCGTCGTCGCCGACCCGCAGGCCGAACCGGACGCCGTCGAACCGGGCCAGGTTGGAGGAGCACTCGCTCGGGGCGATCAGGTAGTACGCCGGCAGCGCGTACGCGAACGTCGGGCAGGACACCTCGACGATCTCCGCGCCGAGCTTCGCCAGGGTGTCGACCGACTCGCGGAACGCCGCCATCACGCCCGGCTCGGCGCCCTCGCCGCCGAACTCGCTGACGATGCCGAGCCGCACCCCGGTCAGGTCGCCGGTCGCGCCGAGCTTCGCCGCCGCCACCACGTCCGGCACCGGCTGCGGGATCGAGGTGGAGTCGCGCGGGTCGTGCCCGCCGATCACCTGGTGCAGCAGGGCCGCGTCGAGCACCGTACGGGCGCACGGGCCGGGGGTGTCCAGCGACGAGGAGAAGGCGACCAGCCCGTAGCGGGAGGTGCCGCCGTAGGTGGGCTTCGCCCCCACGGTGCCGGTCACCGCGCCCGGCTGGCGGATCGAGCCACCGGTGTCCGAGCCGATCGCCAACGGCGCCTCGTACGCGGCCAGCGCGGCGGCGCTGCCACCTCCCGAGCCACCCGGAATCCGGCTCAGGTCCCAGGGGTTGTGCGTCGGGCCGTACGCCGAGTATTCGGTGGAGGAGCCCATCGCGAACTCGTCCATGTTCGTCTTGCCGAGCATCACCGTGCCGGCGTCGCGCAACCGCTGGATGATCGTCGCGTCGTACGGCGGACGCCACCCTTCCAGGATCTTCGACCCGACGGTGGTCGGCACACCCCGCGTGGCCAGCACGTCCTTGACCGCGACCGGCACCCCCGCGAGCGGGCCCAACTCCTCGCCGGCGGCCCGGCGCTCGTCCACCGCGCGGGCAGCGGCCAGCGCGCCGTCGGCGTCGACGTGCAGGAAGGCGTGCACCCGCTCGTCGACAGCGGCGATCCGGTCGAGGTGCGCCTGTGTCACCTCGACAGCGGAGGTCTCCCCGCCGGCGACCAGTGCCGCGATCTCCGTCGCGGTCATCTTGATCAGGTCACTCATGAGGCCACATCCTCGCTCAGGATCCGCGGGACGCGGAACCGCTGGTCCTCGGCGTCGGGAGCGCCCGACAGCGCTTCCTCGGGCGTGAGACACGGCGTGACCACGTCCTCCCGGAAGACGTTCGTCAGCGGCACCGAGTGCGACGTCGGCGGGATGTCCGCGGCGGCGACCTCACCGACCTGGGCGACCGCCTGGAGGATCACGTCGAGCTGGCCGGCGAACGTGTCCAGCTCCTCCTCGGTGACGGCGAGCCGCGACAGGCGCGCCAGGTGCGCGACCTCCTCGCGGGAGATGGCGGCCATCAGTGCCCCCTTCTGAAGTCCTGCTGGTCTGCGGTGTGCCGGCCGCGCGGCCGATGGAGCGTGACGCGCGATGACCGGAGCGAGTCTATTGTTCCGCTCCGGCGCCGACGTCCTCGACTCCCCCACCGCCGCCTCGGCGGCCGACGGCGTCCGACGGCGTCCGACGGCGGGCGGACCGGCGGGCGGCGGGCGGCTCCGCCGCCGTGCGGTGTCCGGGTCAGCGGGTGGGGCGACGATCGGCGGCGGCGCGCGGCTGCCCGCCGGTCGGGCGGACGGGCCGGTACCGGGCCAACCACGTGACCAACTCCTCGGCCGGCATGGGCCGGGCGTAGAACCAACCCTGCGCGGCGTCGCACCCGGCCGCGTGCAGCATCCGCCACGTCCGCTCGTCCTCGACTCCCTCGGCGACCACCCGCAACCCCAGCGCCCCGGCCAACTCGATCATCGACCGGACGATCGCGGCGTCGTCGGCGTCGTCGGCCATGCCGAGGACGAACGACCGGTCCACCTTCACCTCGGACAGCGGCAACCGGCGCAGGTGTTGCAGGGACGAGTAGCCGGTGCCGAAGTCGTCGAGCGCGATGGCCACCCCGATCCGGTGCAGGTGCGAGATGGTGGCCAGCACCCGGCGCGGGTCGGCCATCAACGCACCTTCGGTGATCTCCACCTGCAACCGCTCGGCCGGCACCCCGTAGCGCGCCAGCCGGTCCGCGATCTGGTCGGCGATCTCGCCGGTGTGCAGGTCGCGCACGCTGACGTTCAGTGAGGCGCGCAGGCCGATCCCGGCCGCCGACCACTTCGCCAACTGCTCCACCACGTCGTCGACCACGCGGCGGGTGAGCAGCCGCATGACGGCGCTCTGCTCGGCGACCCGGATGAGCTCCTCCGGGTCGACCATGCCCCGCCGTGGGTGCCGCCACCGCAGCAGGGCCTCCACGCCGACCACCTCGCCGGTCGCGATGGCGATCTGCGGCTGGTAGTACATGGTGATGTCCCCGGCGTCGTCGGCCGGTTCGCCGTCGCGGCTCGCCCAGCCGGTCGTCCCGATCGGGTGCCCACCCGAGCCCGGCCCCGCGTTGCGCCGCAGCGGGCCGCTTCCGTCGTTCGGCACGGGCAGCACACCGGCGTTGCGCGACCGCCGTCCGCCGCTCCCGGCGCGCCGGTCCCGGGCGGCGCCGGAACGGGCGCCGGTGACGGTGGCCCGGGCGTCGCGGCCCCGGATCGGGTCGGCTCCGGTGGCGATCCGGTTGATCAGCTCATCGGCGTGCGCCAGCGCCGGGTCCGTGCGCCGACGCCGCGTCCACCACCGTCCACCGGTCGGCGGCGCGCCGACGACCGCCGGCAGCACGGCATCGGGCGTCGTGGCGCTGGGCAACGCCGCGCCGTCACCGCCGCGCACCCCAGCCGTCGCACCCAGGGGTACGTCGACAGTCCGCTCCGCGTCACCCGACGCGCCGTGTCGGCCGTTCTCGTCGCCCTGCTCCCCCTCGGCACGCCCCCGGCCCGCCGGATCGGCGTCGAACGACAGGTCGCCGTGCGGGCCACGCTCGAGGACGCGGCGCAGGTCGGCGAGGAGGCCGAGCCGCTCGGCGGAGTTGTGGTCGGACTCGGGGGCGTAGACGGCCACCGTGTCGTTGCGGTGCTTGGCGTCGTACATGGCGACGTCGGCGTGTCGCATCAGGGTGGCGAAGTCCTCGCCGTGCTCGGGGAAGAGGGCGATCCCGATCGAGCCGCCCACGTCCAACGGCAACCCGTCGATCGGCACCGGCTCGGCCAACGCCTGGACCACCTGGTCGGCCATGTCGCGTGCCTGACCCACGTCGGTCAGGCCGGTCATCACGACGGCGAACTCGTCGCCGCCGAGCCGGGCGATCATCTGCGGCCGGGGCCGCACCTCGGCGAGCCGGGCGCTGACCTCGACCAGCAGCCGGTCGCCGACGGCGTGACCGAGAGCGTCGTTGACGTTCTTGAACCGGTCCAGGTCGATGAGCAGGAGCGCCAGTTGCCCGTCGGGCTCGCCCCGGGCCGTCCGCTCCGCGTGCAGGTGCACCTGCTCGGCCACCTCGACCAGCAGGGCCTTCCGGTTCGGCAGACCGGTCAGCGGGTCGGCGGCGGCGAGGTGCTGCTGTTCGACAGTCAACCGGGCCATCCGGTAGACGGCGAAGAGCGGCACCAGCACCAGTGGGATCAGCGCCGCGCTGACCCGGGCGGCGGCGACCAGCACCGGGGCCAGCAGCAGCAGCGAACCGGTGGAGAGCAGTTCGAAGCCGAGACCCGCACGGAGGGTGGGCCACCACCGGTCGCCGAAACGCAGCCGCACCGCCCAGCTGACCAGCCCGTAGTTGACGACGAACCAGGCCACCGTGGCACCGCCGACGGCGGCCACGTCGGTCCAGTGCAACCGTCCGCCGGAGAAGATGGTGCCCGACCCGAGCTGGATCACCCCGTAGGCGGCGGCGAGGGCGCACGCGTACTGGCCGACGTTGAACGCCGTCCGCCAGGCGGCGTGTCGCATCCGCCAGCCCGCGACGACGACCCCCACCGCCTGCACCAGCACCGCCGGGCCGAGACCCCAGCCGAGCAGGATCGCGAAGGTGAAGCAGGTGGACGGGAAGACGGCGGACGTCTGCCGACGCCCCGGCGGGACGAACGGGCGCGCGTCGCAGACGACGGCGAGCACGGCCATCGTCCAGAACGCCAGCGGCAGCCCCGGCAGGTCGTCGGGGAGCGTCGCCAGGGGTACGGCGGCGGTCGACGCGGCGACCACCAGGATGCCGCCGACGAAGGCGGCGAACGGTGCCACCCGTCCCGCCGGAAGCGAGTTGCGTGGGTCGGCGACCTCCACCACACCTCCCGACCGACCGTGCCGCGTGCCGGTGCGCACGCCGTGACCTAATGAAACGCCCTCGGCCCCCGGATTCCCGGTATGACAGTCACGAATCGGTCGTAGTCGTAATTAAGTTGGTATACGCGACCCGGCCGCCGCGCGGGCGCGGATGGAGATCAGTCACCCACCCGGGCGACGTCCCGTGCGGCGTCCGGGCCCGCGTCCAGCAACAGCCGGAACCCGTCCTCGTCGAGCACCGGCACCTTCAGGCTGGCCGCCTTGTCCGCCTTGGACCCCGGATTGTCGCCCACCACCACGAAGCTCGTCTTCTTGGAGACCGACCCGCTGACCTTGCCGCCCCGACTCTGCACCGCCTCGGCCGCCTGGTCCCGGGAGAACCCGGCGAGCGTGCCGGTCACCACCACGGTCAGCCCCTCCAACGGGCGCGGCCCCTCGTCGACAGCCTCCTCCGCCATCCGCACCCCCGCCTCGGCCCACTTGCGAACCACCGCACGGTGCCAGTCCACCGCGAACCACTCGCGGATGCTGGCCGCGATGGTCGGACCGACCCCGTCGACCGAGGACAGCTCCTCCTCCGACGCCGCGTCGATGGCGTCCATCGAGCGGAAGTGCCGGGCGAGCGCCTGCGCCGCGGTCGGGCCGACGTGCCGGATGGAGAGCGCCACCAGCACCCGCCAGAGGTCCCGCTCCCGGGCGACCGCCAGATTGTCCAGCAACTTGACCGCGTTGCTGCCGAGCGTGCCGTCCTTGTTGACGAAGAACGGCGAACGGGACAACTGCTCGGCGTCGAGCTGGAAGAGATCACCCTCGTCGGTGATGATCTCCGCGTCGAGCAGGGCGGCCGCGCCCTTGTAGCCGAGTACCTCGATGTCGAACCCACCCCGGCCGGCGAGGTGGAAGACCCGCTCGCGCAACTGCGCGGGGCAACTGCGGGCGTTGGGGCACCGGATGTCGACGTCGCCCTCCTTCGACGGCGCGAGCGGGGTGCCGCAGGCGGGGCAACTGGTCGGCATGACGAACGGCCGGGCGTCGACCGGCCGCAGGTCGATCACCGGGCCGAGCACCTCGGGGATGACGTCCCCGGCCTTGCGCAGCACCACCGTGTCACCGATCAACACACCCTTGCGCTCCACCTCGCGGGCGTTGTGCAGGGTGGCGAGCGCGACGGTGGACCCGGCCACGCGCACCGGCTCGAGGACGGCGAACGGGGTGACCCGGCCGGTGCGCCCCACGTTGACGTCGATGTCGAGCAGCTTGGTGGTGACCTCCTCCGGCGGGTACTTGAAGGCGATCGCCCAGCGGGGGGCACGGCTTGTCGACCCGAGCCGGCCCTGGATGGAGACCGGGTCGACCTTGACTACCACGCCGTCGATCTCGTGCTCGACGTCGTGCCGGTGCTCGGCGTAGTAGGCGATGTATTCCGCCACGCCGCCCAGGTCGGGCACCACCCGCCAACGGTCGCTCGTCGGCAGCCCCCAGGCGCGCAGCGCCGCGTACGACTCGGACTGGGCGGTCGGCTGGAACCCTCGGCGGGCGCCGATGCCGTGGACCACCAGGCGCAGCGGCCGGGAGGCGGTGACCCGTGGGTCCTTCTGCCGCAGGCTGCCGGCGGCGGCGTTGCGGGGGTTGGCGAAGGGCGCCTTGCCCTGCTCCACGAGACCCGCGTTGAGATCGGCGAACGCGGCGACCGGGAAGTAGATCTCGCCCCGGACCTCCACCAGCTCGGGAATGTCCGGGAACTCGGCGGACGCGGTGAGCTGGCTCGGCACGTCGCGGATGCTGCGCACGTTGGCGGTGACGTCCTCGCCGGTGCGCCCGTCGCCCCGGGTGGCGGCCCGCACCAGCCGGCCCTTCTCGTAGGTCAGGTTGATCGCCAACCCGTCGACCTTCAGCTCGCACAGGTAGGGCACCGGGCCGCCGGCGTCGCGCTCGACCCGCTCGGCCCACGCCGCCAACTCCTCGTCGGCGAAGGCGTTGTCGAGGGAGAGCATCCGTTCGGCGTGGGTGACCGGGGTGAAGTCGGTGGAGAAGGTGCCGCCCACCCGCTGGGTCGGCGAGTCGGGCGTCCGCAGCGCCGGGAACTCCGCCTCCAACGCCTCCAACTCGCGCAACTGCCTGTCGAACTCGGCGTCGGTGATGATCGGCGCGTCCAGCACGTAGTAGCGGTACTGGTGCTCGGTCAGCTCCTGGCTGAGCGTGGCGTGCCGCTCCCGGGCCTGCGGCGTCGGCTCGGCCCCGGCCGCCTTCTCCTGCGCCGGGCTGACCTCCTGACCGATCTGCTCCTCGGACACACCGCCACCTTCGGACACGCCTGCGACCTCCCTGATCACGCTACTCCGGCACGGTATCGGGCCGGTGGGACAATCCGTCGCCCGCCCGTGCCGCCAGCGCGTCCGGGTGTCGGGGACGGCAGCGGTGTGGTTGGCGGGCGACGTGGGCCGCGGCGTGCGAGGATCGCCGGACGGTGGCGGCCCGCGGATGGCCGGAGGTGGAGGTACGGATGGCCGAGGCGCTGCTCTGGTCGGTGGCGATCCCGCTGACGGTGGCCGCAGGATGGGCGTGGAACAGTTGGCGGCGCCGGGTGACCGAGCGGCGTCCGGGCACCCGGCCGGAGCGCGGCGCCGGTGACCGTCGTCCCACCCCGCCCCGGCCCCGGAACGCCGGCCGGCCGACCGCCGAACCCCGCTCGGCACGGGACGACAGCCCGGCGCCCGGTGAGATCTGGTGGGCCGATGTGCCGTACGCCGACGGCAGCGGGTCCAAGGTGCGCCCCTGCCTGGTGTTGCGCGTCGACTCCCGGGGCGCCGACGTCCTGAAGATCACCAGCCAGGACAAGAGCGACCGGGACGACCACGTGCGCATCCCCACCCGGGAGTGGGACCCGGGTGCGGAACACGACAGCTATCTCAGCCTGGCCGAGCCGATCCGACTCAGCCTCGCCGACTTCGCCGACCACGCCGGCCGGTGCGACGCCGACCTGTGGCGCGAGGTCCGCAGCCTGCGCCACCTCCGCACCCCCTGACCAGCGGCGCGCCCGATCGCCCTCGGCCCCGCCACGCCCGATCGGCCCCGCCACGCCCGGAAAGACCTTGAGCGACTCGGGTTCCTGAAAGTCGGGCTAACCCAAGAGCCGGGATACCCCGACGTCCAGAAACCCGAGTCGATCAATCAGCCACGCCGGGCCGGACCAGGCCGGCGGGCCAGGCCAGACCGCCGGGCCAAGCCAGACCACCAGGCCAAGCCAGACCACCAGGCCAAGCCAGACCACCAGGCCAAGCCAGACCACCAGGCCAAGCCAGACCACCAGGCCGGGCCGCCGGGCCGGGCCGCCGGGCCGGGCCGCCGGGCCGGGCCGCCGGGCCGGGCCACCGCGCCGGGCCGCCGGTCAGTCCCAGGCCGCGCCGAGCGCGGCGAGCTGGTCGGCGTACTCGATGCGGTCGGCCCACCCGTCCGGCCAGGCGGCCATCCCGTGCGCGGCGCCCAGGAACGCGCCGGCCAGCGCGGCTATCGAGTCGGAGTCGCCGGCGGTGGTGGCGGCTCGGGCCAGTGCCGCGACCGGGTCGTCCGCGTGCCGGACGGCGCAGAGCAGCGCTGTCGCCAACGCCTCCTCGGCCACCCAGCCCTCCCCCGTCGACCGGCACGGGTCGCCGCCGTCGTCCGGCTGCGCCAGGGCCTTGGTCAGTCGGCTTAGCACCGCGAGGCACTCGTCCCAGCCCTGGGCGATGAACGCCTCAGGTGTCTGAGCACCGGAGCGCTGCCAAAGGTCACCCAGCCAGTCTTCCCGGTAGACCAGGCGCTCAGACAGCGCCCGCTCGTGCAGGAGGGCCGGCAACTCGGCCAGCGTGCCGCCGCCGCGCAGCGCGACGACCGCGTACGCGGTGAGCTCGCTGGCCGCCAGCCCGGTCGGGTGGCCGTGGGTGAGACCGGCCTGCAACTGGGACAACCCGGCCAGGGTGTCCGGATCGACGTCGAGCAACCCGACCGGGGTGACCCGCATGTTGGCGCCACAGCCCTTCGACCCGGCCACGGTCGCCTCCTGCCAGCGCAGCCCACGGCTCAGCTCGGCGCAGGCCCGCAGGCAGGTCATTCCCGGGGCGCGGTTGTTGTCCGGGCTGACCGCCCAGGCCAGGAAGCGCTGCCGCAGCAGGGGCTCCACCGCCTGCGGGGTGAACGACGGGGCCTCGTGTAACGCCCAGCCGACCGCCAGGGCCATCTGGGTGTCGTCGGTGACCAGTGCCGGCTCGCCGGACAGGTCACGCGGCCCGGCCGGGCCGTAGCGACGCTCGATCTCGGCGACGGTCAGGAACTCGGCCGGCTTGCCCAGCGCGTCGCCGTAGGCGAGGCCGAACAGCGAGCCGGAGGCGCGCAGCGCGGTGGTGTGGATCACGGCGGCCATCATGCCCGGCCGCCGCAACCCCCACCGTCGGCTCAGTCCCAGCAGAGGCAGAACGGGTGGCCGGCCGGGTCGGCGTAGACCCGGAAGCCCTCGCCCTCACCCGGCAGTCGCCGGGCGCCCAGCGCCAGCGCCGCCTTCTCGGCGGCCTCGATGTCGTCCACCGTCACGTCGAGGTGGAACTGCTGGGGACGCTCCGGGTCCGGCCAGGCCGGCGGGCGGAGGTTGAGCGCCCGCTGGAACGCGAGCCGAGGCTGGTGCCCGGGTGGCCCGCCGAGCACCACCCACTCGTCATCGTCGGACTGATTCTCGGCGAAGGAGATGCCGAGCAGCTCGGCGTAGAACCCCGCCAGCGCCCGGGGATCCGGGCAGTCGATCACCACTGAACGCAGCTGTCCAATCATGACCGTCATCCTGCCCACCCGGTACGACAGGTAACCCCGAGGCGACCGGATACCTCAGGACTCGACGAACCGCCGGCCGGCGTCCCGGCAGGCGGCGAGCACCGCCCGCGCGTACCGCGGGGTGGCGTTGGCGAGGCCGCAGGCCGGGGTGACCACCACCTGCTCGGCGAGCTGCCGGCGGGGAAAGCCGAGGCGGTCCCAGAGCTGGCGTACCCGATCGGCGACCTGCGCGGAGGTCGGCCCGGCGCCGGCCGACGGCGGCCGGGTCGGCACGGCCCCGGCGAACAACCCGAGACCGGCGTCGATCGCCTCGCCCAGCGGGTCCAGGTCGGTGACGAGGTCCAGGTCGAGGGCGACCGCCACGGCCCCGGTGGAGCGGATCAGCTCCAGCGGCACGTCCGGGGCGCAGCAGTGCACGACAACGGGCACGCCGACCGCCTCCACGATCGTGCGCAGCAGCGCGGCGGCGTCCACCGACTCGACCGCCCGGTACGCGCCCAGCCCGCTCTCGGTCGGCACCGCACCGGCCAGCACCGCCGGCAGCGACGGCTCGTCCAGTTGGAGCAGCACGGACGCCCGGGGCAGCCGCCGGGTCACGGCGGCGACGTGGGCGCGTAGCCCTTCGGCGAGGGAGCCGGTCAGATCGCGGACGGCGCCCGGGTCCCGCAGCAGGCGGCCACCGATCGGCAGTTCCAGTGAGGCGGCCAGGGTGAGCGGGCCGCCGGCCTGGACCTTGATCGGCCCGGCGTACTCCTCGGCCTGCTCGGCGAGCTGGTCGAGGTCGCGTTCCATCAGGTCCCGGGTCCGCCGCAGGTCACGCCCGGCACGTGGGGCGACCCGCCACCGCCCGGCGTACACCTCGACGGGCAGGTCGACGAGCAGCCCGGCGGAACGCCCGACCAGGTCCGCACCGGGGCCCCGGGCCGGCAGCTCGGGCAGGTGCGGCAGGTCGGGCAGCTCACCGAGGACCACCCGCTGCGCTTCGCCGATGTCGGTGCCGGGCAGCGAACCGATGCCGGTCGCCGCGCCGGCCGGCCAGGGCCACACCTGATCTGTCACGGCCAAGAGGCTATCCCGCGCCCACCCGGGGTAGGTGGTCAGTCGGCGATGGTGGCCGAGCCGAGGACCACGTCGCCGGCCGGGTCCGGCCGGTACGCCACGACGGCCTGACCGGCGGCGACGCCACGGACCGGCCGGCGCAGCTCGGCGTGCAACCGGTCACCGTCGAGGGCCACTGTCGCTGGTACCACGTCACCGTGGGCGCGCAGCTGCACCTCGCACTCGACGGGCGCGTCCGGAACCGGGCCACCGGTCCAGACCGGACGGACCGCACGTACGTCGGACACCTCCAGCGCCTCGGCCGGGCCGACCGTCACCGTGTTGGTCTTCGGCGTGATGGAGAGCACGTAACGCGGCCGGCCGTCCGGTGCGGGCCGGTCGAGGTGCAGGCCCCGGCGCTGCCCTACTGTGTACGCGTACGCGCCGCCGTGGCTGCCGACGACCGCGCCGGTGGTGGCGTCCACCACGTCGCCGGGCGCCTCGCCCAGCCGCTCGGCCAGGAAGCCGCGGGTGTTCCCGTCGGCGATGAAGCAGATGTCGTGCGAGTCCGGCTTGTCGGCCACCGCCAACCCGCGCTCGGCGGCCTCGGCGCGCACCTGCGCCTTGGTCGAGTCACCGAGCGGGAAAATCGAACGGTCCAACTGCTCGCGGGTGAGCACGGCCAGCACGTACGACTGGTCCTTGGCCAGGTCGACACTGCGCCGCAGCAGCCCGTCGGGGCCCAGCCGGGCATGGTGACCGGTGACCACGGCGTCGAATCCGAGGGCCACCGCCCGGTCCAGCACCGCCGCGAACTTGATCTTCTCGTTGCAGCGCAGGCAGGGGTTCGGCGTACGGCCGGCAGCGTACTCGGCGACGAAGTCGTCGACGACGTCCTCGTGGAAGCGGTCGGCCATGTCCCACACGTAGAAGGGGATGCCGATGACGTCGGCCGCCCGCCGGGCGTCCCGGGAGTCCTCCAGCGTGCAGCAGCCACGTGCCCCGGTGCGGTAGGTCTGTGGGTTGCGGGCCAGGGCCAGGTGCACTCCGGTCACGTCGTGCCCGGCCGCCACCGCCCGCGCCGCCGCCACGGCCGAGTCAACCCCGCCCGACATCGCCGCCAGAACCCTCACCGCAACTCCCTTCCCCACCCACCCCGACAGCCCGGCCCCCGCGCCCCAGGCCGCCCATCAACCCTAACCACCAGCCCAGCACCCCCGAAAAACCCGTCACCCCAAACCCCCACCCCACCCCACCCCCACCCCACCCCCGCCCCCGCCCCCACCCCACCCCACCCCGGCCCCGGCCCCGGCCCCGGCCCCCGCGATCTTGCAGTTTCTGCGCCGACATAAGCCACGAAAGCCACATAACGTCGACCGAAAGTGCAAGATCGCGGGGTACGAGCGCGGGAGATCGCGGGGGTACGAGCGCGGGGGTGGGCGGGCCGGGGTACGGGCGGCGGGGATGCGGTTAGCGGGGGGTTCGGAGGGCTGCGGCTCGGCGGGCTCGGTCGACGGCGGCGGGGAGCGCCGCGATGAGCGCGTCGACGTCGGCCTGGGTGCTGGTGTGACCCAGGGAGAAGCGCAGCGAGGAGCGGGCCCGGTCGTCGTCGGCGCCCATGGCCAGCAGCACGTGCGACGGTTGGGCCACACCCGCCGAGCAGGCCGAGCCTGTCGAGCAGGCGATCCCCTGGGCGTCCAGCAGGAGCAGCAGGGCGTCACCTTCGGAGCCGGGGAACGAGAAGTGCGCGTTGCCGGGCAGCCGATCGGTCGGGTCGCCGTTGTAGATCACCTCGGGCACGGCGTGGCGGACCCGCTCGACGAGATCGTCGCGGAGCGTCGCGACCCTCGCCGCGTACTCCTGTTGGCCCTTGACCGCGGCCTCGACGGCGACCGCGAAGGCGACGATGCCGGCGGTGTCCAGGGTGCCGGAGCGGATGTCGCGTTCCTGGCCGCCGCCGTGCAGCAACGGCGTGGCGGGAACGTCCCGGGCGAGCAGCAGCGCGCCGACCCCGGCCGGGCCGCCCAGCTTGTGACCGGTGACGGTCAGCGCGGTGACGCCGCTGGCGCCGAAGTCGACGGGCACCTGCCCGATCGCCTGGACGGCGTCGGTGTGGAACGGCACACCGTGTTCGGCGGCGACGGCGGCCAGCTCGGCGACCGGCTGGAGGGTGCCCACCTCGTTGTTGGCCCACATGGCGGTGACCACCGCCACCCGGTCGGCGTGCGCGCCCAGTTCGGCGCGCAACGTCTGCGGGTCGACCCGGCCGGCGGCGTCCACCGGCAGCCAGCCGACCTCGGCGTCCTCGTGCTGGGCCAGCCAGTC
This sequence comes from Micromonospora sp. WMMD1120, assembly GCF_029626235.1. Lineage (NCBI taxonomy): Bacteria > Bacillati > Actinomycetota > Actinomycetes > Micromonosporales > Micromonosporaceae > Micromonospora > Micromonospora sp. WMMD1120. Next base: position 3,357,333 of record NZ_JARUBO010000005.1, on the reverse strand, counting down.
GACGGCGTCCAGCACCGCGTGGTGCTCGACGGCGCTGGAGACCACCCGGCGGCGGTCGGCGGCGGCTGCCCGGCGGGCCCAGAAGATGCCCTTGACGGCGAGGTTGTCGCTCTCGGTGCCGCCACCCGTGAAGATCACCTCGGACGGTCGGGCGCCCAGCACCGCGGCCACCCGTTCGCGGGACTCTTCGACCCGGCGGCGGGCACGGCGACCCGCCGCGTGCAGGGAGGACGCGTTGCCGACCTCGCGGGCGGTGGCGACGTACGCCTCCAGCGCCTCGTCGAGCATCGGAGTCGTCGCCGCGTGATCCAGGTAAGCCATCGCCGTTCAGCCTACGGCCGACGCCTGGGAGCGCGGATGCCGGAGGGGACTCCACGCCCCGCGCCGGGGTGCGACGGGCACCCCGGCACGAAGCGGGCGGAGCCGGCTCAGGCGGGCACCGCTGTCACGACGATGTTGTCGCGGTACTTGCGGGCCTTTGCGTCGAACGGCCCGCCGCAGGTGATCAGGGTGAGCCGTGGCTTGCCGTCCCGGGCGAAGTACCGGTCCAACGGGATCTCGGTCTTGGCGTACTCCTCCCGGGCGACGACCCGGTACCGCCGCTCCCTGCCGTCGCTGCCGGTCGCGGTCACCGTGTCGCCCTGGTCCAGCTCGCGGAGCCGGAAGAACGCGCCCCTGCCCTGGCTGGCGCTGTCCACGTGACCGGCGATGACCACCGAGCCGGCGTCGGTCTCCAGGCCGGGACCGTAGCGGTACCAGCCGATCTGGTCGACGCTCGGCGGCACCTCGAACTCGTTGGTGCGGCTGTTGATCCCGACCGCGTTTACGGTGGCGGTGACGTCGATCCCGGGGATCACCAGTCGGACCGGCGGGACGATCGTCGCCGCGGCCGGCAGCTCTCCGGCGGTCACCGGAACCGACGGTCCCCCGGCCGCGGAGGCCGACGGGGTCGGGGTGGCGCTGGCCAGGGTGGCCGCCTCGTCGGCGCCCACGTCCTCGGCCGGCTGGGCGCCACACGCCACCAACGTGGCGACGGTGAGCGCGGCAACGCCGGCGGCTACCGCCGCCAGCGCGCCGCGGTTGCGCACCGTCACTTGCGGCCGGTCCGCGCGGTCGCCAGCCGCACCCCACCACCGAGCAGCAGGAGTACGCCGGCGCCGGTGAGCGCGTACCACCAGGTGTTCACGCCGGTGCCGGCCTGGCCACCGTCGCCGCTCGGCACGCCGCCCGGAGCGGAGTGCAGGCCGGTGATGGTCTGGGCCACCACGTCGAGGGTCTTGCCCTCGGCGGAGCCGATCGCGTAGACGATCGTCGCGGTGCCCTCCCTGAGGTTCAGGTCCGCCGGGCCGATGGCGACGGTCTCGGTGCCGGCGAGCACCACGTCCGCCTTGACGTTGCCGGCGTCGACGTCGCCCTTGGCCTCGTTCGGGTTGGTCAGGTTCTCGAAGACGGGGGTGCCACCGGCGCGTACGTCGACCGCCGGAGCGGCGGCGGTGTGCCGGACGATCAGGCGGGCCTTGCCGGCGTCGACCTTGGAGACGTCGTTCACGAACGGAGTGATCTTCGGCTGGCCGGCGGCGTCGAGGTGCGCGGCGATGCTGATGTTCGCCCCACCCGGCACCTTGGCGTCGTCGGCCTTGAGGATCGCGCTGCCGATCGGCTCGCCGGGCTTGGTGAGCGCGATGTCGTAGTCGCCCTCCTCCAGGTTGAGCGGGCCGGCCACGTCGCCGGGCTTGAAGTTGTCGAGCGTCTTCTTGCCGTTGACGTAGACGTCGACGGGGGTGTCCGGGATGCCGTGCACGACGGAGACCTTCGACGTCGCGGCGTACGCGGGGGTGGCGGTGAACGCGCCGACACCGGCGAAGGCCAGTGCGGCGACCGCGCCGCCTGCGGCGGCCCGACGGAAGTACGAGAGCTGCATGTCTGCCTCCTGGTGATTGGTACTGGTTCGTCAGGCTTGGCTTGCAGAACGGGTTACGCCGGCTCCGCGCCGGTTGGATGCGCCGGCGACGCGATTTCTTTTCCGGCCCCGAGCGCATCCAGATCCCCGGTGGCGGACGAACAGCAGGTGAGATGACTCTGACCGGGAGAGTGGGGCGAGGGCTGTGGGAGTTACAGTCGGGCATGCCCCATCGAAGGTGGGCGGCCCCATGACGGCGCTGCCACCGCAACCGGACCCACCGGCGGACGACCTGGCGGCCCGGTTCCGGGCCGGCGACGAGGCGGCGCTCCGTGAGGCGTACGACCGTTACGGCCGTGCCGTCCTGCACCTGGCGACCTCCATGTTGAGCAATCGGGCCGACGCCGAGGACGTGACCCAGGCGACGTTCGTGGGCGCCTGGTTGGGTCGGGACACCTTCGACCCGGCCAAGGGCTCGCTGGTCGGCTGGCTGCTCGGTATCGGCCGGCGCAAGGTGATCGACCGGATGCGCGCCTCGGCGCGGGAGACCCGGGTGGTGGAGACGGTCCGGCAACTGCCCGAACCGGCGCAGACCGGCCCGGACCCGGACCGGGTGGTGGACCGGCTGGTGATCGCGGACGAGCTGGCACGCCTCCCGGACGACCAGCGACGCATGCTGGAGTTGGCCTTCTACGACGACCTGACACACCAGCAGATCGCCGCGGTGACAGGGGTGCCGTTGGGCACCGTGAAGAGTCACATCCGACGCGGCATGGCGAGCTTGAAACGCAGATGGGAGGTGGATGGTGCAGCACCTGGAGCACGAGCGGCTGGTCTTTCTGGCGCTCGGTGAGAGCGAGGCGGACGACGGGGAGCATGCCCACCTCGACACCTGCGCGCACTGCGGGACGGAGCTGACGACCCTGCGGCAGGTGGCCGGGCTCGGCGCCGAGACGCAGGGCCTCGGCGACCTACCCGACCCGCCGGAGCACATCTGGCAGGGCATCCACGCCCAGATCCGGGCGGCCGAGGTCGACACCTTGCCGGCCCCCGGGGCGGTGTCGACCGGTGCCGGTCGGCAGCCGGTCGGAGCGCAGGGCAACGGGACGACCGACGTCACCCCCTCGGCGACGGTCACCCGGCTGGACCCGACGCGCCCGTCGCGCCGAGGGCGCGGCTGGTCGCGCTGGGCGGCCACCGCGGTGACCGCCGTCGCGGCGGCGGCGATCGGTGTCGTGGGCACGGTGTCGGTGCTGCGGCCGACGGAACCGGAGCCGGCGAAGACGCCGACGGTGCTGGCGAACGCGCCGCTGGCCGCGTTCGGCTCGACGCCGAAGTCGGCCCAGGGCGACGCGCGCGTCCTGGAGGGAGGCCAACTGCATCTGCATGTGGCGAATCTCCCGCGCGTGCCGGGGTACTACGAGGTCTGGCTCATCAACCCGACGACCATGGAGATGTTCTCGATCGGCACCCTCGGTGGTGACGCGGACGCTCTGCTGCCGCTGCCCCCGAATGTCGATCTCAAGAGCTATTCGGTGGTCGACGTGTCCGCCGAGGAGTACGACAACAACACCCGCCACTCCGGCGACAGCCTGTTGAGGGGCACCCTGACGGGCTGATCGGCGGGCCGGCTCAGCTCCCCGGCCCGCCGATCAGCTCCCAACGAGAAAGTGGCCGCCCGTCACCACGGGCGGCCACTTTCCTCGTCACACGCTCACTTGCGCTTGCGGATCTCCTCGGCGGCCTGCGGGACGATCTTGAAGAGGTCGCCCACCACGCCGAAGTCGGCCAGCTCGAAGATCGGCGCCTCGCCGTCCTTGTTGACCGCGACGATCGTCTTCGAGGTCTGCATCCCGGCCCGGTGCTGGATGGCGCCGGAGATGCCGAGCGCCACGTAGAGCTGCGGGGAGACCGTCTTGCCGGTCTGGCCCACCTGGAACTGGTGGGGGTAGAAGCCGGAGTCGACGGCCGCGCGGGACGCGCCGACGGCGCCACCGAGCAGGTCGGCCAACTCCTCGACCAGCTTGAAGTTGTCGGCGTTGCCGACCCCACGACCGCCGGAGACGACCACGCCGGCCTCGGTCAGCTCGGGGCGGGAGCCCTTCTGCTCGGCGACCCGCTCCACGACCTTGGCGAGCCTGTCGGTGTCGGTGACCGACACGGTGAGCTGCTCGATCGCGGGGCTGGCGGCGGCCGGGCTCGGGGTGACCGAGTTGGGCCGTACGGTGACCAGCGGCAGACCCCTGGTCACCTTGGACTTGACGATGGTGGACCCGGCGAAGGCGACCTGGGTGGCGGTGCCGTCGGCGTCCAGGCCGACCACGTCGGTCAGGATGCCGTTGTCGAGCTTGACGGCGAGCCGGGCGGCGATCTCCTTGCCCTCCTGCGCGGACGCGAGCAGCACGGCGGCCGGCTGCACCCGCTTGACGAGGTCGGCGAGCACGGTGGCCTTGGGAGCCACCAGGTAGCCGTCGATCTCGTCACCCTCGGCGGCGTAGATCTTCTCCGCGCCGTACTCGCCGAGCCTGCCGCTCAGCGCCTCGGCAGCGCCGGCCCCGCCGAGCACCACGGCGCTCGGGGTGCCCAGCTCACGGGCGAGGGTGAGCATTTCCAGGGTGACCTTCTTGACGCCGAACTCCTTGGTGGCTTCGACGACGACGAGAACCTCAGACATGGCAGACCCCGCTCTCACACGAACTTCTCGGTGGCGAGGAACTCGACCAGCTTGACGCCGCCCTCACCCTCGTCAGTGATCTTGGCACCGCCGGAGCGCGGCGGACGCTTGGTGTGCTCGACGACGGCGCTCGTCGCGCCGTCGAAGCCCACCTCGTCGGGCGCGACGCCGAGGTCGGCCAGGGAGAGCGTCTGCACCGGCTTCTTCTTGGCCGCCATGATGCCCTTGAAGGAGGGGTAGCGCGGCTCGTTGATGGTGTCCCACACGGAGACCACGGCCGGGGTGGCGGCGGTGACCACCTCGTAGCCCTCCTCGGTCTGCCGCTCGACGGTGAGCGTCGCACCGTCGACGGTGAGCTTGCGGGCGCCGGTCAGCGCCGCGACGCCCAGCCGCTCGGCGATCATGTGCGGCATGACCTGGACCCGACCGTCGGTGGACTCGGCGCCGCAGATCACCAGGTCGGCGTTGAGCTGACCGAGGGCGGAGGCGAGCACCTTCGAGGTGGCGACGGCGCAGGAGCCGTGCAGCGCGTCGTCCAGCACGTGCACCGCCTTGTCCGGGCCCATGGAGAGCGCCTTGCGGATCGACTCGGTCGCCCGGTCCGGACCCATGGTCAGGATGGTGACCTCGCCGCCGTGCGCCTCCTTGATCTTGAGGGCCTCCTCGATGGCGTACTCGTCCATCTCGTTGATCACGTTGTTCGCCGAACCGCGGTCGACGGTGTTGTCGTCATTGCGCAGGTTGCGGTCCGCGCCCGAATCAGGCACCTGCTTGACGAGTACGACGATGTTCATCGCGCTTCGACGACCCTCCTGTGTGGTGTTGCGATTCGCTCGCCCGGTCTGGGGCGCAGCGTCGCGCGTCGGTCGACGCCAGGTCAACCGCGGGCTGGTGTGCGGTTGCCCACGGGAGCAATGTTACCTGCCAGTAGGTTGCGCTCCCGGAGCACTCAGGGTGACACAGCTCACCGACGGGCGACCGGGTCAGGCCGACTCGACGAGCGCGTCGCGGATCTGGTCGATCGCCGCCGCCTCGGCGGGCGCCACCCCGTCGTGCGCCCGGGCCACCCGGTCCGCCGCGGCCAACACCAGGGAGCGGTACGCCGGCACGTCGCCCGGCGACTTCTCCCGCAGGATCACCACCGCCCGGCGCAGCGCCGGCAGGACCACCGACTCGATCTCCAACTGCGAGTCCCGGGGCAGCTTGGGCAGCGGACCGGTGGTCAGCGCCTCCTTGACCGTCCCGCTGGCGTCGGCGAGCGCTCCGGACGCGGCGATGCTCTCCTTGATCACCCCGAGCACACCGGGATCGGCGTTCGAGACCAGGAAGACCGCGCCGAACGCCCCGGTCTTGAGGGTCAACCGCTCGTCGTCCGTCAGCCGCTGCTCCATGATCACGGAGTGTAGACGTACGGGGTGGTGGTGGTGACCGGGACGAGGCCGAGCCGCTGGAGGATCGGCCGGCTGTCCTCGGAGCAGTCGACCTGCATGAGCGTCCGCCCCCGCTGCTCGGCCAGCCGGGCCCGATAGTTGACCAGCGCCCGGTAGATGCCCCTGCGCCGCCACTGCGGCAGCGTCGAACCACCCCACATCGTGGCGAAGCCGGTGTTCGCCGGGAACCGCACCCAGCCGGCGCTCACCACCGTCCCGTCCGCCTCGGCCACCACCACCGTGATCGAGTTCGGGTCGGCGTCGATCTCCTTGGCCAGACCCGTCACCAGGTGCGAGCGGTCCGCCTGCCAGACCTCCTCCTCCATGGCGGCGATCCGCTCCAGGTCCGCCCGGGCGGTCACCTCACGCAGGCGTACCCCCTCGGGAACGGCGGGCAGCGCGGCGGCCAGCGGGGCGACCGGACCGACCACGACGGTCTCCCGGTCCTCCGGCACGAAACCGGCGGCGCGCAGGCGGTCGCCCAGGTCGGCAGGCTCGTCGTGCTCGTTGAGCTTCCACTCCACCGACTGCCCCCGCTCCCGGAACAACCGCACCTGCCGGGCGATCAACTCGTCCAGCGCGGCGCCGGTCAACCCGCCCAGGTCGCGGTACGTGAGGAACCCACCGGCGTCGAGCCCGAGGATGCGGACCAGCGGCCCGTCCCGCTCCACCGTCACACCGGCCGGAACCGGGTCGGGGATCTCCGGGCGGAGTTGGTTGTCGTAGGCGTCGCGCAGCGTCTGTACGTCGAGATCGGTCACCGACCCAGGCTAAGCGGCACGGGAAGTGGATATCCTCCCACTGTGTGGGAGGCGATCAGGCGATGGTTCGACCCGGCGGAGCTGCGCTCGGTCGGTGAGACCCCGGACTACCGGTTCTCCCTGGCCAACGAACGGACCTTCCTCGCCTGGCTGCGCACCGGGCTGGCACTGGTCGGCGGCGGGTTGGCCGCCGCACAGTTCCTGCCGCCCCTGCCGATGAGCCACCTGCGCGAGATCATTGCCGTGGCCCTGCTGCTGCTCGGCGGCGCCGTCGCGATCCGCGCCGTGGACCACTGGGCACGCACCGAGCGGGCCATCCGGCTCGGTGAGGAGCTACCCGCGTCCCGGTTTCCCGCCATCCTCGCCCTCGCCGTCGGCGTCGGCGCGGTGCTGCTGGTGGTCGCCGTCCTGCTCCGCGCGGTCGGTGGGCGGTGACAGCGGGCCGCGACAGGGGGCTGCAACCGGAGCGCACCCGGCTGGCCTGGCGGCGCACCCTGCTCACGCTGACCGTTGTGGTCGCGCTCGCCGTGCGACTGGCGTCGTCGGGCGGCCCGACCAGAGCGGCGGTCGCCGGCGTCGCGGTGCTGCTCTGGGGTGGCCTGCTCCTGGTGTGCTGGCCGCGCGCCACCGGCGCCGGGCCGGCCCGCTCCGGCGGACGGACGCTCCCCGCGGCCGCGCTGGGGGCCGTCGGCCTCGCGGCACTGGGAGTGCTGCTGGTGCTGCCGGGAGTGTGGTGACGGGACCCGGTGCGCCATGATGGGTGCATGGCCCGGCTTGGCGTACTCCTCTTCCTGGTGCAGATCGTCCTCGCGGTCTGCGCGCTGATCAGCTGCCTCTCCGCCGAGGAGGGCCAGATCCGCAACCTGCCCCGGATCGCCTGGGTGCTGATCATCCTGTTCTTCCCGCTGATCGGCTCGATCGCCTGGTTCGTCGTCGGGCGGGAGCGCGGCGCCGGCCGCCGCGAGGGCTGGCCGGGCGGTGGCGCCAAGCCGCAGCGCCGGCGGCCGGTGGCCCCGGACGACGACCCGGAGTTCCTGCGGTCGGTGCACGAGCGGACCAGGAAGCAGGACGAGGAGCTCTTTCGCCGCTGGGAGGAAGACCTGCGTCGCCGCGAGGACGACCTGCGCCGCCGCGACGGCGAGCCGCCGCGCGAGGGTGACCGGCCCGAGGTGTGAGCGCGCCGCCGCCACCCCGGGGGGAGCGACGGCGGCGGGCGCGACTCAGGCCAGGTTCGACGAGCGGGGGTACGCGTCGCTCGGGTCGGTGAGCACGTTGACCAGGTACGGCACCCCGGAGTCAAAGGCCCGTTGCAGGGCCGGCCCCAGGTCCGCCGCCTTGGCGACCGTCTCCCCCGCCCCGCCGAGCGCGCTGACCACCGCGTCGTAGCGCAGCTCCGGCTGGAGGTCGGCGGCCACGTCGTAGCCGTACATGGCCCGCATCGGGTGCTTCTCCAGACCCCAGATGCCGTTGTTGCCGACCACGATCACCACCGGCAGCTTCTGCCGGACCAGCGACTCGACGTCCATCAGCGAGAACCCGGCCGCGCCGTCGCCCATCAGCACGCAGATCTGTCGGTCCGGGTGGCTGACCCGGGCCCCCATCGCGTAGCCCATGCCGGTGCCCAGGCAGCCGTACGGGCCCGGGTCCAGCCAGGTGCCGGGCTGGGCCGGCTCCAGGTAGCGGCCGGCGTACGACACGAAGTCGCCGCCGTCGCCGATGGTGATCGCGTCCGGGGCGAGCACCCGGCGCAGCTCGCCGTAGATCCGGGCCGGGCGGATCGGGTCGGTCTCGGCGGCCATCTCGGCGGCGTCGCGCGCCTTCGCCGCGTCCTCGGCGACCCGCAGGTCGGCGATCCAGTCGGCGTGGTCGGTCCGGTCGCCCGCGTGGTCGGCCAGCGCGGAGAGGATCAGCCGCAGGTCGCCGGCGGGGGCGGCGGCCGGCTGCACGTGCGTGGCGCGCTGGCTGGGCGCGTCGACGATGTGCACGACCTTGGCGTCGCCGAAGTCACCGAAGCTGAGCCGGAAGTCGAGCGGGGTGCCCACCACCACGACCACGTCCGCGCCGGCCAGCGCGGCCCGGCGGGCCTTGGCGAACGCGAGCGGGTGCTCCGGCGGGAGCGAGCCGCGACCCATGCCGTTGGTGAAGACCGGCACCTGCAACGACTCGGCCGCCTCGCGCAGGGCGGCGACCGCGTCGCCGGCGTACACGTCGGAGCCGGCGATGATCACCGGCCGCTGCGCCCCGGCGACGAGCAGCGCGGCGCGGCCGACCTCGTCCGGGTCCGGTACGACCGGGTCGACGCCGGTCACGTCGGGCAGGTCCGCCTCGGCGACCGAGAAGACCGTCTCCAGGGGAAAGTCGAGGAAGGCCGGGCCGCGGTGCGGGGTGAGCGCGGCGGTGAGCGCCGCGTCCACCGCGCGCGGGATGTCGTCGGTGCTGAACACCGTCTCGGCGTGCTTGGTGACCGGGGCGACGAGCGGCAGGTGGTCCATCTCCTGGAGGCTGCCGGAGCCCCACCGGAACGCGGGCGCGCGACCGCCGAGCACCAGCACCGGCGAGGCGTTGAAGAACGCGCTGGTCATGCCGGAGATGCCGTTGGTGACACCCGGCCCGGCGGTGAGCACCGCGAGGCCGGGACGGCGCTGCAACTTGGCCACCGCCTCGGCGGCGAAGACCGCCGACTGCTCGTGCCGGACGTCGTAGATCGGGAACTCGGTCTTGTACGCGGCGTCGTAGAGCGGGAAGACGTGCCCGCCGGACAGCGTGAACATCTCCCGTACGCCGTGCGCGCGTAGTGCCGCGAGCGCCAGCTCGCCGCCGTGACCCTCGATCCGCTCCGTCATTCGCCGCTCCCTTTCGTTCCTCGTGACCGAGGCATCACGCTACTGGCCGGTAGGAACAATGTGAACCGTTCTCGGCTAAGCCGTGTCAGCGGCCGGTGAAGCCCGGCCTGCGCTTCTCGACGAAGGCCGCCATGCCCTCCCGCCGGTCGTCGGTCGCGAACAGCGCCGCGAAGAGCTGACTCTCCCAGGCCAGCCCCGAGTTCAGGTCCATGTCCAGGCCGCCGTCGACCGCCAGCTTGGCCGCGCGCAGCGCCTGCACCGGCCCGGTGAGGTACGGGGTGACCAGCGCCACGGCCGCGTCGTAGACCTCGGCGGCCGGCACCACCCGGTCGGCCAGGCCGATCCGCAGCGCCTCCTGCGCGTCCACCATCCGGCCGGACATGATCAGATCCTTCGCGCGGGCCGGGCCGACCAGACGGGCCAGCCGCTGGGTGCCGCCCGCGCCCGGGATGATGCCGAGCTTGATCTCCGGCTGGCCGAGCTTGGCGTCCTCGGCGACCACCCGCCAGTCGCAGGCCAACGCCAGCTCACAGCCGCCACCGAGGGCGTACCCGGTGATCGCGGCGACGACCGGCTTCGGGATCCGGGCGATCGCGCCGAGCGCGCTGGACAGGGCAGCCGCCCGGTCGGCCATGTCCACGTAGGACATCTCGGCCATCTGCTTGATGTCCGCGCCGGCGGCGAAGACCTTCTCCCCGCCGTACACCACGACGGCGCGGACCTCGGGGTCGGCGGTGGCCGCCGTGGCGGCGGCGCGCAACTCCTCCTGCACCTGGGTGTTGAGCGCGTTCATCGGCGGCCGCTCCAACCGGATGGTGCCGACGCCGCCACTGGTCTCCAGCCGAACGAACTCGCCCACGCTGCCCTCACTTCCTCGTCGAAGTCGCGTGCCAACCTTACGACCCGGCTCGTTTGGGTAAGTACTGTGGTGTCAGCGCCGTGGACGGGAGTCCAGCCATGATGACGTACTACGACGACAGGTCGGTGCAGGTCACGTCCACCACCATCCGGGTCGACGGCCGCGCCTACGCCCTGGCCGACATCACCACGATCTGGCACCACCGGGGCAGCCGTTCCTGGCGGGTGCTCGCCGGGCGGGGCGCGCTCGGCGCCGCCATGGCCGGTCCACTCGTCGCCGCCGTGCTCGGCATCGGCGTGGCGGTCTGGCTGCACCGCTCACTCACCGTGACGATCGCCATCGTCGGAGCGTCGGTGCTGGTCGGGTTGGCCGTCGGCCCGGTCGCCGACTTCCTGTTCGAGCACCTGGACCGCTCGTACGCCCGGGGCAGCCGCCAACTGGAGATCTGGGCCCGCTGGCGCGGTCAGCCGGTGCGGCTGCTGCGCACCGGCGACGCGCTGCGGTTCGGGCAGATCTACCGGGCGGTGCAGCGCGCGGTCGAGCACAGCCAACCGGCCCGCCCCGCCCTCCGCCGCTAGCGCGGAGCCCGCTCGGCCCCCTCGCCGCGCTCGGCGGGGTTGCCGTCCGGTGGTTAGGCTTAGTGATGACCCTCTATTACCGGGACGACGCGGTGCAGGTGACCTCCGAGTCGATCCGGGCCGGCGGACACGTGATCGCTCTCTCCGACGTGACGTTCGTCTGGCACGCCCGAGGGCAGAAAACCCTGGCCGTACGCGGCCGGGTGTTGGGTCGCGGTGTCCTGGTCCTGCTGCTCTCGCTGCCGCCGCTGGTCGCCGTGGTCTGCGTCCTCTCGCTCGCCTGGTCGGCACAGGATCGCGGCAACTGGCAGCTCGCGCTGATCATCCTCGCCGCCTGCGCGGTGGGGGCGCTGGCGCTCACCCCGTTCCTGGAGATCCCGCTCGGCTGGCTGGACCGCTCCTACGAGCGCGGCAGCCACGTGCACGAGCTGTGGGTGCAGCACCACGGCCGGGAGGATCTGCTGGTGCGCACCCCGGACGCGCTGCGGTTCGGGCAGATCTACCGGGCTGTGCAGCGTGCCGTCGAACAGCACGGCGAGGGGTGACCACCTGCCCGTCGGGCGGTTCTCGCATGGCCGACGCACACTTGATCCCATGGCGATCCCCCTCCCCAACCCGACCGCTGTCGTCGGCCTGACCCGCTCCGCCCTCGACCAGGCGCTCGGCTCGGCCGCCTCGTTCGCCGCCGTGCCCGCCCGCGCGTTCGCGGTGCTGGACGGGGTGGAGGCGCTGCTGGCCCGGATCAACGGCGTGGTCGACCGGATCGAAACCACACTGGAACGGACCGACCAGGTGCTCACCGACGCCGAGGCGGCGGTCCGTGAGGTGGCCGTGATCAGCGCCGCCGCGACCACCGCCATCGACACCGCCACCGAGGTGGCCGCCTCCGCCGCCGTCGTGGTGGCCGAGGCCGACCGGGTGGCCCGGACCGCCGCGACGGTGGTCGCGAAGGCCGACGGAGTGGCCGGCCGGGCCACCGACACCGTGGGCACCGCGGCGGAGGCCGCCGCCACCGCGGCCGAGCTGCTGTCGGCGTACGAGCCGGCGCTGCGTCGGGCCGCGCCGATGGCCGGGAGGTTCGTGCGGGAGCTGAGCCACGAGGAGATCAGCGCGGCCATCCACCTGATCGACGAACTGCCCAAGCTCAAGGAGCACCTGACCGCCGACATCCTGCCCATCCTGGCCACCCTGGACCGGGTCGGCCCCGACCTGCACGACCTGCTGGACGTGACCCGCGACCTCAAGCTCGCCGTGGCCGGCATCCCCGGGCTGGGCATGCTGCGCCGTCGGGGCGAGAAGATCAGCGACGAATCCGTCGGCTGAGCGGGGCGGGTCAGGCGGGCGAGTACAGCTCGTCGATCTCGGCGCGGTGCGGGAGCGCCACCGACGCGCCGAGCCTGCGGACACAGGCGGCGCCGGCAGCCGAGGCCCAGCGCACGGCGTCGACCAGGTCACGGCCCTCACCCCAGCCGACGGCCAGCGCGGCGGTGAACGCGTCGCCGGCGGCGGTGGAGTCGACCACGTCGACGGGCACCGCCGGCACGTGCGCCTGGATGCCGTCCCGGTCGACGTACCAGGCGCCCGCGCCGCCGAGAGTGAGCACGGCCCGGGGGGTCAGGTCGAGAAGCGCCCGGGGCTCCTCTCGACCCCGGCCGGCGAGCGTCTGGGCCTCGCCCTCGTTGACCACGAGCAGGTCCACTGCGGCGAGCAGTTCGGCCGGGAGGTCCCGCGCCGGGGCGGCGTTCAGGATCACCCGGGTGCCGGCCTCGCGGGCGGCCACCGCGGCGGCCGTCACGGTCTCGACCGGGACCTCCAACTGGGCGACCAGGACGTCCGCCGCGCGTACCGTGGCCAACTCCTGCTCGGTCAGGTCGACGAGCGCGTCGTTCGCGCCGGGGGTGACCACGATGGCGTTCTCCCCCTGAGCGTTGACCATGACCAGTGCCACGCCGGACGTGCCGTAGACCACGCGCAGGTGTTCGGTGTCCACACCGGCGGCGGTGATGCGCGCCCTGAGGGTGACGCCGAAGGCGTCCGAGCCGATCGCGCCGAGGAAGGAGCAGGCGGCGCCGGCACGAGCGGCGGCGACCGCCTGGTTGGCGCCCTTACCGCCGGGGACCATCACGAAGTCGGTGCCGAGCATGGTCTCGCCCACCTTCGGCAGCGCAGGCGCCATCGCGACCAGATCCATGTTGGCGCTGCCCACCACGGCGACCTGGGTCTGCGGCATCGTCGTTCCCGTCCGGCGCGACGATCAGGCGGCGCGGGCGGTGAAGCGGTCGCCCGACCGCTCGACCACCAGGGGCAGGCCGAAGGTCTTGGAGAGGTTGTCACCGGTGAGCGTGTCGGCGAGCAGCCCCTGGGCGACCACGCCGCCCTCACGCAGCAGCAGCGCGTGGGTGAACCCCGGTGGGATCTCCTCCACGTGGTGGGTGACCAGCACCATCGCCGGAGCGTCCGGGTCGTACGCCAGCTCGGCCAGTCGGGCGACCAGGTCCTCCCGACCGCCCAGGTCCAGCCCGGCGGCGGGCTCGTCGAGCAGCAGCAGCTCCGGGTCGGTCATCAGGGCCCGGGCGATCTGCACCCGCTTGCGCTCGCCCTCGGAGAGGGTGCCGTAGCGGCGCTCGGCGAGACCACCGACGCCGAGCTGGCTCAGCAGGGCCCGCGCTCGCGCCTCGTCGCCAGGGTCGTAGTTCTCCCGCCAGCGGCCGACCACCGACCAGGCGGCGGTCACCACGACGTCGGTGACCCGCTCGTCGGCGGGCAGCCGCTCGGCGATCGCGGCGGTGGTGAGCCCGATGCGGGTGCGCAGCTCGTTGACGTCGGTGCGGCCGATCCGCTCACCGAGAACGTGCGCGACACCGGTGGTGGGGTGCAGCCGGCCGGCGGCGATGTTCAGCAGGGTGGTCTTGCCGGCGCCGTTGGAGCCGAGCACCACCCACCGCTCGTCGAGTTCGACGCGCCAGGTCAGATCCTCAAGCAGGGCGGTGCCGGAGCGGCGTACGCCGACGCTGTCCAGGCTGACCACCAGATCCGGGTCCACGGGGGCGGCGGCGGGCGCGGCGCCGGCAGCGCCGGGGATCAGATCACCAGTCACCGCTCCATCCAACCACGCAGGCCGGTGACGCCCCCCATGGGCGGCACTCCCGCCCTAGGCTGAAACGCCGTGTCATTGATCACCCAGCCCGAAGGACGGTCCATGCCCCGCCGAGTCAAAGAGCCGCGTAAATGAGCGCGGTCATCGAGATCGAGGGTCTGCGCAAGACCTTCCACAGCGTTCGCGACGGTCGGCGGGTGGCGGTGGACGGCTTCGACCTGCTGGTCGAGGCGGGCCAGGTGCACGGCTTCCTCGGCCCCAACGGCTCCGGCAAGACCACCACGCTGCGGGCCCTGCTCGGGCTGGTACGCGCCGACGCGGGACGGATGCGGATCCTCGGCGAACCGTCGCCGGAGCTGCTGCCCCGGGTGGCGGGCCAGGTCGGCGCGATCGTCGAGAGTCCACAGTTCTTCGGCAACTTCACCGGGCATCGCACGTTGCGCCTGTTGGCCAGGGCCGGTGGGGTGCCGGTCTCCCGGGTGGACGAGTCGCTGGAGCTGGTCGGCCTGCGCGACCGCGGCGACGAGCGGGTGAAGGGCTACTCGCTGGGCATGAAGCAGCGCCTCGCTGTCGCGTCGGCGCTGCTCAAGGACCCCCGGCTGCTGATCCTCGACGAGCCGGCCAACGGGCTGGACCCGGCGGGCATCCGCGAGATGCGGGACCTGATGCTGTCGCTCGCGGCGAACGGGGTCACCGTCCTGGTGTCCAGTCACATCCTGGCCGAGATCCAACTGATCTGCGACCACGTCACGATCATCTCGCGCGGGCGGCGGGTGGCCTTCGGCCGGGTGGACGAGGTGCTGGCGGGCCACGACCGGCACGAGTTCCTGGTGCGGGTGGCCGAGCCGGAACGCGCCGTCGAACTGCTGGAAGCCGCCCGGTTGACGGCTGTCGTCGACGGTGACGCGTTGGTGGTGAGCGGGGTGGGCGATCCGACGGTGGTCAGCCGGGTGCTCGGCGAGCAGGGGCTGTGGGTGGGTGAGCTGACGCCGCTCCGGCCGGACCTGGAGAGCGTCTTCCTCGAACTGACCGGCGCGCAGGCGGACCCGTCGGTGCCCCGGCAGGTCGACGACTCGGCGCGGTCGTACGCCGGCGCCGACGATGCGGTCATCGAACTCGATCGGGGTGTGGACGCGTGAATCTGGTACGTGCCGAGGTGGAGCGACTGTCCGCGCGTCGCTTCGTACAACTCATGGTCGTCCTGCTGGTGGCGGCGTTCGCCGTCACGGCGGCGACGACGCTCGCCGGCTCACACCGGCCGACCGCCGAGGAGATGAACGCGGCGCGCGCACAGGCGGCCGAGTCGCGGCAGGGTATGGAACTCGCCTACCAGCAGTGTCTGGCCCGCCAGAACGGCACGCTTCCGCAGAGCGAGATGGGGAACTACTTCCCCGAGGAGTGCGCGTCGATCGACCCGATCCGGCAGGATCGGCTGCCGGTCGCGGCCGACTTCCTGCCGGGTGTCTTCAGCTTCGCCGGGCAGGCGCGGCCGCTGCTCTACTTCCTCATCGCGTTCCTGGCGCTGTTCGGTTTCCTGGTCGGCGCGTCCTACATCGGCGCGGACCTGAACTCCGGCGGCGTGGTGAACCTGCTGCTCTGGCGACCGCGCCGGTTGGCGGTCCTCACGGCCAAGCTGGGCACCCTGCTCGCGGCGGTGCTGGCTCTCTCGGTGCTGGCGTCGCTGGCCTACCTGGCGACGTTCTGGACGATCGGGCAGACCGCCGGCTTGCCGGGCCGGCTGGACGGCGAGTTCTGGCGCTCTCTCGGCGCGGTGCACGGCCGCGGTCTGGTGCTGGTGCTGATGGCCTCGGCGGTGGGCTTCGCGATCGCCACGCTGGGCCGGCACACCGCGGCGGCGCTGGGGGCGGCGGCGGCGTACGCGGTGCTCTGGGAGTTGGGCGGCCGTCTGGTGTTGGAGATCGTCGACGCCGCGCGGCCGGACCGGTTCATGCTCTCCAGCCACATCGCGACGTGGCTCAGCGGTAGGACGGAATTCTTCGACGGCCGGATCTGCACCGGCAGCGGCGCCAGCGACTGCGCCGGCTTCTACGCCCTCACCTGGGGGCCGTCGCTGCTGGTGCTGCTCGCCCTCACCGGCGCGCTGACGGTGGCGGCGTTCGCCGCCTTCCGTCGCCGGGATCTGATCTGAGTCGCGGTTCGCCGGTCGCCCCGTCCGGGCGACCGGCGAACCCCGGCCGGCCCGTCGACGGCAACAGCTTGCAGCGCACGGCCGAGCGGTGAAATATTTCTTCGCATGACCGCCGCAGCGGGCTCAGCCGACGGTGGAGCCGAAGACCTCGTCGCGGACGGCGTCGAGCGCGGTGCGCAGCGCCCCGTGCAGGATCGGCTCCTCGGTCAGCCCGGTCGTCACCACCCGGGGCTGGACCAGGGTGATCGCGGACACCTCCTGCTGCACCCGGTCGGCGAGCGCGGCGCCGCCGGCCTGTCCCACCTCGCCGGCCAGCACCACCAGCGGCGGGTCGAGCACCACGCAGGTGCTGGCCACACCGAGGGCGAGCCGGCGGGCCAACTCGTCGAGCATCGGCCCACCGTCCGCCCCGGCCGCGACAGCCGCACGGACCGCCTCGGCGGCGTCGGCGTCCGGGTAGCCGTGCTCCCGGGCCACCGCCCGCACCGAGTCCGCGCCGATCAGCTGCTGGAAGGCGGGCTTGGCGCGACGGGAGACGTCGCGCGGGATGGGCACGCCGGGCACCGGCAGGTAACCGATCTCGCCCGCCGCGCCACTGCTGCCGTGGTGCAGCCGACCGCCCAGCATGATCGCCAGACCGACACCGGCGCCGACCCAGACCAGCACGAAGTCCGTCAACCCCTGTGCGGCGCCGGACTGCGCCTCGGCCACCGCGGCCAGGTTCACGTCGTTCTCGAAGACGACGGGCGTGTGCAGGTCGTCCCGCAACGCGGCGAGCAGCCCACTGTGCCAGCGCGGCAGGTTGAAGGCGAAGGTGATGTCGCCGGTGCCGGGGTCGACCAGACCGGGCGTGCCCAGCACGATCCGTCGCACGCTGCTCAACTGCGCCTGGGCGCTGCTCGCGGCCTGCACCACGGCGTTGTGCACCACGCCCACCGGGTCGTCGGTGTCCCGGGTGGACTGCTCCACCCGACCGATCACCGCGCCGGTGATGTCGGCGCAGGCGGCGACCACCCGGTCCGGCCCGACGTCCACGCCGACCACGTGCGCGCTGCCCGGGCGGACGGCGTAGAGCTGGGCGTTCGGCCCCCGTCCGCCGGCCTGCTCGCCGACCCGCGCGACCAGGCCACGCTCCTCCAGGCGCTCGACCAGTTGCGAGGCGGTGACCTTGGACAGCCCGGTCAGCTCGCCCAGCCGGGCCCGGGTCAGCGGGCCGCGTTCGAGGAGCAGTTCCAGCGCGGCACGGTCGTTGAGCGCCCGCAACAGGCGGGGGGTGCCGGGCAGCCGGGTCGCACTCATGACACGTCCTCTGATTTTAGTAAACTTTGCTAACTGTAAACCGACCTGCGAACGGGTAGCCGTAGCGTAACGGTCACTCGACGGTGGGACGCTCGGCCGACCCGGCAGGGCCAAGACCACCAACCGGTACGACGTTCCGTACCCGCGGGGCACCGAAGGGGGAGATCACGTTGGACCTGGATCCAGGACTGCGCCGGCTGGCGCTGGGCACACTGCTGGCCGCGTACCCGGGACCGGTCCCGCCGGACTGGGCGGTCGACCTGCTGGCCGACGGGCTGGCGGGGCACACCCTGTTCGGCACCAACGTGCACGACACCGCGCAGGTGGCGGCGAGCACCGCGGCGCTGCGCGCGGGCCGGCCGGACGCGCTGATCGCCATCGACGAGGAGGGCGGCGACGTGACCCGGCTGGCGCACGCCACCGGCAGCCCGTACCCCGGAAACGCCGCCCTCGGCGCGATCGGCGACGTGGCGCTCACCCGCCGGGTCTACCAGTCGATCGGCGCCGAGCTGGCCGCGCTGGGCATCACCGTCAACCTCGCCCCGACCGTGGACGTCAACACCGCCGACGACAACCCGGTGATCGGCACCCGCTCCTTCGGCGCGGACCCGGTACGGGTGGCCGCCCACTCGGCCGCGGCCGTGGCCGGCCTCCAGGCCGCCGGTGTGGCCGCCTGCGCGAAGCACTTCCCCGGCCACGGCGCCACCGTCACCGACTCCCACCACGAGTTGCCCACTGTCGATGCTCCGCTGAGCCTGCTCCGGCAGCGGGACCTACCGCCGTTCGCGGCGATCGTCGCCGCCGGGGCCCGCGCCGTGATGACCGCGCACATCCGGGTACCGGAACTCACCGACGCCGATCCGGCCACCTTCAGCCGAGCCGTCCTCGTCGACCTGCTCCGCGCCGAGTACGGCTTCACCGGCACCATCATCACCGACGCGCTGGAGATGAAGGGCGCCGCCATCGCCGCCGGCGGGGTCGGCCCGGCCGCCGTCCGGGCCCTGACCGCCGGGGCCGACCTGCTCTGCATCGGCGCGCAGGTCGACGCCGACCTGGTCGAGCGGGTGGCCGCCGAGATCGTCGACGCGCTCGCCGACGGCCGGCTCGCGGTCACGCGCGTCGAGGAGGCGGCCGGCCGTGCCGCCGACCTCGCCGCCTGGACCCGGGCCGCCGGCAGGTCGTCGGCCACCGCCGACACCGAGCTGGGGTACGCGGCGGCGCGGCGCGCGGTCCGGGTGGACGGCCTGCTGACCGGCCTGGAGCAGCCGCTGGTGGTGCAGTTGCACACCGAGTCGACGATGGCCGAGGGGCGGGTGCCGTGGGGCCTCGGCCCGCACCTGGGCGGGGCGTCCGAGGAGGTCCGGGTGATCGCCACCGAGACCGATCCGGCGACGCTGCGCGGGCTGGCCGGCGACCGGCCCATCGTGCTGGTCGGGCGGCACCTGCACCGGTTGCCCGGTGGCCCCGCGCTGATCGATGCTCTGGCGGCCCAGCACCCGGTGACGGTGGTGGAGATGGGCTGGCCGGCCCAGTGGCGCCCGACGGGTGCGCGCGCGTTCGTCACCACCTACGGCGCGAGCCACGCCAATGGCCGCGCGGCAGCCGAGGCGCTCGGCCTCGCCGGTTGATCCAGCACTCTGAGTCACCACGACCGGCGACAGCCTCGGCGTACTCCGATCGAGGTCAAGTCCACTTTTCGACACTCCGAACCAACAGCTCACACCTTGCCCTCGAGCCTTTCGATACGTAGCGTGATCGCACACAGCGACTCGCCACTCCGCGAGGTCGCCGCACCGCGACCGGGGCCTGGGGGGAGGTTGCGGACCGTGGATCCGGCCCGGGATCCACGGTCCGCGCCCAAAACCGCGCCCACCCCCGCGCCCCCCGCCGCACCCACCCCGCACCCCCACCCCCGCCGCGCCGCACCCTTACCGCGCCGCACCCCTTACCGCGCCGCACCCCCGCCGCGCCCCGCCGCGCCGCACCCCCACCGCGCCCCGCCGCGCCGCGCCGCACCCCACCCCACCCCGCCGCGCCGCACCCCACCGCGCCGCGCCGCACCCCACCGCGCCCCACCACCCCGCGCCGATCTTGCGTTTGCTGTTGCCGAAACGCGTGGAATGCCCCCTATGCCGGGACAGCAACTGCAAGATCGGCGCGGGGTGGGCGGGGTGGGGCGGGGTGGGCGGGGTGGGCGGGGTGGGCGGGGTGGGGCGGGGTGGGCGGGGTGGGGCGGGGTGGGGGCGGGGTGGGAGGGGGTGGGGTGGGCGGGGTGGGATGGGGTGGGGTTGTTAGCGGGGGTAGACGCCGTAGGCGCGCCAGCCCTGGTTCGGGAAACCGGCCTCTTCGGCTACCCGGGCTGAGGCGTGATTGTCGCGCTCGTGCAGGTAGGTGGGCACCGCCCCGTCATCGAGCACCCGCCGCGCCGCCTGCGCCACCAGCCGACGGGCGAGGCCACGCCCCCGGGCCGCCGGGACGGTGCCGACGGCGAGCTCGTGCCCGTACGCGTCGTGCCGTTTGATCCCGGCGCCGGCCAGGTAGGCGCCGTCCGGGTCGCGGACCACCAGCACCTGCCGGTCGAAGATCCGCAGCCAGGGCGGCAGCCCGGGAGCCGTCGACTCGGTCCACTCGCCCACGTCGGGCAGCGGCGCGGGGGCGAGGGTCCACCGGAAGTAGCCGTCGTGCACGCACCAGTCGGGCAGGCCCACAGCCTCCGGCAGCGCGGCGAGCAGTCGGGTGGGCGTACGCCGGACCAGCGCGCGGATCGACGCCACCCGGTCCGGCGCCACCGAGAGCACACCGCTCTGCCCCGTATCCACGGCGAGCGCGGGGCGCAGCCGGCCGTCCCAGGCCGGTAGGGCCCGCCGGTGCGAGGCGACCACGTGCAGCCCCGGCCCGGCCGGCCACTGGCCCAGCCAGGTGGCCAGGTGCAGGTGGAGTCGCCGATCGAGCATGCGCACCTCCCCGTCTGCCGACCCGTCGTGGATCACCGTACGCCGGGCGGCCCGCCCGGATTGGCGATCCGGCCGAGCCGAAGGCACGCGAACCGGGGATACGGATTGACCGTCATATGTATTTCCATACCTGGACACCTTTCTTTGGGACGGTAGGGCATGCCGATTCAGCCGAAGCACCATCACCAGGACCCTGAGCGCCGCTGGCAGGCCGCCGAAATCATCGGGGCTGTTCCCGCCCAGCCGCGCTACCGGACCCCGCGGGCGATCGGCACCGGCACCCAGTCCTGGGCCGGGCTCAACGACTCACCGGTGGCGAGCGTCAACAGGCACCGCCTGAACAAGCGCTGACGCACCAGGTCCGCGCGCGGCATGACGCCTCCGCGGGGCACGGAGCGGTGTACCCGTTCGGATCACGCGTTCCCCTGCCCGGGACGACACACCGGGAGGTCCAGCGGCGGCTTTCGCACACCTGTCGGGTAATTTCTTGTGGTCCGGCATCCCGGCCTACGACAGGAGAAGCTCCGCGCATGGGCAAGAAGACGATCCACGTCTCCGACTTCACCGGCACGGTTCTGCGGCAGGACGACGAGGTGGTCCGCGTCGTCGTGCTGGAGCACCCGGACCTGGTCGCCGGGCCCGTGCAGTTGGACGCCACCCCCGGCGAGGTGGAGAACATCGACGACGCGGCGCTGGACGTGGCGGTGGTGGAGATCCACGACCGGCACGGCAACGGTGAGCCCCGGCGGGTGGTGCTGACCGCCAGCGAGTTCGACGCGATGGCCACCGACGTGCCGATGGCGCAACTGCTCAAGACTGCCGAACGGGTCCGCCCGCCGAAGGCCCGCAAGAGCGCCGAGAAGATCGACTACGGCACGCTGGAACACGCCGGCAAGCCGCACCGGGGCCGGGTCACCGAGGAGGAGGCCCGGCTGGTGCGCGAGCAGCTCGACGAGGTCAACAAGCGCCTTGCCGACGCGGGCGTACGCCAGATCGACCCGACCGATCCGGAGCACGCCCTGCGCTACGGCTTCCCCGAGGCTTCCTGACCCTGGTTCCTACTTTCCCGCGACGGCGGCGGCGAGGGCGGCGGACAGGTCGGCCTCGACCGCCGCCTTGTCCAGGCCGAGGTCGGTGAGCACGCCGGCCCCGTCCTCCTGCTCCAACAGGGCGAGCAGGATGTGCTCGGTGCCGATGTAGTTGTGCCCGAGGCGCAGCGCCTCCCGGAAGGTCAGCTCCAGCGCCTTCTTGCCGCGCGCGTCGTACGGGATGAGGTCCGGGACCTGGTCGGACGGCGGCGGGAGGACGGCGCCGACGGCCTCGCGCACCGCCTCGGGGGTGACGCCCCGGCCGACGAGCACCCGGGCGGCCAGGCCCTCCGGCTCGGCCAGCAGGCCCAGCACCAGGTGCGCGGGGCCGATCTCGGGGCTGCCGCTGGCCCGGGCCTCCTCCTGTGACGCCATCACCACGTTGCGGGCCCGGGGGGTGAAGCGGGCGAAGCCGGCGTTCGGGTCGAGCGCGGCGGCGTCGGTCGCCTTCGGCACGAAGCGCTTCTGCGCGGCCTGCTTGCTGACTCCCATGCTGCGGCCGATGTCGGTCCAGGAGGCGCCCGAGCGCCGGGCCTGGTCGACGAAGTGCCCGATCAGGTGATCGGCGACCTCGCCGAGGTGGTCGGCGGCGATGACCGCGTCGCTGAGTTGGTCGAGCGCATCGGTGTGGGCTCGCTTGATGGCCTGGATCAGATCGTCCAGCTTGACCGCGTTGCTCATCTGGATAGGCTCCGTCATGCGTCAACCATAGGTTGACGAGCCACCTTCGTCAACCATGGGTTGACGATTGCCCCGTCGAATTCCGATTGTCGTCGGGCAAGGACCGTCGGGTCGGCTCGACGCACCGGCCGTATACGGTGGCTCCGGTCGAGCACCGGCACGCGGCGGGAGGGGCGAGCATGCGGCTGCACGTGGGCTGCGCGATGTGGAGCCACCGGTCGTGGCCGGGTCACTCGCTGCCGTCCGCCGAGCGCCTGCGGCACTACGCCAGTTGGTGCGACGCCGTGGAGGGCAACACCACGTTCTACGCGATCCCGGCCCGCGAGACGGTGGCGTCGTGGGCAGCGCAGACCGACGTCGACTTCCGCTTCGTCCTCAAGCTCCCGAAGGTCATCACGCACGAACGGCGGCTCACCGACGCCGGCGAGCCGCTGCGGGCCTTCCTGTACGCGATCGAACCACTCGGCCCCCGCGCCCACGCGCTCTGGATACAGCTACCCGGCTCGTTCGCCCCCGCCGACGTGCCGACCCTCAGCCGGTTCCTGGGCGGGCTACCGCAGTCCCACAGGTACGCGGTGGAGGTCCGCCACCAGGCGTTCTTCACCGACGACAACGCGGCTCGACTGCTCGCCTCGGCGCTGACCACCGCCGGGGCCGAATGGGTTCCCTTCGACACGACCGCCTTCTTCGCCCGCCCTCCGACGAGCGACGCCGAACGGGACGCCTGGACGAAGAAGCCCCGGGTGCCGCTCCGGTCGCTCGCGCTGACCGACCGGCCGATCGTCCGCTACCTCGGCCGTGACGACCCGGCCCGTACCGTCGAGGGGTGGCAACACTGGGTCGACGTGACAGCCACCTGGCTCCGCGAGGGGCGTACGCCGACGATGTTCGTCCACACCCCGGACAACGCCGACGCGCCGGCGCTCGCCCGCCGCTTCCACGATGAGGTACGAGCGCGCGTACCGGAACTGGACCCGCTGCCCGAGCCGATCCCGGTCGAGCCGCTGACGCTGTTCTGATGCCGTCAGCGCTGTCGCTTGAGCAGGTCGTCGAGGTGGGTGGCGGTGCTGATCAGCGACAGGTGGCTGAACGCCTGCGGGAAGTTGCCGATCTGCTCGCCGGTCGGCGCGATCTCCTCCGAGTAGAGGCCGAGCGGTGTGCTGTAGGTGAGCATCTTCTCGAAGGTCAGTCGGGCGTCGTCGATCCGGCCGGCGAGGGCGAGCGCCTGTACGTACCAGAACGTGCACATGTTGAAGGTGCCCTCGGTGCCGGCGAGACCGTCCGGCGAGGCCCTGGGGTCGTAGCGGTAGACCAGGCTGTCGGAGACCAGCCCGGCGTCGACCGCCCGCAGCGTCGACCTCCACATCGGGTCCAGCGCCGAGATGAAGCCGAGGCCGGGCATGGACAGCAGCGAGGCGTCCAGGATGTCACTGCCGTAGTGCTGCACGAAGGCTTGCCGCCCGGGGTGGAAGCCGCGCGACATGACCTGCTCGTAGATGGTGTTGCGCTCGGTCGCCCAACGGACGGTGTCGCCGGGGCGGCCGCGGCGTTGTGCGAGACGGATGGCACGGTCCAGCGCCACCCAGGACATCATCCGCCCGTACGTGAAGTCCTGCCGCCCGGAGCGGGTCTCCCAGACGCCGTCCTCGGGCTGGTCCCAGTGCTCGCAGAGCCAGTCCATCAACTCCGCGCTCTTCCGCCACCCGTCGTAGGGTGCGATCATGCCGTTCCGGTATCGGCTCGCCCTCCCGGATCGCCCTCTTGAGCCGCCGCCCGACCGAGAGGCAGACCTCCAGGCTGCGCTCCATGTGTCGGACGGCTTCGGTGTAGAAGTCCAGGGACGGCCGTTCCCGCCAGCGCAGCGGAGCGAGTCGCACCACCTCCTGGGACGCGTCGAGCCCCTCGCCGAGCGCGGTGAGCCGGGGACCGAGACCTCGCAACGCGCCCAGACCCCGCTCCACCGCGTCGAGATCGCGACGGCGCAGCGCCGCGGCGAGGTCGTGCAGGGCGGCGACGGCCGGGTCGAGGACGGGTTCGGCCAGCCGCCGTACCGTCCGCTGCGGGTGGATCGGCACCACCAGCAGGCCGACCGCCAGCCCGATCAACCCGCCGACCGCCGCGTCGACGAAGCGGGGTACGGACAGGTCCCGTACCGGTGGTTCCAGGGTGGCGATGAGCACCGCCGTGGCACCGGGCTGTGTGAGCAGCGAGCCGCCGCCCTTGAGCAGCACGGCGACGATGATCGCCAGCACCACGACCACGCCGGTCTGCCAGGCCCCGATGCCGAAGAACGGCATGAGCGCGTCGCCGACGGCGAGCCCGAGGACGACCCCGGCCAGCAACTCGATGGTGCGGCGCAGGCGTGATCCCATCGAGGCCGCCACGATGCCGACGGCGGTGGTCGGCGCGAAGACCGGCGCGGGGTTGTCGAGGAACTGGTAGCCCGCGAACCAGGCGAGCGTCGCGGCGACGCCGGCCTGCACGGCGAGCAGCCCGTACAGGTGTACCCGCCAGGCGGGTTTACCCAGCCTTCCGCGCAGGCGGGCCCACGGGTGGTCGGCCCGCGCCGGTCCGGACGGGCCCGCGGCGTTCTCGGGCGGCGGGGCATTTGCGCCGTCTACCCGCCCACGGAACGAACTATCCGGTGGTCGACGCCCCGATCGTGCCGGCTCGCTCAGTGGGCGGGATTCGGGGTGTGCGGCAGCTTACCGAGCTGACGCCAGTTCGTCTCGACGACCTCGACGTCGTAGTGCTTGGCGGCGGCGAGGATGTTCTGGAAGGCCAGCTCGCGCTCCGCGTCGGTGACGCCCTGCACCTGGTCGAACCGGGCAACGGCGTTGCGGACGTGACTCGCGTCGGTCATCGGCTCCTTGCGCTTGTCGGGGAACGCGAAAACGCTCTCCGGCAACTCGCGCTTGTCCTTCTCCGACAGGCCGCCGTGCTTCTCGTGGGGCTTCCAGGTCGTCTTCATGGTTTCCGGATACCCAGAAGCGGCCCGGTAGCACCCGCCGGACCGGGCGGTTGCCATCGCAAGATCCATATCACGCGACCCTGACACCTCCCACCGAAGCCCTCGACGATTCCGTCCTTTGTGGAGTGCGAGCATGGGCCGCATGGATATCTACGCGGACACCCGTACGGTGTCACTCCGATCTGGCCGCCTGGCTGCGCCAACTCGCCAACCAGTTGGAGTCGGACGGACGGATCTTCTACGGCGCGGCGGGCGCCGTGACGGTCGCCGACACGTTGCGGTGCGAGCTGGAGATCGAGCGCGAAAGCGAGACGGAGTCGTCCGTCGAGATCGAGCTCTCCTGGAGCGTTCCGGCGCCGGTGAACGCCGCGGACACGGCGGACACGGCGCCGGAGCCCTCGAGCGACACCGACGAGCAGGCCGGGGCCACGTCGCAGGCGTGACTCCGGGGCGACACAGTGCCGCGCGGCGGCCACCGCAGTAGGTGGACACCGCCCGGCCGGCGACCTGTCGGAAGGAACGATGACGAGCGCAGAACAGGGCCGGACGCGCCGCCTGACCGATGCGTGCCGGGAGGTGGTGGCCGCCCCCTGGTTCAACCTGGTCAGCTTCGCCGTCATCGCGCTCAACGCGGTGGCGCTGGGCCTGGAGACGTACGGCGGGGCGACAGCGCTGGCCGGGGCCCCGCTGCGCGGCATCGAGTACGCGTGCCTGGCGTACTTCGTGCTCGAACTCCTGACGCGGTTCGGGGCGCACCTGTGGCGACCCGCGCAGTTCTTCCGGGACCCGTGGAACGTCTTCGACCTGCTCATCGTCGCGGCGCCACTGCTGCCCGGAATCCGGGAGAACGTCACGCTGCTGCGGCTGCTGCGCCTGGCCCGCATCGTCCGCGCGTTCCGCCTGTTTCCCAGTCTGCGCGTGATCCTCGTCGGGATCCGGCGCAGTCTTCCCGGGCTCGGCAGTTTCCTCCTGGTCACGGTCCTCGTGCTCTACGGGTACGCGATGCTCGGCTGGATGCTGTTCGGCGTCGCGCTTCCCGACCGGTACGGCACCGTCGGGCAGGCGATGCTCACCCTGTTCCTGCTGCTGTCGTTGGACGGCATCACCGACACGCTCCAGGCCGGCCGGGAGATCACCGGGTGGGCGGTCCTGTACTACGTGTCGTACATGGTCACGGCCTGCTACCTGCTGACGAATCTCCTGGTGGGTGTCGTCCTGACCGCACTGGACGAGGCCCATCGGGAGGAGCGCGCCGCGGCGGCACGGGCCGCCGCGCCCGCTACCGCCGACGACAGCGACGCACCATCGGCGCACGAGCAGTTGGCCCAGCTCCGCACGATCATCGCGGACCTGGAGCAGCGACTGCCGAAGGAGACCGGACCGGCCGAGCGCCGCCTCCTTTAAGGAAGGTTTAGAAAACTATCGGGCGCCCCGGGCGAGCGCCTACCATACGGCGGCCGTGGCCGTCCGGGTCAATGCCATCGTCTGCTCGTGGGGAGTGACCCGTGTCGTACGCCTCGTTTCGCGAAGCGCCGGCGAGCCCGCCGCCACCGCCGCGTCCGGTGAGCCGGTTCGCCCGCCATCGGCTGGGCATCGCCGCCGGCGTCGCCGCCGTGCTCGTCATCGGTGCGGCCGGCGTCTACTCGACCACCCGAGCCGACGCGCCGGAACCGACGAACGCGGCGAACGCCGTCGAGAACCCGGAGACATCCCCGGCAGGGTCGGCTGGGTCGTCCGCCTCGGTCGGCCCGTCGGCGTCAGCATCGGCGTCCACGACGCCGTCGGCCTCCGCGAAGCCGTCCGCCTCCGCCGCGCCGAAGGTCCCGGCGACCGGCTGGGTGCCGGTGGACCGTGCCGCCTGGAAGGCGCAGGTCGACGCGTACCGGGCGTTGAAGACCGACCCCGTCCCGGCCGGCGTGGGCAACCTGCCCGAGTTCCGGGCGGACTGCCAGTACAGTCACCGGCTGCCGGACGACCCGATCGTCGCGCCCGGCCTGCCGGGCGCCTCCCACATGCACTCGTTCGTGGGCAACAGGGCGGTCGACGCGGACACGGTCGCGGGTGACCTGACGAAGTTCACCGCCACCTCCTGCAAGCCGGTCCAGGACCACTCCGCCTACTGGGTCCCCACGCTCTACGACAACGGCACCGGCAAGCCCGTCGAGACCTCCGGATTCCGGGTCTACTACCGGTCCCTGGCGAAGACGTCGACCGGCCAGATGCCCATGCCCAACGGCCTGCGGATGATCTCCGGCGACGCCAAGAAGAAGAAGCCGACCCCGCGCGGCGCGACCGGCCAGTTCTACTGCGCCTTCTACGGCCCCGGCGACCTGGACGGCATCGCCCGTAGCACCAACGGCAACTGGCCGATCTGCGGCGGGGACGCCACCCTGCACTACATGATGCAGTTCCCCGACTGCTGGGACGGCAAGCACCTGGACAGCCCCAACCACAAGGACCACGTCGCGTACGGCACCGGCGGCGGCTGCCCGAGCAGCCACCCGGTGCGCGTCCCGGCGATCACCTTCGACATCCAGTACCCGGTCAAGGGAACCCCCGCGGGCTATTACCTGTCCTCCGACAAGGAGGGCAAGAGCGCTTCGTCGATGCACGGGGACGCGTTCGTGATGTGGGACGTCACCACGATGAACAAGCGCACCAAGAACTGTGTGCTGCAACGCCGGACCTGCGACAACTACGGCTACCAGAAGTAGCCGGGGCCAGGCCCGTGTCGGCCTGGCCCCGGGGTTCCGGTGGCGCTCAGCTACGCAGCGTCCACTGCTGGTTGGTGCCACCGTTGCAGGCCCAGAGGATGACCTTCGTGCCGTTGGCGGTGGCGGCGCCGTTGGCGTCGAGGCAGAGCCCGGACTGGACGTTGGTCACGGTGCCGTTGGCGTTGACGTTCCACTGCTGGTTGGTCCCGCCGTGGCAGTCCCAGATGATGACCGCGGTGCCGTTGGCGGTGCCCGCTCCGGACGCGTCCAGGCACTTGGTGCCGTACACCGTCAGTTGCCTGCCGCTGGTGTGGGTGAACCGCTGGTTGGTGCCGCCGGAGCAGTCGTAGAGCTGGACCTGGGTGCCGTTGGTGGTGGTCGAGTTGGGCACGTCCACGCAGCGGCCGGACTGGCCGCCCACGAGCTGCCCGCTGCCGGTGCCGGTGCCGCCGCCCTGCTGCTGCCGGACGATGGAGGTCGACTCCGCCGACCGGTTGCCCTGGGCGTCCACGACGAACAGCCGGTACTCCCCCTGGTTGGTCGGCACGGCGATGGACGTGGCGGTGCCGCCCGCCCTGGTCATCGTCGGCCCGGCGGCGAAGGTGGTGGTGCCGGAGGGCGCGAGCCACACCGACCTGGTGGCGTCGCCGGTGCTCCGGATCGGGATCGTCGCCGTCGCGCTGGTGACGAACGTGCTCGCCGGCAGGACGTAGTTGGGCGCGGAGAAGGTGGCCGCCGGGATGATGTCCCGGTACGCGTCCTCCAGGCCGGAGTTCGCCGCGATGGCGTACGCCGGCGCCGGCCAGACGTAGTCGGAGGAGACGAGGATGTCGGCGACAGTGCTGTTCGGCAGGTTCTTGTTCGACACCTTGTTGATCGGCCCGTAGATCTGGGTGATGCTCAGGTCGTGCTTCCGACCGAAGTCGTCGGAATTGATCATCCAGGTGACGTTCTTGTCGATGCTCAGGACGTTGTCCCGGAACGTGATGAACGCCGAGCCCTCGTCCGGGTGCAGGCCGTACTTGTGGCCGGAGGGGACGCCCTGGAGGTAGTTGTTGGTGATCGTCGTCCCGGGCTGGCTGCCAAGCGTGTAGATCGGCGCCGTGTCGCTGAGGCGCTGCACCGTGTCGATGATGTGGTTGTGGCTGATGGTGTTGTTCCGCGCCGTGGTCGTGGGCCGGTTGGGCGCGATCGAGCCCGACGAGCCGTCGAAGTTCCACCAGCCCCAGCCGAGGGTGATGCCGGACCAGGGTGCCTTCTCGATCCGGTTGCGCTGGATCGTCAGGGTGTCGGCGAAGTACGCGGAGATGGGGCTGTGCCCGTTGAACAGGACGGCGCTGTCGTACAGGTAGTTGTTCTTGATGTCGATGTTCTTCGGCAGCCCCTCGACCTGCGGGGAGTACTTCTCGTTGTTGCTCGACGTGCCGTCACCGATGAAGACGTGCTGGGGATGACCGATGGTGATGGCGGACCCGGCGATGTCGCTCGTGTGGTTCCCGATCAACTGTGAGCCCTGCACGTCGTTGACCATGTTGACGCCGTCCGCGCCGGTGTGCTGGATCCGGTTGCGTTGCAGGAGGATCCCGTCGGCGTTCTGCACCTGGACGATGGCGGGTGTGACGTCCACGTTGCGGTAGTAGTAGACGTGGAAGTTGCCCTTGGCGTACACCTGCGCGCCGAGGTTGCCCTGCTGGGCCTGCTTGAAGGACGACCCGGCGACGGTGAACAGGTTCCAGTCGGAGTGCCGCACGGTCAGACCGGAGAACGTGATGTTGCGCGCGTGGCTGGTCGTCGAGGTGCCCGCGACCCGCAACACAGTGGTGACGTTGTTCGGCGCGTACACCGTCGCCGTCGACATGTTCTCCGAGCTGGCCTTGTAGTAGTAGACCGTCTGGGTGCCCTTGTCGAAGTAGAACTCACCGGGCGCGTCCAGGAACTCGTACGCGTTCATCAGCTTGTGGGTGCCGCCGACCTGGGCGTTGCCGTTGAAGGCGCCCTGAGCGATGGCCGCGCCCGGCTGCTGGAACAGGGCGACCCGGCTGCTGCCGTCGGTCGTCACCTGCCGGACGCCAACGATCGCCGTGGTCCAGGTCGTGCCCGTCTCGATCTCGATGTCGTCCTGGTTGCGGGCGACGGCCGGGAAGTCGCTCTGGCTGTACCGGGACCCGGCGCACTGCGAGCCGGACTCCCAGGCCCAGGGCGCCTGGCCGGCGGTGACGGTGTACGTCCCGTAGCAACCGCCCGAGCTGACCGTCTTCGACGCCATGAACGCGCGCTTGTCGTTGACGTAGAGCGCCCGGAGCTTGTTGGTGCGGCTCAGTGGCGCCTTCCAGATGTTTCCGCTGTGCTGGGTCCACCCGGTCACCTGGACGCCGCCGTCGAGGACCGGCGCCTCACCGGTGTAGGCGGCGTAGCTGATCCGGTAGCCGTTGGTCCCGGAGTCACCGGCGCCGAACTCGACGGTGCTGCTGATCGGATAGCTGCCGCCGCGCAGGTAGACGTTGATGTCGCCGGTCATGTTGGTGTTGATGGTGCGGACCACGTCACGCGCACGCTGGACCGTCCGGAATGGAGACGCCAGTGTGCCGGGGTTGGCGTCGTTGCCGTCGGGGGCCACGTAGTAGGTCGCCTGGACCGCGGCCGAGGCCGGCAGTTGATTGGTCAGCACGGCCGGCAGAGTGGCGGCAACGAGAGCCGCCACCGCCAGCACTGACGTTCGAGCGGTGGACACGATTGACCTCACGTACTGTTCCTCTCATGTGCCGTCGGCAGGGGACCCCGTGCGTATCGAACGATGAGTACGGAAACAGCGACGCCATCAGGGCCGGCAGGGCTTTTCGTCGCCCGACCGCACTCTCGTGTTAATCGACTCGAAATCTTTTCGAAGCGTAGGTCACACGTGTGATGAATGCAACCGTCAATCGCCGGACGTCTATATGCTATTAGGGATGAAGCCGGCATAACGATCAATGTCGGCGGGCCTCATCCAGGGGTCATCGGATGATTGCCGCCGACGCGGTGACCGGGCACCGCCGGCAGGCCAGGCGCCGTCGCCGGAAACAGGCGGTGACCAGGGCACGCGCGGGCCACGGGCCGGGGCGCGACGTCCGCCCCGGCCCGGACTCCGTCACCGGATGGCGAAGGTCGCCAGCCGCAGCGGGGAGTCGAACACCAGGAACACGTCCCCGGCGCCGACCGCCCGGGTCAACTCGGTGCTGACGCTGACGTACCGGTAGTCGTCTCCGGTGCTGGGCACCCCGACCGTGCCCAGCAGTCGCCCGGTGGGCGATCCCAGTCGGATCTGGATGGCGCCGGCGTCCGCGCCGGCCCTGGCGACCGTCGCGGTGAAGGTGCGCGCGCCGGCACGGAGGGCGGAACCGTCGAAGGAGATCCACTGACCGGCCGCTGTGGCGCCCACGGCCGTACCGCGCACCTTCGACTCGTCGACCAGCCGGACCCCCGCGTACCTGTCGAAGTTCTCGGCCCGGGTGAGCCTGGACAGGTCACGCGCCGGAATCGTCTCGCCGCGCACCCGCACCGCCGCCCGGGCCCGGATGTCCCCGACGGACGAGCCGGCCAGCAGGTCGTACGTGGACGACTCGACCACCCACCGGTCCCTGGTGACGTCCCAGTGCGCGAGGTCGGCGGCCGGCAGCCGCAGCGTCACCGTCCGGGTCTGCCCCGGCGCGAGTTCCACCCGTTGGAACGCCCTGAGCTGGCGCAGCGGCGTCACGTCCCGCGAGGTGCGCTGGTGGGCGTAGAGCTGGACCACCTCGGACCCGGCCCGGTCACCGACGTTCGTCACGTCGACGCTGGCCGTGATGGTGCCGTCGGCCCCGACAGCCTGGCCGCCGGTACGCAGCTGGCCGTACCGGAAACGGGTGTACGACAGCCCGTGCCCGAACGGGTAAAGCGGCTTCGCGGTGCTGTAGAGGTAGGTCTGCCCCGACGAGATGATGTCGTACTCCAGCAGGTCGGGTGGGAGCTGCGCGTCCGAGCGGTACCAGGTCTGGGTGAGCCGACCAGACGGGTTGCGGTCGCCGAACAGGACGTCGGCGACGGCGTGCCCGGTCTCCGCGCCCGCGTGGGTGGTCCAGACGATGGCCGGCACGTTCTCCTGCGCCCAGGCGGTGGTGACCGGGTAACTGGTCTGGAGCACCAGCACCGTCCGCGGATTGGCGGTGGTCACGGCCTTGACCAGCGCCTCCTGCCCGGCGCTGAGCGCCGTCGACGACCGGTCGTGCGCCTCCCGGCCGTTGATGAACGGGTTGCTGCCGACGACGAGCACCGCGGTGTCCGCCGCCTTCGCCGCCGCCACCGCCCGGTCGATTCCGCTGCTGATGACCTCGCGGCTGAAGCGGGTGGCGGCGTCCGGGGTCGCCGCGCCGAGCGTGAGCGCGCCGTCGTCGCCAACAGTGACGTACGTGTTGACCCCGAACCAGCTCTCCTTGGTCTCGTAGCCGGCGTACCGCAGCACCACGGTCCCGTCGGACCGCGGCTCCAGTTTGAACTGCTGCTGCACGTACCAGCCGTTCGGTTGCTCGTCGCGGGTGACGAACGGCCCCCAGTTGTAGCCGAGGTAGCGGCCGTTGGCGGCGTTGCGCAACGTCACCACGCCCTGCCCCCAGTCGACCTCGTCGAACTGGGCGACGGGCGCCGGCGCGGCGCCGGTCCCGAGGACCCGGTCGGCGTCGGTGGTGCCGGTGGCCGAGACGTACCGACCGGTCTCCACCACCTTCAGCGCGATCCGGTCCGCCCCGTCGAGCCCGCTCACCCTGGCCCTGTCGCCCAACCGTTCGCGGATGCCGTCGAGCGCCGTCACCTGGTACGGCAGGTCGGCGCCGTACCAGTCGGAGTAGAGGGTGTCGGCCAGCGGGCCGAGCACCGCCACACTGCGGGTCCGGGCCGGGTCCAGCGGTAGCGCCCGGCGCGAGTTCTTCAACAGCACCATCGCCTCGCCGGCGGCCTGCCGGGCGAGGCGCTGGTGCTGGGGGCTGTTGATGACGTCCGGATTGATGCCGCCGTAGCGGCCGCCGCCCGGGTCGAACTCACCGAGCCGGAACCGGATGGTCAGGATGTCCCTGATCCGGGTGTCGATGTCTCCCTCGCTGATCAGGCCGCTGGCGAGGGCCTGCCGGATGGCGGTGACCGTCGGCTGGGCGTTGGTGTCGTCGGTGATGAAGCTGCTGAGGCCGGCCTTGATGATCGCCGCGTTCGCCTCCGCCTGGGTGCCGTAGTACTTCTGGGAGTTGACCAGGTTGTTCGGCGCCCAGGCGTCGGTGACGTGCATCAGCCGCTGGTCGGTCCAGCCGCGTACCACCGTGTCGAGGTCCGGGTCGACGGTCGCCGGGCGTCCGTTGACCAGGTTGTACGCGGCCATCATCCCGGTCGCCGCGTTGGCGGCGATGGCCGGCTCGAAGGCCGCGCGGTCGTACTCGTTGAGCACCCGTGGAGGCACGTTCGACGAGGTGACGTCCCGCCGCACCTCGTTGTTGTAGGCCAGGTAGTGCTTGAGGGTCGGAGCGGTCTTCAGGTGGTTCGGGTCGCCACCGGTCATCCCCGTGCCGTACGCGGTGGAGATCGCGCCGGTGAGCAGCGGGTCCTCCGAGTAGCCCTCCTCGTTGCGGCCCCACCGGGGATCGCGCAGCGGGTTCACCACCGGCGCCCAGAGGTTGAGGCCCCACACCCGGGGGTTCTGCGCGTGGTAACCGCGCGCCTCGTCGCCGACGGCGGAGCCCACCCGCCGGACCAGGTCGGGATTCCAGGTGCTCGCCATCCCCACCGGCTGCGGAAAGGTGGTGCCGCGCGCCTTGACCACCGCGCCGTTGTTGTCGATGTCGGTCGACCAGGCCACCCCGTGCAGCGCCTCGGTGCCGGTCTTGAACAGGCCGATGCCCAGCCGGGGCACGGCCGGCTGGTACTGGTGCAGCCAGGAGATCTTCTCGTCCAGGGTCAGCCGCCCGAGCAGGTCGTCGACCCGGGCGTGCACCGGCAGGTGCGGATCTCGGAACGGATAGGTGGGCTCGGCGAGCGCGGTGCCGGGAACGGCCGGTAGGGCCAGCAGGGCGAGCGCGAGCGCGGTGATTCCGCGCCGAAGGCGCCAGTTCCGCATGCGGTTTCTCCTCATGTCGTACGACCGGCGCCAGACAGCGCCGAGACCGGCGTGGCCAGGCTCGACACCCGGCTGACGGGCCTGAACGACGGATCGTCGAAGCGCTTCGACGATCCGGCCGCGTCACCACGGCCATGAATGTCGCGATTCGCGAAACTATAGATGCGCGCCGATTGAATGGGCAACCGTCCCGGCACCTACGCCGGCTGGGCGCCGATCTTCGCCGGCCGCGTCGCCACCGCGTACCGCTCTCGGGCCCGCGGTTGGGGCACCCGGCTGCCGGTCCCGCTGGACCTGGCCGACCCAAAGAATTTACAATCTTCGTTGTTAACGCTCACACTCGTCCCAGTGCTGAGGCGGCATCGCCGTGCCGACATGACGATCGGCGCGTGCCGGGCATCGCCCGGCGACCGGCGGCTGCCCGGTCCGGCCGGCCCGTTCCCCGAACGGGCCGTCGTCGTGCCGTGGTGGCCGCCACCGACCGGCCACGCCCTCGGCCTGCTCGATCGATCCAAGGGAGAGAACCATGCGAACGAGGGCACGATGGCTCGCGACGCTCGCCGCGCTCGGCATGATGGTCGCCGGGGTGCTGACCCCCGGCAGCCCGGCCAGCGCGGAGTCCAACGGCGGGGTCCGGGTGATGCCGCTGGGCGACTCCATCACCGAGGGCACCCAGGTACCCGGCGGATACCGCATCGGGCTGTGGCAGCGTCTGGTGAACGGCCGCTACACGGTGGACTTCGTCGGCTCGCAGTTCAACGGGCCCGGCAGTCTGGGTGACCACGACCACCAGGGGCATCCCGGCTGGCGCATCGACCAGATCGACGCCAACATCGTCAACTGGCTGAACACCCAACGCCCGCAGACCGTGCTGCTGCACATCGGCACCAACGACATCCTGCAGAACTACAACGTGAGCGGCGCGCCGAACCGGCTCTCCACGCTGATCGACCGGATCACCACCACCGCGCCCAACGCCGAGGTGTTCGTGGCGCAGCTCATCCCGCTCTCCAACAGCAACCAGGCGGCGGCCGTCCGCACCTTCAACGCGGCCATTCCCGGCATCGTGCAGAGCAAGGTGAACGCCGGCAAACGGGTGCACCTCGTCGACATGTACAGCGCGCTCACCACCGCCGACCTGATCGACGGCATCCACCCCACGTCCGGCGGCTACGACAAGATGGCGGCCCGCTGGTACAGCGCCCTCCAGTCGGTGCCCGGCAGCATCGGCGAGCCCGGCACCGGCGGCGGCCAGACCACCACCGCCATCGTGGGCGCGTTGTCCAACAGGTGCGTCGACGTCCCCGGCTCGTCCACCACCAACGGTCTCCAAGTGCAGCTGTGGGACTGCCACGGCGGCACGAACCAGCGGTGGACCTACACCAGCGGCAAGGCGCTCACCGTCTACGGCAACAAGTGCCTCGACGCCGCCGGCTATGGCACCTCTCCCGGAACCCTGGTCACCATCTACGACTGCCACGGCGGCACCAACCAGCAGTGGAACGTCAACGCCAACGGCACCATCACCGGGGTGCAGTCCGGCCTCTGCCTGGACCCGGTGAACCAGGGCACCGGCAACGGCACCAAGCTCGTCCTCTGGACCTGCACCGGCCAGACCAACCAGCAGTGGATCCGCCGCTGACGGACGGGACGCGGACACCACCTCCCACCACCGCACGCGCGCCCCGAACCGAAGGAGAACGCGGAAGTGAAAACGCCACCACACCGTACGCCGGTCAGATGGCTCACGGCCGGCCTCGCGGTCGTCCTCGGCCTGGCGTTGGCGACGACGACGCGGGACGCGGCGGTCGCCGACAGCCCGTACCAGCGCGGCCCCGACCCGACCCCGGCAAGCATCGCCGCCACCCGCGGGCCGTTCGCCACCACCCAGGCGACGGTCCCGGCCGGCAACGGCTTCAACGGCGGGTACGTCTACTACCCGACCGACACCAGCCTGGGCACCTGGGGCGCGATCGCGATCGTGCCCGGCTACTCCGCCCTGTTCGCCAACGAGGAGGCCTGGATGGGCCCCTGGCTGGCGTCCTTCGGGTTCGTCGTGCTCGGCATCGAGACGAACAGCCGCACCGACGGCGCCGACGCCCGGGCCACCCAGCTGCTCGCCGCGCTGGACTACCTGACCCGGACCAGTACGGTGCGGAACCGGGTCGACCCCGACCGCCTGGGCGTCATGGGCCACTCGGCGGGCGGGGCCGGAACGCTGCTCGCCGCCCTGCGGCGGCCGACCCTGAGAACGGCTGTCGGTCTGGCGCCCGGAGCGCCGGGAAACAGCCTGAACATGTCCACCACCCAGGTTCCCACAATGCTCATCTCCGGGCAGAACGACGGCACGGTGACGCCCTCCTACGTGCAGGGCATCCACAACTCGCTGCCCGCCACGGTGGAGCACGCCTGGGCGGAGTTGGCCGGCAACGACCATCTCTCCTTCACCAGGCCGAACCCGACCGAGATGCGCGTCCTGATCCCCTGGCTCAAGACGTTCCTCGACAACGACACGCGGTACACGCCGTTCCTCTGCCCGTTGGCGGACCGCACCGGCGTCTCGCGGTACTCCGCCACCTGCCCCCTGGTGCCGCCGGACGGCCCGACGTCACCACCCACCACCACCCCGCCACCGCCCTCCGACGCCGACTGCACGGCCACCTACCGCACCGTCAACTCGTGGTCCGGCGGCTTTCAGGCCGAGGTCACCGTGACCGCCGGCGCCGCCGCGATCAACGGCTGGACCGTCGGATGGAGCCTGGGCAACGGCCAGACCATCAGCCAGGTCTGGAACGGCGCCCTGAGCACCAGCGGCTCGACAGCGACAGTCCGCAACGCGTCCTACAACGGCGCGCTCGCCGCCAACGCCAGCACGAGCTTCGGCCTCCTCGGTTCCGGAACAGCGGGCAGCGTCCCAGCGCCGACCTGCCTCAGCCCGTGACCTGAGGCGGGACCGCCGCGCCCTCGACCAGCACCCGGTCGGGGGCGCGGCCCCTGGTTCAGGACCTGAGGACGGAGTCAACGGCTAGGTAGAGGGTTTCGGTCTCGGTCTCCAGGATGGAGTCCTCGGCGGGTAGGGCCCGCTCGATCGACAACCCGTTGAGAACGGTCAGCAGGAACTTGATCCGGCGGGCGTGGTCTTCCTTGGGTAGTGCGCCCTCGTCAGCCAGAACCGACAGCCAGTACTCGACACGTTGCCATCCTCCGCGCTCCACCGCGAGGTACTCCGCACGCACCTGCTCCGTCGGTTCGGACGCGATGAACGCCTGGTACGCCAGGGTCCACGCCGCACGGGCCCGCGCCCCGACCCCGGCGGGGGCGAGTACCTGGCGCAGACAGCTGACCAGCCGATCCCGCGCCGGGAGCGACCGGTCGTGGATCGGGC
This sequence comes from Micromonospora sp. WMMD1120, assembly GCF_029626235.1. NCBI lineage: Bacteria > Bacillati > Actinomycetota > Actinomycetes > Micromonosporales > Micromonosporaceae > Micromonospora > Micromonospora sp. WMMD1120. The sequence goes on along the minus strand of NZ_JARUBO010000005.1, from coordinate 3,319,838 downwards.
TGTCCGGGAACACCTGCGTGTAGATCCGGGACAGCACCGCGTCCTTCAGCTCCCGCTGAGTCGGAAAGTGGAACCTGAGCGAGCCCGTGCTCACCCCGGCGCGCGCGGCGACCGCTCGCACGCTCAACCTCGCCATCACATCCTCGGCGAGCATCGCCGCCGCAGCGGCGAGGATCTTCTCCCGCGAGCCGGTGGTCTCTTCTCCCTGAGTCACCGTTCCACCTCCTCGACCACTCTACTAACACACTGTGCTACCGTCGCCACTAGCACAGTGTGTTAGTGCGTGCGACGAGGGCGGGGGCAGCGAGAAAACATGATCGAAAAGTGGCGGCGACGCAGAGCGGCCGCGCGCATCGAGGTCGGGGACGGCCGGACGTTGAAACCGGTGCGCTGGTGGCAGTTGCCCTTCCGAACGCTGTTCCACCTGCCGTTAACCCGGAGGGACGGCCGGCGACTGGCGTACGCGGTCGACCTTCCGTACCGGGCCGATTCGGGCAGCGGCAGGGCGAAGGCACACCTGTACCTCGAGGGCAGGCACCTCGCCGCATCGAAGCTTCCGGCGGCGTTCCCGGTCGAGGGCGGCACCATCGAGGTGGCCGTCAGCGCCTTCGGAATCAAGCGCTGCCACTACGTCCCCACCGCCGGCCGAACACACCCACTGATCCCCGATCCGAGGACCGCCGAGGGGCGCCGCGCTCGCCTGGAACACGACCACCGAGCGCTGAGTCGCTCGGTCGGTCTCCTCTCGATGCTGGTTCTGCTCGGCGGAGCAGGACTGAACCTGCTGCAACTCGCCGAGCCGATCTCGCGGATCCCCGCAGTCGCCGAGCGCACCGGACATCTCGACTTGCCCGTCCATCTGCCGATCTGGCTCAACTTCGCCCTCGCCGTCGGTGCGATTCTGGCGAGCACCGAGCGGGCCCTGCGCCTGCGCTACGGCTTTGTCGACCAGGCCGGCAAGTGACCTTCCCGCAAGGAAATCCCATGACCTTCACCCACACGAGCCGGCCTCGCACCCCGGACCGCAGCGAGCCGCCCAGCACGACCGGAGTGGAGTACCACCGGGTACTTGCCGGCGACAAACGCCGCATCGGCGAGCTTCCTCTTCACAGCTCTCCACGGCGCGACCGATCCGTACCTCATCGTCTGGTTACCTGGCGCTCTGGACCGGACTCGCCATCATCACCTGGCGCACCGGCGGTCTCGAGGTCTCCGTCATGCTCCACGCCGTGCTCAACACGTTCACCCTCGTGCTGGCCGCCGCACTGCGGGTCGATCTCGGTACCGCGACGCAGGACCGCTCGGACGGAGTCGGCTCGCCCTACCAGATCGTTCCCACCGTCGCCATCATCGTGATCACGGCCATCGTCTGGTGGTGCACCCGGAGAACCGGGCCGGCACGCACCCCGGGCGCGGCGCGTCCCACGAACAACGAGACGCCGGCGCTGCGGCATCCGAGACACTGAAGGGAGTAGTGGAGGAGCCAGGGCCTAGACGGGCGGCCAGTTTCGCAGGGCGGCGTCGATCACCAGCTCGAGCTCGGCGCGCTCGGCGCCACCGGCGGCCTGAACAGCGACGCCGTTGGCGATCGTCATGACGTATCGCGCCAGTTGGGCCGGGGAGGTCTCCGGGGACAGGTCGCCCTCGTCGACGGCTCGCTCGAACCGTTTCGTGAGCTGGTCGTAGGTCTCCTGGCGCGAGGTGGACAGCAGCTCGCGGATCACCTGCCCGTCGTCGCCACCGATCAGCGAGGCCCGGAGGCTGAGGCAGCCAGCCGGGTAGTCGGGCAGGGTGGCACTGCGGACCGCGCCCTGGAGGAACACCGTGGCCACCCGCTGGGCGGTCGGCTCGGCCAGCGCCTCGGCGCCATACGAGGCCGGCCCGGCCGCATAGCGCGCCCAAGCCTTGCGAAACAGCTCTTCCTTGTTGCCGAACGCCGCGTACATGCTCGTGCGGTTGATGCCCATGGCCTTGGTGAGGTCGGCCAAGCTCGCACCCTCATAGCCCTGCTCCCAGAAGACACGCATCGCGTTGTCGAGAGCCCGGTCGGCGTCGAAGCCCCTCGGTCGGCCGGTCGGCGTGCTCCGTCGGATGGTCACGTGATCGAGCTTACCACTTCCGTACCGATCGATTCAGATGTGCTACCGTACTTCCGTACCGATCGGTCGGTACAGAACTATCCGCTGGCACGTGCCGCTGCGACGGCATCGTCCGAAGAGAGTGGGACATGAGCGATTTCACTGGCAAGACGGCCCTGATCACCGGCAGCACCAGCGGTATCGGCCGGGCGACAGCTCTGCGCCTGGCCGCCGCGGGGGCCAGCGTGGTGGTTACCGGCCGCGACGCCCAGCGCGGGGCCTCGGTGGTCGAAAAGATCAAAGCCGACGGCGGCCAGGCCCGGTTCGTCGCCGCCGACCTGACCAACCGGGACGACGTGGCCCGGCTGGCCCGGGACGCCGGGGACGTGGACGTGCTGGTCAACGGGGCCGCAGCGAACATCTTCGGCCCGAGCGCCGACGTGACCGCCGACCAGTACGACACGTTGCTCGACAGCAACCTCCGCGCGGCCTTCCTGCTGACCGCCGCCCTGGCCCCCAAGATGGCAGAGCGCGGCCACGGCAGCATCATCAACATCAGCAGCGGCTCCGCCGTGATGGGTGACGAGAACAACGCCGTCTACGTCGCCACCAAGGGCGCGATCAACGCCATCACCCGCGCCTGGGCCGCCGAGTACGGCCCGTCCGGCGTCCGGGTCAACGCGGTTCAGCCCGGCCCGACGTACACCAGCGTCGGCCCGGTCTGGCTGGACCGCTACATCAACCTCATCCCGCTGCGCCGCGTCGGCCAGCCCGAGGAACTCGCCGAGGTGATCGCTTTCCTCGCCGGTCCGGGCGGCTCGTACATCAACGGTGCCACCATTCCCGTCGACGGCGGCCTCACCGCGGTCGAGCCTCCGAAGCCCCCGGTGGCCGTCTGACGGAGACGGCACAAGGCGGGCAGCTCCCGGCACCGTCGGGAGCTGCCCGCCCGGTGCGGCGAAGCGGGAACCAAAAAGGCCCCGACCCGGTTACTCCGGGCCAGGGCCTATCTCGTTGGTGCGCCGCCAGGGACTCGAACCCCGAACCCGCGGATTAAGAGCTTCGCCTATGTCGTGTTCATGGGTCCCACGTGCCCGTGCTGACCCAGCGTCTGCGGCCGCTGGGTGCCAACCGCTAGCTGTAGTGCCCATGAGGGTTGTTGACGGCGTGGCGACTTGAGATGAGGCGAGACCTCCGGCGAGGTGTGAGGTGCTGACGCCCACACGAAACCGGAGGTCTCATGGCCCACCGTAATGCCCGGCTGACCATCCATGGCCGGCGGCTGCTCGTCACGCGTGTCGTTGACCAGGGCCGGCGGTTGGACTTCGACCTGGTCTCCACAACCGGCATCGATACCCCAGCGAGCCGCGAAACCTGAACCGGCACTTCGTCCGGCGCATGGCGCTGGCCGGAAGGGATCAGGCCCGGCCCAACCGGACCGGGCCTGACCTCTGAACCCCTTACTTACCAGGGTCTGAGCGTTCCGGGTTCTCTGCGAAGACCTGAGCCGCGACCTGGTAGCCGTCGAACGCGCGTGCTACGCCAGCGTAGGCCGCGACCTGAAGAAAGACTTCGGCGATCTCTTCCTTGGCGGCGCCGGCGTTGAGCGCGATGCGAAGTTGACCACGGAGGGGCTCCAGGACGCCGAGTGTCGCCGCGATGGTGACGGACACCAGCGCCCGCGTCCGTGTATCTAGGTGCTCGGTGCGCGGCCAGACGTCGCCGAAGGCGTGCACCGTCGCGATCCGTTTGAAGTCTGCGCTGTTAGCCGGCTCACCAGGCGTGGCGCCAAGAAAGCGCTCCAAGCGGAAGCCCAGCAGACGCTCAGCCGTGTCCAGCGCAGCGGCATATCCCGGGTCTGTCGGATGGTTCGTCGTCACGATAATCACTCTTCCATCTATAAGGACAAAGCAGGCGAGATCCGGCATCTCGAAGGTGACTGAGGATCGTCACCTCCCTCGAGCTGATCAAGTCGCATGTCGGGACCGGGCAGCGTCTCGCTGTGGGAGCCATGGCTGACGGCCGCTGGCCGGCCCCGGTGGCGGTTGCCGGGATCGGCCAGCCGACCGGGCCGATTGTTACCAAGACGGAGTCAGCGCATGGTCAGGAGATCTGCCAATCGATCGGATGCTCGCCCGGGCGCGGAATCAACGCAGTGAACAGCGGGCTGGGCTCTGCGAGGACGGCGGTACGGAACTCCGCCCAGTAGCCGTCGGTGCCCAGGATCTGCTTGGCCCTGGGAATGGCTGCCGAGTCCGGTGCGGAGTAGTAACGTACCTTGGTGTTGTCCCCGTCGACGGCGGCTCGATACACGACTTCGGCGGTAATCGACGGGTCGGAGCCGGTTGGCGCGTTCTTGGAGAAGAACGCATCGATTCCAGTCTGATAGTCCGCAGGGACGTCCTGCGCAATGTCGATCTTCGTGAAGATGCGGGTGGAGTGCTGTCCGGGCAGGACGGCCTTGACCGCGATGCCGAAGGCGGCCACCTCCAGGCTCATCCCCTCGCTGAGCGCCGCCACGGCTGCCTTGGAGGCGGCGTAGACGGCGCTGTACGGATAACCCTGCTCGGCGGTCAACGAGGAGATGTTGATGATCGTTCCGGAGCGCTGGGCGCGGAAGATCGGCAGGAAGGCCCGGCTGAGCGCGATCAGTCCGAACACGTTGGTCTGGAACTGCCGGTGGATCTGGTCCATGCTGCTCACCTCCACCGGCCCCATCTGGTAGAAACCCGCATTGTTGACCAAGACGTCGACCTGTCCAAACTGCTCCACCGCGGTTTGCGCGAAGGGCCCTGCCGCCTGCTCGTCATCGACGTCCAGCAGCAGCGTCCTGACCCGCTCCAATCCATCGTGCACCGTCAGGTCGGCCTCCTTGCGGACCGTCGCGACCACGTTCCAGCCTTCGGAGGCGAACTTTTCGACGATGGCCCGGCCCATTCCAGTCGCGGTACCGGTCACCACGATCGTTTTCGACACGGAGGGCTTCCTCTCCCATTAGTCCCGGCCCGGACATCCGTGCCCGCTATGGGCTTTGCCGCTGTCCGGGCAAGTGGTGGCTTGCTTATGCGCCAAGTGTCACGGTGGTTCACCGGGCCGGCCAGGTTCGGTTCTTCATGGGAAAGTTCATCATGGGAAAGACATTCCCAGGTATCCGCCGAGGCCCGGGGGTAATTTGGGTTTCATGTCCAAACGCCCGGAGTCCAGCGTGAGCAATCCGCTTGCCGAGTTTCTGCGGGCCAGTCGTGCACGTATCCGGCCGGACGACGTCGGCCTACCCGGCGGCGGCCGGCGGCGCCGCGTTCCCGGGCTGCGCCGTGAAGAGGTCGCCCAGCTGGCCAATGTCAGTGCGGACTATCTGGCCCGGCTCGAGCAGGGACGCGTCACCACTGCGTCACCCGAAGTCCTCGACGCCCTCGCGGACGCGCTTGGTCTCGACCGCGACGGCCGGGAGTACTTGCACTCAATTGCAGGGCCGAAACAGCGCCCAGGATCCCGTACTCAGACCACGTCGCGGGTTGACCCGCAGACCCAGCGATTGCTCGACAGCCTGTACGAAGTTCCCGCCTACGTATTCGGCCGGAGACTGGACATCCTCGCCTGGAATCCCCTGGCCGCTGCCTTGTTCACCGATTATGGGGCACTGCCGGAGCGGCACCGGAACCTTGTCTGGCTCACTTTTCTCGATCCGGGTTACCGGGAATTGAACACCGACTGGGCCAGGGCCGCCCAGGAATGCGTCGCCTATCTACGTATGGAGGCCCGGAACTACCCGAGCGATCAGCGCCTGGCCGAACTTGTCGGGACTCTCTCCGTCAAAGACGCGAACTTTCGCACATGGTGGGGCGGCCACCTCGTGACCGGCGCCACGCTGCGCCGCAAGATCTACCAGCATCCACTGGTCGGTCCGCTCACCCTCGATTCGCAGCAATTCGACGTCAGCGGCAAGTCCGACCAGCACCTCGTGGTGTTCACCGCCGAACCAGACAGCCCATCCCACGAGGCACTGAAGTTGCTCGCCCAGTGGGCGAACGCGCCGGTGGCTTGAAATCCCCGTTTCGAAAATGCCCTGCCTCGAATCCGGCATCGTGGTTGTAGACCCGACCCGTGGCCGGGTCGTGCGCGTCGTGATCGATCACAAATGTGGCCTGGGGCGGATGGGACGCGTGAAAAAAGCTGGCGGAGACGGCCGGCGGCCAGGGCCCCGGCAATTCGTGGGGTGCCCGGCTTGATGTGGTTGGTGACGCGCCCTTGCTGGTGGTAGCAGGGCAGGGATGACCGACCTCACCTCGTTGCAGGCCCGGCGGACGCCGCGGGGTTGGTCGGCTGGACGGTGAGCGTGGACTCGACCATCAGCCGCGCCCACCAGCACGCGGCGGGAGCCCGCCGCGACGGCCAGGCGCAGAAGGAGCCTCCTGGTGGGGTGCAGGCCGAGCCGGCAGATCACGGGCTCGGCCGATCGAGGGGCGGCTGGACCACGAAGACCCATCTGGCCTGCGAGCAGGGCCGCAAACTGATGGCCCTGGTGGTGACCGCCGGACAGCGCGGCGACAGCCCTCAGTTCATCCCCGTGTCGGCCAAGGTCCGCATCCCCCGAGCCGGTGAGGGCCGGCCACGCACCCGCCCCGACACCGTGTTGGCCGACAAGGCGTACACGTCGAAGGCCAACCACGCCCACCTGCGATCCCGGGGCATCCGCGCGTGCATCCCGAGCAAGGCAAACCAGGACGCGCACCGCAAGGCCAAAGGATCCCAAGGCGGACGCCCGCCCGCCCTCGACCCCGAGGTCTACCGCCTACGTCACGCCGTGGAGCGCGGCATCCAGCTCAAACAACACCGCGCCATGGCCACCAGGTACGACAAACTCGCCGTGCGCTACGAAGCCGCCCTCACCATCGCCGCTATCAACCAGTGGCTTCGCGCCCTACGAATCACGGCCTAGATGTGAGACTGTCTATGTAACTGAATGTGCCTCTACAGCTGCATCTAGCGATGTAGGTGGTTCCGTTGGAACAGCTTCCATTGTGGGGACCGAGCACCGACGAAGAGCCGAGACCGAAGCCGGTCCTGACACGACCAGCGAAACTCCGCCTGCTGATCACCGTGAAGGCGGCACCCATCCCCTCCGCGCGGTACGGGGAGACGGTCTGCGTCGGGGCACTGGGCATGGACCCACCCTGGACGGGCTGGATTCGCCTCTACCCGGTCCACCATCGGCACCTCGGCGACGACGGCACGTTCCGCAAGTACGACATCATCCAGGTTGACGCGCTGCCGGCCAGGGACGACCCACGGCGCGAGAGCTGGAAGCCGATCGTGGACACCATCGCCATCGAACGGCACCTCGCCAGCCGGCAGTCGCGTCGACACCTCCTCGATCCACTCGTCGAAGACTCCATGTGCCGGCTCAACGCACAGGCCCCCGGCGGCCGGAGCGCGCGATCGATCGCGCTGATTCGCGCGGCCGACATCTCGGATCTCCAGGTCAGACGACATCGCGGCTGGTCGGCGGAGGATCGGAAGAAGATCGCTCGCTACCTGGATCAGCTCGACCTACTGGAACCGGCCAAGCGCAGCCCACTTCATGCACCGCGCTTCACCGGTACCTACCGCTACCGATGCGCTGACCGCCGTTGCCGCGGTCACGAGCAGACACTCCGAGACTCTGAGTTCGTCGCCCTGCAACGTCGCCTCGGCCAGCTCACCGACGCGGAGGCCGAGGAGCAGCTGAGGCACAAGTTCCTCACCCAGCTCTGCGCCGCCGACCGCGACGTCGCCTTCTACGTGGGCAACCAGGTGGCAAGACCGCAGTCCTTCAGCATCGGCGGTGTCTACGCACCGATACGGCCCACCGCTCGGCACCGGCCGCACGTCAACCGATGATGTCGGCTAGTACGTCGGCATGGCACGGATCCTCGGCGCGGCACCAGCACGCCAACTGCTTCCCCGCGAGTTCCCGACGCGCCCGGTCAACAAGGGCCGGCTGCCCCACAAGCCACTGCCGATAGAGGCGTAACGCCTCCGCCCGATCATGCTTCCGCAGGCTGAACGGATTGGCCCAGGGAGAACGCCGCAACCCGAACCCCTGCCGCCCCACGTACACGGCACCCGGTGGTACCACCGGGTGATAGAGATCCCCCTGGACACGAACCCGAGGCTGTTCCCCCACGCCGCCAGCGTAATCGGCGACGACCGGCCCCGCGTGGATGCTCGAAGGACACCGAGCGACCACCCACCACCCACGTACACGAAAAAGGCCCCGGCCCGGTGTGAATTACCAGGTCAAGGCCTTGCTCGTTGGTGCGCCGCCAGGGACTCGAACCCCGAACCCGCGGATTAAGAGTCCGCTGCTCTGCCAGTTGAGCTAGCGGCGCTCGTCGGCAACGGAGAGAACATTAGCACCCCGCCAACCCGGGCTCCAATTCGGTTCCCCGACTCCCCCCTTCGGTCGAGCTTTGCGGGCAAAACGCCACAAACACCCTCGCGCGCTCGGCACTGGGGCATGGGTTGGGGCAGTCATACGGCACGATGTCCGCCAGGTACGCGAGAACAGAGGTGGGCATGGCACGGTTCACGCGAGCCGGGGCGGTGGTGGGCGCTCTGACTCTGGTGGCGTCGCTGGCACTGACCGGGTGCGGCGACGACAAGAAGAAGCCGGAATTCGTGGGCGGGGCGTCGTCAGACGTGAGCGCCGCACCCGGTTCGGCCGAACCTGCGCCGTCGAGTTCCCCGAGTGGTCCGGCGCTCACGCTGAGCCCGGCCGACGGCGCGAAGAACAGGCCGGTGAGCACGGAGATCAGCACGAAGCTGCCGGACGGCGCGAAGGTGTCCTCCGTCACGGTGACCGCCGACGGTGGCGGCGGCGTGGAGGGCAAGCTGCGCACCGACGGCTCGGCCTGGGTGCCGTCCGCTCCCCTGAAGTGGGGCACCCGCTACACCGCCACGGTGACGGCGACCGCTGCGGACGGGACCAGCAGCCAGGGCACCAGCACCTTCACCACGATGGCCAAGCCGAAGTCGACGATCGGGTCGGGTCTGTACCTCTTCGACGACAAGAGCTACGGCGTGGCGATGCCGGTGGTCACCGAGTTCCACCCGGGCATCCCGAAGAAGGACCGGGCGGCCGTACAGAAGCGGATGTTCGTCCGGACCGATCCGCCGCAGCCGGGGGCGTGGCACTGGGTCGACAACGGCACGCAGGCGTACTACCGGGGGCCGGAGTACTGGAAGCCGGGCACCACCCTGACCGTGCGCATCGCCATCGCGGGGCTGCCGCTGAGCAACGGCCGGTACGGCGACGTCGACCGCAAGGCCACCGCCAAGATCGGCCGAGCGTTCGAGATGAAGGTCGACAACGCCAACAAGAAGATGTCGGTGTACGAGAACGGCTCGCTGGTGCGCAGCATCCCGGTGAGCCTGGGCAAGAAGAGCACGCCGTCGTCCAGCGGCACGATGGTGGTGATGGAGAAGAAGGAGGCCACCGTCTTCGACACCCGCGACGACCCGGACCCGGCCAACCGCTACGTCACCGACATCCAGTTCGCCCAGCGGCTCACCTGGGGTGGCGAGTACATCCACGCCGCGCCCTGGTCGGAGCACGTGCAGGGGCGGCAGAACGTCTCGCACGGCTGCGTGAACGTGTCGATGGCGAACGCCAGGTGGTTGTTCGACCGGACGCGGATCGGCGACCCGATCACGATCAAGGGCACCGAGCGCCGCCTCGCCTCCGGCAACGGTTGGACCGCATGGAGCCTGAGCTGGTCGGCGTTCATCAAGGGCAGCGCCCTGCCGGTGCCGAGTGGTGGGGCCGGTCCGGCTCTCTGAGTCCGCAACCGTCGCGCCGGCCCTGCCCAACGGCCGGGCCGGCGCGTACCGTTGCACTCCCGCCGCGACGACGGCGCGGCTACCCCGGAAGGCCGGGTACGGAGACGAGCCAGATTCACGAAACGCCGGATAGTAGCAGAATTCGGGCACTATTGGTGGCGTGTTTCCTTTCACCTCGAGCAACCGGGGCCGGCTCTGGCACGTCAGTAGGACGATGGGGCAGCGACCACGACTGTGAGGGAATCATGCGAGCTAGCCAGGACCAGCTGATCAGACCCGGTGGGCGACGCCGCGTGTTGGCGGCGGGTCTTCTCGCCGTGGCGCTGGCCTTCACCTCCGCCTGCACCGACGGCGACGCCGGCAAGCCGTCCTCGTGGCAGGGCGGCGCCGAGGACAAGGCGCCGAAGGCGACGGCGACGATCAGCGAGCCGGCCGCCGACGCCAAGGACGTGCCCGCCTCCACCGGCATCACCTTCACCACCAAGGACGCCACGGAGACCGCCGTCGAGCTGAAGGACGCGGCCGGCAAGGCGGTGCAGGGCACGCTCGCCCCGGACGGCAGGTCCTGGCTGCCGGCCGGCGCCCTGGAGTACGGCACCAGCTACACGGCGACGGTGACGGCGACCGGCGACGACGGGCGTCCGGCCACCGCGACGAGCACCTTCACCACGATGGCCAAGCCCGCCAATCAGGTACGCGTGAGCAGCTTCCTCGGCGACAACCAGGTGGTCGGCGTGGGCATGCCGCTGATCGTCAAGTTCAGCCGGAACATCCCGGAGGACTACCGCGACGACGTGCAGCGGCGGATGACCGTCACCTCGACCCCGGCGCAGGAGGGGATCTGGCACTGGGTCAGCCCCACCGAGATCCGCTACCGGCCGAAGGAGTTCTGGAAGAGCGGCAGCAAGGTCTCCTACCGGGTACAGGCCGGCGGTCTGCCGATGGGCAACGGGTGGTACGGCCGCGCCGACCTCTCGGTGGACATCAAGATCGGTTCCGCCCTGCTCATGACGGTGGACAACAAGACCAAGCGGATGACGGTGACCCGCGACGGCGCGGTGATCAAGACCATCCCGGTCAGCCTGGGCAAGAAGAGCACCCCGTCGTCCAGCGGCACGATGGTGGTGATCGAGAAGCTGCGCAAGACGGTCTTCGACACGTTCGAGGAGTTGGGCCCGGAGGAGGGCTACCGCACCAAGATTGACTTCGCGCAGCGGCTGACCTGGGGCGGCGAGTTCATCCACGCCGCGCCCTGGTCGGAGGGGCAGCAGGGCAGCGTGAACGTCTCGCACGGTTGCGTGAACGTGTCGATGGCCAACGGCGACTGGCTCTTCAAGAACACCCAGATCGGTGACCCGATCACGGTCAAGGGGACCGAGCGCAAGCTTCAGAACGGCAACGGCTGGACCGACTGGAACATGAGCTGGGACGAGTACGTCAAGGGCAGCGCCCTGCCGTACGAGCCGCCGGCCGACCCGGACGCCCCGGCGACACCGGACGGCGCCGGCACCCCGTCCCCGACGCCGACCGCCTGAGCGAGATCGACTCGATATTCAGGAAACCGCGGCATCCAGCTCGATCGGATGCCCCGGTTTTCTGGAAGGCGGCCGGAAGGGGCGCACAAACAGCAGGCCCCCTCCGGAGAGGGGGCCTGCGCTGGGGTGACTGATGGGAATTGAACCCACGACAACCGGGACCACAACCCGGTGCTCTGCCAACTGAGCTACAGCCACCATGCCGCCGTCACCCGGTGAGTCGCCCCGGGCTGGGTGCGGACCAATAATAGCCACACCCCGGCCGGGCACGTCCAGCGGGTTGCCGGCGGGCGCGCGGCGGCCTCAGAGTTCGGCGGCGATGGCCTTGGCGGTGTCCACGTCCGGGCCGGGCAGCGGGACGAAAACGGTGCGCCGGTAGTACTCCAACTCCCGGATGCTCTCCCGGATGTCGGCGAGCGCCCGGTGCGCGAGGCCCTTCTGCGGCTGGCCGAAGTACACCCGCGGGTACCAGCGACGGCACAGCTCCTTGATCGACGACACGTCGATCATCCGGTAGTGCAGGTGCGCGTCGAGGCGGGGCATGTCGCGGGCGATGAAGCCCCGGTCGGTGGCGATCGAGTTGCCGCACAGCGGCGCCGTCCGCGGTTCCTTCACGAAGGTACGGACGTAGTCCAGGACCAGGTCCTCGGCCTCGGCGAGGGTGACCGTCGAGCGACGGACCTCCTCGGTCAGGCCGGACCTGGCGTGCATCGTCTGGACGACCTCCGGCATCGCCTCCAGCGCCAGCTCGTCGGCGTGGATCACCACGTCGACGCCGTCACCAAGAACGTTGAGGTCGGGATCGGTGACCAGTGCCGCGACCTCGATCAGTTTGTCCCTGCCGAGGTCCAACCCGGTCATCTCACAGTCGATCCAGACGAGAAGATCAGCCACGGCGACAGCCTACGCGCAGCCCACGCCCTGCGGCTGCGCGCTCTCGGCGGACCGGACCGCTAGGGTTTCGCTGTGCCAGCAGAACCCGTCGCACCGCCCGCCGTCACCGAAGACGATCCCGGCGGCCGTACGGTCCGTCGCCTGGTCGCGGTGGTGGCGCTCGTCGCCGTACTGCCCGCGCTCTACCTGCCCAACCTGGCGCACAACTTCTTCGACCTCAAGATCTACATGTCGGCGATGGACTGGTGGCGCGTCGGCCACCCGCTCTACGACTACGTTCAGCCGGACCGGGTGCAGGGCGAGCTGTACTTCACCTACCCGCCGTTCAGCGCAATGCTGCTGTGGCCGTTCGGCCTGCTGCGGCTGGGCGCCACCGTGACGATCTTCACGGTGCTGACCGTGCTGGCCGTGGTGCTGACCACCCGCTGGCTGGTGAACCCGGTGATCGCCCGGCACGACCTGCCCCGGACGTTCACACTGACCGCCGCCGTGCTGCTGGTGCTGGCGGTGGAGAGCATCCGCGAGACGATCACCTTCGGCCAGATCAACATGCTGCTCGTCGTGCTGATCCTCGCCGACCTGCTGTTCGCCGTACCGCAGGCCCGACGCTGGGCGGGGGTGGGCGTGGGCCTGGCGACGGCGCTCAAGCTCTTCCCCGGCATCTTCATCGTGTACCTGCTGGCGACGCGGCGGTGGCGGGCCGCGGCGGTGGCGAGCGCCACCGCGGCGGCGGCGACACTGCTCGCGGCGGCGATCGCTCCGCACGACTCGTGGCGGTTCTGGACCCAGGAGTTGTGGACCACCGAGCGGGTCGGGCGCACCGACATCGTCGGTAACCAGTCGCTGTTCGGCCTGCTCAGCCGCTTCACCGAACCGGACCGGCCGGACCGGTTGCTGTGGCTGCTGGTGGTCGCCGTCGTCGCCGGTTACGGGCTGTGGCGGGCCGTCCGGGCGGCGCGGGCCGGTGACGCGTTGACCGGCCTGACGCTGACCGGGCTGGTGGGCGCGCTGGCCAGCCCGATCACCTGGACCCACCACATCTACTGGTTCGTGCCGGCGGTGGTGCTGCTCGTCGACGGGGCGTTGCGCGCCGACCGCCCGGAGGAGGGACGCCGACGGTGGTGGTTGGCGGCGCTCGCGCTGGTCACCACGGCGGTGATCGTGTACGGCGTGGTGACGTTCCAGAAGTGGGGCGCGGGTCCGATCCACACCCACGATCCGGTGGACTTCGTCCTCCAGAACAGTTACGTCCTGCTGAGCCTGCTGCTGCTCGTGGCCCTGCCCATCCGAGCGGAGCAGCCTGCCGAAAATCGCACCAAATGGACGGACCTGTCGACTAGCCACCAAAGCGGTTAACCTCGTCGCGTCTACCTCACGCGTCGCTCGGTTAGCACCGCTCCCCCGGTGAGGGTGGCCCTCCACGTCGGCAGCGCGGAGGGCCGCTCGCCGTTCAGGCGCTGTCCGTCGGTGGACTGACCCGCACCGGTCGCGCCGTAACCTCGTCGACAGGGGCCGGCGGCCAGGCGAGATTCAGCGCCACGTCCGGTGGGCGGGGCAGCCGCCCCTGCTCGTTCAGGTCGGCGAGGGTGGCCGGCCGCGCCGGTTCCGCGCCGATCGCGGAAAGCTGCCGCTCCGCCGCGCCCGAGCCGACCGGGGCGAGCTGCCGGGCTTCCGGCAACGGCGGGGGCGTCCCCGCGTCCCGCGCACCCAGGCCGCTCAGCGAGCTGACCCCGAGCCGCCCGGCGAGCACCGGCACCTGGTCCGGCTCGACCACGAAGATCACTTCACGCGGACGCAACGGGCGCAGGAGCAGCAGCGCCGCGCACACCACCAGCAGCACGCCGACGGCGAGCAGCGCCCAGGTGGCCAGGCCCGTCCACGCCGCCCGCAACTCGGCGCGTAGGTCCAGGATCAGGTCCGCACCACCGGCGAACAGCGCCGGAACCCCCACCACCAACAGCAGCACTCCGGTGATCACCCGCGCGAAACGCATCCGCACCGTCCCCCTCTCGTAGCCGAACACCCGGCCGACCTTACCGACGTACACCGTCTGATCAGGGGATATCCACGGCACGGCAGCATTCGACTGCGGAAAGCACGCTGGCCCGCCGGATGCTCCGGCGGGCCAGCGGGTCGCTACGGGGTCAGGACGTGGCGGTCGGCTCCCGCCGGGTCCGCGTGAACGCCAGCCCACCCAGCGCCAGACCGGCCAGACCGGCGACCAGACCGGCCACGCCGAGGCCGACAGCGAGGCCGTTGCCCTCGTCGTCATCGTCGTCGTCCGGGGCCGCGACGGCGGCGGCGCTCGGCGTGGCCGAACCGGCCGGAGCGGCGGCGGCGAGGGTGAGCACCGGGGCCGGGTGGTCCGGCTCCTCGCCGCCCGGCGCCGGCTCCTCGATCCAGCGCGAGATGTTGCCGTCCGAGTAGGTCTGGAGGGTCTTGAAGATCATCGAATCGACGGTGGGCAGCGGCCCCATCGAGACGGGGAACTCCTGGAACTGACCCGGCTTCACCCCCGCGTCCGCGGACGCGGTCCAGGTGAGCTTCGACACCGCCTCGGTGATCGGGCTGCCGTGCACCTCGATCGGCGGGTCGACCTTGCGCTTCTCCACGGCCACCGTCCAGCCCGGTACCGGCATCGTCGACACCGAACCGACCGGCGCGTTCTCCGGGAGCACCACCTCGAGCTTCACCGTGGACGCGCTGTCGCTCTCGTTGGGCACCCGGAACGCCACCCGGGCGTAGCCGCCCTGGGTCGCCTCCTTCGGGTTGACTGTGACGTGGGCGGACGCCGGTCCGGCGAAGCCGAGCACAGCGGTGGCGGCGGCGGTGAACGCCAGGGCGGCAGCGGCGGTTGCGGTACGCCGGAGTCGGGTCATGGGTGTCGCGGACCTCTCTAACGGATGGGCACGGTGGCGGTCACCGTGGCCTGGTCGATGTCGGTGGTGCGGGCGGTGATCTTGATCTGCCAGTCACCGGCGGCCGGCAGGCTGACGTCGCCGTAGGCGTGGTTGTCGGTCAGCGGCAGCAGCGGGACGTCGATCGGCTCGATTCCGGCCGAGGGCAGCGCGGCGGTGGCCTTCCACTCCTTCACCGGCAGCGGCAGATTGTCCTTGCTGTAGGCGTAGAGGTGCACCGAGTTGTTGCCCCGCTCGGCCGGGCTCAGCTCGATCTGCATGCTGAACAGCGAGCTGGACAGGGTGGTGGAGAACAGGCCGGCCTCGACGCCGCCGGACGGCCCGGCCACCGCGGTCCGCGCTGGCGTGGTCTGCACCAGCGTGGCGGACAGGCCCAGCACCACCACGGTCACCGCCAACTCCGCCCAGACCGCCCGGCGCACCGGCGCCGGGCGCTGCTCGGCGATCCGGCTGCGCACCAGGTGCCGGGAGTACGCGGCCACGACGATGACCAGCGCGAACAGCCCGATCTTGGCGAGCAGCAGCCGCCCGTACGTGGTCTCGACCAGCGCCTTCGGGGTGGCCACCTCGATCAGGGCCTGTACGGTGCCGGCGAGCAGCAGCGCCGAGACGGCGAGCGCAGCCCAGCGGGACCAGATCGGCAGGATCGCGCCCAACTCGCGCTCGTCGGCCTGCCGCAGCAGGAAGACGGCGAGCATGAGCAGACCACCCAACCAGACGGCCATGCTGCCCAGGTGGACCGCGTCGACCACCACGGAGACCGCCGGCGCCGGGGAGGCCGCCGGGTGCCCGGCCAGCGGCCAGGTGAACAGGGCCGCGCCACCGAGGATGGCCAGGATGATCGCGTCGGCCCGGCCCGCGGGTCGCGCGAGTATGGGCCGCAGCAGGAAGGCCGACGCCGCCAGCAGGCCGAGGCGGACCAGGTGGGCGGCGCCGAAGGCGCTGCCGAACACCGTGCCGAACCCCTCGCCGGTGACATCGAAGAGACCGCCGCCGGCCGTGTAGGGCACCTGCAACCACAGGTCGGCGAGGGTGGCGAAGGCCACCAGGCCCAGGCCGGCCCAGGCCAGTCGGGTCGGCCCCCGCCGGGAGAGCCGCCGCGGCCAGAGCGCGGCGAGCACCAGCGCCGGCCCGATCAGCAGCACCAGGCCGGCGTAGCCGAGGAAGCGGGCCACCTTCACCGCGTTGCCGACGACCGGGTTGGCCCGGCTGTCCGAGCCGGAGTCGACGGGAGGCGTCGAGGGCGCGCCGACCGAGTAGGTGAAGGCCCCGGAGACCGGGTGACTGTCGGCGGAGATCACCCGGAAGCTGACCAGGTAGGTGCCGCGCCCGCCGCCCGGGTCGACCGGAATGCGGACCACCCCGCCGTCGAAGGCCGGCTCGCCCCGGTCGGCACGGGAGCCGTCCGGCGCGATGATCCTGATCTTGTCGGGCACCTTGCGGACCGACTCGCTGAACGTCAGGACCACCTCGGAGGGCCCGCTCGGCACCACCGACGAGGCGGCCGGGCTGGTGCTCTCCAGCACCGCGTGGGCGCTGGCCGGGGTTGCTGGCGCGATCAGCAGGGCGACGACGGTGACCAGGAGGCCGGCGGCCGCGGCCAGCCGGGCGGCCCAACGGCGGGGGGCGACAATCATGCCGGCCATGGTCGCCGATGGGTGTCCCTTCCGGCGACCCGAGGCGGATCATCGCGTCCGTGGTCCCACGTCATGCAGCGTTAGTCGGCCGGCGGCGGGGAAAAGTTCCCGACGTGGCGCAGACCATCTGAGGACCAACGACCCTGACGCCCGGCCGTCCGCCGCGTAGCCTGGTGTGTCGTGATCCCTGTCCCGCGTGACAACGCCGCCGCCGGTCCGGCCGAGAATGTCGGCGACGTCGCCCGGGACCCGGCGACCGACTGGGCGCTGAGCGCCCGCGACGGTGACCCGGTCGCCCAGGCGGCGTTCGTCCGGCTGACCCAGGCCGAGGTCTGGCGGTTCGCCGCCGCCCTCGTCGACCAGGACAGCGCCGACGACCTGACCCAGGAGACCTACCTGCGGGCGTTCCGGGCGCTGCCCACGTTCGAGGGGCGCTCCAGCGCCCGCACCTGGCTGCTCGGCATCGCCCGGCGAACCTGCGCCGACCACCTCCGCACCGTGGTCCGCCGGCGGCGGCTCGACGCCCGCCTGGCCGCGAACGCGTACACCGACCGCCCGCACCCGGACCCGGCCGGTCAGCTCGGCGCCCGCGACCTGGTCCGCCGGCTCAGCGCCGAGCGCCGCGCCGCGTTCGTGCTCACCCAACTGCTCGGGCTGTCGTACGCCGAGGCCGCCGCCGTCGAGGGGGTGCCGGTGGGCACCATCCGGTCCCGGGTCGCCCGGGCCCGCGACGAGCTGGTCGAGGCGGTCGGCGACGCCCTGACCGGCTGACCCCGGAACTTCCGGCCCGGACGGGACGACAAATGAGCGTGACCGCACCTTCCGACCGGCTCGGCCGGTGGCCCGTCGTCCGGCCCTGGCTCGGCGTCGCCGCCCGCCTCGGCCTCGCCGCCGTCTGGCTGGTCGCCGGCGCGTCGAAGGTCGGCGACCTGGCCGCGTCCGGGCGAGCTGTCAACGCCTACCAGGTGCTGCCGTACGACGTGGCGACTGTGCTCGGGGCGGCGCTGCCCTTCGTCGAGCTGGCGTTGGGCGTGCTGCTGCTGGCAGGGCTGGCCACCCGGCTCGTCGCCGGGGTGTCCGCCGCGCTGCTGGTGGTCTTCGTCGTCGGGATCGCCTCGGCCTGGGCACGTGGGCTGGCCATCGACTGCGGCTGTTTCGGCAGCGGCGGGCAGCTCGCCGAGGGGCAGGCGCCCAGTTACCTCCCGGAGATCCTCCGGGACCTGGGATTCTTGGTGCTGGCCGGATTCCTGCTGGTCTGGCCGCGTACGCCGGTATCGGTGGACGGCTGGTTGTCCGGCGAACCCGTGGTGGAGGACGAGGATGAGTAGTCGCAAGGGGCGGCGGGACGCCGCCCGCGTGGTCCGCGAGCAACTCGCCCGCGAGCGGCGGCGTCGGCGCACGATCTGGGTCTCCGCAGCGGCGGTCGTCGTCCTGGTCGTCGCCGGGGTCGTCGGCTGGGCCGTCTGGTCCGGCCAGCGTTCGGACACCTTCACCACCCCGCCCGGCGCGAACGCCGACGGCACCGGCATCGTCACCGGTGGCGGGCCGGTCACCGTCGACGTCTACGAGGACTTCCTCTGCCCGGCCTGCAACCAGTTCGAGCAGTCCAGCGGGGCGACGCTCACCCAGTTGGCGGCCGAGAACAAGGCGAAGGTGGTCTACCACCCGGTCGCGTACCTCAACCGCTTCTCCACCACCGAATACTCGACCCGGTCCTCGGCCGCGTCCGGGTGCGCGGCGGCCGGGGGCAAGTTCCGCGAGTACGCCTCGGCGCTCTTCGCCAAGCAACCGCCCGAGGGCAGCGCCGGGCTCAGCAACGACGAGCTGATCGACATCGGCGTCGGGGTGGGGCTCGACCGGGCCTCGTTCGCCGGCTGCGTCAAGGACGGCACGTACCTGACGTGGACCGAGCACGTCACCGAAGAGGCCAGCCGCAGCGACGTGACCGGCACCCCGACCATCCTGGTCAACGGTGAACCGCTCGCCGACCGCACCCCGCAGGGCCTCACCGCGGCCGTGGCGGCGGCCGGCAAGTGATCCGTACCCTGCTGGGCCGTGCCGCCCTGGTCGCCGCGACGGTCTGCGTGGCGACGCTGCTCGGCGCGGCGCCCGCCGCCGCGCACGGCGCGGACGCCCCGGACGCCACCGACTACCGGACCCGCACCAGCGGGGTCACACCGGCGCGGCCGGGTCTGGCGGTACGTGTCGTCGAGGCGGGCGCCCGACTGGAGCTGACCAACAACACCGGCCGCGCCGTCGAGGTGATCGGCTACTCCGGCGAGCCCTACCTGCGGGTCGGCCCGAACGGGGTGTTCGAGAACCGGAACTCCCCCGCCACCTATCTGAACCGCACCATCACCGGGGACACCGCGCTCCCGGCCGAGGCCGACCCGGCCGCGCCGCCGTCCTGGCAGCGGGTCGCCGACGGGACAACGGCGCGCTGGCACGACAGGCGCGCGCTGTGGCAGGAGTCGACGCCACCGGCGGCGGTACGCGCCGACCCGGAGCGCGAGCACCGGGTCCGGGACTGGACCGTACCGCTACGCGACGGCGCCGACCCGGTGGCGATCGTCGGCACGCTGGACTGGGTGCCGCCGCCGGACGCGTACACCTGGTGGGCGGTGAGCATCGTCGGGCTGCTCGCGGTGGGCGCGCTCGGCCTGGTCGCCGCCGCGTCGCCGGCCGGCGTCCGGGCGCTGTCCGCGCTCGGCGCGTTGCTCGTCGTCGGCGGCGCGGTCGCGGTCGCCTATTCGGTGGGACGTGAGGTCGACGCGGGCGCCCAGGGCATCGGCGGGGTGCTGACCGGCCTGCTGTCCGGGCAGATCTGGTCGCTGCTCACCGGCCTCGGCGCGGTCGCCGCCGGCCTCTACGCGCTGCGTCGCCGTCCGGCCGGCGACTTCGCCGTGGCGCTGGCCGGGGCCTGCCTGGCGCTCTTCGCCGGGGTGGCGAACGCCGCCGTGTTCGCCCGGTCCATCGCCCCGGTGCCCTGGTCGCCGGAGGTCGCCCGGGTCATGGTCGCGGTGGTCCTGGTCGTCGGCGCGGGCGCGACAGCCGCCGGCGTCCTACGCCTACATGCGACCTCCCGCGCCGCCTCCACAACCCCCCGCACCCCCGCCCAAGCCCCCTAACCCCGCCCCCACACCCCCCGCCCCCGCAGGCGCGGCCAAACCCCGCCCCGCCCCCGTCCTCGCCCGCCCGCCCCGCCCCCGTCCTCGCCCCGCCCTGGTCCCGCCCTGGTCCCGCCCCGCCCCGCCCCCGTCGATCTTGCACTTTGGGTTGACGTTATGCGGCTTATGCAATGGTTTGCCGCGACAGCAAGTGCAAGATCGATGGCGCGGGGGCGGGGGCGCGGCGCGAGGGCGCGGCACGGCGCGGCGCGAGGGCGGGGGCGGGCGGCGCGAGGGCGCGGCACGGTGCGGCGCGGGGGCGCGGGGTGGGGGCGCGGCGCGGGGTGGGGTGGGGTGGGGTGGGTTAGGGGGTGGGGGTGTAGCCGTGGGGGAGTTCCAGGCGGTGGCGGGACAGGAGGGCTGTGTCGCGGAGCAGTGCGGACGTGGGAGCGTCGGCGACGACCCGGCCGCCGTCGAGGATCACCGAACGTTCGCACAGCTCCGCCGCGTACGGCAGGTCGTGCGTGACCATCAGCAGGGTCACCGGCAGGCCGCGCAGGATCTCGGCCAGCTCCCGACGGGCGGCCGGGTCCAGGTTCGAGGACGGCTCGTCGAGCACCAGGATCTCCGGGTGCATGGCCAGTACGGTGGCCACCGCCACCCGGCGACGTTGCCCGAACGACAGGTGCTGCGGGGCGCGGTCCCGATGCTCGCTCATCCCCACCGCGGCGAGCGCCTCGTCCACCCGGGCGGCCAACTCCGGGCCGCGCAGGCCGAGGTTCGCCGGCCCGAAGGCCACGTCCTCCGCGACAGTGGGCAGGAACAACTGGTCGTCCGGGTCCTGGAAGACGATGCCGACCCGGCGGCGCACCTCGGCCAGTGTCGTCCGGTCCGGGGTGACGGTGAGCCCACCGACGCTCACGCTGCCCTCGGTCGGGGCGAGGATGCCGTTGAGGTGCAGCACCAGTGTGGTCTTGCCGGCGCCGTTGGGCCCGAGCAGCGCCACCCGGTCGCCGCGCGGCACCCGCAGATCCACCCCGTGCAGGGCGACGTGCCCGTCCGGGTACGCGTACCGGACGCCGTGGACCTCGAGCGAGAGAGCGGTCTGCACGAGACCGATCATGACAGGACGACCGAGGTCACGGCGATGGAGGCCGCCACCACTGGCACCGTCGCCGCGACCAGCCACTGGCCGGCGGTCGCCGCGCCCTCGCCCTGCCACACGGCGGGCATCCGCCCGGTGTACCCCCGGGACAGCATCGCCAGGTAGACCCGCTCGCCGCGCTCGAAGGCGCGCAGGAACAGCGCCCCGATGCCGGCGGCGAAGCCGCGGAGCTGCCACAGGAAGCGGGGGTCGTCGCCCCGGGAGATCCGGGCCACCCGCATCCGCCGCGCCTCGCCGACCAGCACGTCGAGGTAGCGCAGCATGAACGTGGCGATCTGGGTGAGCACCTGCGGGCAGCGCAGCCGGTCCAACCCCACGATCAGGTCGCGGGTGGTGGTGGTCGCGGCGAGCAGCAGCGAGGCGAGCACACCCAGGGTGCCCTTGGCCAGGATGTTCCAGGCGCCGTGCAGCCCGTCCTCGGACAGCCGCAGGCCCAGCACCTCGACCCGGTCACCGGCGCCGAGGAACGGCAGCGCGACGGCGAACAGCACGAACGGCACCTCGATCAGCGCCCGGCTGAGCAGCCAGCGCGGGCCCACCCGGGCCAGCGCCGCCACCGCCGCGACCAGCATCGCGTACGCCCCGAAGGCCCAGAACGCCTCGCGTGGGGTGGCCACCACGGCGATGGTGAAGACCACCATCGCCGCGATCTTGACCTCGGGTGGGAGCCGGTGCACCGGCGAGTCCGACTCGCGGTACAGCACATGCCCGTGACCGGCGCCCATCTCCGCGTACCCCCTGCTCAGTTCGTCACTTCGGCGCGGGCCGCCGGCGCGTCGCCCTCGGCGGACGTCGGCGCGGCGTCGCCGGTCGGCGTGCCGCCCCGGCGACGCAGCAGCCAGAAGCCGCCGGCCCCGATCGCGAAGGTGACGAGCACGCCGAGCACCCCGGACAGGCCGGTGGAGACGAAGGCGTTGTCGACGCCGCGCACCCCGTAGTCGGCCAGCGGGCTGTCGCCCAGCTCGTGGTCCTTCGCCTGCTGGGCCGGGCAGCTGCCGCCGACGATGGTGTCGTCGGCGTCGACGGTGCAGCCCTTGAGCAGGGAGGAGTCCAACCCGTCCGGGTGCGACGAGGCGTAGTTGCTCACCACGCCGGCGAGCAGCAGGGCGACCAGCAGGCCACCGGCCAGGAAGGCCCAGGTTCGGTTCCTCATCGGACACCTCCGGCGACCGGGACAGCGGGGGCGATGGGCGTCTTCAGGGAGCGCAGCGCGTACACCAGGTCGGGGCGCACCTTCGCGACGGTCAGCACCGTGGTCGCGGTGATCAGGCCCTCGCCGATGCCGATCAGCAGGTGGACGCCGGCCATCGTGCCGGCCAGGCCGGCCAGGTTGCCGCCCAGGTCGGTGGTGCCGCCCAGCCAGTACTGGAGGACGAAGCCCTGCGACGCGACGACGACGCTGAGCATCGCGGCGACGAAGGCGGTCACCGCCAGGCCGGCGGGGGTACGCGGCAGCACCCGCAGGAGCAGGGCGATCAGCAGGTACGCCGCGGCGGTGCCGAGCAGCGCCATGTTGGTGATGTTCAGGCCGAGCATCGCCACGCCGCCGTCGCCGAAGATCAGCGCCTGCACGACCAGCACCACTGACACGCAGAGCGCGCCGACCCACGGCCCGACGAGCATGGCCGCCAGCGCGCCACCGAGCAGGTGACCGCTCACGCCGGCCGTGAAGATCGGGAAGTTGAGCATCTGGACGGCGAAGATGAACGCCGCCACCAGACCGGCCATCGGGGCCAGCCGGTCGTCCAGGTCACGCCGGCCGCGCACGACGCAGGCGGTCAGCGCGACGAGAGCGAGCGCGGCGAAGATCGCCGCGACGGGACCGTCGATGATCCCGTTCGAGATGTGCATCGCCAGTGTTTCCACGCGACCTCCCACGCGTCAGCGGGCCCCGACCGGGCCGGCGTGGCTCAGCCTATTTCCCAGGCCACGTTGTTGCCATAGTCTGGCAACAACGCGAGGTGATGATCACCTTGACCGCGGGTGACCGGCCGGGCGCACCGGTGGCGATGACACCGGCGCGGACGACGGTATCGTCGGGCCATGACCGCGCCCGACCGACTCTCCCCCGGTGACCCCGCGCCCGAGTTCACCCTCGCCACCGACACCGGCGACCAGCTCTCCCTCGCCGACCTGCGCGGCCGCAAGGTGGTCCTGTACGCCTACCCGGCCGCGATGACACCGGGCTGCACCAAGCAGGCCTGCGACTTCCGCGACTCGCTCGCCTCGCTCCAGGCCGCCGGCTTCGAGGTCGTCGGCATCTCCCCGGACAAGCCGGAGAAGCTGGCGAAGTTCCGCGAACGCGACGCCATCACCTTCCCGCTCGTGTCCGACCCGGACCGGACCGTGCTGGCCGCCTACGGGGCGTACGGCGAGAAGCAGTTGTACGGCAAGACCGTCACCGGCGTGATCCGCTCCACGTTCGTCATCGACGCCGACGGCAAGATCGAGCGGGCGCTCTACAACGTCAAGGCCACCGGGCACGTGGCGAAGCTCCGCCGCGACCTCGGCCTGGACTGAGCCCGGCGCACCGGGCACCCGGCCGGGGTCGACACCGTCGACGCGGGAGGCTCTAGACTCAGCGGGTCGGCGGGAGTGGCGTAACGGCAGCCGCGATAGGTTTAGGTCCTATTGTCCGAAAGGGCGTAGGGGTTCGAATCCCCTCTCCCGCACAGGTCACCACGCGTCGCGCGCCCGGCACACACGAGTGTCGGGCGCGTCACTGCCCCGGGTCGGGAGAGTGCCCATCAGGTCAGGATGGCGGGCGTGAGTCTGCGCTTCGTCCTCGACCCCGACCTGACCCCGCGGTTGCGCGCCGAGATCGTCGACCTCTGGGTGGACGTCAGCAACGCCGGTGGCGCGGTCGGCTTCGTACCACCCGTCGAGGCCGACGACGTCCGCGTGATCGCCGACCCGACGTTCGCCGGCATCGCCGACGGACCGGACCGGCTGCTGCTCGGCTACGACGGGGACCGGCTGGTCGCCTTGTTGATCTTCAGCGACAACCGGTTCCCGCTCAAGGCGCACTGGTGCGTGCTGAAGCGGGTGATGGTCCACCCGGACACCCAGGGCAGCGGCCACGGATCGACGCTGATGGCGGAGGCCGCCCGGCTGGGCAGGGCGTTCGGCCACGAGGCGCTGCACGTCACGGTGCGCGGCGGGCTGGGTCTGGAGAAGTTCTACGCCCGCCTCGGCTACCGGGAGGTCGGCCGGCTACCGGGAGCGCTGCGGGTGGCGCCCGGCGACGACCGGGACGAGATCCTGATGTGGCTCGACCTGGGGCCCGCCTGACGGTCAGCCCGCGCACCACCGGGCGTTCGCCACGGCCGCGCTGGTGGTCGGCGCGCCGGTGGCGGACGGGTTCGCCCTGGACACCTCCACCGGGCGGCGGCTCGGCGGTGGCGTGGCGGCGAGCCTCGTGGCGGACGGCCGGGCCGACGCGGACGGGCGCGGCGTGGCAGCCGCGCCCCCGGGCAGGTACATCCGGACCGTGCTGGTCTGCACCTGGCCGGGGGCCATCCGGATGCCGCCGGCGGTGACCCGGGTTCCGTACACGTCGGTGACCCGGAGCCGGAACGGGCCCGGCCCGGCACCGGAGGCGATCAGCCAGTAGTTGTAGTCCTGTCGGACGGCGGACTGCCACGGATCGTTGTCATCCTGCCGGACCTCGACGGACCGCAGCGGGTTGCCGTGGTTGCCGACGCGGACGGCGAACCACCACTGCGACGCGCCCTCCTTGATGCGGAAGGTGAGCGGGCCGGGCAGCGGCGGGTTGACCACCGCGCGGTAGGTCACCGGGACCACACCCTGCACCGGATCGGCGATCCGGGCGAACGCCTCGCGGGACAGGTCGAGATGCCCGGGTTCGCACTCCGGGCACTGGTCCATGATGAGCACGCGGACGCTGCCCTTCGGCCCGGTGACGTCGAGGAATCCACCGCAGGCGGCCCCGGCGGAGTATTCGGTGGGGCCGAGCGCGACGTAGAGCCGGTTCGCCGGGGCGGCCGGGTTCGAGCAGTTGCCGCCGGCGCCCTTCGAGTCGTAGAACGTCGCCTTTCCGCTGTGCGTGGCGGTGCCGGTGGGCGGGGCGGCGGCGAGCGACCGACCGGCGGCGCAGGCCGGGGTGGAGCCGGAGCGCAGGGTCAGGGTCAGGCCGAGCACCGCCGCGAGGACGGTGACGCCGGCGGCGACCAGCCAGGACGTCGGGCCGGACGACGGCGCGGGTCGCTCCTCGGGAAGCTGGTCCAGGTCGATGCTGATGTCGACAGCGCTACCGTCCGCCACGACGGCGATGCTGCCGGATCGGGACCGTCACCGACAAGCCGGCTAAGCCAAAGCTAAGACAGCATCGACGCACGGTGATCGAAGCGTGTCGGTCACCCTGCCCGGTCAGGGTTCGACGACTATCGGCGCCCCCACTGACACCTGCCCGCTGTCGAGCGGCACCAGGTTCAGTCCGAAGAGGAGCTTCTGCCTGACGTTGCGGTACCGCCCCAGGGTGCGCAGCGGCTCCCTGGTGCGTACCCCGGTCTCCTGGTCCGTCGTGGTGACCACGCAGCGGTCGCACGGCCCGGCGGCGCGGAACCGAAGGTCACCGATGCGCAGCGGACGGCCGACCCAGTCGTCCTCGGCCCACGGCGACGCCCCGTCGACCACCAGGTTGGGCCGGAACCGGGTCATCGGCACCGGCTCCTCGCCCGCCTCGGCCAGCCATCCGTTGAGGGCGTCGAGGGAGGCGGTGTTGGCCAGCAGCAGCGGGTAGGCGTCGGCGAAACTGACCTGGTCACCGGTGTCGTGCTCGCGGTCTCCGGCCGGGATGTGGCGGGTCGGCTCGGCCAGCCAGACCAGCCGGACCGCCCGGCCGAGCAGCGCGCTCAACCACTCGTCGGCCGCCCGCCCGGCCCGCCGGGCCGGGACCGGGAACGTGCGGCTGCGGAAGGTGCGCACAGCGATCGGCTCACCGCCGGCCGGTTCCGGGACGTCGAGGTCGGGCTGTCCGTCGGCGCGCAGCGTCAGGCCACCGGATCGCACCGAGGCGCGCAACCCGACCAGCCGGGTGGTGTCCCGCTGGGTGACGCCGACGCCGTCGGCGCCCACGACCATCCACCGCCGGTCACCGGCCAGCCCCCACGGCCGCACGAACGCGCCGTCGTGGTCGAGCCGGTGACAACCCTTGACGGGGTACGTGTGAATCGAGGTCAGCCGCATCCGGTCACCATGCCACGCCGATCCCGTCGCCCGGATACCAGTGGTTCGCCGGGCTCTCCCGGTAGGCGAGGAACCGGCGGCCGGTGCGTTCGGCATGCTCGGCGAGCACGTTGGTGCTGGTGACGTTGTCGGTCAGCAGGATCGCGCCGGGGGCGAGCTTCGACTCCACGGCGTCGAACTCCCGCTTCTCGTGGGCGCGGCTGTGGTCGCTGTCGTGCAGGAACAGGTCGACCGGGCGGTCCAGCGCGTTGATCGAGGCGATCGAGTCGCCGATGACCAGGTCGACGACGCTCGACCAGGGCTCGCTGGCGGCGAGGTAGCCGGCCTCCGGGTTGATGTCCAGCGAGGTGACCCGACCGGGGTGCCCCTCCTGCGCGTTGCGCAGCAGCGCGGACGCGAGCACCAGGGTGCCCAGACCCTTGTCGACGCCCGTCTCCACCACGTGTGCGGGCCGGGTGGCCCGGACGATCGCGTACCAGCCGACACGTCGGGCGTAGTGCACCTTCCGGTCGGCGAGGCCACGGCGGGCGGCGGTGGCGGTGGCCTGCTCGATGTGCCGCCGCAGCACCTCGTCGGACTCGATCTCGGCGATGTGGTCGCGCGCCTGCCGCACCGGCAGGTCGCAGACCACGCTGACGAACCAGGTCAGGTGGTGGCGGCTGAGTTTCGTCAGCTCGTACGTGTAGTTGTGATGCTCACGGGAGGTGACCAGCCAGCGGGCCGAGACGCGTAACACCTTGGCGTCGTGGCGGGCGATCCGGGCGAGCCGCTTGGGGAACGCGGCGACGGGGGCAAGGGGGGTGCGGGCGATGGCTCGCCGTAGCTGCGTAGCGTCCACCGTTGCCTTATATCAGGTCGAGGCAAACGTGCGGTGGGGAAAGCCGTTCGGCCAAGGATGTGCGGCCGAGTGGACCGGACGGGGGTACCTGGCGGAAACGCGAAATCAGTAGCATCGCCGCATGCAGTATGGCCAGGAGCACGACGCACCCCGCACCCAGTTCGTCGACGAGCAGTCAGCACCAGAGCCGACCGAGGCGACGCGGCCGAAACGTCGCCGCCCCCGGTGGCAGAAGGTCGTTCTGATCACCTTTCTGGTGTTGGCGCTTCTCGGCGGTGGTGGTCTCGTCGCGGGAGGGCTCTACTTCCGCTCGATCAATTCCGACATCGAGCGGGTGGACGCATTCGTCGACGTACCCGAGGAGAGCCGCCCGCAGCCGGCGGTCAAGGGCGCGCTGAACATGCTGATCCTGGGCAGCGACTCGCGCGATCCGGAGGGCACGGCCGGTTCGCGTACCGATAGCATCATCCTGGCGCACATCCCCAAGGACCGGTCGAGCGCGCAGCTCGTCTCGATCCCGCGGGACACCTGGGTGCCGGTACCCCGTTCCAAGAACGGCAGCAACGGGGGCCGGGATGCCAAGATCAACGCTGCCTACGCCTGGGGTGGCGTGCCCCTGATGGTGCAGACCGTGGAGAAGTTCACGAACGTTCGCATCGACCATGTCATGATCATCGACTTTGCCGGGTTTGTGGAGATCATCGACGCGCTGGGCGGCGTCGACATCGACTCGGAGAAGTCGTTCACCTCGATCCACCCGCCGTTCCGCACCTTCAAGCAGGGCATGCAGCGGTTGGACGGGGAAGCCGCGTTGGACTACTCGCGGCAGCGTAAGCAGTTTGCCGACGGCGACTTCGCGCGCATCCGACACCAGCAGCAGGTCATCAAGGCCATCATGGACCGGGCGGCGTCCGGCGGCATCCTGACCAACCCGGGCCGGCTCAACTCGTTCGTCAAGGCGTCGTCCAGCGCCGTGTCGGTGGACGAGAAGATGTCCCTCCTGGACATGGCGACCGACCTACGCAACCTGCGGGGCGGCAACCTCACCTTCCTGACCAGTCCGACGAAGGGCACCGGCCAGGTCGGCAGCGAGAGCGTCGTCTTCGCGAACACCGAGAAGGCAAAGTCGTTCTACGGCGCGGTTCGACGGGATGCGGTGCCGGAGATTCTGGCTGCCGGTAAGTAGGGCGCTTAATCGTCCTTCCGGCTCTGGCGGCCCGGTTGAGCTCCTCATATCCTGCGATCGCCCAAGGCTCGACAGGTACGGCCGAGGGCTGCCACGGGGGAGGAATCGAGCATGTCCAGACAATCGGCGGTAAGTGACTCGAACGCGGTCGGCGGGGTCGCAGAGCATCAGGTGGCCCCGCGGCAACAGGCACCGAGCGACGCGCCGACCGTCGGCGCGATGCCCCGCGTCGAACGGCCCGATCCGGCGGCCGCCACGCCAGCGGTTCCCGGCATCGACACCACGGCGGTGCTCCCCTACGCCAGCTCCCGGGCCTCGACCGGCACCCGGTTCCTGCGGGCGTGGATGATGACGGCTCCCATCGACGTCATCGCGCTGCTGGCGCCACTTCTGGTGACCCACGACTACTGGCGGGGCATCCTCGCCCACGCCGTCCTCACGGTGGCGATCTTCGCGGCGGGCGGGCTCTACCGGGCCCGCCGCCACATCAGCATCCTGGACGAGCTGCCAATCCTCTGTGGACGGTTGCTGGCCTCGGCCGCCGTGGTGGCCATCATCGCGGCCGAACGCCACGCCTCGGTGGAGTACGTCACCAGCTTCATGCGCGGGGTCGCCCTCTCGGCCGTCCTGGTGATCGCGGGTCGCGCGCTCAGCCGGAAGTTCACCATCGTCGCGCGGCGGCGCCGGTGGGTCGAGCACAACGCCATCATCATCGGAAGCGGTCCGATCGGTGTCGAGTTGGCTCGGCTGCTGCGGCGCTACCCGCAGTACGGCCTGCGCTTCGTTGGCTGCGTCGACGCACCGTCCCGCCAGGACTCCGGAGCGGTTCCGTTGCTGGGCACCCTGGACAACGTCGAGCAGTTGGTCCGGCTGCTGAACTGCGACGTCCTGGTCATCGCCGACCCGGACTGCACGGAGTCCACCCTGATCGCCGCCCTGCTGCAGCCGAACACCGCGCGCTGCGACCTCTGGGTCGTGCCGCGCCTGTGGGGATCGCGGTCCCAGGCGGGATATCCCGACCACATCGGCGCCATCCCGATCGCCAAGATCGGCGACACCACCCTGTCCGGTCCGCGCTGGGCCATCAAGCGCGCCTCCGACGTCTTCGTCGCCAGCGTGGCACTGATCCTGTTGAGTCCCGTGCTGCTGCTCTGCGCGATAGCGACCTTCATCGACGGCGGGCCGGGCATCTTCTTCTACCAGGAACGGATCGGCCGCTACGGCAAGCCGTTCAAGGTCATCAAGTTCAGGTCGATGCGCCCGGTCGACGAGCAGGAGTCGCAGACCAACTGGTCCATCGCCCACGACTCGCGGGTCGGGCCGATCGGGCGGTTCATGCGCCGTACGTCGCTGGACGAGCTGCCCCAACTCTGGAACATCATGCGTGGCGAGATGAGCATCGTCGGGCCACGGCCGGAACGGCCACACTTCGTGGAGAAGTTCTCCGCGGAGTACCCGAACTACGCGATGCGCCACCGGGTGCCCGTCGGGCTCACCGGGCTCGCGCAGGTCAGTGGCCTCCGTGGCGACACGCCGATCTCCGACCGGGCGAGGTTCGACAACTACTACATCGAGAACTGGTCGCTCTGGCTCGACGTCAAGGTCGTCCTCCGTACGGTGGCGGAGGTGTTCCGCGCCGGCGGTCGCTGACCGGCGGCCACGCACGCACAGGTCTCTCTCGGGCGGGAGCGTCGCGCTCCCGCCCGACGTCCGTCAGGTGAACGTCCGGGTCTCGGAGCCGCGCCGCCGCGACTGCCGTACCGCTTCGGCGTCCAGCACCACCGTGTCGGCGCTGGCCGGGTCGGTGGCGGGCGACGGCGGCTGCTCGGCAGCCCGCGGCGCGGGCGCGGTGGGCGCGACGGTGGGCGCGGACGCGGGAGTCGCGGGCGCGGGCGCGGCAGTCGCGGGCGCGGGAGTCGCGGGCGCGGGCGCGGCAGTCGCGGCGTCGGCGGCGCGCATGTTGTCGAGCGAGCGGAGGAGGGCGGCGCGCAGCCGGCGTGCGGCCGGACGTTCGACCAGCCGGTGCACGAGGTACGCCAGCAGCAGCAGCCCGACGATCGTCGCCCCCAGCAACACCCACGCGGGGAGGTGCGGCCGGGCCGCGGTGATGACGGTCAGGCCGATCTGCGCGTGCAGCAGGTACAGCGGATAGGTCAGGGCGCCGGCGGTGGTCAGCCACCGCCACCGGACGCGGTCGGACTTGTGGTTCGCGATGAGCGCCATGAGGACGAAGAAGACGGTGACGCAGGCCGCCGCGGGCATGAACGTGCTCGTCTCGTACGTCTCGATCTCCGACCACATGCGGGACACCGCGATGATCCACGAGCACCCGACGATGGCCCAGAGCAGAACGGTCGCTCCGAACCGGTACATCAGGTAGAAGGCGATGCCGGCGATGAAGTACTGCGCGTAGCCGCGTCCGAGGAGCATGAGGATCATCGAGTTGTTCATCCACGGCGCGGCCAGCGATGCCAGCGTCCAGAGCGCGCAGAACGCGACAACGCGACGGACGGTGACCCCGCGGACCACCACCACCAGCGCGAACAACACGTAGAAGAGCAGCTCCACGGAGAGCGTCCAGTAGGCCTGCTCGACGTCGGGTACGCCCATCAGCGACTGCAGCATGGTCATGTTGACCAGGACGTGGGTCCAGTCCCGGTGCGTGGCGAAGACCGGGAACAGCACGAGCACCGCGGTGGTCGCCACGACGGCGAACCAGTACGCGGGATAGAGCCGCACCACCCGCGCGACGGCGAACTCCCCCACCGTGCGGCCCCAACTGCTCATGCAGATGACGAAGCCGCTGATCAGGAAGAACAACTCCACCCCGAGCCAGCCGTACGCCGCCACGCCGGCCAGCCCGGGAAAGAGCTGGCCGGCCGGAGCGCCCCAGGCGTCGTCGCGCACGCCCTCGCCGTGCAGGAGGTGGTAGACGACGACCATGAGCGCGGCGAACAGGCGCAGACCGTCGAGCACGACGAGGCGGTCGTGCCCGCCACGCCGGGCGGCACCGTGAGACTCCATGGTTACCTCACTCGTTAGAGCGGCCCGACAGTCCGCGACGAACACCCGAGGTGCGGGTTGTGGGGGTTACCGACGGGACTGCTCGGCACCCGGCCACACCGCCGCGTACGCCGTGGCGAGCTGCTCCCGCACGGCGTTCGAGCTGTGGAAGTCCAGTGCCCACCGCTTCCCGGCGGCAGCCAACCGCTGGCCCCTGGCCTGATCGGTGAGCACGCTGCTCAGCTCGGTCACCCACGCCTGCGCGTCCGCACCCACCACGACCTCGTGATCGTGCCGCACATCAGCGCGACGGGCAACCTCCGGAGTGGTCACCGTGGGAACGCCCGCCGCCAGCGCCTGGATGAGCTTCATCTGCACGCCGGTGCCGCGCCAGACCGGGACGATGGCCGCCGCGGCCCGCGGGTAGTAGGGGGTGACGTCCGGGACGTTCGCGTGGATCTCGACGTTGCTGCCCCGGAACGCCTGCACCGAGGCGGGCGGCTCCGTTCCGACGATGTCGAGGACGGCTTTCGGGACCCGCTTCGTCACCTCGGACCAGCAGTTCTTCAGGAACCACAGCAGCCCGTCGACGTTCGCCTCGTAGGTGAGCCGACCCACGAACAGCACCCGCGGCTCCGTGGCACGCGGCGCGGCGCTGTCCGGGTGGTCGTACGGGCTGCGGACGACGTACGTGTTGGGCCGCTCCTCGCCCGGGGCGAAGGGGGCCGACACCATCAGGGGCACGTTACGCGACACCAGCGTGTCCTCACGCGCCTGCATCCGGGGTGCCTCGATCTTGCCGACCAGCTTCCACTTCGGACCGGCGGTCTCTGCGAGCTGGCTGTAGTACTCGCTGCGGAACTCGTCGAGGTCCACGATCACCGGCACCGGCGCGCAGCGCTCCACCAGGTGTGCCGTACGGAAGACGTTGAGGTGGACGACGTCCGGCCGCCACTGTTGAAGCTCCCTGGCGAGCGCTGCCGACATCTCGGGCACGTCGGCGTAGGCCTGCTGTAGGGAGGTTCCGGTCGGCAGCGCGGTGGCGCAGCGGATCATCGAGGCCACCCGGTTACGGGGCACCAGCACTGTGGACTCGACGGGTAGCTCCGCGGCCTGCCGCACCTCCTCGTCCGAGCTGGTGAGGCCGAGGAACCGGATCTGGTGGTCCCGGGCGAGGATGTGGAGCAGAGCCAGGCTCCGTGGGCGGATCTTGGAGGGAATCCAGGGTGCGACGAAAAGGATCTTCACAGCGGTAGTCTCCTGAGGGCGCGGGCCGAGAACTTGTCCATGGCGGAGCCGTACTTGTCGACGTAGGTGACCAGGCCCGAGCGGTACAGGCGGTTCTTGCCAACCGCGCCGGTGCTCGTGCTCTCCCGATGTGTCGCCGACGCGGTGCCGACCGACACGACGCGCCAATCGGCAGCGCGCAGGCGTTTGCAGAAGTCGACATCCTCGAAGTAGAGGAAGAAGGAGTCGTCGAATCCGTCGATGTCGCGGAACGCGTCACCGCGGACCAGCATGCAGAACCCGGACACCCAGGCGACGTCAGTGGCCGCCGCCGAGCCGGTCTTGTCGAGGTAGTCCAGCATGGAGAGTCGGCTGCGGAGCAGCTGCGAGTTGGCGAGCCCCTGCTTCACCCGGTCGGGCACCAGATGGTCGACCCGCAACGCGGCCAGCCACTCCTTGGCCAGGCTGACGTCCGGCCCCGAGGAGATGCCGGGCTCGCCATCGGCATAGCGCATCTGCGGGGCGACCACGCCTATCCTGGCGTCGTCGCGCAGCGTCCGCGCCAGTTCCGCGTACGCGTCGGGCGCGAGCGCGGCGTCCGGGTTCAGCAGGAGGTACGCCTCGGCGTCCGGGAACTGCCGCACCGCGGCGTTGATGGCCTTACCGAAGCCCACATTGGACGACTCGACGACGTGTGGGGTGTACCGCCTCGCCACCTCGACGCTGTCGTCGGAGGACCCGTTGTCCACCACCACGACGTCGGCGACCGGCAGCTCAGCCAGGCTGCCCAAGCTCATCGGCAGGTCGACGGCGGAATTGTAGGACACAACGATGGCTATCGTTTTCACACTTGACTCGATCCTGAGGGGGTCGTCGGGTCACGCCGCCGACGGCGAGGGCCGGGCCGTGTTCGGCACGACCGGCACGGCCCGGTCGCTCCGCAACACGGCGTCACCCACGACGAGCAGCGCCGCGTGCTTGAAGAGGTAACTCAGGGAGACCGCCGCGGCCGCGCCGACAGCCCCGAACAGCGCCGCGCCAGCGGCCACCGTGCCGAGCAGGGCAACGGCGCTCACCACGCCGATCTTCGCGACCAACGCCCCCCGCCCCACGCCCTGGAGCACCGCGCCGCAGGGGGAACTCGCGCAGAACGAGGGCACCCCGGCGAGCAGCACGGCGATGACGACGCCGGCCTTCGCGTAGGTCTCGCCGAACAACAGCTCGGCCAGCCAGGGCGACGCCGCCATTCCGACAGCGCTGATCGCGCCGACGACGAGCACCACGACCAGGTTCGTGCGCCAGAAGAGTCGCCGGGCCTCGCCACCGCGCGCGGTCGCGGCGTGCGGCACCAGCACCGCGCTGAGCGCCGACGGGATCGACACGAACGGTGAGAAGATCCGGGACGCGGCGGCATAGAGGCCCGCGCCCAGACCGGGCACGACCAGGGACACCACCGTCGCGTCCAGCACCCGGGCCTGGGCGGACACGTTGCTGACCAGATAGGCCCGCGCGTCCACCAGCGCCCGCCACACGTCGCCGGAGGCCGCCGCCCCGGAGACCCGGACCACCAGACGAACGTGGACCAGCGCCAGGACCGACGCCACCACCAGGCCGTACGCGAGCGCCGCGAAGGGTTCGCCACCCATCTCGACGGCGACCACGAAGATCGCGACCTGCATGACCTTCCGGCCCAGGATCGAGGCGACCGCCTGCCCCATCCGGCCGTCGGCGATCGCGAGCGACAACATCGTCTCGACGTTCTTGTCCAGCATCCAGCCGGCGGCGAGGAGCACGGCGACCCACGGCGCCATGGTGCCGGCGGTGAGACCGAAGCCCAACGCCGCGGCGACGACCAGTCCGCCGATCGTGGTGAGGACGTTCAGGCGAAGACCCGCGCGGACGGCGGCGTCGCGCCCGAGCGCCCGCCACCG
The DNA here is from genome assembly GCF_029626235.1 of Micromonospora sp. WMMD1120. NCBI lineage: Bacteria > Bacillati > Actinomycetota > Actinomycetes > Micromonosporales > Micromonosporaceae > Micromonospora > Micromonospora sp. WMMD1120. The sequence goes on along the minus strand of NZ_JARUBO010000005.1, from coordinate 3,285,290 downwards.
CAGCAGAGCCGTCGACACGCCCGCGTCCGCGACGACGGTCAGGAAGGCCACCGCCCCGAAGTAGCCGCCGAAGGCGCCGAAGCCTCGCGGGTCCACATAACGCGCCAACAGGACCATCGCGACGGCCTGCAGTCCGCTGCCGACGATCCGGGAGGCGGCCAGCGCCGAGGCCCCGCCCAGCACGCCGCCCAGCGTGCCACGCCGGGACGAACCCGCCTGCGCCGGAACGACCACGGTGGCCTGGCTACCGCGCCGGTCCTCGCCTCGGCCGGCGATGCCGCCTGGGCCGTCCGCGCTCGGGTTACCTCCGGACGCCGGGGCGCCGGCCCCGCGTCGTGGGCGCTCATGGTCCTGCACCAGCACCATCGTCGCCACCCCCACGACGAGGAACCACAGCGGCAACATGGACTCCGCCATGACGCCGTACGTGGTGGCCACGATTCCGAAGTAGGCCACCGTGAAGGTGAGACAGAACGCCGGGATCAGGGTCGGCCAGAAAACCCCCTTCCACACGCTCAGCACGGCCAGGGCCGACACCGGTGTGAGCAGGATGACGGCGCCCAGCACGCCCAACTCGACGGCGGCCAGCAGAACGCCGTTGTGCACCGGCACCCCTGCCGACACGATCGGATCGATCCGACCGACGACCTCCACGTAGTTGTTGGGGCCGATGCCCCACCACGGCCGGTTGGCCATGAACTGCAGCGCGCTGGACATGATCTGACCCCGCGAGCCACCGGACGGGTCGGCGATCATCCGGACGATGAACACCGGCGCCACCGCGAGCACGGCGACGCCCAGCAGGATGATCCCGATGAGGGTCTGTCGACTCCCGCGCCCCGCGCGGGCCTCGGTCGTGCCCAACCGCCGCAGCATCAACTCGCCGACCACGATCAGCATGAGAACCGCCAGCAGGCCGGTCCGGCTGCCGGTCAGAGCGGTCGTCGCGAGCGCGGCGCCGGGGATTCCGTAGCGCCCGACCACCGGCGGAAGGCGGAACCGGCCGAGGCGGGCAGCCGGACCGTTGGTGATGTAGTAGAGGGCGAGAACCAGGACGATGGCCTTCGCGAGGTTGACCGGGTGGTTCAGTGTTCCGTTGGTCCGGTCACCGAGAAGACGGGCCGCCTCGACGGTGCCCATCGGGTTGAGTGGCACGCCGAGCCGTTGGAGAGCCGCGCACCCGAACTGGGCGACGATGACGACGACCGAGGTCACTCGCAGCGCCGCGAGGGCGGACCGGTGCCCGACGAACAGACATCCCACCACGTACGCGACCGGGGCGGAGAGGTATTGCACCGCGCCGACCAACTCGCGGGTGGAGATGCTGCCGCGCATGGCGCTACCGATGCCGATGTACAGCGCCAGGGCGCCGGCCCCGGACATCAGGGCGGCCACCCAGCGCAGCCGCCGCCGGTGCCGAACCAGCAGCACGACGGTGGCCGCGACGAGCGCGGCCAACCACGTCGAGGGCGCGAACACGGGTAGCGCGATGCCGACGTGCCACGGCGCCTCACCCTGCCCGAAGGACTTGGGCAGCAGGGCGAGACAGGTCACCAGGACGGCGGCGCTCAGGGCCACCGGCCAGTCGGTACGAGCGTCGGCTGTGGCCGACGAGCCAGCACCCTCGGATACCGTCCGATCCACTACCGTACGTCCGCGCCCGGACCGGTCTCGTCGCCGCGGCGGCGGGGCTGCCGCACGCCCGCTGCCACGGCCTTCACGACTCCGGCAGCCATCGCTCCGCAGGCGTAGCCAACGGCTGCCGCGCCCGGTCGCCCGACCCGCAGACCCTCCGAGAAGACGCCGACCATCCCGCCGACGCTGCCCTGGCGGCGGGCGTACGTCATGACCGACCCCAGGTAGTAGTCACCCCGGTCCCTCGGGGTGGCCGAGCCGAGGTACTCGCGGGCCCAGTCCAGCTCGCGGTCCAACGAGATGGAGCGCGAGATGCCGTCGCCGATCGCGTCGTACCTGGTGAGCGCCTCGTCAACCTGGCGCACGGCCAGGCCGGGCACGGTACGGGAGAGCTGGAGGAGCCAGGTCAGGTCCTGGTGCAGGCTCAGCTCCTCGTCCAGCGGCACGGTCAGCGGCAGCGACCGGGGAAACAGGAGCGTGGAGGACGGAAGGAAGGCCTGCCCGCGCTGCACCCGGTGCCGCTGCAACAGGTTGTTCTCCAGGCTGCGGTCGGGGTCGTACGGGGCGCGGGGCCAGGTCTCGGAGCCGTGCGCGAAGTCCACCACGACCTTCGTCGACGAGATCCACGTCGACGAGTCGGCGAGGCCCGCCTCGGCGATGTCCCGCACCTGACGCTCGATCTTCGTCGGATGCCAGAGGTCATCGTCGTCGAGGAAGGCGACCAGGTCACCGGTGCACCTGCGGACACCGGCCATGCGGGCGGCGTTTCCGTTGCGGCGCTCGAGGTAGCGCACCAGCCGGACGCGTGGATCGGTCGGGAGGTCGACCTCGGTCTCCGAGTTGAGCACCACGTGCACCTCGGTGACGGGGTGCGTCTGGGCGAGCACGGATTCGACCGCTCGGCGGAGCCCTGGCTTGCCGACTGAGGGGATAACGACGCTGACTGTGGGACGCCACGTCGCGGATCGCGTCGGCACTGTGGGATGCACCCGACCCTTTCATACCAATTTCGCGTGGAGAATCGCATCGCGCTCGACTCGCAGCCGAGTGAACGCGGGGACCATATATTACCGAGGGCCAGGCGGGGGCGACGCCCCCTCGACCGCACCATTTATGCCGGCGGAATCACCGCCAATGGGCATCAGAAGGACAGCGTTGCCCTAATGCCGTTGGCCACTTTGCGCACCTCGCTCACCTGCGCCCCGGTCGCGGTCATCCGGATGACGACCTGACGGTCGATCACGCCGTCCGGGGTGCTCCGCCACCAACCGACCACCACCAGCCCGTACCGGTCCGCCCCACCGGCCTGCGGCGCCTCGGCGAAGGTCGCGTTGCCGGCCTGGACCCACTGCAGGCCCCACGCCTCCTCAGCCCTCCGGTACGCCGCCTGCACCTCGTCGCCGCAGGGCTTCGGGCAGTTGCGGACGATGATCTCCCCGCCCACCTCCGGCACGCCCGGACGCGAGATGCCACACAGGTAACGGGCGAATCCGGGGCCGCGCTGACGCGCGTCACAGGCCCAGGATTCCGGCACCTTCAGCGTGAAGCCGAGGCCGGGAGGGCTCTCCGCCCTGGTCCGGTCGGTGTCGGCGAACTGCGGTTCGGTGGGCCAGGAGCCGGGCTTCGGCGGTTCGACGCCCGGCTTGCGGGGTGCGCCGGTGGGGAAGGCGACCGGCTCGGGACTGCTGGACACGGACGCGGAGGGAGAGGGACTAAGCCCGGTCGGCGTCGATGGCTTGTCGCCCGGCTGCCACACGAATAAGCCGACGACCACGCCGAGCGCGACGACGACAGCGACCGCGATGCCGACCCACAGCCCGGTACGCCGGGGCGGTTTCCGCACTGTCGACCGCAGCGCCGGGTAGCTGGTCGAGTACGAACCCCCGAACGGCGACGAACTCGGCTCAGCCGGCGGAACGGACACCGGGGAGGCTGGCGGAACCGAGACGGGCCGCTGCTGCGTCAACCCCGGAGCGCCCGCGCCCGAGGTGGGGCGGTGGTCCTGCGCGGGCCCGTCGACGACATCGGCCGACGTCGCGCCGGGCATCCCCTGGGCATTGTCGCTGCCGGCCAGCTTCGCCCAGGGCGGCTCGGTCGCGCCCGCGTCAGCGGCCTGCCCCTGCTCGGTCTCCGAGGCCGGGCGGTAGTTCAGACCGAGGGCGAGGAAGATCTGTTCGGCCTCGGTGCCGCTGCCGGCGGCGTAGGCGACCCACGGCGCCGGGGCCATGAAGTCGGCCTGGAGGAAACTCGGCCTGCCGTCCCGCGCTCTCAGGGCGTTCGCCATGGACGCGAAAGACGTCCTCCACTGCTGGTCGGCGGCGACATCGAGGTCGAGAATGGCAACCGTCAGCGGCCGACCCTGGGCATCGACGGCCGACCACACCTTGCCTTCCCGACACGACCCCAGGGTCTTGAGCAACTGGAACGGACTGCCTGGCTGCATTCCACCCTCCCCGGAGCGACGGTGTGGATACTAGCGAGCGTGCGCACGGTGACCGGGGGCCACCCGCTGGTGCCGTGCCAGGTGCCAAGATTGCTGCCGTGAGGATGAGACGCTGGCTGGTCGCCGCAGTCATGCTTCCGCTCGTTGTCGCGTGTGGACCCTCCGGCGGCGCCGGCCAGTCAGGTCCGACGGCGGCGTGGCACCCGCCGGTGGCGCCGGGCACCACCGGGTCCATCGCCGTGGGCAACCGCCCGTTCGACCTGCACGTGCCGGTGGGCTACGACCGGGCGAAGCCGTCCCCCCTCGTCGTGCTGTTGCACGGCTACGGCTCCAGCGGTGCGCAGCAGGAGCGGTACTTCAACCTGACCCCCGAGTCCGATCGTCGTGGCTTCCTCTACGCGATGCCGAACGGCACCACGAACCGCGACGGGTCGAGGTTCTGGAACGCGGCCGAAGCCTGCTGCGACGTCGACGACAGCGGTGTGGACGACGTGGCGTACCTGGAACGTCTTTTGGACACTGTCGAGTCGACCTACTCGGTCGACACCGGGCGGGTCTACCTGGTCGGCCACTCCAACGGAGGTTTCATGGCCTACCGGATGGCCTGTGAGCGTTCGATGCGGATCACCGCTGTCGTCTCACTCGCCGGCGCCGTCGACGACGGCGCGCTCTGCACGCCGCAGCGGCCGGTCACCGTGCTGGAGATCCACGGCACCGCCGACGCGACCATCAAGTTCCGCGGTGGCACCAGAAACGGCCACCGGTACACGTCGGTCGACGCCACGCTCGCCATCTGGCGACGGATCAACGGCTGCTCGGCGAAGGCGGACACCTCGGCGCCGCACCTCGATCTCGAGCCCCGGCTGCCGGACGCGGAGACCGGGGTGACGTCGTACTCCGCCGGCTGCCGCGACGCCAGCCGGGTCGAGCTGTGGGACATCAGAGAGGGCAGCCACGTGCCCACGCTGAATGCGATCTTCCCGCCGGCCGTCACCGATTTCCTCTACCGCAACACGCCCCGATCCTGACGATTCCCCGAACTGTTCCGCACAATGCCTCAGCGATACGACAGGAGTAGTTGATTGACGGGGTCGTCGGCCTTTCTTCTCGACTGTCTGCGCCGTTCCGGAATGCGCGACGTGGTCGCGGTGCGGCCGGCGACGGGTGGTCTCGCGGCGCTCGCCGGCATCGCGACCCGCCGGAACGCCCCGCCGGTGTTCGTCAAGGCCCTCGCCGACATGCCGGACGACGACGTGTTCGCCGCCGAGGCCGACGGGCTGGCCGCCCTGCGGGAGCGCGGCGGTGTCGCGACACCCGACGTGCTGCTGGCGAACCGGGAGGTGCTGGTCCTGTCGGTGCTGCGGCCGAGGCCGACCGGCGAGACCTTCTGGGAGGAGTTCGCACACGCGCTCGCCCGCCTGCACCTGGGCACCACCCACCCGCGCTTCGGCTGGCACCGCGACAACTGGCTGGGTCGTCGCCGGCAGATCAACACCTGGGCGGACGACGGCTTCGCCTTCTTCGCCGAGCACCGGCTGCTCCGGTGGCTCGGGGAGCCCCGTGTCGAGGCCGCGTTGGACGCGGGCGACCGGGCGGCGTTGGAGCGGCTGTGCCGGCGGCTGCCGGAGTTGCTACCGGACCGACCGGCCTGCCTGACGCACGGCGACCTGTGGACGCAGAACCTGTTGGCGACAGCGGACGGGCGGCCCGCGCTGATCGACCCGGCGGTGTCCTACCTGTGGCCCGACGTCGATCTGGCCCACGTGTGGACCACCGCGCCGCCGCCCGAGGCGGAACGCTTCTTCTCGGTGTACGCGGAGCTGACCTCGCTCGACGCCGACTGGCCGGCCCGGATGCCGATCGTCCAGTTGCGTCAGCATCTCGCGGTGCTGGCCCAGTTCGACGACGACTGGGGCGCCGCCGAACAGATCCGGGCCACCCTGGCCCCGTTCCGTTCGAGGAGCTGACCGAGGCGGCCGGAGCAGGGCCGACGACCACCCTTGCGTGCTGAATAGTTTCATGCATAGGCTCACGCCGTGAATGAAGAGGTGCTCAACCTGGTCCAGGGGGTCCGCCTCACACCGACCCAGCGCCGCATCGCGCACTGCCTGGCGCAGCACGCCGGAGCGGCGGCGTACCTGTCGGCGGCCGAGGTCGCCGAGCTGGCCGGGGTCAGCCAGCCCTCGGTGACCCGGTTCGCCATCGCCCTCGGGCACGACGGCTACCCGGCGCTGCGCCGCCGCCTGCGGGAGCTGACCGCCACCGCGACCGAGCCGGACGACTCCGGCAACGAGCTTCAACGGGCCGTCCGGGCCGAGATGGACAACCTCGACCGGCTGGCCGGGCAACTCGCCGACCGGACCCGGATCGCCGAGGCCGGGAAGCTGCTGGCCGCCAGTCGTCCGCTGCCGGTGCTCGGGCTGCGTGCCGCCGCGCCGCTGGCCGCCTACTTCGCCTACTTCGCCGCCAAGGTGCACCCGGACGTGCGGGTGCTCGACGACGGGGGCAGCCTGCTCACCGACCGCCTGGAGCAGGCCGCCGCCGCCGGCGCGAGCGCCCTGCTCGCCCTCGTCCTGCCCCGCTACCCGCGGGAGACCCTGGACGCGCTCCGCGAGGCGCGCGCCGCCGGTCTGACCGTCGTCGCGATCACCGACTCTCCGGTCAGCCCCGCCACCGACCACGCCGATCTGGTGCTCCCCGCCGCTGTCGGCACCGATCTGGTCTTCGACCTGCACACCGCCCCGATGACCCTGGCCATGGTGGTTCTCCAGGCGATCTGCGACGCCTCCCCCGCGGAGACGCAGACCCGTCTGGAGGCGTTCGAGTCGTCGGCCGCCCGTCGCCAGTTGTTCCTCGGCTGAGAGGAGTACGAGATGACCCAGCCCGTCCGCGCCGCGCGCGGCAGCCAGCTCACCGCCCGCGGGTGGCAGCAGGAGGCCGCGCTGCGGATGTTGATGAACAACCTCGATCCGGAGGTCGCCGAGCGCCCCGACGACCTGGTGGTCTACGGCGGCACCGGAAAGGCGGCGCGGGACTGGCCGTCGTACCACGCGCTGGTCCGCACGCTCACCGACCTGCGCGAGGACGAGACGATGCTGGTGCAGTCGGGCCGGCCGGTGGGCGTGATGCGCACCCACGAGTGGGCGCCCCGGGTGCTGCTGGCCAACTCGAACCTGGTGGGCGACTGGGCGACCTGGCCGGAGTTCCGCCGCCTGGAACAGCTCGGCCTGACCATGTACGGGCAGATGACGGCCGGCTCGTGGATCTACATCGGCACCCAGGGCATCCTCCAGGGCACCTACGAGACGTTCGCCGCGGTGGCCGCCAAGAGGTTCGGCGGCACCCTCGCCGGCACCCTGACGTTGACCGCCGGCTGCGGCGGGATGGGTGGCGCACAGCCGCTCGCCGTCACCATGAACGACGGCGTCTGCCTGATCGTGGACGTGGACCGCACCCGGCTCGACCGGCGGGTGCACGACCGCTACCTGGACGAGGTCGCCGACTCCCTGGACGACGCGGTCGGGCGGGTGCTCGCGGCGAAGCGGGAGCGTCGGGCGCTGAGCGTCGGCGTGGTCGGCAACGCCGCCGAGGTGTTCCCGGAGTTGCTGCGCCGGGGCGTCGCCATCGACATCGTCACCGACCAGACCAGCGCGCACGACCCGCTGGCGTACCTGCCGGTGGGGGTGGAGCTGGCCGAGGCCCGGGACTACGCCGCCGCGAAGCCGGCCGAGTTCACCGACCGGGCCCGGGCGTCGATGGCGACGCACGTCGAGGCGATGGTCGGCTTCCTCGACGCCGGTGCCGAGGTGTTCGACTACGGCAACTCGATCCGGGGCGAGGCGCAGCTCGGCGGCTACCAGCGGGCGTTCGACTTCCCGGGTTTCGTGCCGGCGTACATCAGGCCGTTGTTCTGCGAGGGCAGGGGCCCGTTCCGGTGGGCGGCGCTCTCCGGCGACCCGGCCGACATCGCCGCCACCGACCGGGCCATCCTGGAGCTGTTCCCGGAGAACGAGTCGCTGGCCCGGTGGATCAGGCTGGCCGGTGAGCGGGTCGCCTTCCAGGGCCTGCCGGCCCGGATCTGCTGGCTCGGCCAGGGCGAGCGGGACCGGGCGGGCGTGCGGTTCAACGACATGGTCGCCTCCGGTGAACTCTCCGCCCCGGTGGTGATCGGCCGGGACCACCTGGACACCGGCAGCGTCGCCAGCCCGTACCGGGAGACCGAGGGCATGGCCGACGGCTCCGACGCGATCGCCGACTGGCCGCTGCTGAACGCCTTGGTCAACACCGCCAGCGGCGCGTCCTGGGTGTCCATCCACCACGGCGGCGGGGTGGGCATCGGCCGGTCGCTCCACGCCGGGCAGGTCTGCGTGGCCGACGGGACCGCCCTGGCCGGGCAGAAGATCGAGCGGGTGCTCACCAACGACCCGGCGATGGGCGTCATCCGGCACGTCGACGCCGGTTACGACATCGCCCGGGACGTCGCCGCGCGCACCGGGGTCCGCGTGCCCATGACCGAGGGACCCGTGAGCGCGAGGAGCGCAGCGCAGCGGAGCCCGGCAGTCGCGAACGACGGAGGGACCGCGTGAGCGACGACCTGCCCGGCCGCTTCCGGGCGCTGTGGGACGAGATCGCGTTGATCGGGCGGGACGCCGGCAGCGGCGGCTACCTGCGCTACGCGTTGACCGAGCCGGAACTCCAGCTGCGCACCTGGTTCCGCGCGCAGGCCGAGCGTCGTGGCCTGCCGGTGAGCGAGGACGGCAACGGCAACCTCTTCGCCCACTGGGGTGACCCGGAGGGCGCGGACGCGGTGCTCACCGGCAGCCACTTCGACTCGGTGCCGCACGGCGGGGCGTACGACGGGCCGCTCGGCATCGTCAGCGCGTTCCTCGCCGTGGACGAGCTGCGGGCGGCCGGGGTCACCCCGGTCCGGCCGCTGGTGGTGGCCGCGTTCGTCGAGGAGGAGGGCGCGCGCTTCGGCGTACCGTGTCTGGGGTCGCGGCTGCTCACCGGGGCGCTGCCGGTCGACCGCGCGGCCGGCCTGCGCGACGCGGCCGGGGTGAGCTTCGCCGAGGCGCTCGGTGACCGGCCGGCGGGCGCCCGGCCGGACCTGCTGGGCCGGTTCGGCGTCTTCGTGGAGTTGCACGTCGAGCAGGGCCGCGCCCTCGTCGACACGGCCGCGCCGGTCGCGGTGGCCAGCGCGATCTGGCCGCACGGCCGGTGGCGCTTCGACGTGGTCGGCGAGGGCAACCACGCCGGCACCACCCGGATGGGCGACCGCCGCGACCCCATGCTGACGTACGCGTTCACGGTGCTGGCGGCCAACAAGGAGGCCCGGCTGCGCGACGCGCACGCCACAGTGGGCCGGGTCGCCGTGGAGCCGAACGCGACCAACGCCATCCCGTCGAAGGTGACCGGCTGGCTGGACGCGCGGGCCGCCGACCCGGAGACGCTGAGTGGGCTGGTGGAGGCGGTACGCGGCAAGGTCGCCGAGCGGGCCCGCCGCGACGGTACGGCGGTGACAGTCACCGAGGAGTCCACCACGCCAGTGGTCGCCTTCGACGGTGACCTGGCCCGAAGGCTGGCCGCGCTGCTCGACGCGCCGGTGCTGCCCACCGGCGCGGGGCACGACGCCGGTGTGCTCGCCGCGCACCTGCCCACCGCGATGCTCTTCGTGCGCAACCCGACCGGGGTGTCGCACTCCCCCGCCGAGTCGGCCACCGACGAGGACTGCGCCGCCGGGGTACGGGCGCTGGCCCGGGTGTTGGAGGAGCTGACATGCCGGTGACCACCACGCGCTGGCTGGCGGAGTACGCCTGGCTGCCCGAACACGCCGAACCCACTCCCGACGTGCTGATCGAGGTCGACGGCGGCCGGATCAGCGCGCTCACACCGCTGGTCGGGGCCGGTGCTCCGGCCGCCGGGGTCGAGGTGCTGCGAGACGCCACCCGGCTGCCCGGACTGACGGTGCCCGGACTGGCCAACGCGCACTCGCACGCCTTCCACCGGGCGCTGCGCGGGCGTACCCACGGCGGGCGGGGCGACTTCTGGACCTGGCGCGACCAGATGTACGCCGTCGCGGACCGACTCGACCCGGACACCTACCTCGCCCTGGCCCGCGCCGTCTACGCCGAGATGGCGCTCGCCGGGATCACCTGCGTGGGTGAGTTCCACTACCTGCACCACCGGCCCGACGGCGGCGCGTACGACGACCCGAACGCGATGGGCGCGGCGCTGGTGGAGGCCGCCGCACACGCCGGGATCCGGCTCACGGTGCTGGACACCTGTTATCTCACCTCCACAGTCGACGGTCAGGCCCTCGCCGGCCCGCAGCGCCGGTTCGGCGACGGGGACGCGCTCCGCTGGGCGCAGCGGATGGGCGCCTTCGAGCCGACGGACTCGCACGTCCGGGTCGGCGCGGCGGTGCACTCGGTGCGGGCGGTGCCGGCCGACCAGTTGGACACGGTCGTCGGGTGGGCCCGGCAGCGGCGGGCCCCGCTGCACGTGCACCTCTCCGAGCAACCCGCCGAGAACGACGAGTGCCGGGCCGTACACGGGCGCACGCCCACCGGGCTGCTCGCCGAGCACGGCGTCCTCGGGCCGGACACCACGGCCGTGCACGCCACCCATCCGACCAGCGCGGACCTGTCCCTGCTGGGCGACAGCCGGACCGGTGTGTGCCTCTGCCCGACGACCGAGCGGGACCTCGCCGACGGCATCGGCCCGGCACGGCTGATGGCCGAGGCCGGCATCCCGCTGAGCCTCGGCAGCGACAGTCACGCCGTGATCGACCTGTTCGAGGAGGCCCGGGCGGTGGAGCTGGACGAGCGGCTGCGCACCCGCCGGCGCGGCCACTTCACCCCACCGGACCTGTTGACGGCGGCGAGCGCCACCGGGCACGCCGCGCTGGGCTGGGCCGACGCCGGGAGGCTCGCCGTGGGCGCCCGCGCCGACCTGGTGACGGTACGCCTGGACAGCGCCCGTACCGCCGGCGTGCCGCCGGTCGGCGCGTTCTTCGCGGCCGGCGCGGCGGACGTCGAGCAGGTGGTGGTGGACGGCCGGGTGGTGGTGTCCGAGGGCCGGCACCTGAGCGTCGACGTGCCGGCCGAGTTGTCGGCGGCCATCGCGGCGGTGGTGCCCGCGTGAGCAGCCTGGTTGTCGACAACATCGGAGAGCTGGTCACCAACGCCGCCGGGGAGGGCCCGCTGGGCATCCGCCGCGACGCCGCGGTGCTGGTCGAGGAGGGCCGGGTGGCCTGGGTCGGGCCGTCCGCGTACGCGCCGGCCGCCGACCGGCGGGTCGACGCGGGTGGGGCGGCCGTGCTGCCCGGCTTCGTGGACAGCCACGCCCACCTGGTCTTCGCCGGGGACCGGGCCGCCGAGTTCGCCGCCCGGATGGCCGGCGAGCCGTACACCGGTGGCGGCATCCGGACCACCGTCGGCGCGACCCGGGCAGCCACCGACGCCGAGCTACGGGCCACCGTGCGCCGGCTGCACGCGGAGGCGCTGCGCCAGGGCACCACGACCATCGAGATCAAGAGTGGGTACGGGCTGACCGTCGCCGACGAGGCCCGCTCACTCCGGATCGCCGCCGAGACCAGCGCGGAGACCACCTTCCTGGGTGCCCACGTGGTGCCCGCCGAGTACGCCGACCGCCCCGACGACTACGTCGGTCTGGTCTGCGGGCCGATGCTGGCCGCCGCCGCGCCGCACGCGAAATGGATCGACGTGTTCTGTGAGCGGGGCGCCTTCGACGTGGACCACGCCCGCGCCATCCTGGCCTGCGGGCAGGCCGCCGGGCTGGGCGTACGGCTGCACGCCAACCAACTCGGCCCCGGCCCCGGCGTCCGACTCGGGGTGGAGTTGGACGCGGCGAGCGTGGACCACTGCACCCACCTGAGCGACGCGGACGTGACCGCGTTGGCCGACACGGCGCACGGCGACGGGTCGGGGACCCGCACCGTGGCGACCCTGCTGCCCGGCGCGGAGTTCTCCACCCGCTCGCCGTACCCGGACGCCCGGCGGCTGCTCGACGCCGGTGTCACGGTGGCGCTGGCGACGGACTGCAACCCCGGCTCGTCGTACACCTCGTCGATGCCGTTCTGTGTGGCCCTCGCGGTCCGCGAGATGCGGATGACCCCGGCGGAGGCGGTCTGGGCCGCCACCGCCGGTGGCGCGCGGGCGCTGCGTCGCGACGACATCGGTGTCCTCACCCCGGGCGCGCGGGCCGACCTGGTCGTGCTGGACGCGCCGTCCCATCTGCACCTGGCCTACCGGCCCGGTGTCCCCCTGATCCGCCAGGTAATTCGCAACGGAGTAACACCATGACGACAGTGACCATCCAGCCCACCGGGATCTCCGCCGACGACGTGCTCGCGGTGGCCCGCGGCACCGCCACTGTCGTCCTCGCCCCGGAGACCATCGAGGCGATGGCGACCAGCCGGGCCATCGTGGACGGCATCGAGTCGTCCGGCCGTCCGGTCTACGGGGTCTCCACCGGGTTCGGCGCGTTGGCGAACACGTTCGTCGCGCCGCAGCGGCGGGCCGAGCTGCAACACGCGCTGATCCGCTCGCACGCCGCCGGGGTGGGCGCGCCGATGCCGCGCGAGGTGGTCCGGGCCATGATGCTGCTGCGGGTCCGCTCCCTGGCCCTGGGCCGCTCCGGGGTCCGCCCGCTGGTCGCCGAGGCCCTCGTCGACCTGCTCAACAACGACATCACCCCGTGGGTGCCGGAGCACGGCTCGCTGGGCGCCTCCGGCGACCTGGCCCCGCTGGCGCACTGCGCGCTGACGCTGCTCGGGGAGGGCTGGGTCCTCGGTCCGGCCGGCGAGCGGCAGGACGCGTCCGAGGCGCTGACCGCCGCCGGGCTCAAGCCGATCGAGCTGGCCGCCAAGGAGGGGCTGGCGCTGATCAACGGCACCGACGGCATGCTGGGCATGCTGCTGCTGGCCATCCACGACGCGGCGCACCTGTTCGCCATGGCCGACGTGACGGCGGCGCTGGCCATCGAGGCGATGCTCGGCTCGGAGCGGCCGTTCCTACCCGAGCTGCACGCGATCCGGCCACACCCCGGTCAGGCGGCGTCGGCGGCGAACATCCACCGACTGCTCCAGGACTCGGCGGTGATGGACTCGCACCGCGACGACCTGGCGCACGCCGTGCAGGACGCGTACTCGATGCGCTGCGCGCCGCAGGTGGCCGGCGCGGCCCGGGACACCCTGGACTTCGTCCGCACCGTCGCCGGCCGGGAGCTGGTGTCGGTGGTGGACAACCCGGTGGTGCTGCCGGACGGCCGGGTCGAGTCGACCGGCAACTTCCACGGCGCGCCGCTCGGCTTCGCCGCGGACTTCCTCGCCATCGCCGCCGCCGAGGTCGGCGCGATCGCCGAGCGGCGGGTGGACCGACTGCTCGACGTCACAAGGTCGCGGGACCTGCCGGCGTTCCTCTCCCCCGACGCCGGGGTCAACTCCGGGCTGATGATCGCCCAGTACACGGCGGCCGGGATCGTCGCCGAGAACCGGCGACTGGCCGCGCCCGCCTCGGTGGATTCGCTGCCCACCAGCGGCATGCAGGAGGACCACGTCTCGATGGGCTGGGCGGCGGCCAAGAAGCTGCGCACCGTGCTGGACAACCTGACCAGCCTGCTCGCCGTGGAGCTGCTGGCCGGCGTACGCGGCCTCCAGCTACGCGCCCCGCTGGTGCCGTCGCCCGCCGGCCGGGCCGCCGTCGCCGCGCTCGGCGCGGCGGCCGGTGAGCCGGGCCCGGACGTGTTCCTCGCCCCGGTCATGGAGGCGGCCCGTGCCGTCGTCGCCGGGCCGCAGTTGCGCGCCGCCATCGAACGGGAGGTCGGCCCGCTGGGCTGACCCGGGTCGGGTCGCTGTCGCTCAGGGTGCCGGCGGCAGCACCTTGGCGACCAGCTTCGCCAGCTCCCGCAGCGCCTTGCCACGGTGGCTGATCGCGTCCTTCTCCGCCGGGGTGAGCTCGGCGTTGGTCCGGTCCTGCCCGTCGCCGAGGAAGATCGGGTCGTAGCCGAACCCGCCGTCGCCGCGCGGAGCGCGCAGCACCCGCCCGGACTGCCGGCCGTCGACGAGATGCTCCTTGCCGCCCGGCAGCACCAGCGCCACGGTGCAGACGAACGAGGCCGCCCGCTGCCCGTCCGGCACGTCGGAGATCTGGTCCAGCACCAACTGGAGGTTGGCCTTGTCGTCGCCGTGCCGGCCGGCCCAGCGGGCGCTGAACACGCCCGGCATCCCGTTGAGCGCGTCCACGGCGAGCCCGGAGTCGTCGGCGATGGCCGGCAGCCCGCTCTGCCGGCAACCCTCCCGCGCCTTGATCAGCGCGTTCTCGCCGAAGGTCAGGCCGGTCTCCGGCAGCTCCGCGTACTGCTCGACGTCGTCGAGGCCGAGCAGGGCGATCCGCTGCGCGCCGAGCGCGCCGTCCAGGATCCGCTGGAGTTCCACGAGCTTCTTGCGGTTACGGGTGGCGAGCAGGACCTTGTTCATGCCAGTGCCTTCCGCTGGGCTTCGGCCAATTCGGTGCAACCCGCGACGGCCAGGTCGAGCAGGCTGTCGAGCTGGTCCCGGGCGAACACGCCCGCCTCGCCGGTGCCCTGCACCTCGACGAAGTCGCCCGCGCCGGTGCACACCACGTTCATGTCGACCTCGGCGGCGACGTCCTCCTCGTAGCAGAGGTCGAGGCGGGCCTCACCGGCGATCACGCCCACGCTGACCGCGGCCACCGAACGGTGCATCACCTTCTCCGGCTTGCCGGCCAACGCCTTGCGGGCGGCCAGCCACCCCACCGCGTCGTGCAACGCGACGTACGCGCCGGTGATCGCCGCCGTGCGGGTGCCGCCGTCGGCCTGGAGCACGTCACAGTCGAGCACAATCGAGTTCTCGCCGAGCGCCTTGAGGTCGATGCTGGCCCGCAGGCTGCGGCCGATCAGCCGGGAGATCTCGTGGGTGCGGCCACCGACCCGACCCTTGACGCTCTCCCGGTCGGAGCGGGTGTTGGTGGCCCGGGGCAGCATCGCGTACTCGGCGGTCACCCAACCGAGCCCGGACCCCTTGCGCCAGCGGGGCACCCCCTCGGTGACGCTCGCCGTGCAGAGCACCCGCGTGCCGCCGAACTCGACGAGCACCGACCCCTCCGGGTGGGTGCTCCAGCCCCGGGTCAGGGTCACCGGTCGGAGTTGAGAGGGCCCTCGCCCGTCAGGTCGCGCCATGCCTGCACCCTATGCGGTGCGGCGATCCACCTCCGCCGGGGTGTCCCGACCGGCGTGCCTGCCACCCATCGGACCCCGGCACGAGCCGGCTCAGATGTCGTAGCTGGCACCGGGCCGGACGACGTCGATCGGGCCGGTGTACGCGGCGGCGGCCGACTCCAGCGTGTGCGCCTCGCTCCCCCAGGCCGCCACCAGATGGGTGAGCAGCAGGCGACCCACCCCGGCCTTGGTCGCCGTCTCGCCGGCCTCCCGACCGGTCAGGTGCAGATCCGGTGGGTTGTCCACCCCGTCCAGGTAGCTCGCCTCGCAGAGGAACACGTCGGCGTCCTGGGCCAGCCGCGACAACGCGTCGCACGTCGCCGTGTCGGACGAGTAGCACAGCGACCGGCCGCCGTGCTCCAGCCGCACCCCGTACGTCTCGACCGGGTGGTTGACCCGGTCCACGGTGACGGTGAACGGCCCGATCGGGAAGGTGCCCGGCTGGAGGGCGTAGAACTGGTAGACGTCCTCCACCGTGCTGTCGTCGCCGTAGGCGGCGCTGAGCCGGTCCGGAGCGCCGGAGGGCGCGTACACGGGCAGCGCCGGGTAGGGACCCTCCGGCGCGTACCGGCGGACCACCACGTAGGTCACGGCGTCGAGGATGTGGTCGCAGTGCAGGTGGGTCAGCACGATCGCGTCCGGGGCGTGCAGCCCCGCGTACCGCTGGAGGCTCGACAACGACCCCGAGCCGAAGTCGACGAGGAGTCGGAAGCCCTCGGCCTCGACGAGGTAGGCCGAGCACGGTGACTCGGGGCCGGGGAAGCTGCCGGCGCAGCCGAGGACGGTCAGTCGCATCGGGTTGTCTCGCTGTTACTGTCAGTAGCATCCGTGTTGGCCGTTACCCGAGCCATGATCTCCACCGACGCGTGCGCCACACGGCGCAGCCTACGCTGGGTACCGGGCGGCAAGAATCATCCAGCGGAAGTTGTCACGAACGTGACACACACTCGCGGTACGCGGACAGACCCCGGGCCGTCGACGTACGTCGACGGCCCGGGTCGGAAGACCGGTCCGGTCAGGCCCAGAGCTGCCCCTCCAGGGCGTCCTCCGCGTCGGCGAGCGTGCCACCGTACGCGCCGGTGGAGAGGTATTTCCAGCCGCCGTCGCACACCACGAAGGCCACATCGGCCCGCCGGCCGTCGCGAACCGCCTCGTGCGCGACAGCGAGCGCGGCGTGCAGGATGGCCCCCGTCGAGAAGCCGGCGAAGATGCCCTCCACCTCGACGAGTTGACGGGTACGCAGCACCGCGTCCCGGGTGCCGACCGAGAAGCGCCGGGAGAGCACCGTGGCGTCGTACAGCTCCGGCACGTACCCCTCGTCGATGTTGCGCAGGCCGTAGACCAGCTCGCCGTAGCGCGGCTCGGCGGCCACCACCTGGATGCCCTCGACCTTCTCCCGCAGGTAGCGACCGGTGCCCATCAGGGTGCCGGTGGTGCCGAGGCCGGCCACGAAGTGGGTGATCCCCGGAAGGTCACGCAGCAACTCCGGCCCGGTCGTCTCGTAGTGCGCCCGCGCGTTGGCCTCGTTGCCGTACTGGTAGAGCATCACCCAGTCGGGGTGCTCGACGGAGATCTGCTTGGCCGTGGCGACCGCCTGGTTGGAGCCACCCGCCGCCGGCGAGAAGATGATCTCGGCACCGTACATCCGGAGTAGTTGGACCCGCTCGGTGGAGACGTTCTCCGGCATGACGCACACCAACCGGTAGCCGCGCAGCTTGGCCACCATCGCCAGCGAGATGCCGGTGTTGCCACTGGTCGGCTCGAGGATGGTGTCACCCGCGCGGAGCCGGCCGGCCTCCTCCGCCGCCCGCACCATGAACAGCGCCGCACGGTCCTTGATGCTGCCGGTGGGGTTGCGGTCCTCCAGCTTGGCCCAGAGCCGCACCGGAGGGGCCCCGGCCGGCACCGTCGGAGAGAGCCGGGGCAGTCCGACCAGCGGAGTGCCCCCGCAGGCGTCCAGCAGGCTGTCGTACCGCGCCACGGCGGCCGACCTCAGCGCGCCGCGGCCGCGGCGGTCTGCGGGCGGACAGCCGCGCCGTGCGAGCTGATCGCCGCCGCCGCGGCGAAGCCGAACGCGCCGCCGGCCACGGCCGGCAGGATCGTGACGCTGTCGCCGTCGGAGAGCTTGGCGTCCAGGGCGCCGAGGAAGCGGACGTCCTCGTCGTTGACGTAGACGTTGACGAAGCGGTGCAGGGTGCCGGTCTCGGTGATCAGTCGACCGCGCAGGCCGCCGTGCCGGGAATCCAGGTCGGCGAGCAGGTCGGCGAGCGTGTCGCCGGTGCCCTCGACGACCTTGGCGCCGCCGGTGTAGCTACGCAGGATGGTGGGGATGCGAACCTCGATGGCCATGATGGGGAACTCCTCGTTCGGGTGTGCCGGGGCTGACGGACGGAAAACGGGTGCGGCGCTGACGGGTCAGCGGCCGGAACACTCGTAGTCGACAGCCGCCGGGCTCTGCCCGAACATGTAGGACTGGACGGCGTGCGGGTCGACGCCGGCCTCCACGACACGCACCGGCTCCTCGGTCACCACGCCGTCGACGATCCGGAACGACCGGATCTCCTCCGAGTCGGGCTCCCGGGTCGAGACGAGCAGGTAGTGCGCCCCCGGCTCACCGGCGAAGGAGACATCCGTCCGAGACGGGTAGGCCTCGGTGGCGGTGTGCGAGTGGTAGATCACGACGGGCTCCTCGTCCCGGTCGTCCATCTCCCGCCACACGCGCAGCTGCTCCATCGAGTCGAACTCGTAGAACGTCATCGACCGGGCAGCATTGTCCATCGGGATGTGCCGGGTCGGGGTGTCGCTGCCGACGGGACCGGCGACGACGCCGCACGCCTCGTCGGGGTGGTCCCGGCGCGCGTGGGCGACGATCGCGTCGATGATCGACCGGTCGATGCTCAGCACGTGCACCAGCCTAACGCCTGCGGAGCACGGGTCGAAGTGGTGCGGGTCACGCCTAGTCGATCAAGGCGTTGAGCAGCGACTCCTGGAGATATCCGAGATAGGCGTAGACCGAAAGCTGGAACACCCGACTCGACCCCGGGTCGTCCGCGACCGCGTCGTCGAGCTCCGCGCCCAGGTCCGTGCCGTCCTTGATCTCCAGCCGGACCCCCATCGCGAGGCGGGCGTCGTTGAGGGCCCGCAGCCACGCCTCGGCCGCCTCGGCGTCCAGCCGCACCTCACCGCCGGCGTCGTCCGGCAACGCGGCCAGGATCGCGCCGGCCTGATCGATCTTCGCGGTCTTCAGGTCGCCCTCGGTGTAGCGGCGGAACTCGGCCGTCCCGGGGGCGTCCTGCGGATAGACGGCCGGAAAGAGCCGACCGACGACCGGGTCGGTGTGGTCGAACCCGTCGGTGAGCAGACCCACCACCTCGGAGGCGACCTTGCGCAACACCCGCACCT
Source organism: Micromonospora sp. WMMD1120 (assembly GCF_029626235.1). Taxonomy (NCBI): domain Bacteria; kingdom Bacillati; phylum Actinomycetota; class Actinomycetes; order Micromonosporales; family Micromonosporaceae; genus Micromonospora; species Micromonospora sp. WMMD1120. Next base: position 3,266,551 of record NZ_JARUBO010000005.1, on the reverse strand, counting down.
CGTCGACGGCGAAGGTGGCGACGTAACGGCCGGCCTGGCGACGGAACATGCTCATGACCTGTCCACCGTCGCCCACAGCCCGTACGCGTGCAGCTGCGACGCGTCGTGCTCCATCCGCTCGCGGGCGCCGGTGGAGACCACCGCCCGACCCTTGTGGTGCACGTCCAGCATCAGCTGCTCGGCCCTCTCCCGGCTGTAGCCGAAAAGCTTCTGGAAGACCCAGGTCACGTAGGTCATCAAGTTGACCGGGTCGTCCCACACGATCGTCACCCATTGCCGGTCCGACGCCGGCACCTCGTCAGTGTCCGGCGTCTCGACCGGTGCAACCTGCGGAGCCGCCATGCCCCCCATCGTGCCACCGGTTTCCCGGAACCGAGGAACCGGAACGCCGGACCGGCGCGGATCGCCCACGGCGCTGCCGTCAGGCGAGCAGGATGCCGTGATCGACCGCATCGGAGAAGACCGCGCCCAGCGAGAGGCGCATCACCTCGAACCGTCGGGAGATCTCCCTGGACAGGCCCAACTCGACCTCGCGTACCGCGCGCTGGGACCAGGCCCGCGCCGCGTTCGCGTCGGCGGCGCCGGGCATCCGCCACTGCTGCCAGCACCCGCCGGAGAGCGCCACCGCGACCGGCGGCAGCACCTCGTCGCGGGACGCCGTCGGATAGCTGGCGGCGGCGTCGATCGCGTCCGTGCCGGTCAACTCGGCCACCCCGGCCGTGCTGGTGATCAACAGCACCTTGTCCAACTCCTGACCGGGCGGGTGGTCGGCGAAGCCGTACTGCACGGCGGTGGCGATCCGGCGGAGCACGCCCTCGGTGGGCGGCGTGCCGAGCACCCGGGACGCGACGTCGACGACGATGCCGCGCACCGCCTGGTCGCACTGCGCGGTGGCCAACAACGACAGCGCCGCCATCTCCCGATCGAGGAGATCCGGCAGGCCGGCGCAGCCCACCCCGAACACGATCTCCTGAACGGCCCGCAGGTGAATGTTGGCCAGTTCCAGAGCGAGGTGCTGGCGGATGCGCTGCGCGCACGTGCGGGTGTGCCGGTCGAGCCGCTCGGACCAGTCGCCCGGATCCTCGGCCACGGCGACCCGACCGTGCTGGCCGGGCAGCACCGGCGGGCCGACGCTCGACCGCTGCAACCCCTCCCGCGACGACCACCCCACCAGGGCGCGCCGCAGATCGGCGGCGGCGTCGGCGTCATCGACCGGAAACCACCGGGCATCGGCCAGCGCCGGCACGGCGGCCAGCAACGCCGCCCGGTGCGCCGCGACCGTCACCGCGGCAGCGTCCACGTGCGCCGTCGCGCCCTCGGCCGGCGGGACGGACGCCCCCGCGTCCTCCGTCGTCGTCGTGCCGTCGGGCAGCGGCGCCCAACCCGCCGTGCCCGGGGTGACCGCGAAGACCACCTCCACCGGGGTCGGGGCGACCTCGGCGAGCAGATTGAGCTCGGCGGCGGTGAACGCCTGGTCGGCGGCGATGACGAAGAGCAGCGCGCCGGCTCGGCCCGCCGCCTCCAGGAGCACCCGGGTGCCGGCCACGCCGAGGGTGGCCGTGTCCGGCACGTCGATCAGCGTGAAGTGCCGCAGCAGCGGCTCGGGCACGCTCAGCTCGACCCGCCGGGGAGGACGGGCCAGCGCCGGACCGGCGGCGTCCCGGTCCGCGCCGTACGAGTGCGGCTGGCGGTAGCCTGGCACGAACGCCGCCCGGGTGGGCACCTTGGCGTTGCGCACCACCAACCAACTGCCCGCCGGCACGGTGAGCATGACCGGGTCGAGACCGAGAAGCGTGGCGAGCACGGCGCGGCGCTCGGCGCCGGCGGGGCCGACCGCGACCACACCGAGCGGTTCCTCCGGCGCGGCGCCCGCCACGCCGACAGTGGTGGGCAGCGTGCCACACCGGGGCACGTCGGGCGGGCCGGTCATGTCGTCGGGCGAGTCGACCGACGGGAGAGGGCCCTGCTTCATCAGGTGGCCTCCCGGTGCAGGGTGAGCGGTCGCCCGGTCGCGGGTCCGCGGTGCACGACCGGATGTCGGAAGACTACGGGCGACCGGCCGTCCCTGCGGAACACCACGAATACTCAGCGCTAATTGTGCGATTACTCAACTTCGTACGGTGACGGTACGGGCGCGGACGGATTCTGGTCGATATGCTGCGCCAATGAGTCGGTGGGGGTTCGTCGGCCGGACGGATGAGCTGAATCGCCTGCTGGCAGCGGTGACCGGCGAAGCCGGCCGAGGGCTCTTCTTCAGCGGCAGCGCCGGCATCGGCAAGAGCCGGCTGTTGCGCGAGGGCGTGGCCGCGTTGCCCACCGACCGGTTCGCCATCTGGTCCATCGCGGCCAGCGCCACCACCGCCGCGTTGCCCTTCGGCGGGCTGGTGCAGGTCCTCCCGGCCGAGCAGCCCCAGGGCCTCTCCCCCGCCGGCGTCCTGCGCTGGGCGCTCAACGTGCTGCAACAGCAGGCGGCCGGCCGCCGGATCGTGCTCGCGATCGACGACGCGCACCTGCTCGACCCGCCCTCGGCGGCGCTCGTGCACCTGGTCGCGCGCGCGGAGAACGCCACGGTGGTCGGCACCCTGCGCGACGGCGAGCAGATCCCGTTGCCGATCCGCGCACTGTGGACCGACGACCTGGTCGAGCAGGTCGAGCTGACCCCGATGCCACAGGAGGAGACGACCGATCTGCTGGCGGCGATCCTGGGCGGGCCGGTCGACGCCGGCTCCGCCGACCGGCTCGGCCGGCTCTCGTCCGGCAACCCCCTGCTGCTGCGCGAGCTGGTGCACGCCGCCAGCGGCAGCGCGGAGTTGAAGCAGACCTACGGGCTCTGGAAGTGGACCGGGCGGCTGGAGTTGGCGCCCAGCCTGACCGATCTCATCGACACCCGGGTCGGGAAGCTCACCGACGGCGTCCGCGCGGTCGTCGAGCTTGTCGCGTTCGGCGAACCACTCGGGCTGCACCTGCTCAGGCAGGCCGCCGACCAGTCGGACGTGGAGACCGCCGAGGAACGCGGGCTGATCACCGTCGTCCAGCACGACCGGCGCACCAACGTCCGGCTGGCCCACCCGCTCTACGGCGAGGTGATGCGCCGCCGCTGTCCGGTCAGCCGCACCCGTCGGCTCCAGGCACATCTCGCCGAGTTGCTGGAACGGGTCGGCAAACGACGCCGTGACGACCTGCTGCGGGTGGCGGTCTGGCGGCTCGACTCGGGCACCGCGCAGAACGCGGCCCTGCTGCTCGACGCCGCGGTCCAGGCGTTCACCCGCTACGACGTGCCGCTGGCCACCCGCCTGGCCCGCGCCGCGCTAGACGCCGACGGTGGCTCGGACGCGGCGGAGCTGCTGGCCACCATCCTCATGTTCGCCGACCGGCCGGAGGAGGCGATCGACGTCCTCGACGCGGTGCCGCCCGCCGCCGACGACGAACGCCGGCTCTGCCGCTGGCTCACCGTACGCGGGATGGTCAGCTACTGGGGCCTGAGCCGCGAGTCCACCGTGGAGGAGATCGCGGGCCGCGTCGAGCAGCTCGGCGACTCCGCGGACCAGGCCCGGGTGCACGCCTTCGAGGCGATCATGCGCCTGCACCGGCTGGACATCACCACAGCGGTGCGGCTCAGTCAACAGGTGCTCGACCGCCCCGCCGCCGGCGTCGCCGCCCGCGAGCTGGCCCGCTCCACCATCGCGTACGTCCAAGCGGCGCGGGGCGAGCTCACCCGCAGCGGTACGGCGATCGCCCAGGTGCACTCCGCCGCCACCAGTTGGCGCACCGACATGCCTTATCTCCAGCTCGCGCTGGAACTCGCCCGGGGCACCCGGCTCATGCTCACCGGCGACCTGGCCGGTGTCGACGCGATCGTCGCGGACGAGTTCGCCGATCTGGCCGGCGAGGGTGACTTCCGTCTCGGCACCGGTTACCTGGCCATCCTGCAGGCGTACGCGGCGCGGATGCGCGGGCAGAGCGACACGGCCATGCGCACCTCGCTGGGCGCCTGCGCGGTGCTGGCGACGAGTCGGGTCTACGCCGGTCTGGCCCAGGCCGAGCGCGCCCAGTCGGCGGCGCTGCGCGGTGACGCCGCACAGGCCGCCGCGGCGATGGCCGAGGCGGACCGCACCCACGCGCCGGGCATGGCGGTGCTCTACCCCTGGCTGGAGCAGGCCCGGGGCGCGTCCCTGGCCGCCTCGGGCGACCTGCCGGGAGCGGTCAAGCAGCTCGGCGACCTGGTGGACCGGCTGCGGGCGGACGGCTTCGCCGGGCACGAGGTGCACGTCCTGCACGACCTGGTCCGGCTCGACCAGGCCGGGATGCCGGTCGGGCCCACCTGCTCCGACGGGAGCCGGCGCACCGTCGCGCAGCGCCTCGCCGAGCTGTCCGAGCAGGTCGACGGGGTGCTCCCGCCACTGCTGGCCCGGCATGGCCGCGCCGCGGTGACCGGTTCCCCCACCGATCTGCTGGCCGTCGCCGACGACTACGCCGCCCTGGAGTTGACCGTGTACGCGGCCGAGGCCACCGCCCAGGCCGTCCAACGGCTGCGTCAGCGGCACTCCCCGGAGGCGAACGGGGCCCGGGAACGTCTCGCCGGGCTGCTCGGGCGCTGCGACCTGATCCGGACGCCGGCGTTGCAGGCGGGTGCGCCGCAGCTCACCGAGCGGGAGTGGCAGGTGGCCCGCCTCGCCGCCCACGGCGCGTCCAGTCGGGCCATCGCCGAACGGCTCTACCTGTCGGCCCGTACCGTGGAGAACCACCTCCAGCGGATCTACACCAAGCTCGGCGTGACCGGTCGGGCCGAGTTGTGGGCGGCGTTACGCTCGATCCCGGGCCACGAGGGCGGCGAGCCGGGCTGAACCTTAGGCTGGGGCGGTGAGCATCAACCGTCCCGCGCTGCTGACCGACCACTACGAGCTGACGATGGTCAGCGCGGCCCTGCGGGACGGCACCGCCGACCGCCGGTGCGTCTTCGAGGTGTTCAGCCGCCGGTTGCCCAGTGGCCGCCGGTACGGCGTGGTCGCCGGGACGGCCCGCCTGATCGAGCTGATCCGCGACTTCCGGTTCGATCCCGGGGAGGTCGACTTCCTGCTGCGTACCGGCGTGGTGGACGAGGCGGCGGCGGCCTGGCTCACCAACTACCGCTTCACCGGCGACGTCGACGGGTACGCCGAGGGCGAGCTGTTCTTCCCCGGCTCACCGATCCTCACCGTCTCGGGCGGTTTCGCCGAGTGCGTGGTGCTGGAGACGCTGGTGCTGTCCGTGCTCAACCACGACAGCGCGGTCGCCGCGGCGGCGGCCCGGATGGTGACCGCGGCGCGGGGGCGGGCCCTGATCGAGATGGGGTCGCGGCGGGCGCACGAGGAGGCGGCGGTGGCCGCGGCGCGGGCCGCGTACCTCGCCGGCTTCCGGTTCACGTCCAACCTGGCCGCCGGCGCGCGGTACGGCATTCCGACGGCGGGCACCGCCGCGCACGCGTTCACGCTGCTGCACGACGACGAGCGCGCCGCGTTCGCCTCGCAGGTCGCCACGCTGGGCAAGGACACCACGCTGCTGGTCGACACGTACGACATCAGCCAGGGCATCCGGAACGCTATTGCGGTGGCCGGGCCGGAGCTGCGGGCGGTCCGGATCGACTCGGGCGACCTGGCGGTGATCGCCCAACAGTCGAGGGAGCTGCTCGACTCGCTGGGCGCCACCGAGACCAAGATCATCGTCTCCGGTGACCTCGACGAGTACGCCATCGCCGCGCTGGCCGCCGAGCCGGTGGACATGTACGGCGCGGGCACCGCTGTGGTCACCGGCTCCGGGGCGCCGACCGCCGGGCTGGTCTACAAGCTCGTCGAGGTCGAGGGACGACCGGTGGTGAAGCGCTCCGAGCACAAGGCGACGATCGGTGGCCGGAAGGTCGCGGTCCGCCGTCACAAGCCGACCGGCACCGCCACCGAAGAGGTGATCGTTCCGCAGGGCGTTCCGGACCGGCAGCCCAACGACCGCCTGCTCCAGCAGTCGTACGTGGTCGCCGGCGAGCCGGCGCCGCTGCCCACCCTCGACGAGTCCCGGGAGCACCTGCGGGAGTGCCTGATCTCGATCCCGTGGGAGGGGCTGAAGCTGTCGGCCGGCGATCCGGCCGTGCCGGTCACCGTCGTACCCGCTGACTGAACCCTCCGCCGCACCGAACCGAAGGGAACCCCGATGGCCAACGCGCTGATCATCGTGGACGTGCAGAACGACTTCTGCGAGGGCGGCTCACTGGCCGTCGGGGGTGGCGCGGGGGTGGCTGCCGGCATCTCCGGGCTGCTCGCCAGCGAACCGGACCGCTGGGCGCACGTGGTCGCCACCAAGGACTACCACATCGACCCGGGGGCGCACTTCGGCGATCCGCCGGACTTCGTGGAGTCCTGGCCCCGGCACTGCGTGGTCGGCACCGGCGGTTCGGAGTTCCACCCCGAGCTGGACACCAGCCGGGTCGAGGCGATCTTCCACAAGGGCGAGCACGCGGCCGCGTACTCCGGTTTCGAGGGGCACGCCGACGACGGCGAGTGCCTGGCCGACTGGCTGCGCCGGCACGACGTCGACCGGGTCGACGTCGTCGGCATCGCGACCGACCACTGCGTCCGGGCGACAGCGCTGGACGCCGCCCGGGAGGGCTTCGCCACCACGGTGCTGCTCGACCTGACCGCCGCCGTCGCACCGGCGACCACCGACGTGGCCCTGCGGGCGATGGAGGGCGCCGGGGTGACCCTGCGCGGCCAACCTGTGATCACGGCCCCATGACGCCCTAAATAATTGGCCAACGGGCCGTCGCCGGTCGAAGATGTCGCCGGAGGTACGGACCCAGATGAACATGAAGCCTTACCGGCGCGCGCTCGCCCTGCCCGGCGTGCGGTCGCTGCTGCTGGTCGCCGTCCTCGCCCGCATCCCGCTCACCGCGACCGGGGTGACACTGACCTTCCACGTGGTGCTCGACCTTGATCACGGCTACGGGGCCGCCGGCCTGGTGGGCGCGGCCGTCACCGTGGGCGCGGCGATCGGCGGCCCACTGCTCGGTCGACTGGTGGACCGGCGGGGCCTGCGCCCGGTCCTGGTGCTCACCGGCATCGCCGAGGCGATCTTCTGGTCCGTCGGGCCCACGCTGGCGTACCCCGTGCTCCTGCCGGCCGCCTTCGTGGCCGGCTCCCTGGCGCTGCCCATCTTCTCGGTGGTCCGGCAGTCGATCGCGGCGTTGGTCCCCGAGGACCAACGCCGAGCGGCGTACGCGCTGGACTCGATGTCGGTGGAGCTGTCCTTCATGATCGGCCCGGCGCTGGCGGTGGCCCTGGTCACCGCGATCTCCGCGCAGACCACCATGTATCTGGTCGGTGCCGGCATCGTCGCCGCCGGGATCGCCCTGTGGGTGGTCAACCCGCCGATCCGCGAGGCCACCGCCGGCCCCGGCGGGCCGCCGCGTCGGGTGCCGCGTGCGGAGTGGCTGACACCCCGACTGCTCGCCGTGCTGGCGCTCAGCGCCGCCGCGACCCTGGTGCTCGGCGGTACCGACGTGGCGGTGGTCGCCGTCCTGCGGGCCAGCGGCGAGGTCGGCTGGACCGGCGCGGTCCTCGCCATCTGGGCGGTCGCCTCGCTGCTGGGCGGCTTCGCCTACGGGTCCGTGCACCGCTCGTTCTCGCCGTTGGCGCTGACCGCCGCGCTCGCCGTGTGCACCATCCCGGTGGGGCTGGGCGGCGCACACTGGTGGCTGCTGTCCCTGGCGCTGATCCCGGCCGGAGCGCTCTGCGCACCCACCATCGCGGCCGGCTCGGACGCGGTCAGCCGCCTGGTTCCCGCCGAGGTACGCGGTGAGGCGATGGGTCTGCACGGCTCCGCCGTCACCGTCGGCATCGCTGTCGGCGCGCCGCTGGCCGGCGCGGTGATCGATGCCAGCGCCCCGCTCTGGGGCTTCGTGGTGACCGGCGCGCTCGGCGCGGTCGTCACCCTCGTGGTGCTTCCGATCGAGCTACGCCGCCGCCGTGCCGCCGACGTTCCTGCGCCGCAGGCCGAGGCCGACCTCTCCGCCGCCATCCGCTGACCGTCCTCCACCCCAGCACCCGTCAGGGCTCGCGCCCCGGCCCGCGTCCCGGGCCCCCGTCCCCAGTCCCCGCACCCCGCACCCAGATCCGAGCAGGTTCCCTGATGTTGCTGCTTCCGGCCGGCGGGAGGCAGCAACATCCCTGATGTTGCGTCGACCACCGATGGCAAGCGCGCCCCGAGCAGAAGGCACGACGCCACGAGCGCACCCCTAACGTCAACGCCTAGCGCCGACTTCTAGCGCCGATCTTGCACAAGCTGTTGACGTTTTGTCAGCCTTCGCACCATTGGTGACGACAGAATGTGCAAGATCGCGCAGCGGGGCGGGGCGGGGGCGGGGGGCGGGGGGCGGGGCGGGAGCGGGAGCGTGGGCGCGTGGGCGCGTGGGGCGGGGTCGGGAACGGCGACGGGCGCCGCTTCCTGTGGTCCAGGAGGCGGCGCCCGTCGTAGAGCCGGGGTGGAGCGTCAGTTTCGATCGATGTTGCTGGCGGTGTCCTCGCGGTAGCTGGCCCCGCCGTCCGACTCGCTGGTGAGCGGCTTGGCGCCACCCTCCGGCGGACCGGCCACGCTCTGGCCGGCGGCCAGCTCCGGGAACTTCTCGTCGAACGCCGGCCGCTCGGAGCGGATCCGCGGCATCCGGTCGAAGTTGCGCAGCGGGGGCGGGCTGCTGGTCGCCCACTCCAGCGAGTTGCCGTGACCCCAGGGGTCGTTGACCTCGACCACCGGGCCGGTCTTGTACGACTTCCAGCAGTTGTAGATGAACGGCAGCGTGGAGATACCGGTGATGAACGCGCCGATCGTCGAGATCGTGTTCAGCGTGGTGAAGCCGTCACCGGGCAGGTAGTCGGCGTACCGACGGGGCATGCCCTCGTTGCCGAGCCAGTGCTGCACCAGGAACGTGGTGTGGAAGCCGATCATGGTGAGCCAGAAGTGCACCTTGCCCAGGCGCTCGTCGAGCATCCGGCCGAACATCTTCGGGAACCAGAAGTAGATGCCGGCGAAGACGGCGAACACAATGGTGCCGAAGAGCACGTAGTGGAAGTGCGCCACCACGAAGTACGTGTCCGACACGTGGAAGTCGATCGGCGGGCTGGCCAGCAGCACACCGGTCAGACCACCGAAGAGGAAGGTCACCAGGAAGCCGATCGACCAGAGCATCGGCGTCTCGAAGCTGATCTGGCCACGCCACATGGTGCCGATCCAGTTGAAGAACTTCATACCGGTCGGAACGGCGATCAGGTAGCTCAGGAAGCTGAAGAACGGCAGCAGCACCTGGCCGGTGGCGAACATGTGGTGCGCCCAGACGCTCATGGAGAGCGCGGCGATCGCGACGGTCGCGGCGACAAGACCCTTGTAGCCGAAGATCGGCTTGCGGGAGAAGACCGGAATGACCTCGCTGATGATGCCGAAGAACGGCAGCGCGACGATGTAGACCTCGGGGTGCCCGAAGAACCAGAACAGGTGTTGCCAGAGCATCGGCCCACCGGTCGCCGGGTCGTACACGTGCGCGCCGAGGATGCGGTCCGCGGCGAGCGCGAACAGCGCGGCGGCCAGCAGCGGGAAGACCAGGATCACCAGGAGGCTGGTGACCAGGATGTTCCACGTGAAGATCGGCATCCGGAACATGGTCATGCCGGGCGCGCGCAGGGTGAGGATCGTAGTGATCATGTTCACCGCGCCGAGGATCGTGCCCAGACCGGAGATGGCCAGACCCATGATCCACATGTTGGCGCCCACACCCGGCGAGTGCTCGACGCTGCTCAGCGGGGCGTACGCGAACCAGCCGAAGTCGGCGGCGCCACCAGGGGTGATGAAGCCGGCGGTCGCCATCGTGCCGCCGAACAGGTACAGCCAGTAGGCGAAGCTGTTCAGCCGGGGGAAGGAGACGTCGGGGGCGCCGATCTGGATCGGCACGATGTAGTTCGCGAAGGCGAACACGATCGGCGTCGCGAAGAACAGCAACATGATCGTGCCGTGCATCGTGAAGAGTTGGTTGTACTGCTCGGGCGAGAGGAACTGCAGCCCGGGTCGGGCCAGCTCAGCCCGCATGACCAGGGCCATCAGGCCACCGATCATGAAGAACACGAACGCGGTGATCATGTACATGATCCCGATCTGCTTCGCGTCCGTGGTTCGCAGCAGCCGCGCGATGGCCGACCCCTTGACCGGCTCCCGGACCGGCCAGGGCCGGGTCACGACCGGCTTGGGTGCGACGGTGGTCACGAGTGGCCTCCGGTTCTCGGTTGTCCCGCTCGGCACACGCTGGTTATCGGCGGGCCGTCATCCGCAAGGAGGATAGTCCCCGGCAGGTCGCAGCGCCGCGTGGGGTGGCGTGACACGATCTACCACGGGTCTACAGCGGGCCGAGCAGGAGCCGGTAGTGCTCCCCGAAGATCCGGCCGCCGCGCCCGCGCAACAGCGGGTCACGCAGCGCCGGCGGCACGTCCCGGGTCCGGTTGCGGTCCCGGGTCCGGTCCCGCACCCAGCGGGTACGCGGACGACGACGACTCTCGTACGCCACGAGGGCCGCCTCCACGCTGTTGGCGGCGCGCAGTGACTCGGCCAACACGACGGCGTCCTCCAGCGCCATCGCCGCGCCCTGGGAGAGCGTCGGCGCGGTGGCGTGTGCCGCGTCACCGACCAGCAGGACGCGCCCCCGGTGCCAGCGGCCCAACTCCACCTCGTCGGTGAGCCCGACGTGCACCTCGTCGAGCGCGGCCAGCACCTCGGGCACCGGGCCCCGGTAGTCGGCGAAGAGGTCCCGCAGCCGGGCCAGCGGGTCGGCGGGCTCCTCGGTGCCGGCCTCGTCGGCGTACAGGTGCAGTCGCCCGGCGCCGATCGGCACCATCAGGAAACCGGAGCGCCGCCCGAGGAGGGCGGTCCACTCGGTGACCGGCGGGCCGTCGCGGAGCACGGCCCGGTAGACCACCTGACCGACCGGCCGGGGCGGACCGCCGAGCGCGGCCAGGGCACGGACCGAGGAGCGCGGCCCGTCGGCGCCGATGACCAGGTCGTACTCGGTGGTGGTGCCGTCGGTGAAGGTGACGCCGACGGCGCCCGGGAGCAGGTCCAGGGCGCGGACCTCGGCGCCGTGCCGGACCGCGCCGCCGGCGCCGCTGAGCAGCACCCGGTGCAGGTCGGCGCGGGGCAGGCCCCGGCACTCGCCGACGCCGGCCCAGAGGGCCTCGAGGTCGACCTCGCAGAGGTGTACGCCGTCGGCGTCGAAGAACCGTTGCCGGTGGATCACCTGCCCGACCGGTCGGACCGGGTCGTGCAGGTCGAGCCGGTGCAGCGCGCGGGCGGCGTTGCCGGGCAGGTAGAGCCCGGTCTCGGTGGACTCCCCCGGTGGCAGTTTGTCGGTGACGTCGGGCCGGAAGCCCGCCAGGCGCAGCGCTCGGGCCACGGCGAGGCCGGCGATGCCCGCGCCGACGACGAGGATGCGCAGGGGGGAGCCACCCATGGTGGTGTACGCCTCCGGAGGGGGAGCGGAACGCGTTGGAGGCAACACGCTACTCGGAGCGATGACCGCACACCAGGCCCAATCGGCGCGCCCTCGGCCACCACTTCGTCGCGCCCAGTTGCGCATGAGTTTCAGACATGTAAATGTGTCGTTGAGCGTGGGAGCGCTCCCGCACTGCCCCCACCACGATCGGCGCCCGCCGTGCGCCGAGTCAAGGAGCGTCATGAAACGTCACCTTCGTGCCCTGGCCGCGGCCGGGCTCCTCCTCTCCAGCACCCTGGTCGCCGTCGCCCTCGGCGGCAACGCCTCGGCCGACACCCTGATCTGCGACCAGTACGGCTCGACCACCATCCAGGGCCGCTACGTGGTGCAGAACAACCGCTGGGGCACCACCGCCCAGCAGTGCATCAACGTCACCAACAACGGCTTCCAGATCAGAACGCTGAACGGCAGCAGCCCCACCAACGGCGCGCCCACGGCGTACCCCTCGGTGTTCTTCGGTTGTCACTACACCAACTGCTCCCCCGGCACGAACCTGCCGATCCAGGTGAGCCAGATCAGCAGCGCCACCAGCAGCATCTCCTACCAGTACGTCAGCGGCGCCATCTACAACGCGTCGTACGACATCTGGCTGGACCCGTCGCCCAAGCGGGACGGCGTGAACCAGATGGAGATCATGATCTGGCTCAACCGGCAGGGCCCGATCCAGCCCATCGGCTCGGTGGTCGGCAGCGTCAACCTGGCCGGGCGGACCTGGGAGGTCTGGCGGGGCAGCAACGGCTCGAACAACGTGATCTCCTACGTCGCCCCGTCCGCGATCTCCAGTCTCAACTTCAGCGTGCTGGACTTCATCAACGACACCCGCAACCGGGGCGC